>CAYZGG010000013.1:0-58435 GCA_964477955.1 uncultured Opitutaceae bacterium
ACGCCAACGCCGTCGCCATTCAGCACCTGAAGCTGGAGAACGAGGGCTGGGAGCGCGACGTCGACGTCACCGAGCCGACCGAGCCCGCGTTCACGAACCCCGCCTGATCCGGCCACATGGACCGCGTGTTGACCGCCAGCCAGCTGCTCGAGGTCTGGGAGCAAGGGCGCGCCCGGACCCCGGCGCAGCGTGCCCGGGCCCTGCTCGCCCTCGCCCAGCCCGCGGTGCCCGCCGCAGAACTGGCGGGCTTCGGCATCGGCCGCCGCGACCGCGAGCTGCTTGGGCTGCGCGAACGCCTCTTCGGCCCGCGCCTGACCGGCGCCGCGCAATGTCCCGACTGCGGCCTGGACATCGAGCTCGACTTCGCCGTCGCGGACATCCGCGCGCCGGAAGCCACCCCGCCGGAGTCCGCGCTCACGCTGGCGGACGCGGGCTACGAGCTGCGCTTCCGCCTTCCCACCTGCGGCGATCTTGAGGCCTTGGAGCTGGGCGGCGACCCCGCCGGCCGCAAAACCGCGCTGCTGGAACGCTGCGTGACCGAAGCCCGCTGGCACGGCGAGATCGCGCCGGTGCACGCCCTGCCCGCGTCGCTCACGACCGCGTTGACCGGACGCATGGCCGACCTCGATCCGCAAGGCGACATCCGCCTGGCGCTGACCTGCCCGCGTTGTGCGCGGCAATGGCAGGCGCCATTCGATATCGTTTCGTACCTGTGGAGCGAGCTCCAGGCCTGGGCGCTGGATTTGCTGCGCGACATCCACGAGCTGGCCCGCGCGTACGGCTGGCGGGAAGCCGACATCCTGAACCTCAGCGCGTGGCGACGCCAGGCCTACCTGGAGATGATCAGACAATGAGCGATTACCTCGATCGTCTCGTGTCGCGTTCACTCGCGCCGGCCGCGGAAGTTCGTCCGCGAGTCCCGTCGGTTTTCGAATCGCGGTCCGGTCCGGCCATTCTCCCGCCGAACGCCGGGCTGGAGGTGAACGAAGAATCCATCACCACGACGCTCGCGCCGTCGGTCAAGGATTCTCCGGCCAGCACCGGACCGGAGAGTCTTGTGCCGTCCGTCGTTTCGGCCGTGGCGCCGCGACCGGGTCCGCCGACGACGGCGGCCGAGTCCCCGGTCGCACCCCGGCCGCTCGCGCATCCAGAAATAACCGTCGCCCCGCCATCTCCGGTTGCCCGTGCCCCCGCGGAGGCCGCCCACGATCCGGCCGCGATTCGACCCGCGGTTTCCCCGTCGCTCTCGCCGGAAACACGTCCGACATTCACGCCGCCGCCGAATCGAGCGCCCCCCCTGGACACACCCCCGGCGGTCGTCACTCGCTCCGAACCTTCGCCGGTCTCCTTTCCCGTGGCCCCGCGGGTGGAGGCGAAGACCCTGGAACCGCCGGCTTTCGCACCGATCGTCCGGCCCGTCCTGCGACCGCAGGAGTCCGCCGTCACCCCGCAGATTCGCCCCTCCGTCACTCTGCGCGAAACGCCTGCTTCCGGTCCCCAGACGGCACGCCGCACCGGGGCCGCCGCGCAGCCACCCTCTGCGGCCACGTCGCCGCAACCTTCGATCCAGGTCACCATCGGGCGGGTGGAGGTCCGCGCGTCCTCCCCGGCTTCGCCGCCGCTGCCGGCCCGCGTGAAAAAAGAACCGGCCCTGAGTCTCGAATCCTATCTCCGACGCCGGGCTGAAGGAGGCCGCCGGTGAGCAATTATCTCGCAGTCGCCACCGTGACCAAGGCGCTCGTGCAAATGCTCGACACCGCCGTGAAGGCCGCTGTCGGTGGCGCCGGCGTCGTGACCAAGCGCCCGGACGTGACCACGGCGGACAAGACCGTGGATCTGTTCCTTTACCAGGTCACCCCGAATGCCGCCCTGCGCAAT
This sequence comes from uncultured Opitutaceae bacterium, assembly GCA_964477955.1. GTDB lineage: Bacteria > Verrucomicrobiota > Verrucomicrobiia > Opitutales > Opitutaceae > Didemnitutus. The sequence continues at coordinate 1,879 of CAYZGG010000013.1, forward strand.
TCCGACCTGCCGACGCGCAACGCCCTCGGCCAGGTGATCACCCGCCCGACCTGCGCGCTGGACCTCCACTACCTCATCAGCTTCTACGGCGACGGCGATTCCTATGCCTCGCAGCGGATGCTCGGCGCCGTGGTGACCGCGTTGCTGGCGGAACCGGGCCTGACCCGCGAACGCATCCTCAGCGTCAGCAAGGACGACAACAACGACAACATGAGCGGCTCGGATCTCGCCGCCGCCGTCGAGCAGGTCAAATTCACGCAGCAGGCGCTCACCCTCGAGGAGCTGTCCCGCATCTGGTCCATTTTTTATCAGGTGCCCTACGTTCTGTCGGTAGCCTACACGGCCTCGGTCGTCATCATCGAGAGCGAGGAACCCGTGCTCGCCTCCCAGCCCGTGCTGCAGCGGGGCCCCGGTGACCGCGGCGTGGAAACCCAGCTCGGCCCGTTTCCGCAACTGGACAGCTGGCATGTCGGCGAAGGCAACGACGACGCGGCCCGCTTGCAGTTTCCTTCCTATCCGAGCGCGCGCCTGGGCACCATCCTCACGCTGCGCGGCCGGAATCTCGGCGGCGACAGCATGGTGGTGCAACTGATGAACCAGCATCTCCAGCTGCCGGTGCCCGACCTGCCCGCCACGGTCACCGCAGGCCGGCCGGGCGAGGTGAAGATCGCCATCCCCAACGCCACGGCGGATGCGACCAAATGGGTGGCGGGCCTCTACTCGGTCGCGATCGCGGTGACCTCTGGCGGCACCACGCGCACGACCAACGTGCTCGCCCTGCCGTTCGCTCCGCAGATCGCCGGCACGACGGTCGGCGCGCGTGACGTCGACGGCAACGTGGTCGTGACCGTCACCGCGGCCCCGACCGTGCGCGCGGCCCAGGACGTGTTTCTGTCGCTGTCCGATCGCGACGTGGCCGCCACGACGCGCGCCTTGGACACCGATCCGTTGCAGTTCACCGTGCTCAAACCCGCCGCCGGCGTGGCGTCCATCCGACTCCGCGTGGACGGGGTCGACAGCATGCAGTTCAAGGGCCAGGGCACGCCGTCGCGGCCCGTGTTGGATCCCAAAACGATCACCTTCCCCGCATGAGCAACCCGGATACCTGGCAGGAGAACAACGCGCAGCGCCTGACCGCCGCCCTGACCGCGTTGCGGGAACGCCTGACCCGTGCGGGCCAGCGCTCGGTCAATCCGCTGCCGGCCGCGGCGGCCGCCTCCGCCCCGCCGGCGCCGGTCAAACCCGCGGCGCCGATCAGACCCACCCCTCCGCCTGCCGTACCGGTCGCGCCCGCCGGTCCCACGCTGTCACGCTCGCTTTTTCAAAAACTTCTGCGCCCGCCCACTCCCGAGGAGAAATCAACGCCCGCCCCGGCTGCCGCGGAGAGTGAGCCCATGCCGGCCGTCCCGCCGGCTTCCGCCACGCCCGCCGAACCCGCCCCGGTGGCCGCCGAGGCCGAGCCCGCCTCCCTTCCCGCCAAAATGCCGTGGGCGCTCGACATCCTGGCCGAGCGATTCGGACTGTCGGACTTCGAGCAGAATGTGCTGCTGCTCTGCGCCGCGCCCGAACTCGACACCCGGATCGCCGGTCTCTGCGCCCGCGCCCAGGATGATCCGCAGAAACCCTTCCCGACCTTTGCGCTCGCGCTGGCGGTGTTCGACGACCCGACTTGGGAAGCCCTCGCGCCGGACCGCCCGCTGCGCTACCTGCGGCTCGTCGAGATCCATCAGCCCGGCGCCCAGCCCCTCACGGCGAGCGCACTGCGGGCGGACGAGCGGATCGTCAACTACCTGAAAGGGCTGAACCACCTCGACGAACGGCTCAGCCAGTTCTTTTCTCCGTGGGAGTTTTCGTATCGCTCGGCCACGCTGAGCCCGACGCAGGAAAAACAGGTCGACGCCATCCTCCAGGCCGGCACCCAGGCGGCCGCGGCCGGTCCCCGCCCGGCCGTGCAACTGGTGGGCGCGGATTCCGTCAGCAAGCAGCTCGTCGCCCTGCACGTTGCCACCAATCTGGAACTGCGACTCTACCGGGTGAACGCCGAAATGCTGCCGGCCACCGCGGCCGATCAGGACACGCTCGTGCGTCTCTGGCAGCGCGAAAACGCGCTCCTGCCCCTCGCCCTCTATTTCGACGCCGAGGAACTGGGCGGCTCCGACGCGGAGCGCTCCGGCCCGCTCAGCCGCTTCCTCGGCCGTTGCCAGGGCGTCTTTTTTGTCGGCGTCCGTGAGTTCACCCCGCGACTTGGGCGCTCGCCCTTCGCGGTGGAAATCGCCAAGCCAGCGGCCGCCGAACAACAGGCGGCCTGGGCGGCCGCGCTGGGGAGCGCGGCCGGCGACGCTCCCGCCCAGCTCGCGGCGCAGTTCAATCTCAACCTGCCGGCGATCGAAACCCTCGCCGGTCAGGCCCAGACCGAGGTCAAGGGCTCGGCCCAGCCGCTCGACGCCACCGCCTGGGACCTTTGCCGCGCGAGCGAACGCCCGCGCCTCGACACGCTCGCCCAGCGGCTGGAACCCAAGATGACGTGGGACGATCTCGTGCTGCCCAAGGTCGAAACCGAGCTGCTCCGGCAGATTTCCGCCCAGGTCGCGCAACGCAACAAGGTCTACCACGAATGGGGCTTCGACCGCAAAATGAACCGCGGCTTCGGCATCAGCGCGCTGTTCGCCGGCGAAAGCGGCACCGGCAAAACCATGGCCGCGGAAGTCATCGCGAACGAGCTCCGGTTGAATCTCTACCGCATCGACCTCAGCCAGGTGGTGAACAAATACATCGGCGAAACGGAAAAAAACCTCCGCCGGCTGTTCGACGCCGCGGAGGACAGCGGTGCCATCCTTTTCTTCGACGAGGCCGACGCCCTCTTCGGCAAGCGGAGCGTGGTCAAGGACAGTCACGACCGCTACGCCAACATCGAGATCAATTATCTGCTGCAGCGGATGGAATCCTACCGCGGCCTCGCCATCCTCGCGACCAACGTCAAGTCCGCGCTGGATCCGGCGTTCACCCGCCGCCTGCGCTTCATCGTCGATTTTCATTTTCCGGCGGTGGCGGAGCGGCGCCGGATGTGGAACAAGGCGTTCCTGCAACACGAGGCCGGCCAGGGACTGGCCGTGCCGACCATCGACCGGCTCGATTACGACCGGCTCGCCACGCTCAACCTCACGGGCGGACACATCCACAACGTCGCGCTCAACGCCGCCTTCATGGCGGCCCACCGCGGCACCGCCATCACCATGCCCCTCATCCTCGAGGCCGCCCGCGCCGAGCTGCGCAAGCTGGAGCGGCCGATCAACGAAATGGAATTGAAATGGACCGAGCCGCCGTCACCCGCCGCCGCACCGCTGCCGCCCAAGAAGGAGATTCCCGTGACCGCATGAACGTCTCCCTGCACATCGAACAGCTGGTCCTGGATGGCCTGCCCCCGCATGCGGCGCAGGGTCCGGCCCTGCAAGCCGCGCTCCAGGCCGAACTCACCCGGCTGCTGCGCGAACGGGGATTGGCAGGCGTGACAGGCGGCGCCCTGCCGCACGTCGCGGTGGCCCCGATCCAGGTCGCAACCGGCAGCGCCCCGGCGCAGTGGGGCCGGCAGATCGCCCGCAGCCTGCACCAGGGACTCGCCCCCGCCACCACTGCGCCAGCAACCCGGAGGACCGGGCCGTGATGCAATCCCTCCCAAATCGCCCAGGAATCCTGCAGCGCAAATGCACCTGCGGACGGCCCGTCGGACCCGACGGCGAATGCGCCGAGTGCAAAAAGAAACGCCAGGCATCGCAGCTCCAGCGCAAGGCCTCCGGTCCTGCAGCCAGCGCTCAGCCCTTAGCCCTCAGCCCTCAGCCTTCTGTCGCTCCCCCGCTCGTCCAGGAGGTGCTCCGCTCGTCCGGCCAGCCGCTCGACGCTTCGACGCGCGCATTCATGGAGCCGCGCTTCGGTCACGATTTCAGCGCCGTGCGGGTGCACACCGGGCCCGAGGCTGATCGCACCGCCCGGACGATGAACGCGCGGGCTTATACCGACGGACGCCACCTCGTCTTCGGCGCGGGGGAATACGCTCCCTCCACCGAGCCCGGGAAAAAACTGCTCGCGCACGAACTGACCCACGTGATGCAGCGGGCCAGCCGCGCTCCGTTCCCGGCCTCCGACCAGGCCGACGCGCCCGGCACCCCGGCGGAGCTCGAGGCCGACCGGGCGGCGGATCGGGTCGTCGGTTCGCCTCCGGAGGCCGCGCCCGTCCGTGTTTTGCAGTCCCGGCCTGCCGGAATTTCCCGCAAGGGCTCCGGCTCCTCCGGTCCGGTCAACTGTCCGGCGGGTCAACACGGCGCACCCGCCGGCGCCGACCAAGTCCTCGACCGCCTCGAATTTTTCGCCATGCTCGCCACGACAGTCGCATCCATGGACCTGTCGTCGCTGCAGCTCGACGCTGTCCTGCCCGGCCTCGGCGCCAAAGGGGGCTTCACGATGCCAGTCGGAACTCGGCTCAACAACTACCAGCAGCGCTTCGGACTGCCCACTGCCGCGGGCCGCGGACAATTCCGGAACCGGCTCACCGGGTCCACGTTTTCGTCGCAGGCGGAGGCGCTGGTGGAGGAATCCAAATCACTGCAGGGGCGCTATGAAAAAATCTCGGATCTCCTCGGCGGGGGCAACGCCCGCTTTCTGTGCATCACCAACCCGACCACGATCGGCGGGTGCAAAGCCGACTGCTCGGGCACTCCCGTGGCCTTCGGTTGCCCCACCGTGATCATGCTCTGTCCGGGGTTCTGGACCATGGCGCCCGACGTGCAGTCCCAGCTGCTGATTCACGAGGCCGCACATTCGCTCTTCGGCATCCTCCACAACCATAATTTCACCCACGCCGACTGCTACGCCGCGTATGCCGCCGACGCCCAGGGGAAGACGTCTCCCACCACGCCCGTCTGCGTGCCCTGAAGCTTCAACCGCCCCGCCCGTGAAAACTGCAATCGCCCACCCTCCGCCCACCGCCGGACACGGCCCCTGGCTGCAGCGCAAATGCACCTGCGGACGGCCCGCCGGACCCGATGGCGAATGTGCCGAGTGCAAAAAGAAACGCCAGGGATCGCAGCTCCAGCGCAAGGCCTCCGGTCCTGCAGCCAGCTCTCAGCCCTCAGCCCTCAGCCGTCAGCCTTCTGTCGCTCCCCCGAGCGTCCACGAGGTTCTGCGCTCGCCGGGCCGGCCGCTCGATCCCGCCACCCGCGACTTCATGGAGACCCGCTTCGGACACGACTTCAGCCGGACGCCCGTGCGGGCCATCGCCCCCCCGGCCGGCCCGCTCGCCATCTCTCCTGCGCACGACCCGAGCGAACACGACGCCGACTCCCGGGCGGCGCGCGTCGTCGGAGCGGCGGGAGCCGGGCCGGGCCCTTCGTCCCTCCACGATTTTAGCATGGTCCGGGTCCACCATGACGGTCCGGCCGCCGCCTCTGCCGAGCAGGTCAATGCCCGGGCTTACACCGTCGGTCGCGACATCGTCTTCGGTCGCGGACAATATTCCCCAGGCACGCCCGCCGGCCGCCGTCTGCTCGCGCACGAGCTGACCCACGTCGCGCAACAGCGGGCCGGCACTGCGGGCCCCGTCGCGCTCCAACGCGACGAATTCACCGGCGGACCCGGGAAGACCGCCACCGACAAGGCGCGCCCGCTGCTCAGCTCCTCGGGACCACTGCCCTTCACCGCCAAGCCCGGCGGGACCCCAATTCCCAATACCCAAAGTGGCTCGCAAAACTGCGCCGGCGATTCCACTAGCATCAACAAATGGGTGAACTGGCCCTTCCTCGGATTCGAAATTCCAAACATGTCCGTGAGCGCCCCGGGGTTCGGGGATTGGAGTCAGGCGACCGACTTCGTTCCGTCCGGCTGCACCCGGGTCAACTGCTCGGGCGTCGACGTCAACAACACGCGTTGCAAGGACGCGGAACTCGAACTGATCGCGTTCCTCTACCGCTGGCCGGTCGCCCTCAAGCTGAAGGATGGCAGCACCATCGCGGCCACCCAGAGCGATTTTCACATGATCGGTCGTGATGCCGCCGGGCTGCCCAGCGGCTGGCACTCCAAGATGGACCGTCGCGAGAAGGTCGCGGACATCCGCGATCCGAAGCAAAGCCTGTTCGACTCCTATCCGCACACGAAGCAGCCCGATCACACCATCCAGCAGCTCTGCTTCTGCTGCGACCGCGCCGGGCTTGCCACGACGCCATGAACGCCTCTGCCGTCCCCATGCCCTCACCTGTCCAAGTCCTGGCGTATCTGCGGCCCCGGCTCGTCGATGAACAGACCGTCGAGCAGACGCACGCAACATTGGTGGAATTGGGCGCGGAGTCGGGATGGCTGCATCTCGGAGGCTCCGGCGCCCGCATCCGGGTTTACCGGCTCGACGGCGGGTTGCGGGTCGCCGTCCAGTTCGATGGCACCGATCGGTTGCGGGCCTACGCGGTCTACCTGGACGGCCGGCCTTGGGCCACGGACGCGGCCGGCATGCTGGTCGCTGCCTTTCCAGAGGCAGCGGTTTCCTGGATCTTTCTTGGGGACGTTCCGCCAGCACAGCCACGGGAGGAGCCATGATCCGCGCAGCAATACCAACCTCCCTGCAGCGGAGAACGGACGCCACGTCCGCACCCTTCGCGTTCGGGATGCGCCGCCCGGTCGCACCGCCCGTCGTTCACGAGGTTCTGCGCACGCCGGGCGCACCGCTCGACCGCAAGGCGCGCGCCATCTGGGAGCCGCACTTCAACCACGATTTCAGCGGGGTCCGCCTGCACACCGGTTCGCTCGCCGCCGATTCGGCCCGGTCCGTGGGCGCGATGGCCTACACCGTCGGCCGGAACATCGTGTTCGGTTCCGGCCAGTTCCAGCCGGGCACGGCCGCCGGCGACCGGCTGCTCGCCCACGAACTGACCCACGTGATCCAGCAAAGGGAACACGCGCCCAGACCCGCGCCGGCACTGTCGGTGGCTCCGGCAGACAGTCCGTTCGAGCGCGAAGCCGAAACCGCTGCGGCGACCGGCGGAGGCGCCCGTCCCACGATGCAAACCGCCGAGCCGGCCATCCAACGGACGGCGACGGAGACCGGCACCAAAACAAGCCCTGGAAGCCAGGGCTCGGACGACCCCTGCGCCGGGTGGTTACAGGATCACCAAAGCATGAGCAAGCGCGCCGCCGAGCACTACGTCAGCACCGAACTTGGTGGAGACCACGGTGCGGTGAAAAAGATCACCTGCGACATGTCCGAGCCGAACGGCGCCTTTGCCTGCACCGTCACCTTCGAGGACGGCACGCCGATTCGAGTCATCGTACGCCCGGACTCCATCGTGGTGGGCAAGTTTCCGTTGCAGACCATGAACCCGCCGGCCGACCAGCCCTTGTGTTGGTACGCCTTCTCCTGTCACGGACCGAACCGTGACCTGGTGCTCACGAAAATCAAATGTCAGAGCGCGAAAGCGCCTGACCAGGGCACGTCGCAGGGAAACAATAAGCGAGGACCCAATCCATGAGCGCGCGCGCCCACGCAGCCCCTGCCAACAAGCCCGCGACCCGCCCGGTGGCGTCCGGACCCGGCCGCGAACCCCCGCGTTCGTCCTCGCCGCTTGCGGTGGATGTCCGCCCTGACAGCGGCGCACTTCGTTTCGGCCAGGATTTCAGTGCAGTGCCGGCGCACGTCGTGGCCGCGCAGGGCGTGGGCGGAGCCGGCGGGGCGTTTCCGCATCACGCCGCGATCGAACGCTCCTTCGGCCGCCATCGGCTCGGCGGAGCCCGCGCCCTCATCGGCGGCCCGGCCGCCAAGGCCGCGCAGGCGCTCGGCGCGGCCGCCTACACGCTGGGGGAGACGGTGGCGTTTGCCCGGGCCCCCGACCTGTCCACCGCGGCGCACGAGGCGGCCCACGTGATCCAGCAACGTGCCGGCGTGAACCTCCCGCGGGGCCTCGACGCGCGGGGCGATCGCTACGAAAACCAGGCCGACAAGGTCGCGGCCCTCGTGACGCAAGGCCGTTCCGCGGAATCGCTGCTCGATCAAACCGCCGGACCGGGTGGTGCGCACCGCGTCGTCCAGCGTCTGGCCTTCGTCAATGAAACGCAGATCAAAACGCCCGCGAAGGACTTCACCGCGCCGATGAAAAGCATGGTGACGGATGCCCCCGTGCGCAACTACACCGGCGCGGACGAATTCAAGAGGCACGCCGACAAACAGACCGATTATCTGGGCAACCTGGCCGACGGCACGTGGCTGCGCTTCGATCCCGCGGGCACCAACCTCCTCGGCGAAAACCACACCGAGGTGACGCTGGAGCAGGTGCTCCCCGCGGTGAACAGCCGGAAATTCATCTACGAGCCGTTTTCGACCGACAACATGGCCGCCGGCACGGCGTTCCGGTCCGCCTACGACACCGAGGCCCAGGACCGGTACAAGCGCTTCGGCATCGACAAGGAACCCGACAAACGGCAGTTCGGCGAGGAGTCGCTGCTGGCCAAGATGGGGTACAACCTGGAGTGGCTGACTGCTTATTTTGAAAAGGACCCCGCGCATCCGCTCAGCGACCTGACCAGCGGCGGGTATGACGGCCAGCCGGGGCAACGCTACCTCAAGATCGCCTGGGGCTGGAGCAAGGACAACAAGGCGGATGTGGCGGCGAAACAGAAGGCCGGGCAAGGCGTTCCGCCCAAGTTCGCCAAGCTGGCGACCGTGCACGCCAAGGTCGAGGGCCAGCTCGACAAGTTCATCACCGCGCTCAAGGTCGACGGTTTCCTGGGCGACGAACTCGTGAAAAAGGGCAACGACGTCTTGCTCGCCCCGCTGGCGGAATTCGCGCGGGCCTTCACCGAGGCGATGGTGCGTGTGGCCGCGGCCGACTCCGGCAGCCGGATGAGCATGGGCGAGCGGTCCTCGCACTCCGGCTCCGGCGTCACCACCGAGAAGGACAAGGAAAAGATCTTCACCGATTGGCGGAATTTCAATTTCCAAGACAACGTCAACGCCGCCACCAAACGCGGGGTCCGCTACGCCGGCATGGGCGAGAAGCACCTGGAATTCCTGGTCAACGCCGGCCTGGCCAAAGACCAGCACCCCTTCGACATGAGGGGCACAGGCAAGGAGCTCAAGGAATTCAAGGCGGAAACCGACAAGCTCAAGAAGGCCGCGAAAAGCCCCTGACCAACCGCGAGCATGCCAACCTCAGCCTCATCAACTCCGCTCCCGAACGTGAAGGCCCGCCTGCGTCTCGCGCGCCGCTGGCCGGCCCTCCCGGCCTCGGAGAACCATCTGGACATCTGGATGGACGGCGCCCGCTTCCGCGTGCGCGACGAGTCGGGCCGCGAGGCCAACGCGATCTTGCGGGACGTGTCGGCCGCCCGCGGACTTGGCGCGCCGCCTCACTCGATGGAGGAAATCATGGATGAGTGGACGCAGACGCTAAAGCCTGCCGTGGTTGCCACCGAGCTGCGGGGAGACTTGGTCTCCGGTGCGGGCGAAGTGTGCCGCGTCGGACAAAGGGCCCGGCCGGTTCCCGCGGCCCAACTCGCGCCCGCGGCCCGGCAGATCCTGGTCGACGAAACCGAACTGGCGCGATTGGAAAAGTGCGGCCCCCAATTCCGGCTGGGACGGCCGGCCACGGAATACCGCGGTTGCACGGAGGGCGCGGATGAAGGCGTCCCCTACCGGAGCATCGTCACGCTGCTGGTGTCGCCGCCCTACCTCCTGCTGCGGAGCGTTCGCGACGCCCAAAACGGAAACCATTACTACACCCGCGAAATCGTCGCTCTCGAGGAGGGTGCGGTCTCCGGCCGCGAACTCAACCCCGCCTGATCGCTTCCATGAGCCCCCGCATCAAACCTCATCGCGGATCTCCCCGGCGGCCTGCCCCGGGAGCAGGTGAACCCTGACCGTGCGCACCCACTCTCCAGTCCCGACCAAGGCCGACCGTCCCGTGACGATCGCACCGACTCTTTCCGGCCTGGTCCGCTCGCCAGCCCCTGAAAACAACCGACTCCCTCGCGCGACCGGTGGTGGATTGCGTTCCGATCAAGCCCAGCGCAACGCACCGCCCATTGTCCACCAGGTGCTGCGCTCGCCCGGACAATCCCTCGATGCGGAAACCCGCGCTTTCCTGGAGCCACGCTTCGGCCACGACTTCAGCCGGGTGCCGGTCGGAATGCAAAGGTCGTCGCTGGCTCTGGCCGGCGCCAGCCACAGCCACTACGAACGCGAGGCCGACCGCTCCGCCGCACAGGTCATGCGGTCGACGCCGGCGCCCGGCGCCGGCCCGGCGCGCGATTTCGGTCCGGTGCGCATTCACACGGGAGCCGCCGCCAGCGAGGCCGCCCACGCCGTCCATGCCCGGGCCTTCACCGTCGGGCGCGACATCGTTTTCGGGTCCGGCGAGTACCAGCCGCACAGTCCGCGGGGCCGGCGGCTGCTGGCGCACGAGCTCACGCACGTCGTGCAGCAGGGCGGCGAGCCGACGAGCGGCCTGATCCAGCGCGCGGAGGTGGACGACCGTTCCTGCGCCGGCCTCACCGACATCGAATCGGACGTCGACACCAAGGTGAACACGGAGATCGCGGCCGCGCGCACCGCCGCGGGCAGTCCTCCTGCCGTCGCGGTATTGTTGCCCGAGGTCATGGCCCGCCTGGGCCGCGGGATCGTTTCGCCCATGGAAAGATTTATCGAAGCCATGCCGGCCTCGAAACGGAATCTTCCGGGCACCAACCTCGCCGCGACCAAGTACGCCGGTGCTGAAGCCGCCAATAGTGTATATTATGCGCAACTCACGGGGATGGGCCATATCGTGGGGTCATCGGCCAAAATGCACGGGCTTTGCGTCGGGGCCGACAAACTCGGGCATTTCTTTCAGGAAGGGTTCATCTATTTTCGGACCGCCACTGCGAGTGGCGCCACGGAGGCCGACGCCAAATCCGCCGGACGGGCGCTCGAAATCGGCGGGGAAGGCCTCGGAGTGGGAACCGTGGGCACGGGTGTCTATTCCAATGCCGACCAGGCCGCCAACCTCGCGGGAATGAACTTCTACAAGGATCTTCGGGCCGATCCCTCCGGGTTGAAATTTCAGCTGGCCAACTACATCACGCCGCAGTGGAACGAGCAAACCAACCCCAGCTTCTACGAATCCAAAGTCGGGGCGGTCGTCTGGAGCAATCTGCTGAACGGAAAATGGGAAGGCCCCTTCACCTCCGGCAAGCCGCCCACCCCGAAAGCCAGCACCGTCAACCTCAGCGCCACCACCTCGGCCGTCACAGGATCCTACGAATGGCCCAATCCCAAGGGCGGCAAGTTTTTCGGCTCGATCAAAAACGGGGCGATCACGCAGAGGACGACGAGCGTGACCGGTACCTTCCCCGGCGACGCGCCCGTGTCCGCGAGCCCCGTCAGCGGCATCTCCATCGACTTCGAATGGGAGGAGGGTAACGGCGCCGGCAAGGGGAAATGGGACTCGGTGGACGAGCAAAACCTGGCCGGCACCTGGGGCAACGGCTCCTCCAACAGCAACGGCGGCAGCTGGAAACTGAAGAAGGCTCCCTGAACCAAACCCGCACCCGCCATGTCCGAACCCATGTCCACCTACGAAATCGCCATGCTGGCCTGCGGCGTGGTGCTGTTCCTCTTTGCCCTCGCGTTGATCGTCTACCTGGTGCGCCAGAACCGCTCCTTCACCGGCGCCATCACGCTGCTGGTGGTGGCGCTCGTCATGATCGGGTTTCCCGCCATCCGGCACTTCCAGATGAGCGCCGACGAAATCAGCTTCGACACGGGCACCTCGGACGCCGTGGTCCGCAACCCCACCGACGTGGCGGCCGCCGACACTCTGCGCGGTTCCCTGCGCCAGCTCGATTCCGACGTGGACAAATCCAAGACCCGCACCCTGCCGCCCAAGGTCGCCAACTCGCTCCGAGCGACCGTCCAGGCGCTCGCGCAGCATCCCAACCTGCCGGCCGAAACCCGGGTCGCCCAAGCCCACGCGCAGTTGCTCCTCGGCGACGCCAAGGACGCCGCCACTACGCTCGACGCCGCACTCAAGGCCAAGCCCAGCCTCAAGGTGACCCTCGACCCCAAGCTGATGGCGCTGGCGCGGGAGGATCTGCTCAACTTTGTCAAGAATCGCCAGGCCAAGACCGAGCCCACCCCCGCGCCCGACCGCTGATCCACTCTTCCCATGAGCTCATTTCCCGGTTCCCCCCGATTGTTGAAAGGCGCGCTGGTCGGCATCGACCCACTCGTGCCCATTCCCAACGTCGTGACCTTCCAATACAATCCCGACACGATGACGCGCCGCCTCGAACCGCGGGCGGTCGCCGCCGAGGGCGACCGGGGCGAGGCCTACCGCCTGACCGGGGCGCCGAAGGAAACCATTTCGCTGACAGTGGAAATCGACGCCACCGACCAGTTGGAACAGGCCAACCCGCTGGCCACCGCCGCCGGCATCTATCCGACGCTCGCCGCGTTGGAAATCCTGCTCTATCCGAAAAGCGCGGTCGTCATCGCCAACGATATCCTCTCGCTGATCGGCACCATCGAGGTGATTCCCGCCCAGGCACCCCTGACGCTGTTCGTGTGGGGCCCGCAGCGCATCCTGCCGGTGCGCCTCACCAGCATGAACATCACCGAGGAGGCGCACGATCCGCTCCTCAATCCCATCCGCGCCAAGGTCGAACTCGCCATGTCCGTGCTGAGTTATCAGGACCTCTCCGTCCTCGACCCGGCCTACACGATCTTCCTCGCCCATCACGTCGTCAAGGAGGTGATGGCCGCCACCAACCTGTTCAACAGCGCCCAAAGCATCGGCTCCGGCCTCAAACTCTGACCCCGCCCATCCCGCCATGCCCCTCCCTCCCACCAGTCGCTATTACGGCCTCGACACCGCGCAGTTCACCACGCCCGACGGCCAGACCCACCCCTGCCTCGAGCGGCGCTTCGTGCCCCCGCCGGAAAACTTCGCCCTGCTGCAGACCTACGTCGTCGTGCAGGGCGACCGCGTCGACAACGTCGCCGGCAAGTTTCTCGGCGACCCCACCCAGTTCTGGCGCCTCTGCGATGCCAACCGGGCGATGCTCCCGACGGAACTGACGGACACCATCGGACGCCGCCTGCGCATCACCCTCCCCGAGGGAATCCCCGGAACTCCCCATGCTTGACGGCGTCCATCTCTCCCTGCTGATCGGCCCGGTCGCCGTGCCGGTGCCCGCCCCGCTGCCGCTGACCGAGGCGTTGCAGAGCGTGCAGGTGAACAGCGGCCGCGACCGGACCGGGTTCCAGCTGAAGTTCACCTTGTCGAAACTTTCGCTCATCCAGACCGTGCTGCTGCCCTCGGGCCTGTTCGATCCGATCGTCACGCGGGTCGTGCTCATCGTCACCTTCCGCGGCCTGCCCCAGGTGATTTGCGACGGCATCGTCACCCGTCACGAGCTGTCGCCGAGCAATCAGGCGGGCCAGTCGACCCTCACGCTCACCGGCGAGGACTTGAGCGTGCTCATGGACATCGTCCAGATCCAGATTCCATGGCCCTCCATGCCCGATGCCGCGCGCGTCGGGGCGATCCTCACCAAGTACGCCGCCGTGGGCGTCACCCCGATCGTGATCCCTTCGCCAGTGGTCACGGTCCGCTCGCCGACCAGCGGTTACGATATCCAGACGGAAACCGACCTGGGCTATCTCAAGATGCTCGCCAACCAAAGCGGCTACACCTTCTACCTCGCGCCGGGACCCGTGCCGCTGACCAGCATCGCGTACTGGGGTCCCGACGTCCGACTGCCGGTGCCGCAGCCGGCCCTGAGCGTCAACTCCGACTGGGCCACCAACGTCGACTCGCTCAGCTTCAGCCTCGATGGGCTCTCGAAGAAGGTGACCGTGATCACGATCATGGATCCCGCCACCGACAAGGTCCCGATCCCGGTGCCGCTGCCGAACATCGACATCCTCAAGCCGCCGCTGGGTGCGCGCCTGACCCCGCCGGCCAAGATCATCTTCGACGACACGTTGACCGGACTCGCCCCGGACGAGGCGGCCAAGCGCGCTTTCGGCCTGCTGCGCGACGGCTCCGACGCAGTCAACGGCAGCGGCTCGCTGAGCGTCCCGCGTTACGGGAGCATCCTGCAGGCGCGCATGCTGGTCGGCGTCCGTGGGGCGGGCGTGGCCTACGACGGCATGTACTATGTCGAGAGCGTCACACACGACATCAAGCGCGGTGAATACAAACAGAACTTCTCCCTGTCCCGGGATGGCCTCATTTCGCAAACCCCCGTCGTCCTTGCCCTGCCATGAGCGGAACCCAAGGCCACAAGAAGTATTACGGGAAATACCGCGGCACGGTGGTCAACAACGTCGACCCCGACCAGCGCGGGCGCATGATGGTCGAAGTCCCCGCGGTGCTGGGTGCGATCCCGTCGAGCTGGGCCGAACCCTGCACGCCGCTGGCCGGACCGACCGGCCCGCCGATGGGAGTGTACTTCGTGCCGCCCATCGGCGCCGGCGTCTGGGTCGAATTCGAGGCCGGCGACCCGGACCGGCCCATCTGGTCGGGCTGCCGCTGGGGTTCGCAGTCCGACGTGCCGTCCGCCGCCACCCAAGGCAACCCGGCCGATCCCAATCTCGTGATCCAGTCGCTGCTGCAGCACTCGATCGTCGTGAGCGACATGCCGCCGTCCCCCGCGACCGGCGGCATCATCCTCCAGAGCACCACCGGAGCCATGATCGTCGTGAACGACAGCGGCATCTACCTCAACAACGGCAAGGGCGCCACCGTCGAACTGATCGGACCGACCGTCATGATCAACAAGACCGCGCTCGCCGTCACCTGACATGCCCGGCTTCCTCCTCCACGTCGGCGCCACGGTCACCTGCTCCCATGCCGGACAGGCCACCCCCACCACGCCCAACCCGCGGGTCACCGTGAGCGGCCAGCCGACCGTGCTGCAGACCGCCCAGTACATCGTGGCCGGCTGCGCCCTCCCGCCGCCCATCGTCGCCAACGGCCCCTGCGTTTCCGCCTCGTGGCTGACCGGCACCACGCGCGTCCTCTCGAACAGCCAGCCCCTGCTCGTCCTGACCAGCCAGGCCCTCTGCGTTCCCTCCGGCACACCGCTGATGATTCTCACCACCCAAACCCGCGCCACCGCGACCTGAACCGCCATGAACATTGATTTCCCGTTTCATTTCGACAGCCGCGGCCGCACCGCCACGACCGACGACAACGATCACATCCGCGACATGATCGAGGAGTTCCTCTTCACCAATCCGGGCGAACGCGTCAACCGGCCCGACTTCGGCGCCGGCCTCCTGCAAATGGTCTTTGCCCCGAACAGCCCGGAACTCGCCGCCGCCCTCCAGTTCACCATCCAGGCCGGCCTCCAACGCTGGCTCGGCGACCTCATCGTCGTCCAACAGGTCGCCGTCACCAGCGCCGACTCCACCCTGCAGGTGCTCGTCCAGTACGTCGTCAAGAGCACCGGCGTGCAACAGTCCCAAACCTTCACCGGCGGAGGTGCCTCGTGAACACCCCGTCTCTCTGCTGCCAGACGGAACCGCGGCGCGGTCTCACGCGGGCCTCCACGCTGTTCGGCCTGGATTACCTCGAGGTCAGCGCGGACCAGTTGACGCTGACCGTCGTTTTCCTCGGACGCGCCCCGCAAAATCTCGTCGCGGCCAACGTCGTGATTCTCGGCGGCGAACGGATCACCGACATCAAGGTCACCACCCTCACCCTGCAGCCCTCCGGCGATCCGGCCCTGGACGACTCGATGCTGGTGACGGTGGACCAGCCGGGCGATTTTTCGCCCTACTGTCTCTGCGTGCGGGCGCTGGACACGAAGGGTCGGCCGACCAACGACCCGATGCCGGGCTTCGATCCGCGCTATGCCTGCGTCAAGTTCAGCTTCAAGGCCAGCTGTCCCAGCGACCTCGATTGCAAGGCCGCATCCGACTGTGCGCCGCCCGTCCGCTCCGAGCCGGAGATCAACTACCTCGCGAAGGACTACGACAGCTTCCGGCAGCTCATCTACGACCGGCTGGCGGTCATCATGCCCGGCTGGCAGGAGCGTCACGTGCCCGACGTGGGCGTGACTCTGGTCGAGCTGCTCGCATACGCCGGCGACCAGTTGAGCTATTATCAGGATGCCGTGGCGACGGAAGCCTACCTCGGCACGGCGCGCCTGCGCATCTCGGTCCGCCGCCACGCGCGGCTCGTCGACTACCTGATGCACGAAGGCTGCAACGCCCGCACCTGGGTCTGCCTGCAACCCAAGGCCGACTTCCACTTCACCGCGAACGACGCGGCGTTTTTGACCGCCCTCGACGACACGCCCGCCCTCGCCGACAAAACCGTTCTCAGCTGGGCCGATCTCAACGGCGTGCGTTCCGATTCGTACGAGGTCTTCGAGCCGCTCGTGGCGTCGCCCGACGCGACGCTCCAGATGCGGGTCGCCCACAACTCGATGGATTTCTACACCTGGGGCAACCGGCTCTGCTCCCTGCCCGCCGGCACCACCAAGGCCACCCTGCTCGACGGTTGGGCGACCCCCGCGGGCGGCACCGATGGCGGTGGGACCGGCGGCGGCACGGCAGGCGGCAACCCCAGCGCATCCACGCACGGCAACCTCGCGAACAACGGCGCCCAGACCACGGGAACCGCCCGCCGGCTGCAACTGCAGGCCGGCGACGTCCTGATCTTCGAAGAGGTCAAGGGCCCGCGCACGGGCAATCCCGCCGATGCCGACCCCGCCCATCGCTGGGCGGTGCGCTTGATTTCTGTCGCGGCGACGACCGACCCCCTGATCAAAACCGCAGATGGACGGCCCACCCCGCTCGTCGAGATCGAATGGGCCGCCGTGGATGCGCTGCCCTTTGCCTTTTGCCTGTCGGTGCGGTTGCCCGCACCCGATTGCCGGGTCGTCGGCTGCCTCAGCGTGGCTCGCGGCAACATCGTTCTCGTCGATCACGGCCGCACCATCGTCCCGCCCGAGGACCTCGGCGTGGTGGAGCAAGTCGACGTGACCGGTTGCTGCGCCTGCGAGGGCAGCGTCATCGAGGTCACCCCGGTGCCGGGCCCGTTCCGTCCCGCCTTGCAACAGACGCCCCTCACCTATTGCGATCCGGCGAACCTCGGACGGGCCGCCTCAAAAACTCTCACCCAGGATCCGCGCCAGGCCGCCCCGGCAATCGTTCTGCACAGCATCCCGTCCTCGCTGGACGGCACCGCGCCGCTCTTTCCGCCGACCGTCCTGCAAGACCTCACCGCCTTGGCCGGCATGCTCAAAGTCCGCACCACCGACACGGCCAAGTTACTGTACGAACTGCTCTCGGCCGGCACCAAATCCGATCTGGACGCGTGGGATGGAACCAGTGCGCCACCCCCGGTCTTGGTCGCCGAGATTGTCGCGGACCTGGTCGAAACGTGGATCCCTGCGCGCGATCTCCTCGAAAGCGGACCGGACGACGGGCAGTTCGTCGTGGAGATGGACGACGACGGCGTGGCGCATCTGCGTTTTGGCGACGGCATCAACGGCCGGCAGCCGGAGGCGGGGATGGATTTTCAAGCCACGTACCGCATTGGCAACGGCACCGCGGGCAACATCGGCGCCGATCGCATCACGCGGATCGTCTTTCGCACGGAATCATTTCCGAATCTTCAGCTCACCCTGCGCAATCCATTGCCCGCGCAGGGCGGCATTGATCCGGAACCGGTGGCGGAAGTGAAACTGTTCGCCCCCGGAGCATTCAAGACGGTGCTCAAGCGCGCGATCACTCCCGCCGACTACGCCACCCTCGCCAAGCGCAGCCCGAAACTGCAGAACGCGAAAGCCGACCTGCGCTGGACGGGCAGCTGGTACGAGGCGCAGGTCGCCGTGGATCCGCTCGACTCCGAGACGCCGGACGATCCGCTTCTCCGCCACATCCAAAGTCACCTCCGGGACTATCGCCGGCTCGGACACGACCTGGTGGTGGACGCGGCTCGTTACGTGCCGCTGCAGGTGACGCTGGCGGTCTGTGTCCTGCCGCAATATCTCCGCGGCCACGTCGAGGCGGCTTTGCGCGATGTTTTCAGCAACCGCGTCCTCGCCAACGGCCAGCTCGGCTTCTTTCACCCGGACAACCTGACCTTCGGCGAGGGCGTGTACCTGAGCAAGATCGTGGCCGCCGCCCAGGCCGTCCCGGGCGTGCAGGCCGTGGAGGTGACCGCGTTCAACCGGCTCTACGATCCGCCCGGCGACGCGATCAAAAACGGACTGCTCCCGCTCGGGCCGATGGAAATCGCCCGGTTGGACAATGATCCCAGCTTTCCCGAACACGGGTCTCTGACCCTCAACCTGCGAGGTGGACGATGAGCGCGAATTGCGACTGTGGATGCGGCGGCGGTACCGGCGATGGTTGCGGCTGCGGCGGGGCCGGCCAAGCCACGCTGCCCTTGGACACGACCAACCGGCCGGGCCTGCCCGCCCTGTCCTACCGCATCGGCACCCACTCCGCGTTTTTCGACGCGATGATCGCGCGGTTGTCGTCGCAGGATTTTCCCGCCCTCGCCCGGCTCACCACGCGGGAACTCTCCGACGCGTCCATCGCCCTCCTCGACGGCTGGGCGCTCGTCGGCGATGTGCTGACCTTCTATCAGGAACGCATCGCCAACGAGGGCTACCTGCGCACGGCCACGGAGCGGCGCTCGATCCTCGAGCTGGCGCGGCTGATCGGTTACAAATTGCGTCCCGGAGTCGCCGCCAGCGTCTACCTGGCCTACAGCCTCGACGAGGACCGCACCAAGAATCCGGCGCAACCGACGCAAACCACCATTCCCACGGGCAGCCGGGTGCAGAGCGTGCCCGGCCCCGGACAACTGCCGCAGGCTTTCGAAACCTCCCTCGATCTCGACGCCCGCTCCGCGTGGAACACCCTCGGGCTCCGGCTGACCCAGCCGCAGGCGTTTACCGCCGCGCAGGATGCCGGCACGGACATCACCACGCGCGACACGGTGTATTTCAGCGGCACTGCCACCAATCTGAAACCGGGCGACCCGCTGATGTTCGTGCTGGGCACCAACGAGGGCCAGCAAACCCTGCGGCTCGTCCAGTCGGTCGAAACGCAAACTCCGCAAGCCCGCACCGAGATCGTCCTGCAGAGTCCGCCCCTGGCCGCCGCCACGTCGGGCACCTCTCCGCTCACCTTCGTCACGACCGCCGTCTCGTCTTACGTCACGGATGCGGCGAGCCTGTTTCCGGACAGCACTTTCGCGGCCAAGGCGGCCGCCCTGCTGAGCAATCCCCCGCCCGCCTCGCCGCCGGGCTTGCTGGAAAATATCCAAAGCTCCGCGCAGATCTCCGGTGCCGCCACCGCTGCCCTGGTGCAGGACTGCATCACGTCCGTGAGCGATCTGCACGACACCGCCGTCAGCCGCAACTTCACGCGACTTGAACCCTGGCTGGCCGACATTTTAACGACACTCAACTCACTCGTCTCGCAACTGCAGGCTCTGGGCACGAAGACGAGTTTCGCCACACCGCAGATTCCCGCGGCGGTCGAATTCAAGCGCTCGAATGTTGCCCTCGGCCGTCTGACCTCCCTGCTCCCGTCGCTGGCGCTGCCACCGTCGCTCCAGCCGGCGAATTCACTCCAGCTGGCGCGGACGGTCCAGGGGACTTTCTCCCCGACTTCCGACATGGCCCCGCGCCTGCTCGGCGCCTTTCTGCCCGCGGCCGCCTCGATGCTGTACCGGGCCTGGACCCATTACCAGAATCCGGTTGTAGCCGCCCCAGTCGTCGGCGCCGTGCGCCTCAAGACCGGACTTTTCCCGGGCGGCTACCCGGGCGCGCCCACGGTCGTCGCCGGCGCCACGCCCACCACTTCCTTCGACAATCCGCCGACCGTCGACCCCGACTGGGCTGGCTTGTTCTCCCAAGACAACAAGGAGAACTACCTTCCCCTTGGCACCATCGCGCTGGACGGAGTGTACGACAAGATTCTCGCCGGCAGCTGGGTGATGATCGACCGCCCGAAATTCACGTTCACCGACGGACCCAGTACGATCCAATTGGTTGGCCGCACCCAGACCTTTCACAAGGTCACCCAGGTTGCGAGCGTGGCCATGACCACGAGCGACGGTGGCTTCAGTGCCAAGTCCACTCAGCTTACACTCGACCCGCCGTGGCTGAGCGACGTCCTGGCGGACAGTTCTCAAACCGCGCACGAAAACCAGAATGTGCTGGACGACCTCATCGGGTCCGGCGTGGGCCTGCTGGCGGGAACCGTGGTCTATGCCCAAACCGAGGTGCTGAACCTCGCGGAGGAGCCGCTCGACGTGGACGTCGTCGGCGACACGCTCGAACTCGACGACGCCTACGACGGACTCGAATCCGGCCGCTGGGTCATCGTCTCGGGCGAACGCACGGACATTCCCAACGTGACCGGCGTGACCGGGTCGGAGCTGGTCATGCTCCTGGGCGTCGCGCAAAACACCTTCGTCGAGGACGTCACGCGCCCCGGGGCGGTCCACACCATCCTGACCCTCGCCAACAAACTCGCCTACACCTACCGGCGCGAGTCCGTGATCGTCTACGGCAATGTGGTGAAGGCCACCCACGGCCAGACCTACAACGAAATCCTCGGCAACGGCGACGCGACCCAGGCCTTCCAGGAGTTCCAGCTGAAGCAAAAGCCCCTGACCTTTGTGTCCGCCTCCAACCCGGAAGGCACCGACTCGACCCTCAAGGTCTATGTCAACAACGTCGAATGGCACGAAACCGACATGCTGGCGGGACTGAGCCCCAAGGACCGCAGCTTCATCACCCAGACCGACGACGACGACAACACCGGCGTGACATTTGGCAACGGCCAGCAAGGCGCCCGCCTGCCGACCGGCTCCGGCAACATCACCGCCATTTATCGCAGCGGCATCGGCCAGCCGGGCAACGTCGACGCCGGCCAGATCAGCCTCCTGCAGTCCCGCCCGCTCAACGTCAAATCCGTGATCAACCCGCTCCGGGCCAGCGGCGGCGCCGACCGCGACAGCCGCGACCAGGCGCGCCGCAACGCCCCGCTCGCCGTCATGGCCCTCGACCGCCTCGTGTCGGTGCAGGACTACGCCGATTTCGCCCGCACCTTCGCGGGCATCGGCAAGGCGGACGCGAGCCGCCTCTCCGACACCCGCCGCGAACTCGTCTACCTCACCATCGCCGGCGCCGGCGACATCCCCATCGATCCCTCCTCTGACCTGTACAAAAACCTCGGCCTGGCCCTGCACGCCAACGGCGATCCCTACCAGCCCGTCCAGATCGCCGTCCGTCAGGTCCGGTTCATCGTGATCTCGGTCCATCTCAAAATCCTCCCGGATTATCTCTGGGAACCGGTCGCCGCCGCCGTGCGCACAGCCCTCCTCGACGCCTTCAGTTTCGACAACCGGACTCTCGGCCAGGCCGCCTTCCAAAGCGAAGCCATCAGCATCATGCAGGCCGTGGCCGGTGTCGCCTACGTCGATCTGGACAAATTCGACTCCATCGCCGAAGGGGACGACCTCGGAAATCTGGGCGACACACTGGGACTGAACCCGGTCGTGGCGGCGGCGCTGGCCCGCCCCAATCCCAAACCGATCAACCTGCCGGACGACGCCATCCTCCCGGCCGAGCTGGCCTACCTGAATCCCGACCTCCCCGACACCCTGATCCTGAACGAGGTGAAGTCATGAAGAATCCCGACCGTCTTTACGAGTTGCTGCCGGTGGTGCATCGGCAGCGCGACGCCGACCAGGGTTACCCGTTGAAGCAGTTGCTGCGCGTCATCAGCGAACAGGTCAACCTGGTCGAGGCGGACATCGACCAGCTGTACGAAAACTGGTTCATCGAGACGTGCGAGGAATGGGTCGTGCCGTACATCGGCGACCTGCTCGGCTACCAGGTGCTCAACGATGCCGGCGAACCGGCACCAGTGTCTTCCGCCCGGGCCACGCAGCGCGAACGCATCCTGATCCCGCGTCGCGATGTGGCCAACACCATCCACGCCCGCCGCCGCAAAGGCACGCTCGCCGTCCTCGAGGAGCTGGCCGCCGACGTCGCAGGCTGGCCGGCGAGAGCGGTCGAATTCTTCCGGCTGCTCGGCTGGACCCAGAACCTCCACACGCCCCTGCTCAACCAGCCGCGCTATCACGTCGTTCGCGCTGGCGACACCCTGGCTTCGGTCGCCACCCAGTCGAATGTGAGCCTGAGCGAGCTGACCTGGCTCAACCCGGCCGTCACGCCGACCGGACCGCTGTTGGTCGGCACGCGCCTGTTGCTGGGCTGGCGTCCGGCCCGCGGCGAAACCGTCGATGTCCGCCATCACGCGAAACTCGAAAACATCGACGGACCGTTCGACCGCCTCGCTCACACCGTCGATGTCCGTCAGACCAACTCCCACCGCACGCCGGGTCGCTACAACATCCCGAGCGTGGGCGTGTTCGTGTGGCGTCTCCAAAGCTACTCCGTCGGCTGGCAGGGTGCGACCACCGCAACCAATTCGCCCGCCACGAGCCTCGCCCCGGCCTACTGTGTGGAAGACGAAGGCCCGTTCTGCTTCACGTTCAGCGTTCTCGGCAACGACACCCCGCTGTTCAACCGCCCGCAACCGGAGGCTTCGTCCGCGGTCACCGCAGGCGAATTGAATCTCCCCGTGCCGATCCGCCGCCGCCGGTTCGAGGACCGACCGGCCGATTTCTACGATCCCAACGCCAGCCTTTGCGTGTGGGCGCCCGACTGGCCGGTGAAGGGCGCTCCCCAACCTGTTCCGCTCTCGGCGCTCAAGATCGCCGACCTCGACAACTGGCAGTACCGCGTCCCCGGCGGCACCCTGGCGATCGATCCCGAGCGGGGTCGGATGATCTTCCCGGTGCGTCAGCTCCCCAAGCAGGGCGTCTTCGTCTACTACCGCTACGGCTTCAGCGCGGACCTAGGCGGCGGCGAATACGACCGCACACTCTCCGACCCGACCGGCGCGAAAATCTACCGCGTGGGCGTCGGCGCGGATTTCACCACGATCGGCGACGCGCTCCAGCAGTGGTCCGCCGACAAACAGGCCCTGTTGCCGCCCGCCCCGGCGCCGGGCCAGCCCGAGCCGCCCCCGCAACGCAGCGTCGCCGCCGTCATCGAAATCGTCGACAGCGCCGCGTACACGGAAAAACTGAATCTGCAGCTCGCCGCGTACGAAAGCCTGCAGATCCGCGCCGCCAACCGCCGCCGGCCGACCATCCGCCTGCTCGATTACCTGACTGGCCAGTCGGACGGGATCGTGATCAGTGGCGACCGCAGCAGCCGGTTGACCCTCGACGGTCTCCTGATCACGGGCCGCGGCCTTTTGATCAATGGTCCGCAACCCTCCGATCCCGCCGGCACCGACACGGGCACCAGCACCGACGCCGTCGCCACGCCGCCGCCGGGCGACATGTGCGACATCACCATCCGGCACTGCACGCTGGTGCCCGGCTGGGGCCTGGATTGCAACTGCGACCCGACCCGCCCGTCGGAGCCGAGCATCGAGGTGTTCGAATGCACCGCAAAACTCCGGATCGAGCACAGCATTCTCGGCGCCATCCGCCTCACCGCCAACGAGGCCGCCACCGACCCCGTCGTACTCTGCCTGAGCGACTCACTCTGGGACGCCACCGACAACGATCTCAGCGTGCTGAGCGGACCCGAGGACACGATGGCCTACACGCAGCTGTCGATCGCCCGCTGCACCGTGTTCGGCCAGATCAAGACCCACGCGATCGGCCTGGCGGAAAACAGCATATTCATGGCGATGGTCTGCGCCGCCCGCCGCCAGCAGGGCTGCGTGCGCTTTTGCTATGTGCCGCCCGACTCGCGCACGCCGCGCCGCTACGAATGCCAGCCGGACCTCGTGCTGCAAGCGGTCAACGACGCCTTCGCCCGCGGCGATATCACGGCCGCGGAACAGGCCGTCGAGCTCGTGACCGAGCCGGCGCGCGTCGAACCGGTCTTCAACAGCACGCGCTACGGCCGGCCCGACTACGGTCAGCTCGCCGACACCTGCGCCCCGGAAATCACCACCGGCGCGGACGACGAGTCCGAGATGGGCGCCTTTCACGATTTATACCAACCCCAGCGGGCCGCCAATCTGCGCGCCCGCCTGGATGACTACACACCCGCCGGCCTGAACGCCGGCATCATCAACGCAACCTAGAGGAAACCACCATGCAAGGCGAATACCGAGGCGACTTCACGCGCGACACCTTCTACCAGGCAAACCATTTTTGCCGGGTGCTCATGCAGCAGGGCCGTGTCCAGCTCGACGCGGACTGGAACGAACAGGCCGCGATCCTCCTGCATTATTTGCGGGGACTCGGACGCGACCTGATCGGCCAGCACGGCGGCCCGAAATCGGCGGGTTTCCTGATCACCACCAACAACACCGCCGGCGATCTGACCATCTCCCCGGGGCACTATTACGTGGATGGAATCCTGTGCGAATCCGAAGGGTCCTCCGGCTTCACGGGAAACCTGGCCACCGCCCCGAGCTATCTGACGCAGCCGGACCTGCCGAATCCGCCCGCCTTCTCCGTTCCCGGCACCGCCCTGGCCTACCTCGACGTCTGGGAGCGCCATCTCGCCAGCGCCCAGCAGGATTCCATCCGCGAAGTGGCGCTCGGCGGACCCGACACCGCCTCCCGCTCCAAGGTGGTCTGGCAGGTGAAACTCGTCCTGCCCAGTCCGCAGCTGCCGCCAGCCCTGCAGAATCTCCTGAACAAGCTCGACGGCCTGCCGGCAGGGAGCAACCAGACTTTCAATATCCCCGACACCCAATGGCAGCAGATCGTCCCCTATTTCCAGCCCGCCAACCGCGGCTTCCTCAGGGCGCGGATCCAGCCGCAGGCGATGTCGACCGACGCCTGCTCCATCTCGCCGCAGTCCGCCTATCGCGGCACGGAAAACCAGCTGTATCGCGTGGAGGTGCACTACGGCAGCCGGGACGTCGACCCCAACGGCACCGCGCTGGGCCCGACCTACAAATGGTCCCGCGAAAACGGCTCGGTCGCTTTTCCCATCCTCAAACTCGGCTCCTCCGCCAATTCCGACGGGAGCACCCAGATCACCGTGTCCGTCGCGAGCCTCGGCCGCGACAGCCACCTGAGCCTCGAGTTCAACGACTGGGTCGAAGTCGTGGACGACGCCTCCGACCTGAATGGAACACCCTCATCCCTGCTGCAGGTGACCGACATCGACTTCACCAATCTCGTAGTCACGCTAGCGATCCCGTCCGGCGCCAATTTTGACCCGACCAAGTTCGACCTGACCAGACATCCGCTCCTGCGCCGGTGGGACGGCCAGGGACAGATCACCGAGAGCAACTCCACCTGGCTGACGCTCGAGGACGGCATCCAGGTTCAGTTCCTTCCGGGCTTCACCGCCAACCTGGTCACGCAATATCGCTCCGGCGACTACTGGCTGATCCCTGCCCGCGTGGCCACGGGCGCCATCGAGTGGCCCATCCAGCTGGATCCCCAGGGCAAACCCGTCCTGGACACCAACAACAATCCCGTGCCCGCCGCTCTGCAACCACACGGGGTCGAGCATCACTACGCGCCGCTCGGCTTCGTTTCGGTGCGCTCCAACGCCAACGGCGGCGTCACCCTCGTGGACCTCCGCCGGACGTTCACCCCGCTCGCCGGCGGATGAGACGCCAACTCGCCGTGCCCGCTGTTTCTTCACATTTTTGTAGGAGCCTGCTTGCAGGCGACCCTTTGTGGCACGGGTCTCCCGACCCGTGTTCTGACTATAACGGGTCGGGAGACCCGTGCCACGTCCTGCTGAGACGCCTGCAAGCAGGCTCCCGCACTTCAAACAAGCCGGAGCAAGCTCCGGGGCACTCCCGGCCAGGACAATGCATTTTGTGGGAGCGAGCTTGCTCGCGACTCGTTCGACATCGCGAGCAAGCTCGCTCCCATATTTTCATGCCAAGCCGAAGCAAGCTTCGAGGTATGAGACCCACTGGAAATCAAATCCAGTTCAGGGGGGATTCACCTCGCAGATGAATGAATTTGAATCGGAATTCCTTCCTAAATTATTTCTTTATCCGTGTAGATCCATGCTATCCGTGGTTAAATCGATCTGTTGCACTATAGAATCTAGGTCATTTTCCTCTGCCCGACCGGCAAAACAAGTTCGCCGTCCGTCTCCTGTTAGAGAAAACTCCGTCCCATGACCCTCGATCACCTCGACACGATCATCTCCTTCGTCGCCATCATCACGGGCGTCAGCCTGCTGGTCACGACGCTCACCCAGGCGACCTCGGCCGCCCTGGGCTTGCGGGGCACCAATCTGCGCTGGGGCATTGAAACGCTCCTGAAGCACGCCGACCCCAACCTCGCCGACCAAGCCCGCACCATCGCCGACAAAGTGCTGCAGCACGGACTCATCTCCGATTCCTCCGTCTCCGGCGGCACCTCGACCCTCACCGCCCGCTGGCGCCTGGCCTCCGGCATCCGGCAGGACGAACTCGTCGCCATCCTGCATTCGCTCGCCGACACCGCAGCCGCCGCACCGGACGGCGCGAAGCCTGAACCCTGGGCGGTCGCGCTGCAGGATTCGCTCGATGTCATCGACAAGGCCGAAGCTGAGCGCGTGCTCGCGCTCGCTCCGGTGATCCGCAAGGCGCTGGCCGACGATGCGGCCACCGCCGAGGAGATCGTCTCCCGCCTGTCCACCTCGGCCGAGGCGCTCACCGGCCAGATCGAGCAGTGGTTCGACTCGGTGATGGACCGGGTCTCCCAACGCTTCACCCTCCACGCGCGGATCTGGACGGGCGTGT
The DNA here is from genome assembly GCA_964477955.1 of uncultured Opitutaceae bacterium. GTDB lineage: Bacteria > Verrucomicrobiota > Verrucomicrobiia > Opitutales > Opitutaceae > Didemnitutus. Next base: position 28,670 of record CAYZGG010000013.1, read on the forward strand.
TCGCGGCGGTGCTTGCCTTCGGTCTGCACCTCGACGCCTTCCGGCTGTTCACCCAGTTGTCCGGTGATTCGGACCTGCGCGCCCGCGTGCTCGCGAGCGCCGACACCTTGCTCAAAAAAGCCGACGACATCCAAGGCAGCCCGACGGCCGCGCCGGCCTCGGCGTATCTCGACGCCATGAGGGTGTTGCTCGCGACCTACCCGACCGAATTGAAGGGACTGCCCACGCCGACCGGCTTCAAGAACGACGCCTCGGCCCGCGACTGGCTGAGCGCGGCGCTGAAGTCCGCCAATATCGAGCCGGCGGATCCGTGGCTGAATCGTTTCGAGGAACTGGTGCCCCGGGCGACCTTGCAGGGCGCGGCGAACGAGTTGAACGCGGCGATCCACGACAAGCTCGCCTTTGGTCTGGTCCCGGATCCCTTTCCTCCGATCGACACTTACTGGACTCCGACCTGGATGCATTTCTGGGGCACGCTGGCCAGCGCCGCGCTGCTCAGTCTGGGCGCGCCGTTCTGGTTCAACATCCTCAAGGACCTGACCAATCTCCGCCCCGTCATCGCCAAAAAACAAGACCAGGAAGCCGCCGCGGACGGCGGAGCCTGAAGAGAACGAAACTGATCTCGAGTGAACCCGTGCTCCGGCCGGAACCGGACCGGCCCCGCACCTGTTCTCCCACCGCCCCGCGCGGATTTCGCAAATGAGCGCTTTTGCGTCATCTCTCAAGCCGCAGAAGCCGGTCGCAAACCCGCCCTCTTGGTTGAGCGGATTCGGGCCGCGCGGGTTCGGGTGCGTCGTTCCCGTCCCTGCAGAGGAGAAACCGCGAGGCTTCGTGCAACGAAAACTCAGCGTTGGAGCCAGCAACGATCCGCTCGAGCGGGAAGCGGAGCGGGTCGCGGATCACGTGGTGACGGCCCCTTGCTCAGCGGGTGCCATCCCTCCCCGCCTCCAACGCTACAGCGGACGGGCGCGCGAGGAGCCGGGTGCTGTGCCCGTCAGCGTTGACCGCACTCTGGCAAGCTCCGGCCGGCCCTTGGATCCGCCGTGGCGCCATGATCTGGAACAGCGGTTTGGCCATGATTTTTCGGGAGTGCGGCTGCACTCAGACACGGCCGCCGCGCAGTCGGCCCAAGAGGTGAACGCCCAGGCCTACACGGCGGGCCACCACATTGTGTTCGGCGCAGGCCGGTTTGCTCCACACACCGACGCCGGGCACCGGCTGCTGGCCCACGAGCTGGCGCACGTCGTGCAGCAATCAGGAACCGAGGGAAGTCCGGTCGGCCCGGTCTCCCTTTCACCTCCGCGACTGATCCAGCGCCAGCCCGAAAAGAGTCCGCCGCAAAAGCCGCCGGCCGACAAAACCCTGCAAAGCACGGGGGTGGACTCGAACGACCCGGTGGCGACGAACACGGCGACCCTCATCGATGAAGTCCTGGCAAGAAACAAACGACTCGCCCCCTACATCGGGGACCGGCTGAGCGGCGGCTTCAAGATCGCCGAGAAGGACAAATTCGTCCAGGATTCCAGCGATGGAAATTTTGAAAACGCCTACCGGGGCGCTTATGGAATGAGTGCATCAGAATTTGTTTCAAAGGACACGAAAGGATTTTTTGATGACAAAAAATCGATCGTTCACCTGCGTCCGGGCGCGACTTTCGGCACAGCCCTCCATGAGTCGGTTCACCGGCTGGCGTCTCCGGCGATGTACAGTACATACCTGCTCGAGGCGCAAAAGATTTCCAGTAATTTGCTCGAGGTTTTGAAGGAAGGCGTGACGGCGTTTTTTACGGACTGCATTTTGCGTGACGAGAAGCTGCCGAATTTCATCGACGCCAACCGGACCTACAAGGGGAAGGCCGAGGCCATGATCAAAGCCTTGGGGGCCGATGGTTTCGATTTGATCGCCAAGTTCAATTTCCAGGGCACGGGCATTCTCGAGATCGGCAAAAAACTGGGATACACGGATAAGCAGGCCAGCGCCGCGCCGGCGAAGATCATTCCCGACGTCATGAGGTTGATGGACCAGGCGATCTGAGCGCCGTCCCGAGGCGATTTTAACCACTAATATCCACTCATGCCTCACCGATCTCTCTCGGATTAGTGCTCCATGAGTGTTCATTGGTGGTTACAAGTTTTGGACCGGCGTTTGTCCATCCTCCGTTCTCTCTGTTGCCTCCTGTTAAATCATGTTCTGGATTGAACCGGTTCCTTCCAACGATTCATTTTCACAGGAGAAAACGGAGGAAACGAAGGGCGAGAAAGGATGAAGGTGGAATACGAACCCTCGGAGGCTTTAACCACTGATATCCACTAATGCCTCACTAATCTCACCCGGATTAGTGGTCCATGAGTGTTCATTAGTGGTTCAAAATCTGGGACTGGCGTTGGTTCGGTTCTGCTCTTCCGTGTTTCCGCGATCGATTGATCGGCCCCTCCCCGCTCCGCGCTCTCCGCGACCTCCGCGTTGAAAAGTTACGAGGCGTTTGTTGCTGAATCCCGCGAAAGGCGCTATCGTCAGTGCCCATGCGCCGCTCCTTGACCGTACTTGGCCGGCGTCAGCCGCCCACCACCTCGCTTTTCACCGGGGCCCGAGGAATTTTCGCAGCGGGATTGATCGCCGCCGGCTCATTCTCGCAGGCGCAGGCCCAGACCGTGGTGGAGCACTCCGATCCTCCCACCGAAAATGCCGCCGTTGCCGCGGCCCAAACGGATTTGCGCGGGATCCGTCCCGATCACATTTGGACGGTCGACTACCTGCGACTCGTCCTCGGGGACACGAAAGCGGTCCTGATCGCACCGGCCGGCTGGGACCAGTCGGACTGGTTCGAAGTCGGGGCGGGCGTCGCGGCGGTCGGCGTCACTGCCGCGTTTGACGACACGATCCGGGATCACGTCCAGGCCCGGCGCACGGCCAGCGAGGATCGGCTCATGCTCCGGTTCCAGAACTTCGACACCTTCTACCTCCTGGCCGGCTTTGAGGCGTGGGGCGAACTCGGCGGTGACACCCGCGCCAAGAACGTGGCGATGGACGGCGTCGCCGCGAGCATCGTTGCCTCCGGGCTGATCACCCCTGCGCTCAAGTTCGTCGTGGGTCGCGAACGGCCGAGCACGACGACGTCGACCTTCAAGTTCAAACCTTTCAGCGGCAACTATTCCTTTCCCTCCGGGCATGCGACCCAGGCCTTTGCGGTCGCGACCGTCATCGCGGAAAACTATCATTACTGGTGGGTGCAAACGCTCGCCTACGGGTCCGCAGCGGTCGTCGGCTACGCCCGGATCGAGCAGAACGCCCATTTTGCGAGCGACGTGGTGGCCGGTTCGCTCATCGGCTGGTCGGTCGCGCGCGCGATCGTCCGCCGCAACAACGGCCCGGTGAATCCCCGGCAGCTCAGCTGGACCCCCTACACCAACGGCAGCGGCGTGGGTGTAGTATTCTTCAAATCTTTCTGAGCGCAGGTGCAGCGAGCCTGGATTCCGCAGGTCAGCAGATCGATTTTAATCGCGGATATCACGGATCTACACGGAGGTGTTTGTGCCACCCTCCGTTCTCTCTGTTACCTCATGTTAAATCACGTTCTGGATTGAATCGGCTCCTTCCAACAATTCATTTTCACAGGAGAAAACGGAGGGAACGAGCAAGATGAAAACCGGGCGAGAGAGCTCGGAGGTGTTAACCACTAATATCCACTAATACCTCACTAATCTCTCTCGGATTGGTTCTACATAAGTGTTCATTGGTGGTTACCGCTTGGGGACCGGCGTATGTCCAACCCTCTGTTCTCTCTGTTAGCTCCTGTTAAATCCCGGTTCGGATTGCCCGGTCTAACGATCATAAACGCGGAGGTCGCGGAGAACGCGGAGACTGCCCGAGGTAGGGCGTGACCGCTGGGCGCGCCGTCAGGACTCGCCAACAAATTCATTTTCACAGGAGCTCGCAGAGGACGCAGAGCAACAGAGAGATACCTCGCCGGATTTTGCGACTGCTTCGACCAATCCTCTGCTATCTCAGCGAGCTCCTGTTAAACCCTGTTTCGGATTGGACCGACTGCGTCGAACCGGCCTTTCTTTCCGCCTCCTTTCGTGTTTTTCGTAGGTTTCGTGGTGAAAATCAGTCCGTCATCTTCGTTGTATTGTGTAGGAGCCTACTCGCAGGCGGCGGTCCGAGCCGGATTGACCACCAAGAACCAAAAAAACCTACGGGGTGAAATCCTGGCTCGGCGGCCTCTGCGACCTCCCATAAACCCATTCCTTTATTCGTATTTTTCCGTTGCCCGTCGCGACGTTCGCCCCACTCCTCCTGCTCTGTGCCTTCTGCCCCCGCGTGCCCCACCAGTCCGGTTTCGTACCGGAGATACCCTTTCCTCCCTCTCGCCTCGCTGCTGCTCATCCTGATCGCGGCATCGGCTCCGGCCCAGACGGCCTACACGGTCAGCCACCTGGCCGGACCGCTGGGCGGACCGGGTAACGCCGACGGCATCGGCTCGAACGCCCGCTTCTGGAACCCGGAAGGCGTCGCCGTCGATCTCGCCGGTAACATCTACGTCGCCGACACCTCCAGCGAGACGCTCCGCAAGATCACTGCGGGCGGCTTGGTGACCACCTTCGCGGGCATCCCCGATTTTCCGAATGGCAAAGGCACCAGCTACCCTAGCAGCGGCCCCGCCCCGCAGACGCCGTTTTCCTTTCCTGGAAGCGTGACGGTCGACAGCGCCGGCAACCTCTACGTGGCCAACCAGGGCGACAACACGATCAGCAAAGTCTCGCCCACCGGCGTGGCCACGATTCTGGCGGGCGCGAGCGGAGTCTCGGGCGCCATTGACGGTTCGGCTTTCACCGCCCGGTTCAACCAGCCCACCGGCGTCGCCGTCGACACTTCGGGTAACGTCTACGTGGCCGACCAGTCCAACCATACCATTCGTCAAATCTCGGCCGGTGGCATAGTCACGACCGTGGCCGGCTCGGCCGGCGTGTCGGGGAGCACCGACGGATCCGACACTTCCGCGCTGTTCAACAACCCGACCGGCGTCGCCGTCGATCTCGCGGGCAATGTCTACGTCGCCGATTCGAACAACCACACCATCCGCAAAATCGCACCGGCCCCCGGCGGCGTGACGACCCTTGCCGGCCTGGCCGGCGCGAGTGGCAGCGTCGACGGCACCGGCACCGCCGCCCGCTTCAACCAACCTGCGGGCGTCGCCGTGGACAACTCCGGCAACGTCTACGTGGCGGACCAGTACAATCACACGATTCGCAAGATCACCGCTGCTGGCGTCGTCACGACCCTGGCGGGCACGCCCGGCGTGACCGGATTCGCCGACGGCACGGGCACGACCGCACAGTTCACCTACCCTTCCGGCGTGGCGGTGGACAGCGCGGGCAATGTGGTCGTCGCCGACACCACCAACTGCCTGGTTCGTCGGGTGACCCCAGGCGGTGTCGTGACGACGGTCGCCGGCAACGCCGCGCAATTCGGCGGGGCCGATGGCACCGGCACGGCGGCCCGCTTCGGCTTGCCAAGCGCCGCCGCCTTCGATGCGACCGGCAATCTCTACGTGGCGGACACCACGGTGAACAGCTCGGGGCTGGTCAACCTGCTCCGGAAGGTCACTCCCGGCGGGAGTGTGACCACGCTGGCGACCATGAGCGTCAACGCCAACACCCGGGTCTGGAGCCCCAATTACTTCCCGACCAACATCGGCGTGGACGCGGCGGGCAACGTCTATGTCGCAGAAAAGACCCTAAACATGATCCTAAAGGTCACCCCGTCCGGCGTGGTCAGCACACTTGCGGGCACCGCGGGTATGTCGGGCAGCGCGGACGGAACCGGCGCCGCGGCGCGCTTCAACCAGCCTTTGAGTATCGGACTCGACGCGACCGGCAATCTTTTCGTGACCGACACCAATAACAACACTATCCGCAAAATCACCCCGGCCGGCGTCGTCACCACGCTGGCCGGCACCGCCGGTGTTTTCGGCACCGCCGACGGCACCGGTACCGCCGCCACCTTCATCTCTCCCACCGGCATCGCCGTTGATTCGGCCGGCAATCTCTTTGTCTCCGACAACGGAGCGAGTGGGATCCGCAAGGTCACTCCCGCCGGAGTCGTCACCACGCTGGCCACCGGCCTCGGCGTCTATACGCACATGGACGGATCGGGCATCACGGATAGTTACACGCTGGCCGGCGTGGCTGTGGACGCCTCTGGGAATGTCTACGTCGCCGCCGGCAGCACGATTCAAAAGGTCACCCCCGCCGGCCTCGTGACGACCATCGCCGGCACGCCGGGCCTGACCGGTAGCCTCGACGGCGTCGGCTCGGTCGCGCAGTTCAACGTTCCCAACGGGCTCGCGGTCGACAGCGCCGGCACGCTCTACATCACCGACATCAACAACAGCGCGATCCGCAAAGCCGTGGTCGCCGGTCCGCCCGCCATAACCGCCCAGCCAACGGGGCAGTCGGTCGGTGCCGGTGGCAACGTGCAATTCTCCGTCACCGCCAGCAGTGCCCTGACTCTCACCTACCAGTGGATGCTCAACGGCAGTCCGCTGAGTGGAGCCACGGGCAGTTCGCTGAACCTGAACGGTGTCATGTCCGCGAATGCCGGCGACTACACTGTGGTAGTCACCAATGCCGCCGGCAACGTCACCAGCAGCAAGGCCACGCTGACGGTCGGCGCCGCAATGCCTCCCCCGTCCTCTGGTGGCGGTGGTGGTGGCGCGATGGAAGCCTGGTTCGCATTCGCCGTTCTCGCGCTGGCCGTCGGCTCTCGCTTCCGTGCCAAGAGCATACCAGCTATGTCATTGTTGACTTACTGTCAGCAGGTCAAAGTCGCTATGAGCACGAGGATGGGGCCAGGAAACGCCGTCTAAGCCATTTTCTAGCCGGCTCGTCGTAGAGTTTCAGACAGGCGTACGCCAAGACAAAGATTCCGACAAAGACCAGCAATGTAACGGGATAACTCTGCGCAAGGGAAAGATGGTTTTCGCCCACCCACGCCGTGTAGAGATAGATCAGCGGATAATGCGTGATATAGACTGGATAGGAGATGTCGCCCAGGAATCGGCAGATCCGGGTGGAATACTTTCCTTGCAAGCTGCCGCCCGCGCCCAGCGCGACGATCAACGGGAAGAGCACGATGATGCACAACGCTTCGTAAAGACCATTCATCCAGACATGGTCGGGGCCGCCGATTCGCGGCACCGCGAGAATGAACGCAATCAAACCACTGCACACCCAGAATGCATGTTTGATCCGGATCAATCTGCCCATCCGGAACAGGAGCAGGCCGGCGAAAAACGGATACATCATGCGCGTGAAACCAATGCGCAGCTGCGGACCATCCACCGTCCAGCCACCGACAAAATCACCTCGAGGGCCTGTCAGGGCGAAATGCAGCAGCACTCCGCCCGCGACCAGCACAAAGATTGCCAGCAAGGTCCGGGAAAATTTCCGAACAATCAACGCATAGAGCAGGTTGGCAATATACTCGAAGAACAGTGACCAGGCCGGCCCGTTCAGGGGATGCATCTCCTGCCAGCCGCGGATATCCATGGACGGCAATAGGGGGATCAGCGTGCAGCCCACCAGCATCACGCCCAGCATTTTCCAAACCGGCACGTCATGAATATGCGGAAACACGGTGGAGGCGCCGAAGTAAAAGCAGACTGCCCCGATGAGCGAACCGAGCACCACCAGTGGATGCAGCCGGATCAGCCGGCGTTGGAAAAATCCCCAGGAACTCATTTTACCCCAACGGTCGTCATACGCATAGCCGACCACAAAACCGGACAGGAGAAAAAAGAAGTCCACCGCCAGGTACCCGTGATTGATGATCTGCGTGAACGAATTCGCGGCATGTGCCTCCAGCAGGTGGAACGCTACCACAGTGATGGACGCCACGCCGCGCAACCCGTCCAGGATTTCGTAGTGCGGTTTGGAATTTAAATCCGCCGGATTCTGATTCATTTTAATGGATATGAAGTGTTGGCGAAGCGTGTTCAAGAGTCGCCTTGGTCGCTGGCAACGACCGAGTGGCGGCAAGGGGATAAGGAAATAGGCAGGCGGAATATCTGATTCAAGTGCGCGGTAAACCCGGGTGTTGCTAAAAGGAACGTCGCAGAAAGCCGGTGCCTGGGATGGGATACGAAAAGCCGTCAACTTTTCGTATCCGCAAGCTAATCCAGAGTCCCATTGAACCCGGGCTCAAATTATCGGAGGTATCTTGGTTATTCCCTGCTTTGTGCTCCGGAACCGGGTCGCAATCGTGACAACTCTGAGGCGGCGACCGTCAGAATGATCACCATTCTGACCCGGAATCTTGACAAGACCTGGAAAAGTGCGGGCTGGCTATTTGCGATCTGTCTATAGTCCACACATGAGTGTTTATCAGTGGTTGGGTTGGTCCAACCTCTGCTCTCTCTGCGAGCTCCTGTTAAATCGTGTTTTGAATTGAATCGGTCCCATTCAAATAAGTCATTTTTACAGGAGGCCGCAGAGGAAGCAGAGAAATATACTTGCAGGATTGTTCCGGTTGCTTCGGTCCCCCTCCGTTCTCTCTGTTGCCTCCTGTTAAATCATGTCCTTGATCGCACCGATTCCATTTCAGAAATTCATTTTCACATGAGAAAACCGAGGGAACGGAGAGTTGTTTTGACTCCGGAATCGACCCAACAATCAACCCTGCGGTCCCTTTCCGACCCTTTCGTGTTTCCGCGGTGAAAATCGTTCGTCCATCTTCATGGTGCAGAATCCTGATTGCAGGCGATTCCTTGGCAGAAACGAACTCAAAACGCGGAGTTCGCGAAGAGCGCGGAGAAATGGAATCCGGCCTATTTCATACGTCGTCTCTTTGGCTGGATTTTGATTCGGATTTTTTCCTGACATAATTCTGTATCCGTGTGATCTGCGAAATCCGTGGTTAAATGGGGCGGTAACTTCCGGGATTCAGGAATACTTCCCTCAAAATGCGTCTCCAATCAGGTACCGTGCCTGGCCAGATTCCGGGTTGAAATTTCCGCCGAACTAACCACGTTTCACCTCGCGACGGAAGAGCATCGGTCCAAGTTTCGGGTTCGAGGTCTTTGTCCCAAGGCGTCAGGACGGCTCCGGCCATTATCCCGCTTGCGGGAGCGCCCACCTCATTATGCCTTCCGTCGCACCTTCATTTTATAAACTTCCCGGAAACGCTGCGGTCACACTCGTCACCATGAACAACTCAAAAGCCCGGAATACGATCTGCCTTTGGTATGACAAAGATGCCGTGGACGCGGCGCGCTTCTATGCCGCGACCTTCCCGGACAGCCAGGTCGGCGCGATCCATCGCGCGCCGCTCGACTACCCTTCGGGCAAGGCGGGCGATGTGCTGACGGTGGAGTTTACCGTTCTCGGCCTGCCGTGTTTGGGGCTCAACGGCGGGCCCCAATTCAAGCACAGCGAAGCCTTCTCCTTTCAAATTGCCACGGAGACCCAGGAAGAGACGGACCGTTACTGGAATGCGATTGTCGGCAATGGCGGCCAGGAAAGCAGCTGCGGCTGGTGCAAGGACCGTTGGGGTTTGTCCTGGCAGATCACCCCTCGAGTCTTGACCGACGTGCTCGCGGCGGGCGGAGCGGAAGCGAAACGCGTCTTTGAGGCGATGATGGACATGGGGAAGATCGATATCGCCCGACTCGAGGCGGCGCGTCGCGGGTGAGGGCCGATCCAAAAGACGCCCGGCTAGAGTCGGGTATTTTGGCGTGCAACAGCCCGGGTGCTAGCGCGAATTGCGGATACGCACGTCGCAATCGGCAGGATGAGCCCAAACTCCGCTGAAGAATTGGCCACAAAAAGCACAAGAAGCTCAAAAACAGCCGAACGACCCACGAACGATATCAGCCAAGTGGATAAGTTTGGTTATGCGGGCCAATGTGGGAGCGGGTTTTATCCCGCGAGGAGTCGGGGCATAAAGCCCCTCCCACACGCAATCTGATACACCACCAAAACGCTCAACGGCTTGCCTCACCCTGACGGTCGCATAGGCTGGTGCTTCAGAAGAAACTACCCATGCAAAAACTGATTATTCTCGCCGCCTTGTTCATGGTCGTCGCCATCGTCCTGGCGGCGCTGAGAGCCGGACTGGTGGAAAGCCGCGGGACGCGGGACGCCTATTACCTGAGGAAGTCCCTGGTCACGTCGGCCGAACACTCGTTTCTCGGCGTCTTGGAGTCGGTGCTCCCGCCCGGCACGCGCGTTTTCGGAAAAGTGGGACTGGATGCCCTTCTCGGGGTGAAAGGGGGACTGGAACGGGACGAACGTCAGGCCGCTTTGAATCACATCGCCCGCAAGCACGTTGATTTCGTGCTCGTGCGCGCGAGCGATCTGACGCCGCTGGCCGGCATCGAGATCGACGACAGTTCGCCCGACGACGAGGATCCGCAACAACGCGACGCTTTCGTCGACTTGGCCTTCGAGAAGGTCGGTCTGCCCTTGCTTCATTTTCCGGCGCAGCAGTCTTACAATCCGTCGGAGCTCAAAGCGATACTGGCAGTGGTGCTGCCACAGGTTTGATCCGCGGCCGGGGGCGGGCCCTGCGTTTCCACAGGAGGAAACAGAGAGAACGGAAAGAGGATTTAACCACTAATGGCCACTAATCCTCACTAATGTTTCTGATTGGTGCTCCGTCAGTGTTCATTAGTGGCTCAAACTTGAAGACCGGTGTTTGTCCACCCTCTGTTCTCTCTGTTGCCTCCTGTTAAACCTTGCCTTGGTTTGGATCGACACGCCCCAACCAATCATTTTCACGGGAGGAAGCGGAGAGCGCAGAGAAAATTCCGTCCTGGATTGTCACGATTGATTCAGTCCATTCTCTGCTCTCTCGGCGAGCTCCTGTTAAACCGGGCTCAAATTTGATCTCGTCGTGTTCTTCGTGACTTTCACGGTGAACGTTCCTGAAGTTTTCAACGCGAGGTCGCGGAGTGCGCGGAGGGAACGGACTTCCGCCTGTTTCATCAGTCGTCCCTGATACTTGATACTTCATACTTCCGTCGGCGTCTTTTCAACCGATGAAATTGATCGTGACCTGTTCGCCCGCGCTGGCGACGAACGTCAGCACTTGGGGTCCGCGGAACATGTTGACGGGAAAGCCGGTGGAGGGAGCGTAAACCTGGTTGTGGGAATCGAAGGCATAGGCCGGGTTGAAGACAATGGGGGTGAACGCCGGCAGGGAAATCGCGGGCTCGCCACCGTTGGGCGCCTCCATGATCCACTCGACCGAACTGCCGGAAAAACTTGCCCCGGGCGGCGGGGCGAGCGTGATGGAAAATTTCTGGCCGGTCGCCCGGTTGACGAACACGATGCTTCCGGCGGTGTTGTTGTTGACGTATTGCACGGCGCAATAGACCTGCTGGCCGGGGGAGACCGGAAAATTGTCGATGTTGACCTGGTTGATATAGCCGGGCGAGCCGCTGCCGAAGAGACCCTGCGACGGGGCGAACCATTCGAACCAAGCGACATAGAAGGGCGAGACGCCGGGGGAGAACGGATTGGCGTTGAGCCCCTGCTCCACCCCCGCCTGCAGCACGTCGTTCGAGCTCCCGAATGCGCCGTCGATCCCGACCCAGGATGAGGAATCCCAGCCGCCGGTGATTCCCGCCGGTTCGCGCGGCTGGGTGACGGCGGGAATGTTCCAGGTGCCGAGAGCGGACGACCAAGCCGCCGCATAGGAGATGGCGGTCAGATCGTTGCGGCCCCACTGGCTTTGGAACCAGAGTTCGTGCACGTGGCCATCAACGCCGAGATAGTTGACGTGTTGCTGGCCATTGAACGCGGATTCGTAGCCGTCGATGCCGCTGTAGGGCGCGGCCAAGGCCGCACCACCGGAAGCGTTGGTCAGATCGTTGTGGTTCCAGTGCTGGCCGTCGTACCAGAGCTCGTGCACGTGGCTGTCGGTCCCGACGTAGTTGACGTGCTGCTGGCTGTTAGGCGTGGTCACGTAGCCGTCGAGTCCGCCGGCGGTGGACATCGGCGTCGAGTTGGTGAGCAGGGTCAGGTCGTTGTCGGTCCAGCCGCTGCCGGACCACGCCAGCTCGTGGACGTGGCCGGAGCGGCCGAGGTAGATGACGTGCTGCTGGTTGTTGAACGTCGTGACGTAACCGGCGAGGGCGTTCAGCGGCCACGCCGGAATCTCGGCGCCCGGAGTGTTCTGGGTGTGGTCGCCGTGCGTCCAGCGGCCGCTGCCGTAAAGCAGCTCGTGAATATGAATGTTCGAATCGATGAAGAATACGTGGTGCTGGCTGTTGTACGCGGTCTCATAACCGACGAGCTTGCTCCCCGGCGCGGCCGCGGGGGCCCCGGCGGCTTGCGTCAAGTCGCCATGGTTCCAGTGACCGCCGGCTCCGACCAGCTCGTGCACGTGATGGTCGGTTCCGATGTAGCTGACGTGCTGCTGCTGGTTGTACGCGGTGACGTAGCCGATGAGGGCGCTGCCGGCGATTGGAGCGGGCGCGCCGGCGAGCTGCGTCAGGTCGCTCGGGTTCCATTGCCGGCCGTCCCAGAACAGCAGGTGAATGTCGCCGTCGTTGGCGATGTACACGACGTTCTGGTGGTTGTCCCATGGAGTGACGTAGCCCACGACCGCCGAGCCCGTCGTGGCGGCGGGCGGCGAACCCGCCAGCGAGCATAGGTCATTGTAGACCCAGATGTTTCCGTTGTAGTAGAACTCGTAGATGTCGTTGTCGGCGCCGATGAAATTGACGTGTTGGTGATTGTCCGAAGGCGTGAGGTAGCCGTCGAGTCCGGTGCCGCTGCGGGGCAACGGGGCGCCGCCGCGGTTGGTGATCACGGCTCCCGACCAGTTGTTGGAGGTGGCGTTGGTCTGGGCGGTCGGGGCCAGCGGGCCTGGGAGCGGATGCTTTCGGGCCGGCTGGACGGTGAGGTGCGGCACGACCCAATCGCTCGCCTTCCATTTGCCGCCGAAGATCGCCCGCCAGGCGGCGAGCAGTGCCGGTTGATCGTCGCGGGGGCGGCTCCAATGAATCCCGTGGCGGGCCAGTTCGGCCGGGCTGGCGATTTCCGGGTCGAAGCCATCGGGGGGAGGTGGCGAAGTGTAGGCCCCCTCGAGGTTCAGCGGAATCAACTCGTACGGCTGGGATTTCAGAAAAGCGGTTTGATCGGGCATGGGGATTTTTTTCCGGGGACGCGAGAGACGTTGGATCTTGCGGAGGATCGAGCTGAGGCGCGCGGTCGCGGAATGGGGCAGTTCGTGGGTTAAAACTGGGGCGCCAGCCTATTCTCACAAAATTCCCTGGTCGGCGGTATTGACCTGCCGGCCCTAGCCGTTCGGCCAGTGGCGGACGAAAGGATGAAGCAGGAAGGTGGCTGGACGAAGCCGGAGAATTTTAAACGCGGAGGTCGCAGAGCACGCGGAGGTCTGGAGCAACCATTCGCCCGCTTTCTGCAACTGCTTCATCCAACCCTCTGCGAACTCTGCGAGCTCCTGTTAAACCGGGGTTTGGTTTGGATCGATTCTCACCAAAAAATTCGTTTTCACAGGAGAAAACGGAGGGAACGGAGGAAGGCAGACCTTGTCGATTTTCAACGCGGAAGCAGCAGAGGCCGCGGGGGAACGGAAAAAACCTTCCCAAATTCTTGCGACCGTTTCGATCAACCCGCTCCCATTGGTGTCCATGAGTGTCCACTAGTGATTCCAGGTTGGGGCCGGCGTTTGTCCACCTTCTGCGCGCTCTGCGAACTCCTGTTAAATCCTGGCTTGGTTCGAATCGGCATGCTCCAACAAACTCATTTTCACAGGAGAAAACGGAGGGAACGGAGGACTGGCAAAAGGTGCGAGTTCGCCGCGTTGCAATCCAACTGCTGGTGGCAGTGCGATGATCTGGTGGCTGGCCAGGCGTTGAGATTGCCGGTCGGCAATCAACAACTGGAATCCTGACCGCCTGCCGAGTCTGAGGAAGCCCCAAATCGGTTGGACTCTCGTCTGCCCCCCGCTCGGCTTCGCAGTCTTCTGCCTTTAGCCATCGCTTTTGCCCTCTGCCCTCACAATTTCACTTTTGTATCGGGATTTTGATTTTAACGCCCTTGCCATCTCTCCGGCCTCTTTCCGCCCTTCGCGGCCTTGGTGGTAAACACTGGCGCTTTCATCCTTCTGCTTTCCGCCTTCATCATTTCGTCCGCCCCCTCGCCCCCGGACTCCTCCGGCATTTGATTTAGCCTTGTTTATGGGCGCGTCTTGGGATTTTCGTGACGCCCGACCCGCCCCCCGCAATCCGCCGATGGCCCCCTCCTTTACCCGCCAGACGTTTCATGCCGCGCTGAGCCGCGTGATCATCCTACCACTGGCGTTGTTTATCTGTTGCGGCCTCATCGGCCTCTACCTTTTCAACCAGCTGGCGACGGTCATCCACTGGGACCGGCATTCGGTCGAGGTCCTGGCGGCCGCCCACGAACTGGAAAAAAATGTCATCGATCTGGAAACCGGCGTCCGTGGCTTCCAGCTGACCGGGGACCCCGTCTTTCTCGACCCGTATAACCTGGCCCAACCCCGGGTCGACGGGCAGCTGACCACGCTCGAGCGACTGGTCACGGACAACCCGGACCAGACCAACCGCATGCGCATGGTGCGACGCGATGCGGAGGCGTGGAAGATTTTCGCCGCCGAAAGCGTCCGGCGTGTGGAACACCATGAGCCGCGAGACCGCGAATTCAATGAGGCCGGCAAGCTGATGATGGACCACGTCCGCGCGGATCTGGGCAGTTTCATCACCCACGAGCAGCAATTGCAGGAGGAACGGGCGCAGCTCGTCGCCCCGACCCGTCGGTCCACCTTCGTCTGGGCGCTCGCCCTTTTTCTCCTCGCGATGCTGGGCACCCTGGCGTGGACGTGGGCGCAAATGCGCCGGCTGGCCGGGGCTTACGAACAATCCCTGCGCGAAACGCAGCTGGAACGCGAGGGCTTCCGCGTCACGCTCGCCAGCATCGGCGACGCCGTGCTGGTGACCGACCGCAACGGCCGGGTCACCTTCCTCAACAGCGAGGCGGAGCGCATGACCGGTTGGACGCTGGGGGAGGCGGAGGGTCTGCCCCTGCGCTCCGTTTTCCGGATCATCAACGAGGAGACGCGGCAACCCGTGGACGATCCCGTCGAACGGGTGTTCCGGGAGCGGCGGGTGGTCGGACTCGCAAACCACACGGTGTTGATCTCCAGACACGGGGTGGAATGGATGATCGAGGATTCCGCCGCGCCGATCCTGGATTCCGATCGGAACATCGACGGCGTGATTCTGGTGTTCCAGGACGCCGGCGAACGCCGCCGGGCCCAGCGCGCCCTCGTGGCCGCCCGCGACGAGGCCGTCGCCGCCGCCCGGGCCAAGGACATTTTTCTCGCCGCGCTGTCGCACGAGCTGCGCACGCCCTTGAATCCAGTGCTGCTGCTCGCGAGTTCGGGGGCCACGGACCAGCGCTATCCGCCGGAGGCCCGGCGCGAGTTCGAGACGATCGCGAGCCACATCGCCGTCGAGGCCCGGCTCATTGACGATCTCCTCGACCTGACCCGCGCAATGAGCGGAAAACTTTCGATCAATCCGGAACGCATCGACCCACAGGCGGCACTGCAGGAGGCCGTGGAGAAGACGCGGCCGGCGATGCGGGACAAGAATCAGGAGCTGCAGCTGGATTTCGGTCCCGGCGAGGTTGCGGTCCTGGGTGATGCGACGCGCCTGCAGCAGGTGTTTTGGAACGTCCTCGGCAACGCGGCCAAATTCACGCCGCGGAACGGCCGGATCAACGTGACCGCCCGGCTTCATGCGGACAAAAACAGCTGGATGGTGAGCGTCAGCGACACCGGTCTGGGCCTGATCCCGGGGGAACTGGCGTATGTGTTCGAGACTTTTACCCAGGGCTTGCACGCCCGCGAGGTGGCCGGGCGCCGGTTTGACGGCCTCGGTCTGGGGTTGGCGATCGCCCGGTCGATCGTCGAGCTGCACGGCGGCACGATCGTCGCCAGCAGTCCGGGTCGGGACCAGGGCGCCACGTTCACGATCGAGTTGCCTCTCGCCAGTGCGGCCGCAAAAACCGAGCCTCGGGCGGCTCCGGCGGCTGCTTCGCCGGCTTCGGGCCCGTTGCCGGGCGGGCGCATCCTGCTCGTCGAGGATCATGCGCCGACGCTGGCAGCAGTGGCGCTGTTGATGCGCCAGCGGGGGTTCACGGTGACGCCGGCCGATTCGATCGCCTCGGCTCTGGCCGCGGCGGAGGCGGAGGCGTTTGACCTCCTGATCTCCGACGTCGGTCTGCCTGATGGCGATGGTTACGAATTGATGCGGCAGATCGGTGCCCGGCACCGCATTGCCGGCATTGCGCTTTCAGGTTATGGCATGAAGTCGGACCACGACAAAAGCCGGCAGGCCGGGTTTTCCGTCCACCTCACCAAGCCCGTGACCATGCGCGCGCTGGAGGAAGCGATTCGTGCCGTTCTCCCTTCGCCCGGTCCGGGCCCCGATGGAAACGGGCGAAAGGATGAAGGATGAAATTGCGGAGCGCTTGGATTTTTTGTTCGCACCGGGTTCGATACCCTGAGGCTTGCTCCGGCTTGGTTTAAGAATGTGGGAGCGAGCTTGCTCGCGACTCGTTCGACATCGCGAGCAAGCTCGCTCCCACAAATGGAAAGTATTTGCCGGAAATGCCCCGGGGCTTGCCCCGAGGATCTTTGCTCTTCTGCATCCTTGCTTTTTGCTTTCGTCCGGCTCTTTCAGCTCTCTGTGACCTTCGTGGTGAGCATTTTTGATTTTTGAACGCGAAGGTTGCAGAGCACGCTGAGCGTTTGGAAAGGATGAAGCAGGAAGGATGAATTATGAAACGAGGGGCGGATCGTTTTTCATCCTTTGCCTTCATCCTTTCGCCGTTGCTCAGTCCAACTTCATAATTTCTTCTCCGCGGCCGCGGGCGCTTGGGGTGTGGACACCGCGGCCGCAAGTGGAACCGCATTGAGGGCGGCCTCGGCGGCGTGCAGCTTGGCCGACAGGTTGGTTTGGTCGTGCGTGAGGTTGGCCAACTCCGCCTGATTCATGGCCAAGGCTTCGGCATATTCGTCGATATGATTGTTTTTCACCGGCTTCGGGACCGCGAAGAAGCCCACCCCCGTCGCGGCGGCAAGTCCTCCGCCCAGAATATTCAGAGCGACGGCATTAAAGATCCGGCTCGCTTTGCCGGCCTTCGCCTCTTTGAGCGCCGTGTCGTAGAGATTTATCACCTCTTGGCAGTTGCCGACTGCTTTCTCGTACTCCGCTGCGCTCGTCCGATAGGCCTCCAATGCCTTCGCCTTTGCCCCGAGACTGGCGGCGTAGTCCCCCATTGCTTCCTGTCCCCGGGCGTTGATTTCGTATCCCGGATAAATGCTCGCATAAGCCGGACTGAAGACCGCGACGGGGGTCAGCGTCAGGTCTTGCGGCGTGAACCCGTGAGCGGCCAAAAAGAGGGCGGATCCGTGGGCTCCCGTTTTTGCCGCCATTGAGAATGCGCTGTAGCCCGCCCGGTTCAATTGCTGGGGATCCCTCGTCGCGGTCAAAAGCAGCGCCATTACCTCGTCGGGCTGATTGGCGGCGGCGGCGAGATGCAGGGGCAGGTCCCCGGCCTTCGTCGCACGCATCGGATCGGCGCCGGCACCCAGGAGCAGATTGACCAGTTCCCGTTGCGCGCTGGCTTCCGCGAGCGGGCACGCTCGGGCCGCAGCGAGCTGCAGCGGAGTCCGACCATGAAGGTTGGCATTGTTCGCGTTCGCGTGGTGACTGAGCAGAAGGCTTGCCGCGTCGATTTGGAGGTCTTTGCGCGAGGCCAGATAGCTGAGCGCCGAGTTACCCTCTTCGTCGGTCCAGTTCACATCCGCGCCGCGATCGACCAGCGTTTTGATCAAGGCCAGGTCGGCATGCTGGGCCGCGTAGATGAGCGGCGTCCCGCCATGGCCGCTCACCTGATTGACGTCCGCGCCGTCAGCCAGGAATTTCTGGACCTTGTCGGGGTGCTCGCGATAGATGGCCCGATTGAGATTGTTCGTGCAACCCGTAGCGCCCAGCAACCACCAGGCGCCGAGGGGCAAGAGCACGAGAACCGAGACGCGCCTGGAGAGGGAGGTGGAGCTAGGCATGGGGCGGAAGCAACGACATGGGGACCGACCACCGCGATGCGGCACGCGGCCCGACCTTCGAAGCGACTTTGCATTCGGGTTGCAATCCAAATGCAATTTGCTTCCGCGGCATAACCAAGCGTTTCTAGCTCGCGACGACTTACATGCGCCTGGGAAGCGTCTGCATCCTTTCTTACCCCGACAAGGAAGATTGCGAAAGGGGGACATTGGGAGGATGAAGTCGAGCCTCCGATGACTGTGCATCCTTCATTCCCCTGCCTTCATCCTTTCTCCCCACACCGTCCCTCCCATGAATGACGTGGCCACCCATTTGATCTTCCTGGTCGGTTACATTCTGCTGTTTGTTTTTGGTGTTGCCGGCTTCTGGTTCTGGCGGGCCATGCGTCGAGGGGAAAGGCCGCCGGTAGAATTCAGGCTGTTGCGCGGACCGGGAGAATCACTGCGGCGGCGGATGCTCCGAGCCGACGAGGAAATGACCTTCATTATGATCGGCGCGGCGTTTGTGCCGCTGGTCGTCGGTGTCCTGACCAGGTGGCTGCTGGTTTGGCTCGCACCGCATCTCCGGCTGGCCTTCGGTCTGGCCATCATGGCCGTTCCGACCCTGGTCGTGCTGTTTTACGTCGGGCGGTATTGCCTGGAAAGACTCACCCGGTATCGCCACGACCGGCTGAGCTATCTCGGCGAGCGGGCGGTCGGCGAAGTCCTCGCGCCGCTGGTGGCGGGCGGTTACGCAGTGTTTCACGACGTGCCGGCGGCCGTCGGCGTGAAGAAATTCAACATCGACCACGTCGCGGTCGGCTCCAACGGTGTCTTCGCCATCGAAACCAAAACCCGGCGGAAAGGCCGGACGCGTCCGGGGCTGGAGAAACACCAGGTGGCCTACGACGGGCGCCAGCTCATCTGGCCGTGGGGCGAGGAGTCCGTCGCTCTCAAACAGGCGCAGGATCAGGCGTGGTGGCTCAACGATTGGCTGAACAAAATGGTCGGCGTCAACGTGGTGGCCCAGCCCGTGCTCGCCCTGCCCGGGTGGCACGTCATGGACGGTGGTTCCGGCCCGGTGCTCGTCGTGGATCACCGTCAGCTGCCCGAAGCGATTGCCCGGAGTCCCGGCCGGGCGCTGTCTACCGAAGAGATCGATCTCATCGCCCGCCAGCTCGACAATCTCTGCCGCGACGTGGAAGATTGAGCGGAACGATGAAGGATCACCCGATCCTCAATCCTGGCCGCCGAGGACGCGGAGGGTCGGTGGGAACGATCAATCGATCGCGGAAACGCGGAAGGACGGAAGAGCGGAACCGAACCGGCGGAGGAACTGGAGGCTATCGGTACCTGGAAAGGTCGCGCAAAGGCGCAGTCTTGCCGCGCCCTTCTGTTGGAACGGGTCCTTGGGCGCAGCAAGACTGCGCTCCTACAATTGATGCGGCGGGTGGGATTGACTCATCCTGGTTCCTTCGCGCTCAGCGGAACGCGGAGAGGTCCGGTTCGGGGTCGGTTGGGATCACGATCCTTCCGGCGAATTCCGGAAACATCGCGTTCAGCTCCTTTTGAGTGAGTTGGTAGAGAATCACGAAATACCAGTGTTTGCCCTGATCGGCGGAGAGCCCGAGGACGTGCGTCTCCTGGGTCAGGTCGAGGGGCGTGCGGTGCAGCACCACCATCACCGGGATCAGCGAGGTGAGCCACCGTCCCACGGGCCGCGGTGGCGATGGCATCTCCGGGACGACTTCCCATTGTTCGACCCCGTATTCGCGGGCCTGGGCAAAATGGGATTGGATCTCCCGCAACACGGCCGTGCGCCCGCCCGATCGTTTGATCATCTGGGGCGGCAGGTACGTCAGAATTCTTTCGCAGTCGCTCCGCTCCCACGCGGCGGCGCACTTGCCGGCCTCGCGTCTGAGGGCCGGCCGCAAATCCGCGGCACCCGACGCGACCGGCAACAAGACCAGTCCGAGCAGATAGCAGAGGTGGCGCATGAAAAGGGGAAAGGGTGAATGATGAAGGCAGAAGAGGGAAAGAAAAGGATTCAATGTGTAACCCCGAAGGACACGGAAGACACGAAAGGTCGCTTGCGACGATACGGGCTACCCGATCAGCCGGGCGTCTCTGCCGGGATCGTGCAGTTGAACTAAAGTGGAACCGTTGCTCCGAGCCGGTTTTCCGTGCGTGGCGGCCTCAGCCCGCCCGGAGGTCGGGCTCCACCTTCCGGGAGAGCAAATTCGCAGGGAAATCCGTCTCAGCTACAGGAGTCCCGAAAAGTGGAGCTCGAGGTTGGCGTGATTTGCTCGTGGGTCTCCACCCCATGGCGCAGCGCGACTTTCAGGTTTATACTCACGCACTCGGAAGCGCAGGCCTCGATGAAAGCCCGGCTGCCGTCCCAGACAAGGAGTCCCAATCCTATGAATCCAAAATCCAGCCCCAAAGACGTTCCAGAAAAGAAGCCCGAAGCATTCGGACAGGGAATTCAGAAAATGAGCGAGTTGCGTCCGCATCTGTCGCCCGCCGAAGCCGCCTCAGACCGCCAGGAAACGGCGCTTGAATCGATTCCGGAGTCGGAACGCTGGGACCCGGTGCCTGGCTCGCCGGGGCATCAGGCACCGGAATCTCCGGCGGAAGATGAGGACGAGGAAGGACGCAGCGAAAGCGAACAGCTCGCCGAAACAGGTGTCGAGAATGCCGAACGCGATCAGGTGCGCAAAGCCGCGCAGACGGACAAGAAAAACGCCAAAGACCAGCCGTGAGCACGGCTGACAACTGGACCGACAACCGCGGTTAAACGCGGAGATGGCGAAGAGCGCGGAGGACCATGCCGCACGGTGGAGCCCGACCTCCGGGCGGGCTGATGCGGGCGCGTGAGGAAAAACGACCGCGGAGGTCCGGTTCCACCTCGGTCAATTGCACTGTCCCGGTTGAGCGTGCCGAGCGGGCAAGTGCACTTCTGCAGACAAAGTCGCAACGGATTTCCGATGCACCGCAGTGGGCATGCGGCGAGCCGTTCTCAACGCGTTGGATCAACGCGTCTCGCCCAAGTCAGTCCGCTCGTCGGACCTTGGTGGACGAATGCGGCCTGGACTTGGGCCCGACGTGGTGAGCCACTTGCGGTGCGCGGGCCTCTTGTTTCTGCATCGCGGCCTGGATAGCCTGCTGTTCCGTCCCGGCGGGCGTGATTTGATACTCGACCACGCTCTCGGCGGCCGTCTCCGCGTTAGTCCGGTCGACAAACGTGTCGGCCGACCGGCTACCAATCGTCTGTCGCTCGGCTTCGAGCCAGATTTCCAGATCGCTGCCCGCGGGGCAGCCTCGCTCCCGCCAGAGGGATTCGGCGCGTTGGGAGATTTCTTGTTGGGTTGGTGGATTCATAAGGGCTGGATTGATCAAAAGATGATTTGTGCGCTCCGACCGGGCCGGGGTTCCGAGGTTTCGCGCGAGATTTCAACGGGCCAGGAATGGAATCAGCGTAGGATCGTCGATATCCCGAAGGGTACCCGGGCTAGAGCAGCTGGCAGGCTTCGCGGAATTCGAGGCGTGGGCCGCGGGGATGGAGCTTGGAGGCGTCACCGTAGCCGAGATTGCAGAGAAAATTGGAATTGACGGCACCGGCGGCGGTGAAACCGCCGGGTTTGGTGCCCGTCCCGGGTGTGGTCGTCGGAAAGAATTCCCGGTCGACCTTTTCGTTGTCGAAGCCGGACATGGGGCCGCAGTCGAGCCCGAGTGACCGCGCGGCGAGGATGAAATAGGCGCCCTGCAGGGTGCCGTTGCGCATCGCCGTGGACGCCGCCAAGGGCGGTGACTGCACAAACATCTCTTTCATGGTTGGCATGGCCGGAAAAAGCCGGGGCAGCAGCTCGTAGAACTTCGAGTCGTTGGCAATGATGGCGGTGACAGGAGCGTTCATCGTTTTCTCGACGTTGCCCGCCTGCAACGCGGGCCGCAGCCGTTCCTTCGCCTCCCGGCTGCGCAGGAAAATGATCCGGGCCGGACAGCAATTCGCGCTCGTCGGTCCCCATTTCATCAGATCGTAGAGTCGGTGCAGAAGATCGTCCTCGACCGGCCGGTCGAGCCACGCGCTGTGCGTGCGGGCTTCGCGAAAAAGCGCATCGCAGGCGGCGTCGGTGAGAGCGTGACAGGTGGGTTCGGGTGCGGTGGAGATCATAGTATTGGTTTGATGCCCCAGACTACTCCGCCGGTGTTCCCGCCGGCTATGGGGCGTTGTGCTACCGGGGTCGGGAAACGCCTCGAACCGGAGCATGCAGCAGGCGGTCATTTTGACCACGAAGGACGCAAAGCTCACTCCGGGTTTACTTCACAAGGCAGAGTGCCCTAAGGTTTATAAACGCGGAGATCTTGGAGAACGCGGAGGGATCGGAGAGACCGATCAATCAATCGCGGAAACACGGAAGGGCGGAACCGAGCCGGTGGAGGAGATTAACCGCCCTCGGGTGCTTCGTGACCCTCGTGGTGCAAATCGGACAAACAGATTCTTCCTCCTCACTTCATCCTGCATCCCCCGCCCTTAATCCTTTCCTTCAACGGTATTGGTATAGCTTCACCCGCAGGATGGTGAAGCGGCCCGGCTCGAGGCGCACGTGACGTCCCTGATGGGTCTGGTCACCGTTGAGCCAGCGGAGGTGTGTCCACTTGCCGTCGACGAAATGCCCCTCCTCCACGCTCAGCAGTCCGACCTGCGGCCCGCCGGGGGTGCGCAGCTGGAAGGTTGCGACGATGGCCGTGCCGGCGAGAAGAAATTCGTCCGGGCCGGTGGCGATAACCAGTCCGCCCGGCGGCGGAACCGCCGGAGGGGTGCCTGCGGCGGCCGGCGGGATGCCATCCGCCAGTTCGATGGGTGCCGACTTTTCGAAGGCGACGTTGACCGTGTAGCCGCCGAGTGCGACCTGCTGCGGCTGCCGCTGTTCAAGTCCTTCGGGCAACAGGCCCGCCATCGTGCCGCGGCCCTGATTTTCGAGGATCAAGGGAGTGAGCTGGGCGAGCAAATCATAGCTTTCGCCCAGAAACCTGGCGGCCGGGTCGACGATCGACTCGATGCCAAAAGGTGAAAAACCGAACGCGTTCTCTCCGGCCACGGCGTAAAGTCCGTTCACGCAGGCGTCGGTGCTGCGCATCGCTTCCGGGATGAACAGCGGGTTGCCGTTGCGGGTGAATTTCCGCGCCCACTCCACGAAGTTGGTGAAGTAAATGTCCGGCGCGAGCAGATCGATGTCCGGTGCCCCGGCGCGCCAGATGTCGAGCAGATGCGGCAATGGACCGCCGCTCGGATACTGGCCCGGCTTGTGGCCCGGCCGGATCAAAGCCGCGTTGACGTACATCGGCAGCGGGTACTCCGCCTTGCCCTGGGCGGCGACCTGCTCGACGTACCGGCTGAAATGCCAAGCCGTGAAAATTTCGTCGGTGGCCGGACCCTCGCCGAACACCTCGTTCCAGGTGCCGACGGTTTTTTTGCCGCGGGCAACCCAGCTGTCGCGCAGCTCCGGGGCAAGGGTGTCGGTGTTCTTGACGAGATAGGCGATCAAGTCCCCGGGAACGTCCTCATGAAACCGTTTTTCCGCCTCCGGGCTGTGGTCGCGCGCCTCGGGAATCATGCCGATCTCATTCTCAATCTGGACCAGCACGACGGTGCTATCCTTCTGGTCGACGGTGCGGAGGTGTTGCAGCAACGCACGAAAGGCCTGGGCGTCGGCGTGGAGGGCTTCGGTCGAAAGCGGCGAAATGATCTCCAGCGGATTGCCCGCCGAGTCCTGGCAGCGCGGGAAGCGTTGAAAATCGCGCTTCACCCACGCGGGCGCGTAGGAGGACATGCTGTTCTTCCAGAGGCCAAACCAGAGCAGCACCAGGTGCATGTCGTGCGCCCGTGCGTCCGTCAGCAGGCCGTCAATGGTCGCGAAATCGAATTTGCCCTCCGCCGGCTCGATCGAGTCCCAGTAAACGGGGGCGACGACGGTGTTGAGATGCAGGGCCTGCAGCTTCGGCCAGAACGGCCGCAGGTAGTCCGGCTCGCCACTGGAGTTGCCCAGTTCTCCGCCACGGATCAGGAACGGCTGGCCGTGGATGAGCAGCTGCGTCGCGCTCCCCTGCCGACGCAGCCGCGGCAGCATGTCGTCCGCGCGGAGTTGTGCGATCAGAAGCAGCAGCGTGGCAAGCACCCCGGACGTTTTGGTGAACATACGGGTTCGATTTGTGATCCAGTTCCCCTCACCGGTCAAATCCCGACGAACAATCGCGCGCGGCAGGGAAAGATGAAGACAAACCCGAATTCCGCAGACGGGATGGCCGCAAGAAGCCCAGATTCAGCGGAGGAACCGCGAACAAGGTCCGTCAGACCTTCATTCGCGGTGGGTCCGATACCCCGAAGCTCGCTTCGACTGGTTTGAGCAGCAGGCTCCTACAAAAATGCGAAGAAACAGCGGGCACGGAGAATTGGCGTTGGTTTGGACAAATGCCCCGGTGCAAGCTCCGGGGCATTCCCGGCAAATACTTTCCATTTGTGGGAGCGAACTTGCTCGCGACTCGTTCGACCTCGCGATTCGGTTCATTCGGGCCAGCGGCTGTCTCAGACCGGCCCCCGCCCTCCGGGTGATCTTTGCAAGTGCAACTCGATGTCGTGCCCGGGGCCAGACTTTCGCAGACGTTAAACAATTTGTTGCAAGCAATGCCGGAACAATCAGCCGTGGTCGCGTTCCCAAGGCATGCACTGTTTTTGATCGCCCCAACCATGCAGCCCGACACACGGATCACGATTGAGAGAAGCGTCACCGCGCCGCAGATGACGGTCGACGCCACCGAACTGTTTGGACTCATCGATGTCCACTTTCGGGAAATCGGACGGCTGCCCGCGTCGATGCTTTCCATTGTTGTGCAGTCGGAATACGGCCGGATCCTCTCTGGACTGGCCAGGAACGGCAAGACGACCGGATTGGGGGATCGGGTGATTTCCGTCTGAACGGAACCGGCAGACCCGGCCGCGAAGGTTCCCCGGTCCTCGCCGAACCGCAGACAGTGAGTCAACCGTTTCACCCCACGGACAGCGGGCGACAGCGGCAACCGCTGATTCTGCCTCCAGAAGAATCGATTTCGCGCAGACCCGAAACCGCGAAACGGCGCGGGCTCTCTAAAAAAACCAGCCGTGGTCCGACGACCTGCGGAAGAGCGCACCGACGAAGCGTTCCAGTTCGAGATTGAACTTCACGAACAGGTGATCGGAACCTTGGGTGAGGCCGAATCCCACACCGAAATTGAACTCGAGACCGTAGGGCAGCTCGCCGCGCACGACCGGACATATATAGTGTTGCTGGTCGCCGACCGGATCGGGTTCGTCAATCAATCCCGTGCCGCCGTAGAATTCCAGACCCGGCGAGAGGCGTCGCGTCCAGCGATAGTACACCCCGGCCGCATAGCCGAACTCGAATCCCTGATGCTGGCCGGCGCCCGCGAGAACTTTCTCGAACTTCGGATTCACCAGAATCGAGAACGCGCCGAGATTCTTCTCGAGGATCGGTCGCAGCTCGAGCTCCCGGGAGGCGTCGTCGAACTGCGGTGTCTTGTGCCATTCCATTTCCGCATACCAGCCGAGGTCGACCGGCCAGACATCCTGATCGAGCAACCGGCCGCGCAGGCGGAACTTCTGCCCGGCGCGCTGGAACGCGTGATGCCTGGGCTCGGCCAGCGTGAGGTACGCCGCGGCCTCGATGCGGTCGGTGAGACCATACGTAAATTCCCAGGCATGGTACCAGATGCCCTGGCTGGGCAGCGTACCGCGGGCGGTGCCGACCCCGCCGGTGGAGTGACCTTGGATGACGCCGGCATTGAGCGTCTCCAATTCCACCATCCCCCGCTGGGTGGTGGCGTAGGGATAGACTTCAAATTCCCACGGATCGACCTGCGCGAGACAGGCCGGTAAACCGAAGCCGGCACAGCCGAGCACGGTTCCGACGATGAGCGATCGAATGGAGTTCTTCATTCGCTGTGGGTCCGATACCCCGAGGCTTGCTTCGGTTGGTTCGAGCTGGAGGAGCCTGCTGGCAGGCGATTCAGCGCGTGGTCTGTTGGTGGGCGTTCCGAAACGCCTGCAAGCAGGCTCCTGCAAAAGGGCGAAGAAATAGCGGGCATGGAGAATTGGCGTTGGTTTGGTCAGCTGCTCCCGGGCTTGCCCCGGGGATCTTTACTGGGCGACGATCTCCCCTTCCGGCACGTCCGCGTGAAAGTCGTCGAAGAAATCGTAGGTCCCCGCCTTGAGCGGTGGCAGGTCGACGATCACGGTCTCGCCGGGACCGACGACTTTTTCCCGGTTGAGTTTGAAGCTCTCGAATTCGATGCGCTCCGGGCTGGAGTTGACGACCTTGAGACGCACCCGTTTACCCGCAGGGATGGCTAGGTGCAGAGGGAGGAATCCATGAGCCGCAAAGTGGATCTCAAATACCAGAAGCGGTGTTTCGTCAGCTCCCAAGCAGGACGCCGTAAAAAGCAAGACGCTGATGGTAAATAATATACGGTTATATGCGTAGTTCATCGAAGTTTATATGCGAGTGAGATTCATTCGCATTTATGGAGTTTTCGGCGTCTTCGTCAACTCCTTTTTCGAGATTTCAAGGGCATCGGTCTGGCCCTTTTGTCTCGCCGTGTTTCTTCCACCGGCAGTCACGGCACTCGAGCAACGCAATACGCGCTCCTTCACGATCCTCGCTGCGCCGGCAAAAACCTCCACCCGCCCGCCTCCCCAAGTAAGGACACTTTGGGCACCGCGGCATTTGAAAAATCCACGCCAAATGCCCGTGTCGATTGTTTACTCTTCCTTTGGTCGGAACCTGCTTGCAGGCGACCGTCAGGACGTAGCACGGGTCTCCGACCAGTGACGGTCAGAACACGGGTCGGGAGACCCGTGCCACCAAGAATCGCCTGCCAGCAGGCTCCAACAACATACAACATGCCACGCCAAATCGGTTTCGATCCGTTAGATCCACTGCGAATAAATCCGCATCGCCGCTGCGCCCGGTTGCGGCAGGCTTGAAAGCAGGGCGGTCTTGGCAATCATTGCGAGAGCCGCCTGAATTTTTCATGGAGACTCCAAAAGCAAAGGTGCACGTGCCGCTCGTGGCGGCACTCATCGAAACGTTCGGGTTCAGCCCGACGCTGGCCTCCGGCGTGGCGTTGGTCGCCATGGCCATCGCACTCGGCGCCGTGGTCTGGGTGATCCGGTCCGCCCCGCCCCGCTCGGTGGTGCTCACGGCCGGGCCGGCCGGCAGCTCTTTCCAGCGCTATGCGGATTCCTACCAGAAAAGCCTCGCCGTCCACGGCGTGAAACTCGTGATCCTCCCGTCCGAGGGCTCGCTCGACAACCTCCAACGATTGCAATCGGCCACCGCGCCCGCCGACATCGGCTTTGTGCAAAGCGGCCTGGCGAAGGACGCAAATCTGGCCGGCCTCGTCTCGCTCGGCAGCATCGCGTATCAGCCGCTGTGGTTGTTCTATCGGAGTCCGGCGCCGTTCGACCGGCTGGCGGAACTCGAAGGCAAGCGGGTCGCGGTGGGCGCGGCGGGCAGTGGGACGCGCGTCCTCGCCCTCGCGCTCCTGGCGGCCAACGGGATCACCGATCAATCCGCCGCTTTTCTGGATCTCGACGCCGAGGCCGCGGCCTCGGCGCTGCTCGGGGGCCAGCTCGACGCGGTTTTTCTCATGGGCGATTCGGCCTCGGTCCAGACGCTGCGCAGTCTCCTCCGGGCCCCGGGGGTGCAGTTGTACAATTTCACGCAGGCCGACGCCTATGTCCGGCGCTTTAGCTATCTGAACCGGATCGAGCTGCCGGAAGGGTCGATCGATCTCGGCAAGGATTTGCCCGCCCAGAACGTGGCGCTGGTCGGGCCCACGGTGGAACTCGTGGCGAGGCAGGGCTTGAACTCCGCCCTGTCGGACCTGCTCCTCGAGGTCGCCCAGGAAGTCCACGGCAAGGCGGGACTGCTGCAGAAACGAGGCGAGTTTCCCGCCCCGCTCGAGCATGAGATCGCAATCAGCGACGATGCCCTCCGCTATTACAAATCGGGCAAGGGGTTTTTTTACCGCAACATCGAATCGTTCTGGCTGGCCAGCCTGCTGAATCGCATTCTCGTGGCCATCGTGCCGCTGGTGCTCGTTTTCGTGCCGGCGATCCGTCTTCTGCCCGTCGCCTACCGCTGGAGCATCCAGCTGCGCATCTACCGGAGTTACCGGCCGCTGCTCCGGCTCGAACGCGATGCATTCGGCCCGCTGACCCCGGAACGTGTGCAGGACCTGCTGCAGCGACTCGACGCGATCGAGGACGATGTCCATCACCTGAAGGTGCCGGCGTCGTTCGCCTCCCAGTTTTATGAATTGCGCGGCCACCTCGCCTTCGTGCGCGCCCGGCTGCGGACGGCGGTGCCGGCGCCGGCGCACCGAAGCGGTAGTTGATCAATTTGCTTTTGCCTGCCGATGTAGAGCGGGTTACCCCGCGACGAGCTCGCGGCCCAAAGTCCCTCCCACGACCGACGGACAGTTTGCCTCGGTGGAGCGGGCGCCGCTTGGCATTTGACGGAGCAAGCGGAGTGACCGATTGTCGGCTTGTCGCACCGGGGCTGCTTCGGATGCCGTTCGGCCCGCTTCCGCCGCCGACCGAAGTCTGCAACCGATCAACCGCCCCTTTTTCCTGCATGAAACTCCTTCGCCTCCTTCTCCCTGCCTGCCTGTTCGCAGTCTCGCTGCGGGCGGCGGCAACGGCACCCGTCAACTTGGGTGAACCCTTGCCGACCGTGGTCCTGAGCGACGGCCGGACGTTACACGACGTGAAGATCATCGGTTTCGGCGCGACCACCGTCATGGCGAAATGGGATGGTGGACGCGGCACGATCGCATACGAGATCTTGCCCGACGAAATCCGCCAGGCTGCCGAACAGCATAAACCGACTGTTTCACCGGTGGCGGGGCCGGAGGCGTCCGCGGAACCCGGGGTGAAACTCGGCGCCGACGCCCGGCCAGACTCGGCCCTGACGATCGCGCGGCGGGGCTTTACGACGCATTTGCTGCGCAAGGAATCGCTCGGCCAGCCACCCGAGCCGCCGCCGACGGGCGTGCTCGACCTCGTGGCGTATCCCGGACCGCTCGGGCCGATGGCGGCCTACATCACCCCGCCGCCCGGCGACGGAAAACGTCATCCCGCGATCATCTGGCTGGTCGGCGGAACCAGCAACAGCATCGGCTCCACTTTTTGGCAACCAGCCCCGGCCGACAACGACCAGTCGGCCAGCGCATTCCGGGCTGCGCGCATCGTGACGATGTACCCTTCGCTGCGCGGCGGCAACTCGAACCCCGGCTATCGGGAGTGGTTGTTGGGTGAGGTGGACGACGTGATCGCAGCGGCGCGGGCTTTGGCGACGCTCGACTATGTGGACCCGCATCGGATCTACCTCGGCGGCCACAGCACGGGCGGAACGCTCGCCCTCCTGGTGGCCGAATCAAGCAACCAATTCCGCGCGGTCTATGCATTCGGCCCGGTCGGGGACACGCTCGGATACGGCAAGGAGACGCTGCCGTTCGATTCCTCGAATCCGCGGGAGGCCGAGCTGCGGTCGCCGGTCCTCTGGCTTGATTCGATCCGGGTTCCCACGTCCGTTTTTGAAGGCG
>CAYZGG010000014.1:0-58011 GCA_964477955.1 uncultured Opitutaceae bacterium
GTAAAGCCAGCAGGGTGAAAATCAGGCGGCCGGCGAGTTCCTCCTGCCGCAGGACCTCCAGCGAGGACAGGCGTTCGACCTCGGCTTCCTGCACCGCGAGCTGCGGCTTGATGGAATCCTTGGAAAACGCGTAGCGTTTCTGTTCGATTTCGTTGCGGGTGGCGGCCTCCTCGGCGGAGACCTTGGAAAGCTTCATCTGCAGGGGCGAGACGAGGCCGTCCTTGAAGAGTTCCTCGTTCACTTCGGCCTGCAGGCGGGCCTGTTCGTAAGTCGACTTGGCGTTGGCGGCGGTCGACTCGGCGGCGAGCAACTGGCTTTCGAGCTGCACCCGCAGGTTGACGAGCTGGGCCTCGGCGGCCTGGAGCTGGGATTTGGCGTTGGCGGCGGCGGAGACGACGTCGGGGTTGGTGAGCTCGAGAATCAGGCTGCCCGGTTCGACGTCCGCGCCGGGGCGCAAAATGATCTTGTCGACCCGCCCTTGCGTGCGGGCGGCGATCCAGCGGATTTCCTCCGGGACCAACGTTCCGAGCCCGCGCACCTGGCGGACCATCGGGCCGCGCTTCACCGTGTCGATCCACACCAGGTTACGTTCGACAGTCGGCGCGGCAGGCTTGAGGCGCGCCAAGAGAATGGTCACGGCAATGAGTGCAACTCCCGCGATGACACCGATGATGATGCGTTTGCGGCGTTTTTCCTTGGCGGCGTTGGGGCGGGCGATGTCCATGCGATATGAGTAATTCCAACCATGCTATCGCAGCGTTTGTGCCAAGCGGGCAGACAGCTGTAAGCTGTTAACTATAAGCTCTAAGCGAAATGTCGAGATCGGAGGGTGTGTTCACGCCGGAGCGAAGGTGGGATATGCCCGTCCCAAAAGCGGGATGTGGGGGGCGAGTTGACCAAGCCTGGGTTTTTGGCGCGGGAGCCGTCTGTGGATGACACGAAGCCGACAAGCCTGGCAGTTCGCGCGTTCGGGTTGTCTGCGGATGTCCTGACGGCGCGCCCGGCGGTCGCGTCCTACCCGGTGTTTCCCCCGCCTCAAATCGACCAGTCGGCGCCGTCGATCAGCAATTCGTGCGCCTTGCGCGGGCGTACCACCAGGCTGGTATCTTTATAGAAGGCGACGCTGTGTGGCGGGACTGATTCCATCAGCCAGACATTGGCGCCGACCACCGAGTGAGCGCCGATGCGCGTGTCGCCGCCAAGGATCGTGGCGTGGGCGTAGATGGTTACGCGGTCGTCGATATCGGGATGCCGCTTGATCCCTTTGATCGGTGCGCCGGAGGCGTCGGTTTCGAACGACTTCGCGCCGAGCGTGACGCCCTGGTAGATCTTGACGTGCGCGCCGATGGTGGCGGTTTCGCCGATCACGACGCCGGTGCCGTGGTCGATGAAAAAATACGGACCGATCTGCGCGCCGGGATGGATGTCAATGCCGGTGCGTTCGTGCGCGAACTCCGTGAGCATGCGCGGCAGGAGGGGCACGCCCTGGGTGTAGAGCACGTGGGCGACGCGTTGCAACGAGATGGTCAGCACGCACGGGTAGGCGAGGATGATCTCTTCCAGGCTGCGTGCGGCGGGATCGCCGGAGTAGGCGGCGGCGACGTCGGTCTGCACGATGCGGCGGACCTCGGGGAGCGCGGCGAGAAACTGAATGCTCTGCCGTTTGGCGCTCGCGACCGGGTCGGCGTCCTTGGCGAAACGCAGGCATTTTTCGATCTCGGCCACGAGGCGCGTCTCGATCTTGTGCAGCTGGCGGTCGAGCCAGGCCGGCGCCTCGGTCTTGGTCAGTCCGCTGTCCTCGAAGAATCCGGGGAAGAGCAGGTGCATCAGGTCGCGGGCCAGTTCGTTAACCTTGTCCTGCGACGGGAGGTTGGCGCCGTCGAGGTGGTTGATGCCGCCATCTTGCGCATAGGAAGCGAGCAGGGCCTGTTTCAGGGCGTCGAAATTCATGGCGGTGGGTGGCAGACCATGCACACAACCCCGCCGCGGGTCAAATGCGGGGATGGGGTGATGACAGGGATCGATTTGCGGCGCTTCACGCCCCGGGCAGTTGTTTTGTCTTTCCCGTTTTTTTGGCGGGTTGGGTGGCTTTTTGTAGGAGCCTGCTTGCAGGCGACTGTCAATCTGTGGCATAGGTCTCCCAACCCGTGGTCTGATCATCACGGGTCGGGAGACCCGTGCCACAAAATGTCGCCTGCAAGCGGGCTCCTACAATTGGGAGCGATGCGCTCGTCAAGTTTGCTGTCGTGGCCAATAGTCTGTTTAACCCTCTGCGCTCTTCGCGCCCTCCGCGTTTCAAATGGGGTCTTTCCGCTGCTTTAAAACCGCGACTGGACATCTAGGCCTTCGTGCGCATGCGTGTTGGGGCATGTCCGGCGAAGCAGACGAATATTTCGACGTGGTGGACGCGCACGACCGGGTGACCGGGCGGGCGCCGCGGCGCGAGGTGCATGCGCGCGGGCTGTTGCACCGCGCCGTTCACATTCTGGTCTTCAACCGGGCCGGGCAGGTTTTTTTGCAAAAACGTTCGCTGCGCAAGGACATGTCGCCTGGGCTGTGGGATTCGTCCTGTTCGGGACATGTGGATGCCGGTGAGGACTACGATGTCTCGGCGCAGCGCGAGCTGGGCGAGGAACTCGGTCTGCATCTACCCGCGCCGCCGGCGCGTTGGTTCCGCATTGAGGCGTGCGAAGACACCGGGCAGGAATTTGTCTGGGTCTATCGCCTGGAGGCGGATGGGCCGTTCGTTTTGCACCCAGAGGAAATCGACGGCGGCGAATGGTTGGCACCGCCGGAGCTGGATCGTCGCATCGCCGAGCGCCCGGAGGACTATTGCTCCGCGTTGCGGCTGATCTGGGCGCGACTGAAATCGTAGCCCAGGTGTAACACCAACGCGCAATCGATCGCGGAAGCGTGGAGGGGCGGAAACGTCGAAAGTGAAGGGTGCGCCGAAAATTGTTGGAGAAAGTCGTCACCCCCGCCTCGCCCGCCGCCGATGCGCGCGCATCGGCCGGACGAGCCGCCGCCGTGAATGGCTCAGCCTCACCCGGACAATGTTCTTAATAGGAACAGTGTGGATCGCGGTGGAGCTGTAACGACGTTCGAGACGGGAAGCCGTTCGGTGAAGCCAGGGCAGGTGACTCTGCCCGACAATGGCGTTCGTTTTGGGCGCGGCTCCTTGGGCGCACCGAGACTGCGCCCCTACGATTTGCTACTGCGGCCGTTGGCCCTTGAGCCGGTCGAATTCCTTCTGACTCATCAATCGGCGGGGTAGGCGGCGTTCGGCTTCGCTGAGCAATCGGTCCCAATGCGCCTCGCTGGGTTGGTAATCCTCCCACGAGGAATTGTGGCCATGCTTGCGGCTGAACACGACATTGCCGCCGTGGAAGCGCACGCAGATCTGCCACTTGATCCCCTCCTCGTCTTTGTCCCACCAGCCAAATTCCATGTGAGCGGCTGGGTCAGCTGTCCCGCGAAAGTTCCCCGGCGCGGCGGGTCGAAGCCAGAATGGTTTCCTTCAGCGTTTCCCGGAACTGGCGGGCGGCGAGCACCTGCAGCCCGGCAAAAGTGGAGCCGTTGGGCGAGGTGACGCGGTCGCGGAGCGATTCGGGCGTCTCACTGGAACGGGCGAGCAGACGGGCGGCACCGAGCGCGGTTTCGACCGCCACCTTCGCGGCCATCTCGCGCGGCAGACCGGCGGCGACCCCCGCCTCGCGCAGGCCCGCGACGAATTCAAAAAGAAACGCCGGACCGCTGCCGCCGATCGCGGTGAGCGCGTCGAGATATTTTTCGTCGACCTCCAGGTATTGCCCGAGCGCGTCGAGCAGGGACTCGACCGTCTTCCGGTCCGAGGAGGCGAGCGGGGCGAGGGTGGTGTAGGTCGTCATGCCGGCGCCGATGGCGGCGGGCGTGTTGGGCATCGTGCGGACCAGATTGCGGGCGCGCGGAAAACTCCGCGCGAGCGTGGCAAGGGTTTTGCCGGCGAGGAGGGAAATGACGAGTTTGCCGGCGGTCAGGCCCGCCAGCCGCGGGTCGGCGGCGGCGAGCGACTGGGGTTTGAAGGCGACGACGACGATGTCGGCCGGACCGAGCAGCCGGGCCAAGTCGGGCTCGTGGGCGATACCGGTGGCCGCGGCGAGGGCCTGCGCGGTGCCGCCGGTCTTGCTTGTGCAGGCCAGATCGGCGGGCGCGCAAACTTTTTTGGCCAGCAATCCGCCGACGATGGCCGAGGCGAGATTGCCGGCGCCGAGAAAAGCGAGACGTGGGTGGGACATCGTTGAGGAAGGATTCTCCGGAGCGCCGGGGGCCGGCGCGAGGGGAAAGTGCGGCACGTCCGGGGCGAACTCAGGCTCCGCGCGGTTTGCGATCGAGCGGATGGCGCAGGGTGGCGACGGTGCCGCCACCGGGGCGGTCCTTCAACTGGACTTCACCGCCGAGGTTGCGCACCGAATGCCGGGCGATGGTCAGGCCCATGCCGACACCGACGGTGTGCTTGGAGCTGACAAAGGGTTCGAACATGTGGTCCCGGATGTCGTCGCGGATGCCCCGGCCGCGATCCTCCACGTGAATGAGAAAGAATTTGCCCTCATCCTCGATGTCGACCGTCTCGGTGCGGAGGCTGATCTTGCGCTGGTCGTCGGGGGCGTCCTGATAGCTCTCCCAGGCGTTGATCAGGAGCTTGGCCAGCGAGTCCTCGGTGACCTCGAGATTCGTGTCGATCGGAAGTTCGCCGAGCGGGTTGATGATCTCCACCGGCTGCGCGATGCGATGCTCGGTCTGGTAGCGGCGGACGCCGCCTTCGAGCAGGCGGTCGAGAGTGATCTTCTGGGCGGGCGGCTTGTTGCGCACCACGAGCGTGGTGAGCTGGCGGATGATGTTGACGATGCGGGTGACGGCGTCGTCGAGGTGCTGGGCGTTTTTCTTCACCAGCTCGGGCTTGTTGTGATAAGCCTTGATCAGGTCGACATAGCCGATGACGACGCCGAGGAGATTGTTCAGGTTGTGCGCGATGCCCTGGGTGACGGCGCCGATCGTGGCCGAGCGGCGCGCGTCGCCGAGCCGGCGCTGCAGGTCGATGAGCTCGCGGTTGATCGACACGAAACGCAGCTGCGTCTGGACGCGCGCCAGGGTTTCGTCGAGATCGATGGGCTTGGTGATGTAGTCGACGGCGCCCGCGCCGAGGCCCTCGATCTTGCCCTCCTTGGACGTGCGCGCGGTGATGAAAATGACGGGGATGGACCGCGTGTCGTCGTCGGCCTGTAGATGCGAGCAGACCTCGATGCCGTCCATGTCCGGCATCATGACGTCGAGGAGGATGAGGTCGGGTTTGTCGGCGGCGACCTGGTCGAGCGCCTCGCGGCCGGAATGGGCGGTGGCCACGGTCATGCCTTCGCGCTCGAGCTTGCGCTTGAGCAGTTGAACGTTGATGGGCTGGTCGTCGACGACGAGGACTTTGGGAGCAGACATACGGGGGCAGCGTCAGAGAAGAGTTTTTGGGCCGGGCTGGCAAGTCCCGCCTTTGCTCGGGGGAAGCGCCCGCGGCTCCTACGGCACGGTAAAATCGATCAGGCGTTTCTGGCGGTCGACGCTCTTCACCACGACCTCGATTTTGTGGCCGAGCTCGAACTTGCGCTTGGTCTTCCGGCCGACGAAGGCGGTGCCGGATCCGTTGAGCAGGTAGAAATCATCCTTGAGCGAGGAGATGGGCACGAGTCCGAACGCGCCGGCCTCGGCGAGTTCGACGAAAAAGCCGTGGTTGCGGACGTCGGTGATGACCGCCTTGAACCGGGTGGGCTTTTTCTTCTGCGTTTCGCGTTCGAAATACTCCATCAACTTCACCTTTACGGAATCGCGCTCGGCCTCGGTGCTGTTGATTTCCGTCAGGCTGATGTGCTCGGCCAGCGCCTCGACGCCGGAGATGTGGTAGCCGCCCGCCGTCGGGCCGGTCGGGGCGAAACCCTCGAACTTGACCAGGTAGTGCTCGAAGACGCGATGCACGATCAGGTCGGCGTAGCGGCGGATCGGCGAGGTGAAATGAGTGTAGTCGGTTTTCGCCAGGCCGTAATGTCCGTCAGGCTTGGCGCGATAGCACGCTTTGCGCATGCTGCGCAGCAGCTGGGTGCGGAGCAAAAAGCCCTGCGGATGGTCCTTGACCAGGGCGAGCAGTTTGACGACCTCGCTCCGCTGGGAGAGATCGCCAACCTTGACGCCGAACGTCGCGAGGAACTGCCGGAGCTCGCCAAGTTTCTCCTCGTCGGGATCGTCGTGCACGCGGTAGAGCGAAGGCAGATTGTGCTTCCGGGTCAGACGCGCGACGGCCTCGTTGGCGAGCAGCATGAACTCCTCGATGAGCTGGTGGCTTTCGTCGTTTTCGATCCGCTCGATGCGGTCGGCGTAGCCCTCGGCGTCGACGAAGATCTTGGTTTCCGGCATGTCGAGGTCGAGGCTGCCGTGGCGGAAGCGTTCCGCCCGGAGTTTTTTCGCCACGCTCCAAAGCAGGCGAACCCGCTGTTGGAGGTGGGAGAGCTCTTCGTGACCGAGGTCGCTCAGGGCGCGGCCGGTGGAACCGGTTTGATGCGCCGCAGGCAGCGGCAGGCGGCGGATCTTCGCCAGGTCGTCCTCGAACAGCAACGCGTAGGCCTGCTTGTAGGTGAGGCGTTTGGAGCTCCGGATGACGGTGTTGGCGTAGGCGGTGTGCTTCAGTTTTCCGCCGGAGGAAAAGGTGAAGATCGCCGCCTTGGTCAGCCGGTCCTGCGCCTCGACCAGCGAGCACAGGCCGTTGGAAAGTTTCTCCGGCAGCATCGGCACGACGGTGCCGACCAGGTAGGTGGAGTTGCCGCGCCGCTGGGCCTCGCGGTCGAGAGGCGTGCCGGGCCGCACGTAATGACTCACATCGGCGATGTGCACGCCGATGCGGAGGTCGCCGTTCGCGAGCGTCTCGATCGAGAGGGCGTCGTCGAAATCCTTCGCGTCGTCCGGATCGATCGTGAACGTGGGAATGGCGCGGAAGTCCTGGCGGCCGGCGAGATCGGCGGGCTGGACCTGGCCGGGAATGGCCTCCGCCTCGCGGGCCACGTCGGGCGGGAAAACGGGCGTGAGCTCGTATTTGTGGTAAATGGCGGCGAGTTCGGCGCGCGGCTCGAAGGCCCGGCCGAGTTTCTCGATGATCTCGCCGGAGGGATTGCGATTGCGGTCGGTCCACTCGCGCAGGCGCACCACGACCTTGTCGCCCACGGTCGGGATCGGGCGCAGTTTCGCCTGCAGCGGATCCTCGACGATGATGTCGTGCGGCACGCGCGGGTCGTCGGGAGCGACGTAGAAATAGGAGCGGCCGCGCTGGAGCGAACCGGTCATCGTGGCGCTGCCCCGTTCGAGAATCTCGATGACGCGTCCGGCCTGCTCGCCCGGTTTCAGGAAGCGGAACTGCTCGCGTTCGCGGCCGGTGATCAGGCGGATGACGACGGTGTCGCCGTGGAGGGCGACGCCGGTGTTTTCCGCGGCGATCTGGATCGGGTCCTTGCGCGGCGCGGTGGCGGGCGTTTCGGGGAAGACGATGGCCGAGCCGCTTTGGCGGAAATTGATGCGGCCGGTGACGAGGTCCGCTTCCTGCGGCAGGCAGAGGCGGTCGCCCTTGACGAGCACGACGGAGCCGCCGCGCACGAGGTCGCGGACTTCGCGGGAGAAAATGCGGCGGTCCTTGGTGTTGATCCGCCAGTGTTTGGCGAGGGTCTCGGCCGAAGCGGGCACGTAGCCGGGTTGGGCGAGATGGGAGAGAATACGGTCACGAAAATTCATGAAAACAAAGATAAGGGGTCGGGAAACTGCGGGAGGGCGCAAGACGGCAAAACGCCGGGCCGGAATGGCAACCTGGGGCCGGTTCGCTCTGACAACGAAGCTTCCGGCAGACTTGCAAAGCCACCATGCCTCATTTCAGCGGACGTGGCAACTGGCAAATCGAGGGAGGATGGGAATGGGCGGGCGGAGGAGCGGCTTTACGCCGCGATTGCGGGAGAATCGCGGCGAAGAGCCGCTCCGCCAAAATTCATTTTCCTGGTGCGCGGTTGGTCGTTTGGGAGGTGGAGCCGGACCTCCGGGCGGGCTAATGGCCCCGCGAAGCAAACCTGCCCGGGAGGTTCGGTTCCACCTCATCTCAACCTCATGATTCCTGCTGATACCCTACCGGTGCAGATGGACAGCTTTACAACAGTCGGATTCTCGGTAGCCGTGAAGCGGATGGGCACGCTTGTTTGGTTCCGACAGGACCTGCGTTTGCAGGACAATCCCGCGCTTGCCGCGGCCGTGCAACGCGGCGGGCCGGTGGTGCCGGTATACATTTTGGACGAGGCGGGGGAAGGCCGGTGGCCGGCCGGCGGGGCGGCGCGCTGGTGGCTGCATCGTTCCCTGGCCAGTCTTGCGGTCGCGCTGGCACAGCGGGGTTCACGGCTGATCCTCGCAAAAGGCGAAAGCGGCCCGGAGCTGCGACGGCTGCTCGCGGCGACCGGCGCGAACGCAGTTTATTGGAACCGGCGATATGAACCGGCGGCCGTGGCGCGCGACACGAAGCTGAAGGCGGAGCTGGCGGCGGGCGGGATCGACGCCCGGAGCTTCAACGCGGCGTTGCTGTTCGAGCCCCACGCGGTCGCGAAGAAGACCGGCGGCCCTTTTCAGGTGTTCACGCCGTTCTGGAGGCATTGCCAGACGCTGCCGGTCGAGGAGCCGGTCAAGCTCGGCGGCGGCATTC
Organism: uncultured Opitutaceae bacterium; assembly: GCA_964477955.1. GTDB lineage: Bacteria > Verrucomicrobiota > Verrucomicrobiia > Opitutales > Opitutaceae > Didemnitutus. The sequence goes on from CAYZGG010000014.1 coordinate 8,741, forward strand.
CCGCCCCGGGGCGTTGGCCAGGTTCGCGGGAGCTGGCGGAGCTCGGTCTGACGCCGAGGATCAATTGGGACGCCGGTCTCATGGAAACCTGGCGTCCCGGCGAGGCGGATGGCGCGAAACGTCTGGCGAAGTTCGCTCCCGCGGAAATGGAAAATTACACAGCGGGGCGGGATTTCCCCGCCATCCCGGGCACGTCGTCGCTTTCGCCGCATCTGCATTTCGGCGAGATCGGTCCGCGGCAGATCTGGGCGGCGGTGCGCCGGCGGTCGCGCGACAGCGGGGTGTTTCCATCCAGCCGCGGCGCGCAGGTTTTCCTGAGCGAGGTCGGCTGGCGGGAATTCGCGCACCACCTGCTGTTTCATTTTCCGCTCACGCCCGAGGAGCCGTTGCGGACCGGGTTCGCCGATTTTCCCTGGCAAGAAAATCCGGAACACCTGCGCGCCTGGCAAAAGGGCCTGACCGGCTATCCGATCGTCGATGCCGGCATGCGGCAATTGTGGCACACGGGCTGGATGCACAACCGCGTGCGCATGGTGGCGGCTTCCTTTCTCGTGAAACATCTCCGGATTTCGTGGCGGGCGGGTGCGGCCTGGTTCTGGGACACGCTGGTGGACGCCGATCTCGCAGCCAACACGCTGGGCTGGCAATGGAGCGCCGGTTGCGGGGCGGATGCGGCGCCGTATTTCCGGATCTTCAACCCCGTTTTGCAGGGGCGGAAATTCGATCCCGACGGAGTTTATGTGCGGCGCTGGGTGCCCGAACTGGCCCGGCTGCCGGTGGCGTATGTGCACAGTCCGTGGGAGGCGCCCGCGACGGTGCTGGCGGGGGCGGGCGTCCGGCTCGGCGGCAACTACCCCCGACCGGTGGTCGACCATGGGGAGGCGAGGGCAGCCGCTCTCGCGGCCTTGCAAACGGTCCGCAAGTCGCAGCGCTGAGACCTTTTGGGTTTGGAAACCTGACGGCAAACAATCGGAAGTAGGTTGCGCGCTTGCCGCGCAACACGAAGTGGCGGGACCTGCCCGCCACCCGCCGGGTTGACGAGTGGCCGAGGCCTTTTGGGTGGAAACGGGCCGGCGTAAAATCGAGACTTCCCAAGCGGCCTGGGAATTGTATGTTGGACGACTTTTATGGAGAAGACATTCATTATTTTTAAGCCCGACTGCATGGAGAAGCATCTGGTCGGCACGGTGCTGCAGCGCTTCGAGGCTGCGGGGTTCGACATCATCGGCTGCAAGATGATGCGCCTGACGCCGGCCTTGCTCCGTCAGCACTACGCGCATGTCGCCGACAAGCCGTTTTATCCGGAGATCGAAGCTTTCATGAGCTCGCGTCCGGTGATCGCGCTGGCCCTGCGCGGCGAGAACATCGTGCAGAAGGTCCGCGATCTGCTGGGCCCGACGGATTCGCGCAAGGCCGCGAAGGGTACGATCCGTGGCGACTTCGGCACGGAGATGATGAAAAACGTCGTGCACGCCTCGGACAGCGTGGAGAACGGTCGGATCGAAATCGCGCGTTTCTTCCAGGCGGGGGAGATTTTCGCCTGAGCCATCTGCGCACTTGACGGCCCCGGCCCCGGTGCGCTTTCTTCAACTTTCGCAGGTCAGTTCAGGCCCTCATCGTCTATCGGTTAGGACAGGAGATTCTCAATCTTCAAAGCGGGGTTCGATTCCCCGTGGGGGCACCAATTTCGTAAGTCATTTTATAGAACAACTATAGCTAATTTCTGATTGGCCAGAATAGGTCAGGTGACAATACAAACGCCGATAACGGCGAGCGTTTTCGACGGTTTCCAGGGCGTCTCTATAGGCGCGAGCTTCCCGCCGACTCAACCGGTTTGGGGGCCTTCCAGGCTCGCCTGATCGTAATTCTTAAACCGGTGCCGATCGGATCAGTTGGTGCTCGAATTTACCGACGGCTCCCCGGAATCGTTCGAGAAGAGCGTCGCTTTACAGGAGACAATGGAAGCCGGTCTGACCTCGGGCAAGGTCGATGGAAATGATGTCGGCGGCGGGGTCGTAAATTTGTTTGTCTTCACAAAATCACCAAATCGGTGTTTTTCAGAAGCGCTCACTTTCGTGGAGAAGCACGGTATGCGGCCGAGCGCGGCTGGCGTGCGCGAGCAGACCAAACGGGCTTACATTCGGCTTTGGCCCAAGGAGACCAAGGAACGCTTTTCACTCCGATGAAAAGAACGGCGAACCACTTTTCGCATCCGGCGCTGAGAGCTGACTGAAGACGTCTTGACTCTCGACAAGGCGCGGCGACAGGTTGCCCCGCGAGACTTCGGCCCTAAAAACGTTGTTCCAGCCTGGCGGCACCTCGCTTGGGATACCTCACGAGGTTTCGTCGTCACGCTGGAGGGCGGAGCCCGCCGGGCTGCCGCCGGTGCGGAAGAAAATCGGCGGCCGGCCGTGCACGCGTTTGAAGGCCCGCGAGAAGTGAAACGGATCCAAGCCAAGGACCTCGGCTGTTTCGCCCACGTTCAACGCGTGTCGCTCCAGCAGCACCGCGGCCTGATTCATTTTAAGGCGCATCAAGAATCGATAGGCGGGTTGCCGGGCGAAACGGCGGAACAGGCGGCAGAAATACGCCGGGGTCACCCGACAAGCGGCCGCGGCCTGCTCCGCCGTGCGCACCGTGGCGAAATTCCTCTCCAGAAACTCCCGGCACCGCAAAAAAGTCTGGCGGGAGCGGCTGTCGCTGGCCCCGCTCGGGAGCCGCACCTCCGAAACGAGCAGGAGCAGGATCTGGCCTTGCAGAGCCGCGATCCGGGCTGCCGTCGTCGTGCCGCGCCGGCCGGCCGCGATGAGATGTTCGAAGGCCGCCTGCACTTCCTCGACCGCCGCCACCGTGTGACACGTACCCGGGGCAACTCCGGCGGCCTTGAGCGCGGTCCCGGCGCCGGGACCCGCGAAATCGACGAAATACTTGGACAGGCGATTGGTCGAGTCCGTCGTGATCTCATGGGGAATGCCCGGCCCGTAAGCGAAAACCACCCCGCGGCTCAGCGCATGCGCGCGTCCCCGCATGCGCAGCGCGCCGCGTCCGGCGGCGACGAACTCCAGCCCGAAATAGCGGAAATCCGACCGGCTGATCCGATAGTCGCGCGCGCTCCTTTCCCAACCGGCGCCCACCACCACCGGTGCGCGGCCCTTCACGACGGTTGCATCAAGGTAGAAGCGGCGCGCATCCGCCACCTGCGTCGACATGAACGGAGGCAGGACCTGGGCGCGGCGTGGCATGGCCTTAACCAAACCGCGCGCCCGGCGAAAAGCAACAGGTCAATAATCGTCATGCCAGGGCCAAGAACGGCCATTCTTTCTCCGGGCCAAATCGGCTATGGTCATCCTCGCATGACCTACCCCGGCGTCCCCCGCACGTCCACGCCTGTTGCCGACCGCCGTTTCTTCCGCCTTCACCGGTTCGTGCCGCCGGCGCGGCGGTGTCCCGGCCCCGCGGGCCGTATGTCCGTCAGCCCAGCCGGCCCCGCCTAGGCGGACTCACCTGCCTTCTCGCGTGCGCATCGATTCCCATCGGCATTTCTGGCGTTACTCGGCCGACGAGTGTGACAGGATCAACGACCTCATGCGGGCAATCCGCCGCCTCCACCCCTGAAGTTCCCGCCATGCAACGCCGCCCTCTCGGCCACACCGGCCTCCAGGTTTCGATCCTGAGCTTCGGCGCCTCTTCGCTTGGCGGAGTCTTCCGCGCCACGGACGACGCCGACAGCATCCGCACGGTCCACACCGCGCTCGACCTCGGCATCAACCTCATCGATGTCTCGCCCTACTATGGGGCGACCCGCGCCGAGACGGTGCTCGGCCGGGCTCTGCGCGGTGTTGCGCGCGACCGCTACCTTCTTGCGACCAAGGTCGGCCAGTATGGCGAGGGCGAGTTTGATTTCTCCGCCGCACGCGTGGCCCGCAGTCTCGACGAGAGCTGCACCCGGCTTGGCGTCGACTACATCGACGTGCTCCAATGCCACGACATCGAGTTCGCCTCGCTGGACCAGATCGTCGGTGAAACCATCCCGGCGCTGCTCGCCCTCAAGCGGGCGGGCCGGATCGGTCACGTCGGCATCACCGGCCTGCCGTTGAAGATCTTTCCCGCCGTGCTCGACCGTGTTCCCGCCGGCGAGGTCGAGACGGTGCTCTCGTTCTGCCATTACGAGCTCAACGACACCTCGCTCGAGTCGCTGTTGCCCTATTTTGCCGAAAAGGGCGTCGGGGTCATCAATGCCTCACCCACCGGCATGGGCCTGCTCACCCCTCGCGGCGTGCCGGCGTGGCATCCGGCCCCGCCCGCGCTCCTCGCCGGCGCACGACGCGCGGTCGATTATTGCCAGTCCGTTGGTGCGGACATCGTGAAACTCGCCATCCAGTTTGCGATCGCGCATCCGGCCATCGCGACGACACTGGTCGGCAGCGCCAGCCCCGACAATATCCGCCGGAACATCGCCCACGCCAGCGAACCTATCGATCAGGAGCTGCTCGTGCGCGTGAGGGAGCTTCTCCGCCCAATTCACAACCACAATTTCACCCGCGGCCGGCCTGAGAATCACGATCCGATTCTGCCCGACCAAGGCGCCTTCCCAGCTCCATGAAAAGTATTTCGCTCGCCGCACCCGGTGCGCTCCGCGCCGGCGAACTTCCGGATCCGCTCCCGCCCGGTCCGGGCGAGGCGCTGGTCCGCGTGCATCGCGTCGGCGTCTGCGGGACCGACCTCCACGCCTTCCGGGGCAAGCAACCCTTCTTCAGCTATCCCCGGATCCTCGGTCACGAGCTCGGCGTCGAGGTGCTGGCCGTGGGCGAGGGCGTGACGCCGATTGTTGCGGGTGACCGCTGCGCGGTGGAGCCGTATCTGAATTGCGGCCGTTGCATCGCCTGTCGCAGGGGCAAGCCCAACTGCTGTACCGCGCTGAAGGTCATGGGCGTCCATGTCGACGGCGGCCTGCGCGAGCGGTTCGTGGTGCCGGCGGCTAAGCTTCACGCGTCGGCCGTGCTTTCTTTCGATCAGCTCGCGCTGGTCGAGACCCTGGGCATCGGTGCCCACGCCGTCGAGCGGGCTGCGCTCACCCCCGGCGAGACGGTCGCGGTCCTGGGCACGGGACCGATCGGGCTGGCCGTGATCCAGTTCGCTCTTGCCGCCGGCGCCCGCGTGCTCGCGATCGATCTCAACGCGCGCCGCCTGGCTTTCTGCCGCGAACGCCTCGGCCTGCCCGCTGAAGCGACGATCGACACCACCGCCGTGCCCGATGTCGCCGGGCGCCTGGCCGAACTCACCGGCGGTGATCTCCCGACGGCAGTCTTCGACGCGACGGGTAACGCCGCCTCGATGGCCGCGTCCTTCAACTATCCTGCTCACGGCGGACGGCTCGTGTTTGTCGGCTTGTTCTCCGGCGATGTCACTTTCAACGACCCGAACTTCCATCGCCGCGAACTCACCCTGCTCGGCAGCCGCAATTCCCGTCCCGAGGACTTTCGCCGCATCATCGCGCTTGTCGAGTCCGGCCGGATTGACACCACCCCGTGGATCACCCACCGGGCGGCGATGGCCGCGGTGCCGGATCAGTTCGCGGCCTGGACCGATCCGGCAACCGGTGTCCTGAAGGCCATGATTGCCGTCTAGTTTTTCGTGCCGCCCGTGCGGCTTGCCACCCCCCAACTCCTACCCCCAAGCCTATCCCGCCCAATGAGCCCCCCGAATCCACGCAGCCTCTTCGCCGGTCCTGACGGACGCTCCTACGCCGTGCCCTTCGCTCTCGTCACTTCGTTGTTTCTCCTCTGGGGATTCTGCAACGGGATGATCGACGTGATGGACAAGCATTTTCAGAACGAGCTGCACCTGACCAAGTCGCAGTCGGCCAACGTCCAGTTCGCCCACTACCTCGGTTACTTCCTGATGGCGCTGCCCGCCGGGTGGTTCGCGACCAAGATCGGCTACAAGGGCGGCATTATCGCGGGTCTTCTCATGGTCGCGGTCGGCGGATTCTGGTTTATCCCCGCCACCCATATCGCCCAATTCTGGGCATTTCTGGTCGGTGTCTGTTTCATCGCGGCGGGCCTCACCTTTCTTGAGACCGTGGCCAATCCTTACACCACCGTGTTGGGGCCGCCGCAGTATGCCGCCACTCGGATCAATCTCGCCCAGTCCTGCAATGGCATCGGTTGGATTCTGGGGCCGCTGGTCGGCAGTGCCTATTTTTACTCCAAGGATTCCGCGGGTGCGAGTACCGGCACCCAGACCCTGTGGATTCCTTATGTGGGCGTCGCGATCGTGGTCTTGGTTCTCGCCGCGGTGATCTATTGGTCCAATGTGCCCGACGTCAAGAATGAGGACGACTTCCACATCGACGAATCGGCGCAGGGACTGAGGTCGATCTGGGCGCGAGCCCACTTCGTCATGGGGGTGGCCGCGCAGTTTTTCTACGTGGCCGGGCAGTGCTGCATCTTCGCCTTTTTCGTCAACTGCATGACCACGGACCGGGTGACCGGCTTCTCGATGGTCCCGCCCATTTCCGCTTCATGGGACGCGATGATGACGCAGTTCGCCTCGACCGGCTGCGCGCATTTCCTGCATGTTGACGGGTGGCTGCTCGGATGGTTCGAAGCCAACAAGGCCGGAGTGCTTTGCTTTAGCGACAAGGGAGCGGCGGGCTTGGCGTCATTGGCGTTTGTCTTCTTCCTCGTCGGCCGTTTCAGCGGCGCTTGGTTTCTCAAGAGGGTGGCCGCCCACAGGATGCTCCACCTCTATGGAATCCTCAACGCCCTCGTCTGCCTGCTCGTGTTCCTCAATCTCGGCTGGGTTTCCGTGGCCTGCGTCTTTTTGAGTTATTTCTTCATGTCGATCATGTTCCCCACGATCTTCGCCCTCGGCATCTTCGGGCTGGGTTCACAAACGAAAAAAGCCTCGAGCTTTATCGTCATGGCGATCATGGGAGGCGCCATTCTGCCCAAGGTCATGGGCATGATCGCCGACAGATACGACATGGCGCGGGGTTTCATCGTGCCCCTCATTTGCTTCGCACTCGTCGCAGCCTATGGTTACAGCTGGCCGAGGCTGCGCCGGGCGACAGCAGCTCCGGAAAAATCGCCCACGTCTGCATCCCCATGATCCCTCGCGTGCTTTCTGTCCTGTTTACGGGCATCCTGACCGTTGGCCTGTCCGCCCCCGGCCTGGCTGCGGCCGAGCCTCTCGTGTTGCATTACACCCGTCCTGCCGCCGAGTGGGTCGAGGCGCTCCCCGTGGGCAACGGCCGCCTCGGCGCCATGGTCTTTGGCGGCATCCATCAGGAACGCCTCCAGCTCAACGAGGACACCCTCTGGGCCGGCGGTCCCTACGAGCCGATCAATCCCGACGCGCTCGCGGCGTTGCCCGAGGTCCGCCGCCTCATCGCCACCGGCGACTACGCGGCCGCCCAGGCGCTTGCGCAGCAGAAGCTCATGGCCCGTCCCTTGCGCCAGATGCCTTACCAAACCGTCGGCGACCTGATGCTCACCTTTGCCGGAGCCGACGCGGTTGTGAACTACCGACGGGAACTGGATCTCGACACCGCCGTGGCCAGGACAACCTACACCTCCGGCGCGGGTCCGTGGGCGGTGACGCATACCCGCGAGGTTTTCGCCAGCCCGGTGGACCAGGTGATTGTGATGCGGGTGACCGCCGCGCAAGCAGCCCGGCCGGGACCGGACGGATCGCTCAGCTTCACCCTCGGTCTGCAAAGCCCGCAAGCGGCCGGCTGCCGGACCGAGGGCGGCGACAGCCTCATTCTCGAGGGGCGCAATGGCGCGGCCGAGGGAATCGACGGCGCGCTGAAGTTTCAGGCCCGGGTCAAGGTCATCCTCCAAGGCGGTTCGCTGCGAGCCGATGGCCAGCAACTCCATGTCCGGGGCGCGCGCTCCGCGCTCATCCTGATCGCCGCCGCCACCAGCTTCCGTCGCTACAACGACGTGAGCGGCGACCCTGCGGCGCTCAACCAGGCCACGCTCCGCGCCGCCGCCGGCAAGACTTATGACCAGTTGCTCGCCGCCCACACGGCGGAGCACCAGCGGCTGTTCCGCCGCGTCGCGCTCGACCTCGGTCACACGCCCGCCGCCGACCTGCCGACTGACGAGCGCGTCCGCAACTTCGCCGCCGGCAACGACCCCGCGCTCGCCGCGCTCTATTTCCAGTACGGCCGCTATCTGCTCCTCAGCAGTTCCCGACCCGGCTCCCAGCCGGCCAATCTCCAGGGCATTTGGAACGACAGCCTCACCCCGCCGTGGGAAAGCAAGTACACGATCAACATCAACACCGAGATGAACTACTGGCCGGCGGAGATCACCAATCTCGCCGAATGTGCCGAGCCGCTCTTCGGCATGATCAAGGACCTGAGCGAAACCGGCGCGAGAATGGCCCGGGCCCAGTACGGCGCTTCCGGCTGGGTGGCCCACCACAACACCGATCTCTGGCGTGCCACCGGTCCGATCGACGGAGCGCTGTGGGGCATGTGGCCCACCGGCGGCGCCTGGCTCTGCACCCACCTCTGGGAACACTTCCAGTTCTCCGGCGATCGGGAATTCCTTGCGAGAGCGTACCCGCTGATGAAGGGCTCCGCGCAGTTTTTTCTCGATACCCTCGTCGCCGAGCCCAAGCACGGCTGGCTGGTCACCAGCCCCTCGCTTTCCCCGGAAAACGCGCATCACGACGACATTTCCATTGTCGCCGGTCCCGCTATGGACGCGCAGATCCTGCGCGACCTCTTCACGGCTTGCATCCGGTCGTCCGAGATTCTCGGGCAGGATCCCGACTTCCGCGCGCGCCTGGTCGCCACGCGCGCCCGCCTCGCCCCGTCGCAGATCGGCGCGCAGGGGCAGCTGCAGGAATGGCTCGAGGACTGGGACGCGACCGCGCCCGAGCCGCACCACCGCCACGTCTCGCACCTCTACGGCCTTTTCCCCAGCGACCAGATTGATGTTCTCCGGACCCCCGAGCTTGCGGCCGCCGCCCGCCGGTCGCTCGAGCTGCGCGGGGACGACGCCACCGGCTGGGCCATCGGCTGGCGCCTGAATCTCTGGGCAAGACTGCACGACGCCGAGCACGCCTATGCCATCCTCAAGCTCCTTCTCCGCCCGGAGCGGACCTACGCCAACCTCTTCGACGCCCATCCGCCGTTCCAGATCGACGGGAATTTCGGCGGCACCGCCGGCATCGCCGAGATGTTGCTCCAATCGCAGGGCGGCGAGATCCAGCTGCTACCCGCGTTGCCCGCCGAGTGGGCCGACGGTTCGGTCAGCGGCCTGCGGGCGCGCGGCGGCGTCACCGTGGATCTGGAATGGAAACAGCACCAGCTTGCGAATGCCTGGTTCACCGCGGATCGGGATGGCACCTATGCGGTGCGCCTGGCCGGCGGAAAACCGCTCGACCTCGTCCTCCATGCCGGCGCCCGCACCGCCTTGAATCCATCCCGCGCGCCATGAGCCTGCACCACGGCCTCCGGTTCCTCCTGCCGCTGCTGGCCTGCGGGGCGGGGCTCGCGGCGTTCGGCGCCGACTTACGGATCCGCGTGCTGATCGTCGACGGTTACAGCAACCACGACTGGCGGCTGACCACGGAGCTCATCCGCGGCATGCTCAAGCCCACCGGCCTGTTTGCGGTCAGCGTGGCCACGGCGCCGGCGACCAGGGAGGCTCCCGGCTGGGAGTCATGGCGGCCGAAATTCTCGGACTACGACGTGGTCATCCAGACTTGCAACGACCTCGGCGGCGGGCCGCCCTGGCCGCGCGCGGTGCAGGAAGACTTCGAGGCCTTCGTGCGCAACGGAGGCGGCGTTTACGTCTGGCACGCGGGCAACAACGCCTTCCCGGACTGGCCGGCCTACAATGCCATGATCGGCCTGGGCTGGAGGAAAAAGGACTTTGGCTGGGCCCTCGCCGTCGACGGGGGCGGCCAGATCGTGCGCATCCCCGCGGGGGAGGGCGAAGACACCGGCCACGGCGCCCGTGTCGATACGGTCGTGCACCGCCTCGGCGACCACCCGATCCACGCCGGGTTGCCGCGTGCGTGGATGACTCCCGACATCGAGGTGTATTACTATGCCCGTGGTCCCGCGGAAAACATCGAGGTGCTTTCCTACGGTTTCGACCCAAAGACCGGGATGAACTGGCCGCTTGAATGGACGGTCGGCTACGGCCAGGGCCGGATCTATACGTCGACCTTCGGCCACGTTTGGAAAGGGGACACGCAGCCCGAGCGCATGCGTTGCGCCGGCGTGCAGACCGTGGTGGTTCGCGCCCTCCAGTGGCTCGCGGGCCGGCCTGTCAGTTTCCCGGTGCCACTGGACTTTCCCTCGGCCGACAAGGTTTCCGTACGGGGCGAGATTGCACTTTGATGCTCCCGACCCCATTTCCTGAAATCCCCATGAATAAATTGCCCCAACGATACGCCCCGGCCGGCCTGCTCCTGCCGGCCATCTTCCTGGCCCTCTTCGCCGCCGGGGCGGCGCGCGCGCAGGCGCCCACACCCGTGCGCACCGAATCCGGCCTGGTCCAGGGCGTCGCCGAACCGGACCTGACCGTCTACAAAGGAATCCCCTTCGCCGCGCCGCCGGTCGGCGACCTCCGCTGGCGTCCGCCGCAGCCCGCCGCGAAATGGGACGGCGTGCGCCTGGCCGACAAGTTTGGGCCGGATCCCTACCAAGGTGACGGCAAGGGGAACGTGAGCGAGGATTGCCTCTACGTTAACATCTGGACACCCGCGAAATCCGCCACCGAGAAGGTGCCCGTGCTCGTCTGGATCTACGGCGGCGGATTCTCCTTCGGCTCCACCTCGACGCCGGTCCACAATGGCGAGCATCTTGCGCGCAAGGGCGTCGTGCTGGTCAGCCTCAACTATCGCGTTGGCACCTTCGGTTTTCTGGCGCACCCGGAATTGACCGCCGAGTCACCCCATCACTCTTCCGGCAACTATGGTCTGCTGGACCAGATTGCCGCCCTGCAATGGGTGAAAAAGAACATCGCGGCCTTTGGCGGCGATCCGGACCGCGTCACGATTTTCGGCGAGTCCGCCGGTGGGATCTCCGTCAGCGAACTGTGCGCCTCACCTCTCGCCCGCGGCCTGTTTCGCGGCGCCATTTCGCAGAGCGGCGGTTCCTTCGGCCCGTCCCGTGCCACCACTTACCCGGGCGAAAACATGCGGGATCTCGCCGCCGCCGAAAAGTCCGGCGTGGCGTTCGCCACGAAGGCGGGAGCCGCGTCGCTGGCGGAACTCCGCCAGATCGCCCCCGACAAGCTGCCCGGCGGCTGGGGCAGTGGCGCCGCCTGGCCGATTGTCGACGGCTGGGTGATTCCCGACGACCAGCACAAGCTCTACGAAGCCGGGAAGTACAACGACGTGGCAATTCTCGTGGGCTACAACTCCGACGAAGGCCTGAGTTTTTCCCGCGAAAAGACCCCCGAGGAATTCATCGCCAACACGCGGAAGCGCTACGGCCCGTTCGCCGACAAGCTCCTGGCGGTTTATCCGGTCGGCAAGGATTCCGTGCCGAAGACCGCGCGCGATTTGATGCGCGATGCGGCGTTCGGCTGGCACACCTGGGCTTGGGCGACGCTGCAGGTGCGCACCGGCAAATCCAAGGTCTTCTACTATTATTTTGACCAGCACGCGGAGCATCCCGCCGGTTCGCCCGAAGCCGATCACGGCACGCCGCACGGCGTGGACGTGCCGTACGTCTTCCAAACCCTCGATCCCAAGGACCCGAAGCTCACGCCGGGAGATCGGGCGATTTCGGAAACGGGGTCCACCTACTGGACCAATTTTGCGAAACGCGGCGACCCCAACGGTTCCGGTGTGCCCGCGTGGCCCGAATTTACCGAGAAGAACCCTGCGGTGATGTATTTTCACAACACGGCCTCGCCCGGCGCCGTGCCCAGCGCCGATGCGCTCGCGGTGCTCGACGCGTATTTCGCCTGGCGCCGCACGCCGGAAGGTGAGGCTTGGGCCCAATAACCGCTGCAACGTCATGCAACCGACCGTCGCCGCCCGGACCAGAATCGCCGGCCTCCGCCTGGGCGCATTGCTGCTCGCGCTCCTGGCCGGCGCGAGTCTCGCGGCGCAGGAGACCGTGCGCGTCCTCGCGCCCGTCAAGCCGCGGCTGTTGGTTCTCACCGATCTCTCCAACGAACCGGATGACGAGGAATCACTGGTCCGGTTGCTGGTCTACGCGGATCAATTCGATCTTGAAGGCCTCGTCGCTACGACCTCGAACTGGCTTCAGCAGAAGCCCCGCGAGGACCTCATCCGGCGCGATCTCGCGGCCTACGCGCAGGTGCGGCCCAATCTGGTGAAACATTCGCCTGCGTTTCCCCCGGCGGAAACCCTGCTGGCGGTCACCCGCACCGGACAAACCGGTTTGGGCCTGGCGTCGGTCGGCCCCGAAAAGAGTTCGGGCGGCTCCCGCCTCCTGGTCGAGGCGGTGGATCGCGCCGACCCACGGCCGGTCTGGATCTCGATCTGGGGCGGACCCAACACGCTGGCGCAGGCGTTGCGGGACGTGCGTGCCTCGCGCCCGCCGGCCGAGGTGGAAAGGTTCGTCGCCAAATTGCGCGTCTATGCGATCTCGGATCAGGACGACTCGGGCGCCTGGATCCGGCGCGAGTTTCCCACGCTGTTCTACATTGTCACGCCCTCGAGCCCGACGAGCTACCAGGAATATTATCGCGCCACCTGGAGCGGCATTTCCGGCGGCCAGGAGGTTCAGGCCGCCCCCGGTTACCATGCCGCGATGGTGGCCAATCCGTGGCTCGAAACCCACGTCATCCAAAATCATGGTCCGCTCGGGGCCCTCTATCCGCACCGGCTCTATCTCATGGAAGGCGACACGCCGAGTTTCCTCGGTTTGATCGATCGCGGGCTGGGCTGGGACGTGAGTCCGGCCTACGGCGGGTGGGGTGGGCGCTACGCGCTCTTCCAGCCCGCCGGCGAAACGCGCCCCATCTGGACCGATATCGCCGCGACGTGCGACCGCGTCGAGGTCGAGCCGGGCCGATTCGACAGCTCCAACCAGGCCACGATCTGGCGCTGGCGGGAGCATTTCCAGAACGACTTCGCCGCACGCATGAACTGGTGCGTGGCCGATGATTTCGCCAAGGCCAATCATAACCCGCGCCCCGCGCTCAACGGCGACCGCTCGACCGGCGTCGTCGTGATCCCGGCCAAAGCCGGTTCGACGGTGAAACTTGCCGCGGACGGGACGGACGCGGGCGACCCCGGCCAAAGCGTGAAAGTCGCGTGGTGGATCTACCGCGAAGCCGGCACCCTCGCCGGCGCCACCCTGACCGAGGCCGGGGGATTGACCACGGACGTGGTGATCCCGGCGACGACGATCCCCGGCACGGTGCATGTGATCCTTGAAGCCGAGGACGACGGTGCGCCTCCGTTGTTTGCCTACCGCCGCATCGTGATCGAAGTCACCCCCTGACTTGCGTCCAACGGATGAAATCTTGGAGAAAAGCCCCGATCCTCGCCTGGAACCACCGATGCGCCGACCCGGTCCAACCAACCGGCGTCGCGGTCTCCACGGACGCGCTTCCGATTCGCGCGGATCCTGTTCCCCGAGGACCGGACGCCCCTCTCGGCCCACTACGAAACGATGCGGAAACAGATGCTGCGTGTAACACCGTCGATTGGAGCCCGCTGCCCATCCGGACCATCTTCAAAACGCCAACCCGGCATGAGTTTCAATTCAGGCCACCTCACTCTATGAATAAGTTCTCCCTTGTTCCACCCGTCGCCGCATCGATAAGCTGGCTCCTCGCCGGACTGCTCCTTTCCTCCTCCCCGGTGTTCGCGGCGGACGAAGCTTGCACGACCTGCGGCGGCCGGGTCGCCGTCAGCGGCGATTTCACCCACCGGGTGGAACCGCCCGGACCTCCGGTTCCGGGCATGGAAGTGTATCACGAGGACGTCAACGGCCCGCGTTTCACGGTCACCGTGTCCAATCTTCCCGCGGGTCGCTATACGATCGAGATCGCCGGCGCGGAGACGATCGCAACCGCGGCCGGCGAACGCGTGTTCGACGTCACCGCCGGCGATCAGGTGCTGGCGAAAGATTTCGATCTCTTCGCCGCCGCCGGCGGGGCCCGGAAGGCGGCCACCATTCGCGGCACGGTGGAGAAGGCCGACGACGCCCTGCACGGGCCGCTGCAGCTGATCTTCACCGCCAGCAAGGGTCGCGCAAAGTTCAACACCGTGAAGATCACGGACCAAAGCGGCATGGAAATCGTGTCGTTTGCCGCCTCCGAGCTGGCCGACGCCTTCTCCCGGGCGGCGATGGTCCCGCCCGCGGTGACGGAACCGGCGATCTGGCGCGATGCCACCAAGCCGTTGCGCGCGCGCGCGGACGATCTGATCCGGCGGATGGCGCTTGCGGAAAAAGTTTCGCAGCTCAAGAACGCCGCACCCGCCATCCCGCGCCTTGGCTTGCCCGCCTACGATTATTGGAATGAAGCGCTGCACGGCATCGCCAACAACGGTTTCGCGACCGTGTTTCCGGAACCGATCGGCGCGGCGGCCTCATGGAATCCCGCGCTGTTTCACCGGGAGGGCACCATCATCGGCATCGAGGGCCGCGCCAAGTTCAACGACTACGCCAACAATCACCATGGCGACTCCAAGTGGTGGTCGGGCCTGACCTATTGGACGCCCAACATCAATATCTTCCGCGACCCGCGGTGGGGCCGGGGACAAGAGACCTATGGGGAGGACCCGTATCTCACCGGCGAGATCGGCATCGAATACGTGAAAGGCATCCAGGGCGACGATCCCCGCTATATGCTGGCGATGGCCTGCGCCAAGCACTTTGCGGTCCACAGCGGCCCGGAACGCAGCCGACACTCATTCAACGCGGAAATATCCGAGCAGGATCTCTACGACACCTATCTACCGCAGTTCGAGCGCGTGGTGCGCGAGGGCAGGGTGGCCGGCGTGATGAGCGCTTACAACTCCGTCAATGGCGTGCCGGCCAGTGCCAATGCGCTTCTCCTCACCGATCTCGTGCGCAACCGGTGGGGCTTCGAGGGCTACATCGTGTCCGATTGTGATGCGATCCGCGACATCTACGGAGAAAGGCAGCACCATTTCGTGAAGACCGCCGAGGAGGCCGCGGCCCTCGCGGTGAAGGCGGGCTGCAATCTCTGTTGCGGCGGCGACTACAACGCGCTGGTGCGGGCCGTGCAGCAGGGCCTGATCACCGAGAAGGAGATTGACGAAGCCCTCTACCATACGCTGTGGACCCGTTTCCGGCTCGGCCTGTTCGATCCGGCCGAGCAAGTTCCGTATTCCCGCTATACACTTAAGGACAATGATCTCCCGGAGCACGGCCAGATCGCCTTGGACCTGGCCCGGCAATCAATCGTCCTGTTGAAAAACAACGGCGTGCTCCCGCTCGATCGGGCGAAGGTGAAACGCCTTGCCGTCATCGGCCCCAACGCCGACTCGAAGTCGATGTTGGAGGGCAATTATCACGGCACCGCTTCGCAACCGATCTCGATTCTGGACGGCATCAGGCGGATTGCCGGCGCCGAGATCAAGGTCACCACCGCCATGGGCAGCCCGATCACCACCAAACCCGGAAACGCGCCATGGAGCGGTCAGGACAACGCCACCAAACGTCCCGTCGCTGAGTTGAAGGCCGAGGCGCTCGAAACCGCCGCGCAGGCCGATGTGATCGTCTACGTTGGCGGCATCACGCCGGCTCAGGAGGGTGAAAGTTTCGACCGCGAATCGATCGAACTGCCGCAAGAGCAGGAGGATCTCATCCGCGCGCTGCAGGCCACGGGCAAGCCCGTCGTCCTGGTCAACTGCAGCGGTTCCGCCGTAGCGCTCACCTGGGAGGACGAAAATCTCTCTGCGCTCGTGCAGGCCTGGTATCCCGGTCAGGCCGGCGGTCGCGCCGTCGCCGAGGTGCTCTTCGGCGTCGTCAATCCGTCGGGCCACCTGCCGATCACCTTCTATCGTTCCACCACGGATCTGCCGGATTTCACCGATTATTCGATGAAGAATCGCACCTACCGCTACTTCACCGGCCAGCCTCTCTACGCCTTCGGCCATGGCCTCAGCTACACGAAATTCGACTACGCGGGCCTCCAGGTCGCCTCCGCTCCCGGTGGCGCACTCACCGTGACCGTCGATGTCGCCAACTCCGGCGCGCGCGAGGGCGACGCCGTCGTGCAGCTTTACGCCACGCCGCCCGCCGCCTCGCAGCCGCGGGAGATTCGCGCGCTCTGCGGGTTCAACCGCGTGCACCTCATGGCCGGCGAAAAGGAGACCGTCACGATCACCGTACCGGCCATTGCGCTGCGGCGCTGGAGTGTGGAGAAGAAAGATTACACGATCCCGGCCGGCGAGTGGACGATTGGTGCCGGCGCTTCCTCTGCAGACATCCGACAGACCGCGACCGTGAAATTCTGAACCGTCTCCACCGTCAAGCCAACGACCACCATGCGCGCACTTCTCCGGCTCTTCGGCCTCTTCGCCTTCGCGGTCTGTACTCTCTCCGGTGCGGACCCGACCGCGGCACCCGCCACCAAACCCAAGTTCACCTATGTCATCGTGCACGGCGCGTGGGCCGGCGGCTGGGAGCACAAGAAGCTGGCCGAGGCGCTTGAGGCCGACGGGCACAAGGTTTATCGGGTGACGCTGACCGGGCAGGGCGACCGCTCCCATCTCGCCTCGCCCGACATCGGCCTGAGCGTGCACATTCAAGACGTCGTGAACTTCATCGAATGGGAGGACCTGCACGATGTCGTGCTGGTCGGCCACAGCTATGGTGGCATGGTGATCACCGGCGTGGCGGACCGCATCCCGGGCCGGCTCAAGCACGTGATCTATCTCGACGCATTCCTGCCTGAAAATGGCGAGAGCGTCTACACTTCGATGAGCCCGGAAGCCCAGGCGCATCGCATGCCTGCGGTCAATGGCTTCATCTCGTTGGGCGACCAGACCGGCAAGCCCGTGCCACACATCGTGCCCCAGTCGGAGAAAACCTTTTCCGAACCGATCAAGCTTGAGCACCAGGACCAGGCGCGCGTCCTGCCCACCACCTACATTTTGACCGTCGATCCGGGCAAGACCCCCGAGCAAGACATGTTCTTCCGGTACTACGAGCGCGCCAAGGCTCGCGGCTGGAAGTTGCAGATCATGGAAGGAACCCATATCGTCCACGTCACCCTGCCCAAAGAAACCGCCCGCCGGCTGGAAGAAGCGGTCTTGGCTCCTTGATTTTCTCCGCATATAACCCCCCTTACCCTGCTTCGCTTCGTCATTCGACGGGGTCGCTGCGCGCCGCGGTGGATCCACATTTAAATTCATTCTTCCCTTAACCAGATGAAATTCCTGCAAACGAAGATGGCGGTCGGCTCCGTCATTTGTGCCTTCCTCACGTCCGCTGCGGTTCAGGCCGGCTCGGCTCGGCTCGAGATCAATCTCGGCGCCCCCGGGCCCGCGATCCCGGCGAGTTTCTACGGTCTGATGACCGAGGAGATCAACTACAGCTACGATGGCGGGCTCTTTGCGGAGCTGATCCGCAATCGCACCTTCCAGGATCCTCCCGCCGGCGCTCCCGGTCGCGATCTGAGGCCGCCGATGGGCGTGGTCCCAGCGCATTGGTCCGTCGTCGGCTCGGCCGCCGCGGCCACGAACCGCATCGATCCCGTCAACGCCGCGCTGCCGGTCAATCTCCGGCTCACGCTCTCAGGCGGCACCGGCGGCGTCGCCAACAACGGCTATTGGGGCATCCCGGTGAGACCTTCTACGCGCTACACCGCCTCATTCTACGCGCGGGGGGTCGACGGTTTCACCGGGCCGGTGACGGCGTCGTTGCTCACCGATGTCGGTGACCGCACTGTCGTGAAGGCCGAGACTGCGCCGCTTACGGGCGCGTGGGGGAAATACTTGCTCACCTTCACCACGCCCGCCGACGCGCCGACCACCGCGGGCGCCCGCCTCGTCCTCTCCGCGACCGGCACAGGCAGCATCGATTTCAGCTTCGTGTCGCTTTTTCCGCCAACCTATCAGGACGTGCCGAACGGCTTGCGGCCCGACCTCATGAAGTTGTTGGCGGACATGCATCCGGCCTTCATCCGCCTGCCGGGTGGAAACTATGCTGAAGGCAGCCGCTTTGCCGACCGGTTTGCCTGGAAAAGAATGATCGGGCCCGCCGATCAACGGCCCGGTCACCAGGGTTGCTGGAGCTACCGGAGCAGCGACGGTTTCGGCCTGCCGGAATATCTGCTGTGGTGCAAACAACTCGGCGCGGAGCCCGTCCTCGCGCTCTTTGCCGGCTATACGCTGAATGGCGACTATGCTTCGGCTGGCAGTCCGGAACTGGAGCTCTACACGAAGGAGGCGCTCGAGGAGATCGAGTATGTCACCGGCTCGGCCGACAGCGAATGGGGCCGGCGCCGCGCGGCCGACGGATTTCCCGAGCCGTTCAAATTGAACTATGTCGAGATCGGCAATGAGGATTTCTTCGACCGCTCTGGCAGCTACGAGGGCCGCTTTGCCCAGATGGCGAAGGCGATCCGGGAAAAATATCCGAACCTCAAGATCATCGCCACAACGCCGGTCACCAGCGCGAAGCCCGACCTCGTCGACGACCACATTTACGCCAGCGCGGGAACCATGATGCACCAGTTCAGCCGGTACGACGTGGGTTCCGGCAATCCCGAGGGCCGCAAGGCCGGCGGCATCAAGGTCTTCATGGGCGAATGGGCCACCCAAGGTGGCTCGCCTACGCCGAATCTCATGTCCGCTTTGGCGGATGCTGTCTTCGTCATGGGCCTCGAGCGCAACGCGGACGACGTCCTCATGCAATGTTACGCGCCGCTCTTCGCGAACGTGAATGCCGAGGACGCGGCCAAGGGACATCCGCGCGGCTGGCAGTGGAACACCAACCTCATCGGCTACGACGCCCTCGGCGCCTTCGGCTCGCCGAGCTACCACGTGCTCGCTCTTTTTGGCCAAAACAGAGGTGACGTCGTGGTGCCCGTCGCTTTCGACGTCCCGCAGGTCGTTAAACCCGAGGACCCGAATCCGCACGGACTCGTTGGGGTCGGTTCCTATGGGACGCGGGTCGAATACACCGACATGGTCGTCGCCGGTCCCGAGGGTCACAAACTCTCCTCCGACGACCTTCTCAGGAAGACCGCCGGCTGGAAATTCACCCACGACCGATGGTCCGTGGAAGATGGCGCTATCCGCGCTCAGGGCACCGCTCAACAAACCTGGGCGCTCACCGGTGATCCGTCGTGGACGAATTATACGGTGACTCTGCGGGCGCGAAAGCTCGGCGGCAGCGAGGGGTTCATCGTCCTCTGGCACGCCGCCGACGGCGACAACTACCGCTGGTGGAATCTCGGCGGTTGGAGCAATACCGTTTCCCGTTGCGAGGTTTCGGAGAATGGCGGTCGCGAACCCTACGGTCCGAGTACGTCCTTCACGGTCGAAACGGGCCGCTGGTATGACCTGAAGCTTGAGGTCAAGGGCCACACCGCGCGCGGCTTCGTCGACGGGAAGCTCGTCATGGAAGCGACGGATGAGCCGAACCGGCGGACGGCGATGGCGTTTGCCTCCGCGTCCTACCTCAACGCCAGCGGCGAGCTGATCGTGAAGGTCGTCAACGCCGCGGACCAGCCCCTCGAAGCGATGATCCACGTCAAGGACGCGCGCGAGGTCGGCCCCGGCAAGGCGATCGTCCTCTCGGGCGAACCGGCGGCGGTGAATTCAATCGCGCAGCCGACGAACGTCGCGCCGAAGGAAGAGCCGCTCACGAATGCCGCGGCCTCATTCACCCGCACCTTCCCCGCCTATTCCGTCACCCTCCTGCGCTTCCCCGCGAAAAAATAGGCAAGCACCCCGCGTATGACCCATAGGCTACTTTCCGTTCTCCTGTTGGCTGCCCTCGCTGCACCTTTCCCCGTGCGTGCGGCGGAGGAATCTCTGGCGTCGCCCGACGGCCGGGTGGTGGTTTTCGTCAATGACGCCGACGGCCTCCACTACCGGGTCACGCTCGATGGCCAGCCGGCACTCGCCGATTCAAGGCTGGGTTTCGATTTCGAAGGCGGATTTTCGCTCGGCCGCCGGACGACCATCGAACGCACCGCGCGCACCGAGCACGATGAAACCTGGGACAACCCGTTCGGGCCGCGCCGCGCGGTCCGCGACCATTGCCGCGAATTGAAGCTAGAGCTGCAGGAGCACGCCGACGCGCCGGGCCGGTTGAATCTCATCGTCCGCGCCTACGACAACGGTGTGGCGTTCCGCTATGAGCTGCCGGTGCAGCCCGGTTTGGAAAACTACGTCGTGACGAACGAGCGCACCGAGTTCATCTTTCCTTCCGATCTGAGGTGCTGGGTGGGGGATTACTCGGACTGCGCCGAATGCCAGTATCCCGAGAAGTCCCTCAGCCATCTCACCGCCAATGTTGCGAAACCCCACGTGTTGCCGCTGCTGGTGAAGCTCCCGCGGGGCTTTGCGGCGATCGCGGAGTCCGATCTCCTCGACTGGGCGGGAATGTTCGTCACGGCGGCAGGCCCGCGCGCGGACGGGACCGCGCGGCCAGGTGCGAAAGCGACACTCGCCGCGCGCAAGGACGGCCATGCCCTCGTGGTGGGCCAGGCTCGACGCCTCAGCCCGTGGCGCGTGATCATGCTGGCGCGGCAAGTCGGCGAACTCATGGGCAACGACCTCGTCGCCACGCTCGCGACCCCTTCGCAGATCGCCGACACCTCGTGGATCAAGCCCGGCGTCACCGCGTGGGATTCCTGGTGGACCGGAACAAACCCGACCCAGCC
Source organism: uncultured Opitutaceae bacterium (assembly GCA_964477955.1). Lineage (GTDB taxonomy): Bacteria > Verrucomicrobiota > Verrucomicrobiia > Opitutales > Opitutaceae > Didemnitutus. The sequence goes on from CAYZGG010000014.1 coordinate 29,569, forward strand.
GAATTTCAAGGGTCTCAACTCCCGCGGCGACACCCGCTCGAACAAGGAGTACATCGATTTTGCCGCCGAGATGGGGTTTCCCTATCAGCTGATCGACTGGTACTGGTATGAGCCGATGAACAACCCGAAGGCCGACCTCACGAAGCCGGCGGCGCATGTCGACATCCCGGGCCTCATCGCCTACGCTCGCGAGCACCACGTGCGACTCCTGGTCTGGCTCGACTCCCACGACGTCGAGCGACAGGGCTTTGACAAGGTGTTTGGCCAAATCGCCCAGTGGGGCTTTGCCGGCGTGAAGATTGATTTCATGAACAACGACGGCCAGGAGACGGTGAAATGGTATGCGGATGCGCTTGCTGCCGCCGCGCGCTACCGGCTCACGGTCGATCTGCACGGCGCGTACAAGCCGACCGGCCTCGCCCGCACCTGGCCGAACTTCATCACGCAAGAAGGCGTCCTCGGCAACGAATACAACAAGATCCGACCCGGGGCCTGCACCACGCTGCACACGATAACGCTGCCGTTCACCCGCGGACTGCTCGGGCCGATGGATTTCACCCCCGGCGGATTTCTGAACCGCACCGCCGCGGACTTCAAGGTCACGCAGCCGGCCGAGGTGGTCGGGACCCGTGCCCGCCAGCTTGCCGAGACCGTCGTGTATTTCAGTCCGCAGCTTTGCCTCTGCGACAGCCCGGCGAACTATCGTGGGCAGCCCGGCGTGGAATTCTTCCGGGGCCTGCCGACCGTGTGGGACGACACCTTGGTGCTCACCGCCGAAGTCGCGGAGCACGTCGTGATGGCGCGCCGCTCGGGCTCGCGCTGGTACCTGGCCGCGATGAACGGCGATGCGCCTCTCACGCTGAAGGTGCCGCTGAAATTCCTGGGCACCGGGGCGTGGACTCTGCGCGCCTTCGCCGACACGGCGGAATCCGGCGCACAGCCGGAAAAGATCTCTGACACCACGCGCGACGTGAGCGCGGCCGATACGATCGAATTGACGCTTGCGCCCGCCGGCGGCTACGCGGCCGCGCTGTCGCCACGCTGAATCTGCCATGACTCATCGAGGCAAATCTCGTCCGCCCGCTGACGTGTCCGGCGTTGCGAGCCTTCGTTTATCGGTCGGTGCCGACGCGCCGGACTGCAACCCCGTGAACCCGGAAGGGGAGAAATGGTAATCATGATGAAGAAAACACTCTTACTGACCGTTGCTGTCTTGCTTCCGAGCGGTCTCGTTGCACAGGAGAAGCCCGCGGTCTACCAACCGACGTTTGAATCTCTGGATCGTGCCAACCCGGTTCCCGAGTGGTTCAAGGATGCGAAGTTCGGCATCTATTTCCATTGGGGCGTCTACTCGGTGCCAGCCTTTTCCAACGAGTGGTATCCCCGCACCATGTATATGAAGGATTCTCTCGAAAACCTTCACCACTTGGAGACCTACGGCAGCATTGCCGATTGGCCATATGACCATTTCATCACCGGAGACCGGGACAAGCAGGGTCGCTTCGTGCAATTTGCGCCCAAACTCAAGTCCGAGGGTGGCAAATTCGACCCTGACGAATGGGCGCAATTGTTCGCCGCTTCCGGCGCCAAATTCGCCGGCCCCGTCGCCGAGCACCACGACGGGTTTTCAATGTGGGCCAGCAAGGTCAATCCTTGGAACGCGAAGGAGCTGGGACCGAAACTGGATCTGGTTGGGCTGCTCGCGGATGCTATCCGCCGGCAGAACCTGAAGGTCATCCTCTCGATGCACCACGCTTATAATATCACCGGCTTCTACGAGGCGGTGCCCAAGTCGGACGACCCGAAGTTCCAAAAGCTGTATGGTCAGCAATCGAAGGAGAAGAACGAGGCGCAGTGGCTGGCCAAGCACAAGGAAATCATCGACGGTTATCACCCTGACATCATCTGGCAGGACTTCAACCTGCACCGGATCTCGCAGCCGGTTCTGCTCGAGTTTCTTTCTTACTTCTACAATCGCGCGGCCGAACGACACCAAGAGGTCGTCGCCACTTACAAGGATGGCCTCAACCCCCAGGTCGCGGTTCTGGACTATGAGCGGGGCGGTCCTCCTGACATCACCGAGAACTACTGGCTGACGGACGATGCCATCAGTTCCTCGAGTTGGTGTTACACGGAGGGTATCGGCTACTATTCCAAAAAACAGATTCTTCACGGTTTCATCGATCGCATCAGCAAGAACGGCAACCTGCTGCTCAATGTCTCGCCGATGGCCGATGGCACCATTCCGCAGGCCCAGAAGGACATCCTGCTCACCATGGGCACGTGGCTGCAAAAATATGGCGAGGCGGTCTATGCCACCCGGGCTTGGGAAAAATATGGCGAAGGACCGACGAAGATGGGAGCCGCTCACGGAGTCATGGGACCGCCGAGTGACGGCACCTCCCTCGACATCCGCTACACCCGGTCGAAGGATAACTCCGCCCTCTACGCCATCCTGCTCGGCTGGGATGACGGCCAGACCGGGATCGTTCTTCGCTCGTTGTCCTCAGACAGAATCGACGGCAGGAAGTTGAAGTCCGTCGAGTTGATCAACGGCCGGGCCGGCGCCTACCTGCCATTAAAATTCACCCAGGACGAGCAGGGCCTGCACCTCACGCTTCCCCCACGCTCATTCGAGGAACTGGCCTACGTGATCAAACTCAGTTTCGAGGACGGCATTCCGCCATTCGACAACTTCGCCGCGCTGGACAGCGCTCCCCACTATTACCTCGTCCCCGGCGGCACCTCCGGCGATCTCGTCCTTGCCTCGGACCTCACCCTCACTGCCAAAAGGAAAGAAACCGCCAGCCAGTGGAAATTTCAGCCTGTCGGCAAAGGCGTTTACGGAATCCTAAACCGGCACGACAACACGATGGCGCTCGCCTACCGCCCCGATCATCGCGACGTCGTTCTTGCGAAGTTCACCGCCAATGACGATCAGCTCTGGAAAATCGAAAACATCCACGGCGGCTCGTTCGCGATCTCAAACATCCGGAGCAAGGATTTCAGGCTCTCGCTTCAGGCGGCAGCCGCGGCAGGGACGCGAGCGGTGGTTTCGAATTCGGGCGCCCCCTCTCTCTCCAGGTGGCAGCTCACGGAAGTCTGCGAGTTGAAACAGGAGCCGTACAAAGCAAACACGATCCCGGGGATCATCGAAGCCGAGGACTACGACCTCGGGTGTCCTGGCGATGCCTATCGCGATCGCGACGATATCAACGAGGGCCATGTCTATCGGCCGGACCAGGGAGTCGACATCGGCGAATGCAGCGCCGGCGGCTACATGCTGGGATGGACGCACACCGGCGAATGGACGGCCTACACCGTGAACGTCGCGAAGTCCGGTGCCTACAAGATATCGTTTTACGTCGCGACCGGCCAGATCGGAGCCAAGTTTCACCTCGAGTCTGACAGCGCCGACCTGACGGGAGTCATCGACGTCCCCTACACCAAGGGATTCCAGAATTGGACCGTGGTGGAGCGCAGCGTGAAACTCGCCGCAGGCACTCACGTACTGAAGGTCGTCATCGACGGCGATTACGTCAACTTGGACAAAATGGTCTTCGCGACCGCTGAATGAAACGGGTCGTCTCCCTCGACGTTCACACCGCTTCGCCGGACGGTCACTGCATCCAAAACGAGCACTGCGATTTTCCCCAAACTGCAAATCCCAACAATAACAACAACCCCCGACCATGATTGATACGTTTGTCACCATGACCAAATCGGCCGCCCTGGCCTCCGTACTCGCGTTCGCGGCCTCTGCCGCGGCGCAGGACGGCACGATCTATCCGCTCGACGGCCCCGCCGAGCCCAACGCCATTCCCCTCGGCACCGGCGGCGTCAAAGACCAGCCCGCGAAGGAGAGCTGGTTCCGCCAGTGGGGCGAGCCGATGGTGCGTAACGTCTCCGACGCAACGCTCACGCCTTACCTCCCCGATCCCGCCAAGGCCAACGGCACCGCGGTCATCGTCGCGCCCGGCGGCGGCTTTCGCTGGCTCTCGATCAACAACGAAGGCTGGAAAATCGCCAAGGCGCTGAACGCCCAGGGCGTCGCCGCCTTCGTCCTCAAATACCGGCTCATACCCACGCCTCCGACTCTCGATGGGCTCAAGGAATCTATGAATCGCATGTTCGCCCCCGTGACGCCGGCGGCCGGCAAACCTGCCGGCGAAGCTCCGCCTCCGCCGAAACCACCGGCGTGGGACCTTTCCAACCAGCAGGCCGACGCCGAGGCCGCCTACGCGCTGATCGTGAAGAACGCCGACAAATGGCACGTCGATACCAAGCGGATCGGCATGATGGGCTTCTCCGCCGGTGCCGGCCTCACCATGCACTGCACGCTCCATTCGCAGACGATGAAGCTGGCCTTTATCGCGCCGATCTACGGCGGCCAGGGAGCGGTCGAAGTACCGAAGGATGCGCCACCCTTGTTCGTGGCGCTCGCCATCGACGATCCTCTCATGTTCCACGGGGATTTCGGACTCGTCAAGTCCTGGTGGGAGGCGAAGCGGCCGGTTGAGTTTCACCTCTACCAGAACGGTGGTCACGGCTTCGGCATGGGCTACCCGAACCATCCCACCTACTGGTGGTTCGAAGTCTTCACGCACTGGCTCGACGTGAACGGTTTTCTCGCGGCCAAGGTGGCAAAGTAAAATCTATCTGCCCGCCACGGCATGATCCGCCCTCATTCCGTTCTCGTCCTGCTGGCGTTGACCGGTGGCCTTGCAAGTGCCGGCGCCCAAACGGTGTCCGGCACCGACGACGGCGTCGTCACGCTGCCGGTCGACGGCGGTCGGCTCACGATCCAGCCGCTGCTGGACAACGCCGTCCGCGTTCGTTTCACCCGGGATGGGACTCCGGAAACGCCGAGCTTGATTCTGACGGAGCGCGTACCGACACCCGCGTTCCATGTGCAAAAGTCGGACAAGGTGGTTTTGCTCGAACTGCCGAGGCTGCGCGCAAGCGTGGATCTCGCAACCGGTGCGATCACCTTTAGCGATGCCGAGGGCCGGGTGCTGTTGCGCGAATTGCCGGGCACGCGTCGCGTCGAGGCGGGCACGGTTCAGGGCGAGCCGACGTGGACCGTGGCGCAAAGTTTTGATTCGCCGGCCGACGAGCGCCTTTTCGGCACCGGACAATTTCAGGACGGCCATCTCAACGTCCGCGGTCTGCCGCGCCGGCTGACGCAGGTCAACACGCAGATCGCCATTCCGTTCATTGTCTCGAGTCGCGGTTTCGGCCTCCTCTGGCACAACTACGGCCTCACCGAATTCAACCCGGCCGACGAGCGCATCGCGCTGACCGCCGAAGGCGAAACGGGTGCGGTGAGCACGGTCGACGTCACGACCACCGAGGGAAATCGCCGCGAGGTGCGACGGGAGCGGATTTTCACCGGGACGTTCACCGCCGCCGCGGCCGGCCGCCAGGCGTTCTTTCTCGATGTGGGGCAGAAGATGGCCCGGCGCTGGCATGTCGAGATCGACGGCCGGGTCGTGGTCGATTTTGCCAATCTCTGGCTGCCGCCGACGACGAGTTGGTTCACGGACCTGGCGGCCGGCCCGCACACGGTGCGCATAGCCGGCGCGAAGGACGACCGACCCGTATTGACCTTCCGACCGGAGCAGGCGCGGACGGAGTTTTGCTCGCCGGTGGCCGACGCCCTCGACTACGTGGTGATCGCCGGACAGGGCGACCAGGTTACCTCAGCCTATCGCCAGCTCACCGGCCCCGTGCCGATGATGCCGCGCTGGGCGCTCGGTTACATTCACTGCCGCGAACGCTTCAAGTCGCAGGCCGAGCTGTTGGAAAACGCCACGGAATTTCGCACCCGCGGCCTGCCGCTGGACGTGATCGTACAGGACTGGCAGTATTGGGGCCCCCACGGCTGGAACGGCATGCGCTTCGACGAAGCCGTGTATCCCGATCCGGCCGCAATGGTGCGCACCCTGCATGCGCAGCATACCCGGTTGATGCTTTCCGTCTGGTCGAAGATCGATCCGGCTTCCGAGGTCGGCCGAGAATTCCTCGCGCGCAACTATTTCATCCCGGGCACGCAATGGGTGGATTTTTTCAACCCCGCGGCCGCCGCGTTTTATTGGGAAAATTTCCACAGCCGCCTGGTTTCGCTAGGCATCGACGCATGGTGGCTCGATGCCACGGAACCCGAGAACGACGACCTCGCGGGCCGCCGCACGCAGGCCGGCCCCGGCGAGCGGATGCGCGACATCTATCCGCTGTTTGTCAGCCGGACGGTTTACGAGGGCTTGCGACACGACGCTCCTGACCGCCGGGCGATGATCCTCACCCGCAGTGCCTTTCCCGGCCAGCAGCGCTACGCGTCCGCGACGTGGTCGGGCGACATCGGCAACAGCTGGGAGACCTTGCGCCGGCAGGTGACCGCTGGGCTGGATTATGTGGTCACCGGCCTGCCCTGGTGGACGACCGACACGGGTGGATTCTTCCGTCCCGGCCCGGGACAGTACACCGACCCGGACTACCGGGAGCGGTTTCTGCGGTGGTTGCAGTTCTCCACCTTCACCCCGCTGCAAAGGGTGCACGGATACCAGACCGACACCGAGCCCTGGCGCTATGGCGAACGTTTCGAGGCGGAGACCCGCCGCTGGCTCGGGCTGCGCTATCGCCTGATGCCCTATCTCTATAGCGAAACGGCGCGCGTGAGTTTTGCGGGCTCGACGCTGATGCGACCTCTGGTGCTGGATTTCTCCGGCGATACGCAGGCGCTCGATCAATCTTACGAATTCATGTTCGGGCCCTCGCTCCTCGTTGCTCCCGTGCTGGCGGCGGGGGTGAAGGAGTGGTGGGTGTATCTGCCGCAGACTCCGGGCGGGTGGTTTGATTTCTGGAGTGGGGAGACTTTCCCCGGCGGCCGCGCAGTGTCCGTCGCCGCGCCGATCGAGCGCATTCCGCTGCACGTGCGGGCCGGTTCGATTCTCCCGCTCGGCCCGGAGCTCCAGTACACCGACGAAAAACCGGCCGATCCGATCGAGCTGCGCATTTATCCCGGCGCCGACGCCGACTACTCGCTCTACGAGGACAACGGCATCGACTACGCCTGCGAGCAGGGCGCGCGCGCGACCATCTCGCTGCATTGGGACGAGCGCACCCGGACCCTCACTCTGGGCAAGCGGGAAGGAAGCTTCACCGGCATGTTGGCGACACGCACCTTTCACCTCACCTGGGTTCGTCCCGGCCATGGCATCGGTGAAAACGCCGACGTCACGCCCGACGCCGTGGTGGTCTACGCCGGGCAACCCCTCCGTCTCCTCGCGCCGCGATGAACCCCTTCCGCTCCGTTTTGCCGGCGGCACGCCGCCGTACCTCCGACACCCCGATGTTCCCTCCCTCCTCACCATGCTTCGCACCGGAATTCTAAATCCCGCCGTCCTTTCCTTGGTCGCCCGCGTTCGCCACACCAACACGCTGGTGATCGCTGATCGCGGATTTCCTTTCTGGCCGCAAATCGAAACCATCGATCTCTCCCTGGTCGACGACGTGCCCACCGTCGCGCAAGTGCTCCACGCCCTCTGGCCCGCCGTTTCGATCGGTCGGGTTTTTGCCGCCGAAGAATTCCGCTCCCACAACCCCGCGACGCGGATCGAAACACTCCAAGCTCATCTCGGGACGACGCCGCTGTTTTTCGAACCGCATCTTGAGTTCAAACGACGCGTGCCGACGGCCATCGGCCTCATCCGCACCGGCGACACCACGCCTTACGCCAACCTCATCCTGGAATCGGCCTGACCGGCGAAAACTCCGCCTCACCAAACTGCCCGCCCGGGCGCCTCCCCGTGAATCTTCTACGCATCACTTTCCTATCCACCGGACTCGCCATCTCGTCCGGCTTCGCCGAGATCCCGAGCGATTCCACGCCGACGGTCATCGTCAGCACCGCCGCCGAGCCGGTGGCGAAGGGTAAATTCGAGCCGACCTGGGCCTCGTTGAAACAATATCAGGTTCCCCAGTGGTTCCGGGATGCGAAGTTCGGCATCTGGGCGCATTGGGGGCCGCAATGCGAACCGGCCATGGGCGACTGGTATGCCCGCCATCTCTATTTTGAAAACGGCCCGCTCTGGGGGGCGAACGTCACGGCGTTCCACCGGGAGAAGTACGGCCATCCCTCGCAGGCGGGATTCAAGGACGTGATCCACCGCTGGAAGGCGGAGAAATGGGACCCCGACAAACTCGTCGCCCTCTACAAGCGGGCCGGCGCCCAATATTTCTTCGCGCTCGCGAATCACCACGATAATTTCGACAACTGGGACTCCAAATACCAGCCGTGGAATTCCGTGCGGGTCGGGCCGGAAAAGGATCTTATTGCCGGCTGGGCCCGGGCCGCTCGCGCGAACGGACTGAAGTTCGGGGTCAGTGTCCATGCCGCCCACGCCTGGAGCTGGTATGAGCCGGCGCAAGGCGCCGACAAAAAGGGTCCGCTCGCCGGCGTGCCCTATGACGGCAAGCTCACCAAGGCCGACGGCAAAGGCACCTGGTGGGAGGGGCTGGACCCGCAGGATCTCTACGAACAGCGGCACAGGCCCGCGCCCAATTTCGACGACCCGGGCATGATCCATAAACGCTGGGACTGGGGCAACGGCGTGACTCCGCCCGACCAGGCCTACTGCGAGAAATTCTACAACCGCACGGTCGACCTCATCAACCGTTACCAGCCCGACCTCATCTATTTCGACGACACCGCCCTGCCGCTCTGGCCGGTCAGCGATGCCGGGCTTAAAATCGCGGCGCATTTCTACAACCGCAACGATCAGCTTCACGGCGACGACGGCGTTCTCTTCGGAAAGATCCTCACCGCCGACCAGCGCCGGTGCATGGCGTGGGATATCGAGCGCGGCAGCAGCAATGTGATCGAGCCGCAGCCGTGGCAGACGGACACCTGCCTCGGCAACTGGCATTACGAGCAGAAGATCCGCGACGAACATGGTTACAAGAGCGCGAAGACGGTCGTGCAAACCTTGATCGATGTCGTCAGCAAAAACGGCAATCTTCTCCTCAATGTCCCGCTGCAAGGCGACGGCACGCCCGACGACGACGAACTCGCGATCGTCGAAGGCATCGCCCAATGGATGCAGGTGAACCAGGAGGCCATCCACGGCACACGTCCATGGAAGGTTTTGGGTGAAGGCCCGCAGATGATGGCCACGGCGCCCCTGCAAGGCCCGGGCTTCAACGAAGGGAAGGGGAGGCCGTTCACGGCGGAGGACGTGCGCTTCACCAGGAAGGGCGACATGCTCTACGCCATCGTCATGGGTGCGCCGAGGACCACCCTGCACATCACGTCGCTTGGTACAGGTGCAAACTTGCTGAACGCGAAAATCGTCGATGTGTCGCTTCTCGGCTCGGGCGAGAAACTGCGCTGGTCGCGGACGAACGACGCCCTCGTCATCGAGGCCCCGCAGAGAGTCTTCAGCGAAATCGCGAATGTTTTCCAAATCTCCACCCAATGAACGCTCTACCGATCGCCGGTCCGCTGCCGCGGCCTCCCTGGCCGGGAAAATTGAATAAAGAATCCTGCGAGCTTGAAACTTAACTTTTCCTCCCGATCCCCATGACTCGACTCAACGCAATTCGATCTATTTTCGCCCTGACAAACTTGCTGTGGTTCGCGGCTGCATTGCCCGCGCAATCCGGGCTCGATTCGGCGGGACAGCTCCAGAGGGTAGCCAGCGCGGACCACGACGGATTCAGCTATGCCCGCTTGGAGAATGGAATTCAGATCCACACCGACGGTATTACGAAGAATATTATTTTCTACGGGCCGAATATCGTCCGCGTGAATGCGAATCTCGGCCGGGTGCACACCGCGCAGCCCAGCATCGCGGTCGTGGCCAAACCGGCCGCAGTGGCGTTTACCGTGCAGGAATCGACCGATTCCCTGGCCGTCACCGCGGAGAAATTGCGCGTCGTCATCGACAAGAGGACGGGAGCTCTGACTTTCCTCGGTGCGGACGGAGGGGAACTCACGCGGGAGCGGGCGGCAGCTCCGGGCGAAATCAAGGAGGTGACGATTTCCGGTGAACCCACCTACGAGATCAAGCACACGTTTGCGCTCGCGCCGGACGAGTCGCTTTACGGTCTCGGTCAATACAACCGGCCTTACATGGATTATCGCGGGCAGGAGGTCCTGCTGGTTCAGACCAACATCGGGACCGTGGTGCCGTTTCTGATCTCCACGAAGCGCTACGGAATCCTGTGGGACATCTATTCGAAGATGACGTTCAAGGACGATGCGAGTGGCGCCACCCTCTGGGCCGAGAGCGCCCCGGCGGGCATCGACTATTACTTCGTGGCGGGCGGCACGATGGACGGGGTGATCGCCGGCTATCGCGATCTGACCGGCGCGGCTCCGATGTTTCCGAAAGCGGCGTTCGGCCTTTTCATGAGCAAGGAGCGCTACAAAACGCAGGACCGCCTCATCGAAGTCGTGCGCAATTTCCGCGCGGACGGCTTCCCGCTCGATTACATCGTGCAGGACTGGCAGTACTGGGGCGGCGATCAGGACGGCACGTGGAGCGGCATGATCTGGAACAAAGAGCGTTATCCCGATCCGGCCGGGCTCACCAAAACGCTGCACGACGATCTGCACGTGAAGCTCATGATTTCGATCTGGCCGTCGATCGGCAACGACACCGCGCTCGCGCATGAACTCGACGCCAAGGGGCTGCGTTTCGCGCCGCTGCATTGGATCTCGAAAAAGGCGCGGATTTACGACGCTTACAGCGCCGACGGCCGCGCGATCTATTTCAAATATATCAAGCAGGGCCTGCTCGACGTCGGCGTGGACGCGCTCTGGATGGACGGCACCGAGGTCGAGGTGGGCGGCGCGTGCCACGATCCCGTCGCCGTCGAGCGGGACATCAAAAGCCTCGGCCGCAATGCGCTGGGCGATTTCACGCGTTACCTCAATCCCTACAGCCTCGTGACGACCCAGGGCACCTACGAGGGCCAGCGCGCCACGGGCAACAAACGCGTCCTCACCCTCACGCGTTCCGCCTGGGCCGGCCAGCAACGCTACGCGGCGCTTCCCTGGTCGGGCGATACCACCGCCGGTTGGGAGACGCTCCACAGCCAGATCGCCGGGGGCATCAACATTGCCATGGCGGGCTTGCCTTACTGGACGCAGGACACGGGCGGCTTCTTCGTGAACTACCTGCAGGGCGAAAAAAATCCTGAATACCAGGAACTCTATGCCCGCTGGAATCAGTTCGCGATCTTCAATCCCATCTACCGCATCCACGGCACCAGCATCGAACGCGAACCTTACATCTTCAAAACGCTCGCGCCGGAGCTGTACCGTTCGCTCCTCGCCGCGGCTCAGCTCCGATACGAACTGTTGCCCTACATCTATTCGCTGGCCTGGCAGAGCACCGCCCACAGCTACACCTTGATGCGCGGTCTGCCGATGGACTTTCCGGACGACCAACGCGTGCGCAAGACGGACGACGCGTTCATGTTCGGCCCGGCCTTTCTCGTTCACCCGATCACGCGTGCCATGTATCACGTGAGCGATCCCCCGCCGGCGACCATTCCGGTGGCGGTGCTGCAGACGCCGGACGGCAAACCGGGGCTCGCCGTCCAGTATTTCGCGGGGGTTGATTTCGAGAAACCCGCCGGCAAGACAATTGACGAGAAGATCGAACACAACTGGCCGGGTCCGCCACTCGCCAACCCGCCGCCAGGCCTGGACAGCTTCGACAATTTCTCCGCCCGCTGGGAAGGAACCGTGACTGCACCCGAGGACGGTGAATACGAGTTCGCCGTCGAATACGACGACGGCGCACGCCTGTATCTCGACGGCAAACTCGTGGCGGAGGACTGGAGCTACGGGGCGAAGCGCTACCGCTTGGCCAAAATCACGCTCGCCAAGGGCCAGAAGCTTCCGGTGAAAGCGGAGTTTCACCAAGGCGGGCAGGAGCGTTACTTCCGTCTCGCGTGGCGTACCCCGACTGAACGCCGGGCTTTGGCCGCCAATGCTCGCAAGGAACTCGACAATACGATGGAAACCTACCTGCCAGCCGGGGCCGAATGGTATGATTTCCAAACCAACGAACGCCTGGCCGGCGGCCAGACCGTAAAGAAGAACTGCCCGCTCGACACGATGCCGGTCTATGTCCGCGCGGGCTCCATCGTGCCCATGGGTCCGGCCGTTCACTACGCCACCGAGCGTCCCGATGCACCCTACGAAATCCGAATTTATCCGGGGGCAGACGCAAAATTCACGATCTATGAGGACGACAACGAAACCTATGCCTATGAGCAGGGTCAGCGCGCCACCTACGATCTCGTCTGGGATGACGCAACGAAAACGCTGCGCATCGGTGCCCGCGAAGGTTCGTTCCCCGGCCTCGTCGAGCGGCGCGAACTCACGGTCAGGCTGGTCGCCCCGGGCCCGGCGTCTGCGCCAAAATCGGCAACTTACGCCGGGCAGCCGCTCGAGGTGCGCTTCCCCTGACCGCCGCCCGCTCAGGCAAGCGATGTTCTCCCTGTCACCCATGAAAAATATTCGATGCACGTTCCCATTGGCCCGATTCATTGCGGCTATCGCGGCCTTCGCTGCCGGATCGTGGGCCCGCGCGGACAATCCTGTCGTGCAGACCAGCTTTACCGCCGACCCGGCTCCGCTCGTCCACGATGGCGTCGTCTATCTCTACACCAGCCATGACGAGGACGATGCGCCGGCCGGGCAGGGCGGGTTTCACATGCTCGATTGGAAATGCTACTCGACGACCGACATGGTGAACTGGACCGACCACGGCACCGTGGCTTCACTGAAAACCTTCCCTTGGGCCGTGCAGTCGAACGACGCCTGGGCGCCGCAGGTCGTCGAGCGCGGCGGCAAGTTCTACCTGTATACTCCGATCAGCGTGGAGGGCTGGCCGAAAAATGTCATCGCGGTCGCCGTGGCCGACAACCCGCTCGGGCCGTTCAAGGACGCGCTCGGGCATCCGCTCATCGACAAGGCCACCGGTTACATTGATCCAACCGTGTTCATCGACGCCGACGGTCAGGCCTACCTTTATTTCGGCAACCCCAAGCTCTGGTATGTCCGGCTCAACGCCGACATGATCTCGTATTCCGGCGACATCGTCGAGGTACCCACGAAACCCGAAAACTATCAGGAAGGTCCGTGGTTCTACCGGCGCGGCGCCCACTACTACCTGGCCTATGCGTCCACCTGCTGTCCCGAGGGCATCGGTTACGCGATGAGCGATCGCGCCACCGGACCGTGGACTTATAAAGGCTACATCATGCGGCCCAACGGAGCGTCGACCGGCAACCATCCGGGCATCGTCGATTACAAGGGCGGCTCCTACGTTTTTGGTTTCAATTACAAACTGAACTTCGCGCTCACCGAAAAACACCACGAGCGTCGCTCGGTCTGCGTGGCGAAATTCGCCTACGCCGCGGACGGCACCATCCCCGAAGTGCCTTGGTGGGACGACGTGGGAGCGCCGCAGATCGGCACGCTCGATCCTTATCGCCGGGTCGAGGCCGAGACCATCTGCTGGAGCGAGGGTGTCAAAACCGAGCCCTGCAGTGCGGGCGGATTGCAGGTCTACCCCACGCGCGACGGGGCTCATATCAAGGTGAAAGGGGTGAACTTTGGCACCGACGGGGCTGATGCTTTCATCGCGTCCGTGACCTGCACCGCCAAAGCGGGCGTTGCAAAGGGCGGTGCCATCGAACTCCACCTCGACAGCGTGGCTGGACCGCCCATCGGCACCCTTCGAATTTCCGGCACCCGCGCGCAGTGGAAGACCGAGACGACGGCGGTCACGCATACGATAGGCATCCACGATCTCTTCCTCGTCTTCAAAGGGGACCCCGCAAGCCAAAGCATCAAGGCCGACTACTGGCAGTTCAAACACCCGTCGCGAGACACCACGCCCGGACCTTGATGCCGGAATTCATCTTCCCAACATGAGCCGCGATTCATCATCCGTTCGTTGCCAAAGTGTATTGCGACAGCGCAACCGCCAATGCCTCTCTCCACGGCAGTGAGCCGGTCGCCGCAATATTTGCCTTCTGAAAGTTCTACTCCTCTACTTTACCCATGAAGCTCTCCCCAGTTGCCCTCTTCAGCCAGCTCCATTCCCGCCGTGCCGGTTGGGCGTGGTGGTCGTGGGCGATGCTATTGTCGTCCACCTTCGCAGGCGGTGCTTCGCTGGCGCCCGCCCTCGCTCCCGATACTCCGGCCAAATTGTATCCGCTGGACTCGGTCCGACTTTTGGATGCAGGACCCTTCGTGGCAGCGGTGCAGGCGAATCGCGACTACGTCCTGGCACTCGAGCCGGACCGGTTGCTCGCTCCCTTTCGCCGCGAGGCGGGACTGCCCGCCAAGGCGAAACCCTACGGAAACTGGGAAAGCGACGGCCTCGACGGCCACACCGCAGGACATTACCTGTCCGCGCTCGCCAACATGATCGCGTCCGGCGAAGACACGCCGGATGGCCAGATGCGTCAGCGCCTCGACTCCATGGTCGACGAGTTGCAGGCCTGCCAGACCGCCTTCGGCGACGGCTACGTCGGTGGCGTGCCCGGCAGCCGCGCATTGTGGAAGGCATTTGCCGCCGGCGATATCCAGGCGCTCAACAAAAAGTGGGTGCCCTGGTATAATCTCCACAAAACCTTCGCCGGCCTGCGCGACGCCTATCTGGAAACGGGCAACACCAAAGCGCGCGACGTCCTGGTGCGCCTGGGCGATTGGTGCGTGAAGCTCACTTCACCGCTCAGCGAGGCGCAAATGCAGGAGATGCTCAACCAGGAGCAGGGCGGCATGAACGAAGTGTTGGCCGATATCTACGCCATCACCGGCGACCGGAAATACCTGGTGACCGCCGAGCGATTCAATCACCACGCCATCCTCGATCCGCTCATCCGGCATGAGGATCGCCTCACGGGAAAACACGCCAACACGCAGATCCCGAAGGTCGTCGGCCTTGAGCGCATCGCGACCTTGACCGGCGACAAAGCCGCCGACGGTGGCGCGCGCTTCTTTTGGGAGACGGTCACGCAGCATCGCTCGGTTGCCTTCGGCGGCAACAGCGTGTCCGAGCACTTCAACGACCCGCACGATTTTCAAGGCCTGCTGTTGCACCGGGAAGGCCCCGAGACGTGCAACACTTACAATATGCTCCGGCTCACCGAGGGGCTTTTCGCCAGCGCACCGGATGCCGCCTACGCCGACTACTATGAGCGCGCGTTGTACAACCACATCCTTGCCTCCATCAATCCGACGCATCCGGGCTACGTGTATTTCACGCCCATCCGACCCGATCACTACCGGGTTTACTCGGTGCCCGGCGAAGGTTTCTGGTGCTGTGTCGGCACCGGCATGGAGAACCCCGGAAAATACGGGCGGTTCATCTACGCGCGCGCCCAGGACGGAATCTACGTCAACCTCTTTATCGCCTCCGAGCTGAAGGATTCTTCCCTTGGTCTTACGCTGCGTCAGGACACGGCGTTTCCCGACGAAGAGAGTTCCCGGCTCACCCTGAAACTCGCGCAGACAAAAACCTTTACGCTGCAGGTCCGCCAGCCGGGCTGGGTCGCGCCCGGCGCCTTCGCCCTCGCGGTCAACGGAGAACCGGTGGCTATCACGACGGCACCGTCATCCTACGTCGCGATCCGTCGCGAGTGGCGTGATGGCGATCGCGTTGAGATCAAACTGCCGATGCACACGACGATCGAGGGCTTGCCCGATGGTTCGCCGTGGCAGGCGATCCTGCGCGGTCCCATCGTGCTCGCGCATCCGGCGGGGGATTGGGAGCTGACCGGATTGCGCGCGAACGACTCCCGCATGGCTCACGTCGCGTCCGGGCCCGAAGTGCCACTCGACCAAGCGCCCGCGCTATTGGCCACGGCCGCAGAAATCACGTCGAACGTGGTGGCGGATCCCGCGGCGGGTCCGCTGCATTTCCGGCTCGTCGACATTGTCGAGCCGGCGTCCAAGGAGGGTCTTACCCTGATTCCGTTCTTCCGGTTGCACGACGCAAGATACCAAATGTACTGGGAAACCACGACCCGGGAAGGGCTCGCGGCGCGGAAGCAGCAAATGGCCGCCGCCGAGAGTGCCCGCGCGGCCCGCGAAGCGGCCACCTTGGATTCCGTCGCGCCCGGCGAGCAACAGCCGGAGGTCGAACACGGTTATCAGGGCGAGGGCACCGAGAGTGGGCTCTACAACGGCCGGCACTGGCGCCACGGCCGCGATTTCCAATATACGCTGAACACCAAAGGCGAAAGGAACGTGCTTCTCTCGGTCACGTATTCGGGTTCCGACAGCGGGAGGCTGTTCGACATTCAAGCCAACGGCACGCTTGTCGCGACCCAGGAACTCGTGGGGGAGAAGATCGGCGAGTTCGTCGAGAAGCGTTACCCGATTCCCGCCAGCGTCATCGCGGCGGCGCCGGACGGCCGCGTGACGATCCGGTTCGTCGCGAAAAAGGTGCTCGCGGGCGGCGTCTTCGATGTGCGCCTGCTCCGGTCGGGCGGCGCGGCGTCAACGTCTCCGCTTTCGCCATGACTCGAAGCTTCAGCCAAACGCTCATGCAGCCGAGAGGAGTTTCCCCAATGAATTGCTCGTCGGGAGGTGGCGCCCGACCTCCGGGCGGCCTGATGCGGTTGCGCGAGGAAAACCGGTCGCGGAGGCCGGTTCCATCTCATTCGACGGAATGCTTGTGGCGCAGTTGATTCGTTCGACATAACGATTCTTCCCTGCATCGATGTCGCTTCGTTATCACACAGTTCGAGAAGCCCGGACCTCGGTAGATCGCGGCTTCGCCGGAACTTTCTCATTGTCGTCCACAAGCGAGGAAGCCCAATCGTTTTTGAACCAACCCACGACCTTATGAAACACCCTTGCTCATTTCTCGTCATGCTGCTCGCACTCACTGCGAGCGCCCAGACGACGGCGCCGAGCCAGCCCGTCGTCGCCCGGATTGATGCGGCCAAAACCGGTGCACCGATTTCTCCCTATGTCTACGGGCAGTTCGTCGAGCACGCCGGTAACATGATCTACAACATCCTCTGGAGCGAAGTGCTTGAGGATCGCAAATTCTACTATCCCGTCGGGCCCAAGCCCCCCGAAGAGGAGAAGCCGGCACGCCCACCCGGGGGAAATCTTTTCGGCCGAATGGATGCCGGGCCGGGCCGATGGAATCCTCTCGGACCGTTGGATACCGTCGTGATGGACACCAAAAACCCGTTTGTCGGCGACCATACTCCGCTGGTTACGCTCGCCGGCGACGAACCGCGCGGCATCCGCCAGACGGGGGTGAAGCTCACCCAGGGCGTAACCTACCACGGTCGCATTCAGCTGGCTGGCGATCCCACCGCCAAGGTTTCCGTCAGCCTGGTGTGGAGCGCACTTCCGGGCGCACCCCGGCAAACCGTCAAGCTCGGTCAACTGGATCAGGATTATCGGAAATTCACATTTTCGTTCTTGGCGCAAAATGCCGGTCCCGCCGACCTTGAAATCAGCGCGACGGGCCGCGGCTCGTTCCACATCGGCGCCGTTTCCCTCATGCCCGCCGACAATGTCCAGGGCTGGCGGTCGGAGCCGATCGCGGTCCTGAAAAGCCTTCGCTCCGGCGTGTACCGTTTTCCCGGCGGCAATTTCGTGTCCGCCTACGAATGGCGCGACGGCATCGGCGACCCCGACCGGCGGCCGCCGATCAAGGACCCCGTCTGGAAGGCCGTGCAATCGAATGACATTGGCACCGACGAATTCCTGACGATGTGCCGGCTGCTGGAGGTCGATCCTTACGTCACCGTCAACGCCGGGACCGGCGATGCGTGGTCCGCCGCCCAATGGGTCGAATACACCAACGGCTCGGTCGACACCCCCATGGGCCGTCAGCGCGCGGCCAACGGCCATCCCGAACCGTACGGCGTGAAGTTCTGGGGCGTCGGCAACGAGATGTGGGGCGATTACCAGTACGGCTACATGCCGTTGAAGATGTTTCTCTGGAAACACAACCAGTTCGCCAAGGCGATGCGACGCGTCGATCCCTCGATCAAGCTGATCGCAGCCGGGGCGATGCCCGACACGATGACCGGAGCGAAGCAGGCGCTCCTGCTCGGCAAGGACGTCGTGCCGGATTATCTTTCGCCCGCCGACTGGACGGGAGCCATGCTCACCGACTGCTTCGAGAACATTGATCTGATCAGCGAGCATTTCTACAACTACGGCGGCACGCACTTCAGCCTCAAGGAGAACAAGCAGGTACCGAACGATCCGAACGAACCCGTCACAGACTGGATGCGCCGCGGCGCCAATCACGTCCGCATCAAGGTCGAGGAATACCGTGAATACGAAAAACGCCTGCCGCAGCTCATCACGCACCCGAAACCGATCAACCTCGACGAATGGGGCTATCGGGGCGGCAATTATGAGTCTTATCCCGCTTACGCCTGGATCCTCCAGGAGATGTTCCGTAACTCGGATCTCTACCAGATGGCCGCGCAGACGTTTGCGACGTCGCTGTTGACCCGCGATACGCCCCATCCGGCGCTCACGGCCAATGGCCTCGTCTTCAAAATTTATCGGGACCACTTCGGTTCGATTCCCGTCGCGGTTACCGGCAATTCGCCGCAGCCGAAGCCGACCGATCCGTTCGGTGGCGAGCAGCCGGCGGTGAACGCCGGGAGCGACACGTTTCCGGTCGACGTCGTCGCGGCCTGGACCAGTGATCGCCGCACGCTCACCATCGCCGTGCTCAATCCGACCGACATGGAGCAACCGCTCCAACTCGATCTGGCCGGGGCCGATCTGGCGGGGGCAGGAACCTTGTGGCGCCTCGCCTCGACGCGCGCTGACGCAAAGGAGCCGACAATCACCGCCTCGCCAATCGCCGCTGTTCCGGCGGCGCTCACGCTTCCTCGTTTCAGCATATCCATCTACGAATTCCCGGTGAAATGAGGCCCGGTCCGCCAGCGCACCCTTCTCGCCACGAAGCGCACGGGGGTGTGCGACCGCGGCGCGCCTCCGTCCGGCCCCTCGGCAACGCACGCGTCGATCAGCCTTGCTCCATGTCGATAATGTCTCGCGACACGGCGACCACCAGCGCCTCGCCTAGAAGGTCCCCGGCCGGACGCTTACGCTGAATCAATCCAAGGCATGTTTTAACAGGAGCTCACAGAGAGAACAGGGGGTGGACGTGAATGGTCAGCCATGCGACAGCGCGAACCACATTCTGGCGGCGATGCTGGCGATCACCATGCCGCCGACCCAAAGGCCGCGTTTGGTGCGCCTGTCGATGTGGGGACTGCGGAAGACGAGAACGCCGCAAGCGATCAAACCCGCGATCAACAAGGTCCCGAAGGCCATAATGGTGACCAGGGTCTCAGCGCGGTAGAATACGATCATGCAAAAGATCGCGCCCAATCCGCTGGCATAGGAGAGAAGTAAGGTCTGCTTGGCTGGTTTGGCCTCAATCGGACGAATTTTGGCAAGCTGCGCACGCAACTCATCGAAGCGTTCCAGCGTTGCGGGCAAAGCAATTGTCTGGTGCGGACCGTTGCCGCGAACCGCGATGGCCTTGCCGGGCACTTCGACCAGGCTTGTGACCTCCTGGAGCGCGATTTCAATGCGGGCATGGCCATCTTGCTCTCGGGCGATAAATCTCTCGTCGAGCTGAATGCAGAAAGTGCGGTAGGACTTGACCTGCCGGTTGAGCGTCCGACCGAGAGTCAGAGGAAGACCGACAAGCACGAACGCGCTGAGAACTGCGAGTACGATGAGGTCGGTTGGTGCTCCCGCGATGTACCATCCGCCGCCGATTGCGACGAGCATGAGCGGGACCGTGCGGCTCAGGATCCGGAACCGAAAGTTCCGAAAAAATTCGTCCGTCAGTTTGTACTCGGAGGTCATGGGAGGGGGGAGGACGACGATGATACGTTATATTCTCGGCTTCTGGAGCGCCTCAGATTTTGCGCGGTCTTCCAATTTCTTCTTGGCCATGTTGTAGGCGTCCCAAGTCAGGCTCATGCTCGTATTCTTGAGCCAAGTTGCAGTGCTGCCATCGGAACGCCGCCATGTCCGCTGCAGGTAGCTTAGTGATAGATTGTCGATCGATTGGGCGGGCACGGGTTTACGATTACGAGAAATCGGTTGACGATTACTTAACGATTACCGCGCGGTAGCGAGTGGAGCGGCCCAAGCCAACCTTCTCGGCCAAACCGAGACGGACAAGCCCGGCAAAGTCCTTCCCTGCAATCGGACGGGTCACACCAAACTCTTTTTCAGAGCGTCGGCTGGTCAGCTCTTCGCCGGCCGCCAGAAGCAAGACCATCTTTTTCTGCCGCTCGTTGAGCAGGGCTTCGACCGCCGGCGTAATTGGTCCCGTCACATCCGTCGGCAGGGTGAGCCGGTCATAGTTCCCCGCCGGGCCGGGCAGGGTGACGATGAAAAAGCCGTCCTGCTGGCTGATCACCGGGGCTTCGAGGCCGTGGTTGAGCATCGCGTCATGCATCCGGGCAAAGCCACTGCCGCGCTGCTCCATGACGCCGAGGGTCGCGAGCGTCTGGGCGATGAGAGGGTTGCGGGAACATGGTTTGTACCCGCCGCGACGGAGTTTGGCGAGGGTCAGAGGCTTGGGTGGATAGCCCGGACTGGAGATTTCCACCCGGTCGCTGAACACGCGGACGAAGATCTTCCGGCTGGCATCGTCGTAGTTGCGATGGGCGACAGCGTTGACCAGGGCCTCGCGCAAGGCCGGGACCGGATATTCGTCCAGGCGCAGATTGTTGAGCCCGACGACCCGCCGGGGGTGAAAGGTATGATCGTCGATGAATTTGAGCGCGTGATCGAGAGCCCGGGACAGCGGGGCATTGACCGTGGTCTGCCCCTTGGGCCGGCCGCTGATGCGAGTCTCGTCGTAGGCGTCGACCAGAATTTCGACCTGGGGGAAGCGATTGGCGGGGTGAAGACCGAAAAGCAGAAAGGCCGCGGCGGTGGCCGAGTAAGTACCCCGATGCTCATCCCGCACGACCAGACCGCGGCTTTGGAGCGCTTCCCAAGGAGTCCGCCAGAGCCGTTCGGCCGTGTTGGCGGAGATGCGCGCCACGAAACCGGCGATCAGATCATTGGCGAGTTCGCTCTCCGTGAATTCGGAGAGCACTTTGGATTCAAAGGTAGACGCAGCATCGATGAGCTGTTCGCTCTCGCTCACCTCGGCGGAGGTCGCCTTGAGACCGAAGACTTCGGCCAGAGCGCGCCGGAGCGCCTCGAGCATCGAGGGCTTGAGATCCTCCCGGTCGTGGAAACGCACGTATTTGTAGCCGTCCTTTTTCGTCTCGGCAAAAAAGCTCTTCAGCTCGGCGGTGCGGGCATCGTCCTTGGCGCCCTTGACGAAAACAATCGTGGGAAGCTTCAATTTCTGCGCCAGCCGGTATTCATGATGAGTGGCGGAAAGCTCGCCGTCGAGCTGGCCGTACTCGTTGGCCAAGATCAAAACGTAGAGCGCGCAGCCCTGCAGCGTCTCCAAATAACCCTTGGGCGCCGGCCGGGCGGCCGGCGGCTCCCTTTCGAACAGCACCGGCACACAATGCTGGAGCAAGAAGGGATCGGTGGTGATGAGACTGGCCACAGCCGCCCGCTCCAGTTCCAACTCCTTCTGCACGCTGCTGATGAAAATGCGCTTCTTGTCGGCCATGGCGGATGTCAGGCGGTGTAGAGCTCGCTTTCGAGGTCGCGGACGGCCTGCGCGTACTCATCGGAGCCGCCAAAGGCTTTCACCAGTTGCACCGGAGTGCCCATGGCGGCAAACGGATCGAGCTGGAGCACTCGAGGCGACTCGAGGTCGGCCAGGCCGGAATCCGCGTATTTTTCGAGGAGGGCTTCGAGGACGGCGCGGGCCTGCGGGCCGTATTTTGCGAAATAGTTCCGTTTCTTGACGTTCTCGGCCCGCTCGCGGCGGGTCAGTGGCGGCTGATCGAAGGCCACGTGCGCGACCAGGTCGAAAGGATCGTAGTTGCGGCCGACCTCGTCGGCGACGGCTTCAAGGAACACGCCCCGGGCCTGCAGTTCGATGAGGATCGCCTCCTTGCGTGCGGCTTTTGTCCACGTCCTGAGAAACGAATCAAGAGAAGCGAACTGCTTGCGGACATTTTTCCGGGTGTAGTCGCGCAGGGACTCGGTGACGAGTTTACCGCCCTCGTCGTAGTACTGGACCTGCTCGGCGATGATGCTGACCGCAACATTGTCGACGGTATATTTCTGTCGTTGACCACCGCCGGAGTACGGGCCCGGGATGGTAGTGATGCAGATTTCTCCTTCCGGCGGCTCGTTGGCAACATCGGCGGCGTCGTCCGGCGGCACGGGCGATTCGCCCTCCTGCGGTTCGTAGATCACAACCGGGTCGCCGTCAAAATCAGGCCGGGCGAACAGCTCCGTGACTTTGCGAAAATCCATGATTGTGAAGTAGAGCTTGCCGAAATCCTCGCGCAGCCGGGTACCGCGTCCGATGATCTGCTTGAACTCAGCCACCGATTGCAGGTTCTGGTCAATGACGATGAGCTTGCAGGTCTGGGCGTCGACCCCCGTGGTCAGCAGCTTCGAGGTGGTGGCAATAACCGGGTGTCGGACCTCCGGATTGATGAAATTGTCGAGCTCCGCCTTGCCCTCGGGCTCGTCGCCCGTGATGCGCATGACATAGCGGTGGTTTTGGGCTACGAGGTCGGCATTTTCATTGGCCAGCGCCTGTCTCATCCGCTCGGCGTGATCGATGTCCTCGCAGAAGACGATGGTCTTGGCGAAACGGTCGCCACTGAGCTTGAGAAATTCGGTCACCTTTTTCGCCACGAGCAGGGTGCGCTTTTCGAGAATCAATTCCCGGTCAAAATCCTTCTGGTTGTAGATGCGATCGGGGATGATGGCGCCGTGCTTGTCGGTCTGTTGCGCCGACGGCCGCCAGCCGGTAAGGTCCTTGTCGAGGTGGATCCGGACAACTTTGTAAGGGGCGAGAAACCCGTCTTCGATGCCCTGTTTCAGCGAATAGGTATAGATCGGTTCGCCGAAGTAGGTGATGTTGGATATTTCCTTGGTCTCTTTCGGGGTGGCGGTCAGGCCGAGGTGGGTGGCCGAGCTGAAATAGTCGAGGATGCGGCGCCAGCTGGCATGGTCGGCCGCGGACCCGCGGTGGCACTCGTCGATGACCACGAGGTCGAAGAAATCGGAGGAGAACTGCTTGTAGATATCGTCGGCCACTTCCGTGCCGGAGACGGCTTGGTAGAGGGCAAGGTAGATTTCGTAGGATTTGTCGACGGTGCGGTTCGTGATCTTGGTCATCGCTCCGCCGAAGGGCTTGAAATCGTTGACCCGGGTCTGGTCGATCAGGATATTGCGGTCTGCAAGGAACAGGATCCGTTTTTTAACGCCGGCCTTCCAAAGCCGCCAAATGGTTTGGAAGGCAACGTAGGTCTTGCCGGTACCGGTGGCCATGACGAGCAGAAGCCGGTTTTGGCCCCGCGCCACGGCTTCGACGGCTCGGTTGACGGCGATGGTCTGGTAGTAGCGGGGAAGCTTGCCCGAACCGTCGTCGTGGAATGGCTGTGCCACGACCGGTAGCCGGGCGGTCGGGATATTCCGGGCATCGGTATGGCGCGCCCAAAGGTCGGCGGGAGAGGGAAATTCGGAGAGCCCGATTGGTTTTTCAATCTGGCCTTCGGTGAGCGTGCGATCATGGAAGAGAAAGGCATCGCCGTTGGACGAAAAGACGAAAGGGATTTGAAGCGTTTCTGCATAGCCCAATGCCTGCTGCATGCCCGCACCGACCGAATGGTTGTTATCCTTGGCCTCGATGAGCGCGAGCGGGGCACCGGACGAATGGTAGAGGATGTAGTCGGCCCGCTTTGACTCACCACGGGTGGTCATCCGGCCCCGGACAATTACCCGGCCTTTAGTGAAGGAAACCTCTTCGCGAATGTTGATTTGAACATCCCATCCGGCCGCAACCAATGCCGGGGTGACAAACTTGGTGCAGATATCGCGCTCGCTGAGGGATCTCTTGTCCAGGTCAGGCATTGGGGTAACAATAACCCACGCTGTCGGTGTGTTCGGGAAATGCCAAGAGGTTTAGCAAGGGCCCGCGTCCCGGATGAAGTCGAGGGGGCGGTGCCGATGTTACGATTCGGCGACGGATTGAGAGGGATCCACCATGACTCCGGAACGTTTGCCGCGAGGTTCACGACGCACTCGAATGGGCCACAAAACGGACAGACTGGATGAAGCTGGTCTGATGCGGGGGACGGGCCAACCCTTTCGTGCCCTCGGTGGTCTTCGTGGTTGATCCCGTAGGTCGGTTCGATTCCGCCGTTCCATGCTTCCGCGATCGCCTGATCGGTCCGTACCAAACTTCGCGTTTTCCGCGACCTCCGCGTTAAAATCTCTCTCGCTGTAGTCTGCCCGCGGCCAACGTACACTGCATTGCGCTGGCGTAAAAACCGCGACCGACACTGCGTTCAACTGCAACTGCGGGCGCGTCTTTTGGTGTTGGAGCGTATCATTGAACAGCAGCATCGTCTGGTCGGCGGCCGGGTAAGCGGGTAGGGGTCGAGCGATCGGATCAAGGCGGGGCGGCCGGCACCGGTGGCGGCGCGGGGCTGGTCGACTTCAGGTAAGCGATCAATTCCCGCACATCGGGCTCGGGGATGATGCTGCCATAGGCAGGCATAACCGGCGCGTAGCCGGCAACCACCTGCTTCGACGACAGCATGATCGAATCATGAAGATAGTGCTCGTCGGCGCGGACGAACGTTTCGTCGCTCAGCCGAACCCGCTGCCCGAATATTCCCACGAGCGAGGGTGCGTGGCTGGGTGAGTCGGGATCGTGACAGGCACTGCAGCCATACTGCACGAAAAGTCGCCGCCCCCGGTTCTGCGCGGGCGTGTTCGTTTCGCGGTAAGCGGGCATTGGTGCAGGATCAATGACGGGCCCTGATGAGTGTTTCCCGGCGACGACCAGATCCATCGCGCGTTCGATGGGAATATGAACGGCGCCGCCGGCCCGGTTGACCCAGCCGTAGCCGTCCAAGTGCGCATGAACGAGCCGCTCTTGTTCCAGCAAAGATTGGCTGTTGGCGCTCGCACTCGTATTGGCCTGGATTGAGCCGGCTAGATCCGGGTGGGCTCGCTGGCCGCATGCAGTAAGCAACAGGCTGGCCGCGACAATGGCCGCTGGGTATCGAGCCGAATTCATCGGGCGGCCCCCCCCAGTTTCCGCACTGTCGCCGCAAAACGATTCAGGCCCAACGCCACTCCGGCCACGAGCAGCGCCAAGACCAGGCCCCATCCGGCGGGAGAAATGCGACCGGCCACCGGCAAGATCAGCCAGGCGGAATAGAGTCCCTGGCCAAGCAGGAGCATGATTGCGACCGCCGCCAGTCCCCCGGCCTTCATCTTGTAGCTCCGCGACAGCAGCAAAAGAAAAGGCAACGCGAAGCTGAAGATCGCCAGCATGGCTGGCACCCAGTGCCAAAGTCCATCCGCCCGGTGTTTGAACCACGATATTTCCGCCGGCAGATTTCCCGCCCAAATAATCAGGAACTGGGCGAAGGTCACGTAGCACCATGTGAGCAGTGTCGCCATCAGCAGGTTGCCCCAATCGATCCCGAGAGGGCGGCCGGCATCTCCCGTGGCGATCGGCTGGTTCCCGCTCGCCACGGCGCCCAACAACGCCAGCGACAGGCCCGCCACCGCTTGGCCCGTCATCCACACGAACGAGAACCCCGTCGAATGCCAGCCGGGCTCCAACGATGAAATCCAATCATCCGCCAGCAGCGTCAGAGTAAAAACCAATACCAACAAACCCACCGGCCCAACCCACGGCCTTGGCCCTCGCCCGCGAGCCTCGACCGGCCTCGTGTCTTTTAACACGGCCCGGCTCAACCCGAAGAAGACGGCCGCATAAATCAGGGAGCGTCCCGCCAGCATGGGCAGACTCTCGTAGCCTAGTCCGGCGGTCACGAAGGGCGCCGCCGGTCGGCGGAGCGCGGTCGGAAGAAACAAAATCGGCAGGGCGAAGAGCCAGATCCACGGCAGAAGCGAAACTCCCGCGAGAAGAAACGGCCGCATCCCGCTCGCCCACTGGCCGCCGGTCAGGCGGTGGATGAGCGTGAAGATCAGGCATCCGACCGCCGGAGCCAGGCAAGCGAACACGACAAAGCGATACGCCAAAGAGAAGTCGCCAGGGTCAAGCCACAGCATTGCGAGTGACACCACTCCGGCCACGGCCGCCGTCCCGCTAGCGAAGCGTTCGAGCCGGCGCGAAACTGATTCGTCGGCCATGTTCATGGAGTGGACAGGTGTTGACGTTCGGCGGGCGGTACATCTTCGAGGGTCGCATGCTGGCTCCATTGCAGTGCGCGTACGTAGGCCACGATCGCCCAGCGGTCGCGCGGCTCGATCCGATCCGCCAGCGGATACATCCGGCCGATCCCGTGGGTGATCACTCCGAAGAAATGGCCGACGGGCGCCCTGATCAGCCACGTTTCCTGATACGAAGGCGGCGCGGGAAACCCGCGCCAGACAACAATGCCGCGCCCGAAGCCATCCTCGCCGTGGCACGCGGCACAGTAGATATTGAACCGGTCGCGGCCGCGTTCGAGGAACACGCGCGTCAACGGCAGCGGAATTTCCGTCAACCAAGCGCCGTCCTTCTGCCCGGTGGCCACGGGATCGTCCAAAGCCGGTGCTCCCCGGGACACGGTGTGGACCGGTGGAAGCCGCGCCGAGGCTCCGTCGGGAAAATGCGCCGATGGAGCGAACGCCCGCACGTTTTCCTGATGTTTCATATTGTCGCAACCGGTGCAGCCGGACGCGACCAGCAGCGCCGCGACAATCCGTGGGAATTTGAGTCCGCTCTTCATGCCGGCACCTCTGCGATCGATTCCGCATGTGCGTCCGCCATGACGCGGCGCATGCTTTCGCCCGGGCAGAGTGGATCGTCGGCAAGCACACAGATGAAAAACCGGTCCTGGCTCGCCCGCTTGAAACGCGGATCGGTCAGGACCGGGTGATGCAGCCTGGGCAGACCCGCCAGGAAGAACAGGGTCAGCACGCCAACCAGCGCGGCCGTCAACACCGTCAGTTCGAAGGTAATCGGAATGAAAGCGGGCCAGCTGTTGAGGGGCCGTCCGCCGACGTTGAGCGGGTAGTCGTGCGTCGCGAACCATTGCAGAAAAAAGCCACCGCTCGCACCGAGGACGCCCGCGCAAAACATGATCCAGCCTACCGGGGTCGTCGCCTGAGGCAGGATTCCAGTCTCTAGCGGATAAGGGGTGTAGGCGTCGATCCGCGTGCAGCCGGTTTCGCGCAGTTTCCGGATCGCGATCCGGAAAGACGCCTCGTCGGCGAAAGCCGCCAGCAAACCGTGGACAGGGGGCTTCATGGACCGGCCTCCTTCGACGCCACGAAGCGGCGCATTTCCGTCATCGAGATGGCCGGGAGGAAGCGCAGGAAAAGGAACAGGAGCGCGAAAAAGAGGCCGATCGTGCCGGCCAGCGTCGAGTAATCCCAGAACGTGGCGTGATACATGCCCCACGACGACGGCAGGAAGTCGCGGTGCAGGCTGGTGACGACGATGACGAAACGTTCGACCCACATGCCGACGTTCACGAGGAGCGCCACGACGAAGAGCACGCCCACGTTCCGGCGGAGCCGGCTGGACCACAGGAATTGCGGTGCGATGACGTTGCACGCCATCAAGGTCCAGAAATAGGCGGCATAGGGTCCGACCGCACGGTTAACGTCCATAAAGCGATCGTAGATGTTGCCGCTGCGCCAGGCGTTGAAGAATTCCTCGACATACCCGTAGATCACGATCCACCCGGTCGCCATCATCACCTTCGCCATCAGGTCCAGGTGGCGGGCGGTGATCAGCCCCTGCAGCTTGTAGACGGCTCGCAGCGGGATGATCAGGGTCAGGACCATCGAGAAGCCGGAGAAAATCGCTCCGGCGACAAAATACGGGGGGAAGATCGTCGAATGCCAGCCAGGCAGGATCGCGACGGCGAAGTCCAGGCCGACAATCGTATGCACCGAGATGACAAGCGGGGCTGCCAGCCCGGCCAGCAAGAGGTAGAGCTTCTGGTAATGCACCCAGTGTCTTGCGTCGCCGCGCCAGCCGAGACTGAACAGGCCGTAGAGACGCGCCTTGAAGCGGGTCGCCGCCCGGTCGCGCATCGTCGCGAGGTCCGGCAGCAGACCGACATACCAGAACACCAGGGAGACCGTCGCATAAGTGGAGACGGCAAAAACGTCCCACTCGAGCGGGCTCCGAAACTGCGGCCACAGGCCCATCGAGTCGGGATAGGGCAACAACCAGTAGAAGAACTGCGGCCGGCCGAGGTGCAGGAGGGGAAACAACCCGGCGCAGGCGACCGCGAAAAGCGTCATCGCCTCCGTAAACCGGT
>CAYZGG010000015.1:0-57810 GCA_964477955.1 uncultured Opitutaceae bacterium
GAGGCTGAGATCGTTTCGTTTTACTACCGGCGGATCGCGCAGCAATGTCGCGAGCTGAAGGCGCTCCCCGTCTGCGCTTATCTGCCCGTGCCCCAGGAACAGGCTTCGGACCGGGCGCGGGTGGCGGAGTTGAAGAATCTCGCCGAAAAGGCGGGGTTCATCTTCATCGATCTCTCGGCTGTTTTCTCCGGCCGCACCCCGGACGAGCTGAGTCTGGGCGATCGCTGGCACCATACGAATGCCAACGCCAATGCTCTCATCGCCGCGCAGCTTTACGACCGCCTGACCACCGACCCTCGGATCGATCTGCTCGCCCGGGCCAAGCGGATCCGCCACGAAAACATCGCGGGCAATGAAACGGAACTTCCGGCCCGGCCTTAATCCACCCACCCACCGCCATGACCAACACCGCCACGATTGAGCAATCGATCAAAAAATACATCCTGGACGAGTTTCTCCCGGGAGAGGACGCCGCCCAGCTCACTGACACGACACCCCTGATGACCACCGGGATTCTGGACTCGATCGCCACGCTCAAGCTGATGGATTTTCTCGAAAAGAATTTTTCGATCTCACTGGCTGCGCACGAGGCGGACGCCGAACATCTGGACACGATCGAGCGTATCGCCCGGCTGGTCAGGTCCAAGGGCGGCCTGACGGCGGCCTGAGCCGCGACCGATTCTCGGAGTACCCCGCCATGTCGTTGCACAGCCTCATCGAAACTGCCGTTCGGGAGCGCGGGTCCCATCCCGCGCTCATCGAGGGGAGCGGTGTCGGCCGGATGGACTACGCCACGCTGGGACGGTTGTCCGACCGCGTCCGCGACCGCCTTGCCGCCCTCGGAGTCGGGCGGGGGGATCGCGTGGGAGTCTATCTGCGGAAAAGCGCGGACGGGGTGGCGGCAATTTTTGGCATCCTGAAGGCCGGGGCCGCGTATGTCCCGGTTGATCCCACTGCGCCGGCCTTGCGCAATGCCTTCATCCATGACAATTGCGGAGTGAAGGTCGCGATCGTAGAGCAGCGCCTCGAGCCGGCGTACCGCGACGAGCTGACCAAGCTCGGCTCGGTCCCCAAGCTCATCGTGCTCGACGGAGTCGGCGGCGGCGGATTTCTCGAGGCGACCCTGGACGCACTCGACGCGCAATCCCCCGCACCGGTGGTCCGCGCCGTCGCGTCGGAGCCCGACGATCTTGCCTATATCCTCTACACTTCGGGTTCCACCGGCACGCCGAAGGGCGTCATGCTTTCCCATCACAATGCCGTGTCGTTTGTCGACTGGTGCTCGGAAACATTCGCGCCGCACGCCACGGATGTCTTCTCCTCGCACGCGCCATTCCATTTCGATCTTTCCATTTTCGACCTCTATGTGTCGCTCAAACACGGGGCGAGCCTGGTTCTGGTGCCCGAGGGCGTCGGCAAGGAGCCGCAGGGCCTGGCGGCGTTGATCGCGGCGGAGGGCATCACCGTCTGGTATTCGGCGCCGTCCACGCTCAGCCTGCTGGCGCAATTCGGGAAATTGGCCGAACATGATTTCTCCCGGCTGCGCCTCATTCTGTTCGCCGGCGAGGTGTTTCCCGTGGTTCACCTCCGTTCGCTCAAGCGGCAGCTCCCGCGGCTGCGGTATTTCAACCTGTACGGACCGACGGAAACCAACGTCTGCACTTACTACGAGATTCCTGCCGGAGACATACCCGACGACCGGGTCGAGCCCTATCCCATTGGCTGGACCTGCCGGAACCTGCGCAGCAAGGTCGTGGATCCCGACGGCCGGGCGCTCCCGCCGGGCGTCGAAGGCGAGCTTTGCATCGCCGGCCCCCACGTCATGCAGGGTTACTGGAACCTGCCCGAACAGACGGCCCACGGCTTCCTGCCCGGAGCTCGCGCCGGGGAACGCTGGTACCGGACCGGCGACATCGTCGTCGAGGAACCGGATGGCAACCATCGTTACCTCGGCCGCCGCGACCGCATGATCAAGAAACGCGGTTATCGCGTCGAGCTGGGCGAGATTGAGGCTTGTCTCTACCGGCATCCGCACGTCGGCGAAGCTGCGGTGATCGCGTTACCGGACGCGACGGCGGGCGTGCGGGTTCGGGCCCACCTGAGCATCCGGGGCGAAAATCGTCCCTCGCTCGTCGAGCTCAAGACCTTCTGTTCGCGGCACCTGCCCCTGTACATGATTCCCGATGTCTTTTCGTTTCACGACCTGCTCCCCAAAACGTCCACCGGGAAGACGGATTTCCAGATGTTGAAGGACATGATTTGACGCGCCCTGCGGCCCGGCCCCACGATGAACACTCCTCTCCAGCCCAGCGCCTTGCCGAACCTCCAGGCCGACCTCGTCCTGCTGCATGCGCCGGCCGTCTTCGATTTTCGCGAACGCCGGGACATCTACTTTCCGTTCCTCGGCACCAGCGGCGACGTGCCCATCACTCCGCTCTACGAATACTTCCCGGTCGGCTTCAAAACCCTGCAGCGGTACCTCGGCGACCGGGGGCATGACGTGAAGATCATCAATCTCTGCACCGTCCTGCTCCGTTTTCCGCGCCTGAATTTCGACGATCTGATCAATGCGCTCGACACCCGCCTGATTGGCATCGACCTGCACTGGATGGTGCACGTCCAGGGCAGCCTGGCGGTGGCGCGGCGGATCCGCGAACTCCGGCCGGACATCCTGATCCTGTTCGGCGGGATTTCCTCGACCTACTACGCGCAGGAACTCGTCCGGTATCCTTTTGTGGACCTGGTCATGCGCGGGTACGACACCCACGAGCCGGTCGCCGCGTTGCTGGAGGTGATCAAGGTCGGTCTCTCGCTGGCGATCGTGCCGAATCTGTTGTGGAAGGACGCGGGCGGGGTGGTGCACGACAACGAATTCGCGCACAAGCCCGACAGCTTCGCGTGCGGGATCGACTGGTCGCATCAGCCGGCAGAGGCCACGGCGACCAAATCGCTTCCGATCCTCGAAATCCTGTCCACGCAGAACGCCGGGTGCGCCTACAACTGCGGCTGGTGCGGCGGATCGCGCGAGGCGTTCAAGCGCATCTTCCAGAAAAAACGCACAATGGCGCGGAAGTCCGCCGCCGAGATCGACTTCGAGTTCCAGACGATCAGCCGCATCCCGGGCGTCGAGCACTATCATTTCTATTCCGTCGGTTCCTACAACGAATCCCCCGAGGGGATGCGCCGCTTCCTCGACCTGGTCGGGCAGTCGCATCTCAAATCGATCAGTTACGAGCAATATTTCCTGACTCCGGACGACGTGTTGAAACAGATGGTCCGCGCCAACCCGCGTACCTCCATCACGCTCTCGCCCGAGAGCCACGACCTGACCGTCGCAAAACTTTCGGGGCGCGGCGTGTATTCCAACGAACAGTTGGAAGCCTGGATCGAACGCGCGCTGGACATCGGCATTCATCAGATCGACGTCTGGTATTTCATCGGCATGCCCGAGCAGGGCCCGGAATCGGTCCTGGGCTCCCTCGACTATTGCCGCCGGCTGCTGGAGAAATTCAAGGGGCGGCGAGTGAACCCGATGATCTGCCCGATGATCCCGTTCCTGGATCCGGCCTCGACCTTCTTCGAATATCCCGAGCAGCACGGCTACCGCGTCTTTCATCGCACGGTCGAGGAACACCGCCGCGGCATGGAGCGCGCCTCGGTGCTCAACCGCATCAACTACGAGACCCGCTGGCTCAGCCGGCAGCAGTTCGTCGACGTGGGCTTCCGGGCGGTGCGGCAGTTGATGGAAGCCAAGGCCGAGGTCGGGGCGCTGCCGCGGTTCTGCGTGCGCGATTACAATGCCCGGATCGACGACGCCCTGCAGTTCATCCCTGTGGTGCACGAGGTGGACTGTCTCCTTGACCTGCGGGAGCGGGCGCGCCAGTTGGACCTGCTCGGCGACGAGATTTTGCGCCGGAACAACACCGTCCTGTTTGGCGGCGTGATGAACCAGGCCTTTCCGTTGAACCGCCACATCGGCGGGCGTTGGTTTGACGAGATGGGCTGGGATGCCGCCGTGCTCGAAGCCGCCCAGGCGCAGGTGCCGGCCGGGGTGGGGGCGCCGGTCTGACGATTTTCTCGCGCTAACCCATGGATTTTTCCTGGTCCCAGTCCCAGCGGCAATTCTTTGAGACGATCGAACGCTTCGCTTCGGCGGAGCTGAACCACAACCTCGTCGATCACGACCGCGCGGGCGTTTTCAATCGTGAAGGCTGGAAGAAATGCGGCGCGTTGGGTCTCCCCGGACTGGCGGTGCCCACCGAGTATGGCGGCCTGGGCAAGGATCCGCTCACCACCGTCGGCGCGCTCGAGCGTCTGGGCTACGCCTGCCGCGACAACGGCCTGCTCTTTTCCCTCAACGCCCACATGTGGACGGCCTGTGCGCCGCTGGTCAGCTTCGGGACCGAGGAACAAAAAACGCGATATCTGCCGGGCCTTTGCCGGGGGGATTCGATCGGCGGCAATGCCATGAGCGAACCCGAGAGCGGATCGGACGCCTACAGCCTGCGCACGACGGCGAAGAAGACGGACGGCGGCTACGTGCTCAACGGCCGGAAAATCTTTGTGACCAACGGCCCCGTGGCCGACGTGCTCGTGACCCTCGCGACCACGGATCCGGCGAAAGGGCCAGCCGGCATCACCGCGTTTCTCGTGGAGAAGTCGTTCCCGGGCTTCTCCGTCGTGGGCGAGATGGAGAAAATGGGCCTGCGCACCAGCCCGATGGGCGAACTGGCGTTTGAAAATTGCGTGGTGCCGGAGGCGAACCGGCTGGGCCGGGAGGGCGCGGGGAGCGGGCTTTTCACCCACGCGATGACCTGGGAGCGCGGGTGCATCCTGGCCAGTGCGGTCGGCGCGATGCAGCGGTTGCTGGAGGGCTGCATCCGCCAAGCCAAACAGCGTAAACAATTCGGCCAGTCCATCGGCAAATTCCAGCAGATCGGCGGCAAGATCGTCGACATGAAGCTACGGGTGGAGACGGCCCGGTCGATGCTATACCAGGGTGCGTACCAGCGCAGCATCGGCCGCAGCGCCATCATGGAGGCGGCGCTGGCCAAGCTTCATATCAGCGACTGCTGGGTGGCTTGTTGCGAGGACGCCATGCAGATCCACGGCGGGCGCGGCTACATGACCGCGGGCGAAATCGAGCGCGAGCTCAGGGACGCCCTCGGCAGCCGGATTTATTCGGGTACCAACGAAATCCAGCGCAACCTGATCGCCTCGCTCCTCGGGCTGTGAGGTTTTTTCCGCGGGGGTCGGCGGACGCGTTTCCGCTGCTATTTCCTGAGCGGACGCGAGGCCATGGCGTCCACGGTGTCGTCGCTGGCTTCAAACCATTTCCAAGCCAGGTTCACATCGAGAAAGACCTTGATCTTGCACGGGGCCGCCACGCCGAACTGGCTTTCGTACATGCGCGAGATGCCGTACGGCGCCATGCCGGCGACGACGATGGCGGCGCGGCAGCGGCCGTTCCGGTTCCAGTTGGTGACCACGATCTGCATGAGCGAGCGCACGTCCTCCGGCGCCACGCCGGCAAAATCCGCATGGCGCAGGTCCCAAAGCGCGTTCATGTCCGGGTTGAACTGCCGGTGAGCGTAGATGCCCTGCAGCACCTCCCGGAACTCGGGCAGATTCACGACGCCGGAAACCTTGTGGGTCCGCACCATTTTCACGTGGTCGAAAATGGATTCGACGCGCATCTTGCCGCCAGTCTCGTCGGAGGGGTCGTGGGGCGGGTGGCTCATGGCTTCGTGAATTGGTAGATATTAACGAAGACGCAATAGTCCAGCAAGGACTATGCCACGATCAGTTGTCAGGGTGTTTTCCCGGGGACTCTGATTGAGCGGGCGAAAAGCCGGCTTTGCCCGTCGAGCGCACCGGTCGCGCCTTCCCGCCGTTCACGCCGCTTCGACGTGGCCTCGTTTTGCGAGTTGCTTGCGAAAAAACACGGCGGCCAGCGCGGGCATGACCAGCATCGCGCCGAGCATGTTGACGAGAAACATGAAGGACAGGAGCACCCCCATGTCGGCCTGGAATTTGATGACCGAAAACGCCCAGGTGCCGACGCCGATCGAGAGGGCAAAGCCGGTGAACACGACTGAGGTGCCCATCGTGGCGAAGGCGTCGCACAGCGCATCCTCGAGCGACCGTCCCCGCCGGATTTTTTCGAGCAACGCGGAGCACAGGTAGATGCCATAATCCACGCCGATGCCAACCCCGAGCGCCACCACCGGCAGCGTGGAGGTTTTCAGGCCGATCTGCAGATAAACCATGAGTGCGTAGGCGAGGTCCGAGACCATCATCAGGGGGAGCAGGACGCACAGGGTCGCGCGCCAGGAGCGGAATGAAACCAGGCAGAGCACGGTGATCGCGGCGTAAAGCCAGAGCACCATCGGGACCTTGGCGGTCTCGACGACCTCGTTGGTGGCGGCCATCACGCCGACGTTGCCGGTCGCGAGTTGGAAGCGGACCTTGGGGCTGGTGTTGACGGCGCGGAATTCCTTCACGGCGGCAATCACGCGCTTGATCGTCTCGGCCCGGTGGTCGCGGAGGTAGATCATGACCGGGATCACGCTGCCGTCGTTGTTCAGCAAGCCGCTGGAAGTTTCGACGGGAGAGACCGCTTGGGCCAGCGACTGCGGGTTGCGGGGCAGGATGCGCCACTTGAGGCTGCCTTCGTTCCAGCCGGCGTTGATGGTGCGGGCGTAGTCGGGCAGGGAGAGCGTGGATTGGACGCCCTCCACGTTGCGCATGTGCCAGGCAAAACGGTCGACCAGCGCCATGACCTCGTGGTCCACGACGCCGTTGGGCACGGTTTCGATCAGCACGGTGATCGTATCGGCGCCGATGCTGAACTTCGAGGTGATGGCGGCGGTGTCGAGGTTGTAGCGTGAGTTCTGGCGCAGTTCGGGCACGCCGGCATGCATGTCGCCGATCCGGACCTGCCGGGCCTTGACGAGGCCGAAGCCCCAGAGCGCGCCCGCGACGACGAGGATCGCCACCGAGGACCGGCGTCCGGTGACGAGGCGTTCCAGACCGCGCCACCAGGGCTGCAGCGCGAAGCGGCGGAAGCTTACGCGCCGGCGGAATCCGGGCGCCATTTTGGTGTATGACAGCAGCACAGGCAGGAGAAAGCGGTCGGTGAGAATGATGAGGGTCACGCCCAGGCTGGCCGTGATCGCGAGCTCCTGGATGACCGGCACCTTCACCAGATAAATGGTGAGAAAGCCCACGGTGTCCGTCAGGATCGCCGCGGTCCCGGGCACGAAGAGGTTGCTGAACGAGGCCCGGGCGGCCGTGAGTTCATCCCCGCCGAAATAATACTGCACCCGGAAGGAGCGCAGCATCTGCGTGGCGTGGCTCAGCGCGATCGCGAAGACCAAAAAAGGCACGAGAATCGACATCGGATCGATGCCGAAGCCAAAAAGGTTCAACAGGCCCAGTTGCCAGACGACCGCGCTGAACGAGGTCAGCAACGGCAGCACCGTCAGGATGACCGACTGCGAAAAGAACAGCAGCAGCACCGCCGAAATAACGAGCGCCACGCCGAAAAAAACGAGCACCCCCCGCGTGCCCTCGGTGATGTCGCCGATGACCTTGGCGAAACCGATGATGTGGACGCTGATCTCCGGGCTCTGGTATTTTTTGCGGATGTTGTCCTCGAGGGCCGCGGCGACCCTGGCGTAGTCGAGCTTCCGGCCGGTCTGCGGGTCGACGTCAAGCAGCGCGGCGATCACCACGGCCCCGGTGAAATCGCCGGCCACCAGCTGGCCGATGCGGCCGGACTTCACGATGTTCTGGCGCACGCGCGCGAAGCCCGCCGGCGTGGGCTGGAAATCGGCGGGGATAACGTTGCCGCCCTGCAGGCCGTCCTCCACGACCTCGATGTAGCGCACGTTGGGCGTGAAGAGCGACGTGACCTGGGCGCGGTCGACGCCGGGCAGGTAGTAAGCTTCGTCCGTCACCGCCTTCAGCGTGCGGAAGAAATCCGGCGTGAAAATGTCC
Organism: uncultured Opitutaceae bacterium; assembly: GCA_964477955.1. Lineage (GTDB taxonomy): Bacteria > Verrucomicrobiota > Verrucomicrobiia > Opitutales > Opitutaceae > Didemnitutus. Next base: position 8,002 of record CAYZGG010000015.1, read on the forward strand.
CCGTGTCGGGCGACGAGGGCGACGACCACCCGGTTGGCGCCGCCGAACTCGGCCTCGTATTTCTTGAAATTGCCGATGTATTCGTGGTCGCTCGGCAGCTGTTTGGCGAAGCTGGCCTCGACATGGGTGCGCGCCGCGTAGAATCCGAGGACCAGCGTCACCAGTGCAAAGAGCGCGAGCACCAGATGCCGGTGGCCGAACACGAGGTTTTCGAGCCGCTTGATCATGGGACGGCGGCCGGGATTTTCAGCCGGAGGGCGCCGTTTTCCCCGACGGCGACAAGCGTGCCCGCGTCCGCCTCGATCAGCGCGGCGATGCTTCCGGTCGACTCGGCGGGCTTCCAATGGACAAACGAAGTGCCGCCGTCGCGGCTGACAAACAGACTGCCGCCCTGGCCACCCAGCACGATGACGCCGGAAAGCAGACGCGTGCCACCCATGATGAGGGACGGCGTCTCGCTGGGGCAGGGTTGCCACGTGCGGCCATTGTCGAAGGAGGTGAGAATGTGTTCCCGCAGGCCGGCCACTACCACGGCCTGGTTGTCGAGCGGCACGAGGCAGAACAGAGAGCCGTCATAAGGCACCTCGGAACGGGTCCAGGTCTGACCGCCGTCCTGCGACACAAGCAAGGTTCCGCTTTCCCCGGCGAGAAAGAGGCGGCCGTTGGGGGCGGCGACCAGCCGGTTGTAATGCACCTCCTCCGCCGCGGGCTTGGCCGGCGTCCAGGTGGCGCCGCCGTCGGCGGTCGCGATAAACTTGCCGTAGGCGCCGACGGCGAAGCCGCGCCGGGCGTTGAGGAAGAGCACATCCAGGTAAACGGTCTCCAGATCAGTGCCGGAATCCTGGCGCTGCCAGGACTGGCCCGCGTCGGCGGTCACGAGGATCACGCCGTCGTGTCCCACCGCCCAGCCGTGATCCGCGTCGGGGAACGACACGGCGGTGAGCATGGCGCGGGTCGGCACGACCACCTGCCGCCAGCTCAGGCCTTCGTCATCGGAAAGCAGGACATGACCCCGGTCGCCGACGGCGACGAGCCGGCTGCCGGCCCGGGCGAGGCCGAGCAGCAGCGAACGGGCGGCGAGGGGGGCGGGTTCGGAAAGTTCGGCGGAGCGCAGCGGGGCGCCGCCGAGCAGCGCGATCCCGAGAAGAAAAAGGCGGGCCCGGAAGCCCGCCGTCATGAAAACCCCGCGGTGCATCGGCCGACTCAGCGCACGCCCTCCTGGCGCAACGCCGAGGGCGTGTAATCCTGCGGGGTGCGCTTGACGCTGAAGTCGTACATCTTGGTCTCGTTGTCCAAGCCGATCACGATGTAGCGCCCGGCGAGCAGATCGGTGTGGACCTCCAGCGTGCTCCAGAACGTCAGCGCGTCATAGTAATTGATGCAATGCGCCTCGGAGACCCGGTAAAGCTGGCCGCGGCTGTCGTACTGGTCGGCGGCCAGGATCTGCCAGCTGTCCTCGTCGATATAAAACGTGCGGCGCGAGTAGAGATGGCTGGCGCCCGGCTTCAGCGTGGCGTCGACCACCCAGACCCGGTGCAGCTCGTAGCGGGTGAGGTCCTGGTTGATGTGCAGCGGCTTCAGGATGTCGGCGTACCTCACCTTGTCGCTATGCAGCTTGTACGAATTGTACGGGACGTAGATTTCCTTTTTGCCGACGAGCTTCCAGTCGTAGCGATCGGGAGCGCCGTTGAACATGTCGAACTGGTCCGACGTGCGCATGCCGTCGGAGGCGGTGCCGGGATTGTCGTAGGCGACATTGGGCGCGCGACGGACACGGCGCTGGCCGACGTTGTAGACCCAAGCCTGGCGCGGCTCCTTCACCTGGTCCATCGTTTCGTGCACGACCAAAATCGAGCCGGCCAGGCGCGCGGGAGCGGTGACGGCCTGCTTGAAGAAGATCAGAATGTTGCTCGAAGCCAGTTCCTTGATCAGGTCGGCCTGGGGAATGTCGTCGCGGCAGTAGTTGAAAAGAAATTCGTCCTCGAACTGCACGAGCGAGTAGCTGCCGTCCCGCTGGGGAGCCGCCTGCGCGATGTGGCGGACGGCGGCGATGCCCCGGTAGCGGACGAGGTGGTTCCAGATCGCCTCCAGCCCGTTTTGCGGGAGCGGGAAGGGGATGCCGAGCATCACGCCGCTGATGCCGTTGCCGCCAGGCGCAAGCTCCGCGGTGGTGGCATATTTCTTGGTGGCGTCGTAGACCCGCTGGGGATTGGAGGCGGTGCGGTGCGTCGGGTACACGGGCAGCGAATAGTCCGGGTAGGCCTTCAGCAGCGCCAGCGAGCCGGCGGTGAGCTTGTCGGCGTACTTGGCCGCGTTGGCGGGGGTGATGGTGAACAGCGGCTGTTCGCCGGGAAACGGGTCCGGATGATGGTCGCCGACCTTGTAGCCCGCGGGCGGGATGGTGATGCCGCCGTCCCAGGCAGGAATGGAGCCGTCGGCGTTGCCGGCTTTTTCGGCGCCGAGTGGGGTGAGATCCTGGCCGAGGCGGTCGGCGTCGGCTTGGGAGAGGGCGGCCCGGGCCGCCACGGCGCAGCACAGCAGACCGGTCGCGGTGAGAACAAGGGGAAGATTTTTCATGGCGAAGGAGTGCGGGGCGCGACGGGTTAGAACGAATACTTCATCGTGGCGGAAAGGTAGTCGCGGTCGGCGAGCAGGTTGTAGCGGCCCGCGCCGAAGAAATTCACATAACGCACTTCGAGCGACCAGGAGTTTTTCAGGCTGAAATCCGCGCCGAGGGTGACGGTTTTGCGTCCGTTGATAAAATTGCCCAGCGGCTCCGGGGTGTTGCCGCTGACGTCGTGGGCGAAGGCAAGCAGCGGGGTGACGTTCAAGCCGGCGAAGAGATTGGGATAATCGAGGCGGCCGACCACCTGATAGCCCCAGGAGAAACGGTCGGCAAAGGCCGAGGCCGGATCGGCTCCGAACGCGCCGTTGCCGGTGTTGATCATCTCGGTGAGGCTGCCGGCCCGGAAGGTGCCGGGGGCGTCGTAACGCAGCACGTCCTTCGACGGAAGATCCGCCTGCACGAAACCCGCCTCGGCGATCAAGGTGCTTTGCTGTGCGCCCAGGATGCCGCGGGCGACCTTGGTGGCCGTCATCTGGCCGGTCCAGACCTTGTGGCGGCGGTAACCGTTGATCGAGGTGTCGAACCGGCCGGCGTAGTTCCCCAGCTGGTTGTTCGCGCCGTAGTTGGTGCCGCCGGGCGAATCGAGCGGGGACAGGGCGGCAAAGAGGAGCTCGACGTCGTCGACCTGCAGCGGCTGGTTGTCGCGGTAGCTGACTTCGCCCTGCAGAGCCACGCCGCTGACGCTGGTGTTGAAGCTGGCGCCAAAAAGGTGGATGTCGGACGGGTAGACGATCTGGTACTGTCCAGTCGCGGCGGCGCTGAGGAATGCGACTTGTTTGGCCGCGCCGACGGAGGGATCATTCAGGGCGGTGAAGGCGATGCCCTGGGCAGTCGGATAGAAGGGTTGCAGGCTGGCGGGCAGGGCCGCCGCCGGGACATTGGTGAGCGCGGCGCCGATCAACGTCGTCAGCACTGTCGGCAATTGCGCCAGGGGGACGCCGTTGGCCAGCAGCACCGGAGCCAGTTGCGCCTGGCCGAGCTGGCCGGCCACGGTCTGAATCTGGGCGATGACCGGCGCCGTGTTGACCGGTCCGGTCGGCGTCTTGGCCGACACAAACGGCAGCCGGCTGTGGTAGTTGATAAAGTAGAACCCGAACTCGGTTTCGCCCAGGCCGTGGGCCAGCCAGCGCAGGTTGAGGCCGAACTGGTTGGAGGAATGCGGGTCGTGGTCCGCGGCGCGGTTGATGGCCCCGAGGGGAGCGGTGTCGGGAATCTCTCCGAATCCGAGGAAAACCTGGCGGCCGCCCGGCGCGACAAAATCGTTTGTGCTGAACATGGTGCCGGGCGGATCGAGCCGGGTGTTCTTCCAGTTGAACTGATAGAAACCCTCCAGCGTCACGTCCGGCAGCACCCCCAGGGAACCGGAGATCATGTCCACCGGCAGCAGCGCCTCCTTCAGCTCGGAGCCCGGTGTGCGCAGTTTGGAGGCATCGACGGGGTTGATGGAGTTAATGCCGTTGGGGATGAAGGTGCTCTCGCCCCAGCTCAGCACCTGGTTGCCGACGCGCAGCGTCGCCGGCATGTCGCCCAGCTTGGTTTTATAGTAGGCGTAGGCGTCGAGGAGTTCGCCGCCCCGGCCGACGAGACTCAGGGCCTGCGGGCTCAGCGGGGTCTTGGCTCGCTGGCCGTCTTCATTCACGAAATCGTTGAAATAGTAACCGCGGACAAAAATACCGGCGCCATGATAGTCGAGTTGAAGCTCATGGTCGGCCTTGATCAGCAGCGAGGCCAGGCCGCGGTGGTAGTTCAGGTTGCCGTCGTCCTCGTTGACCGAGAACTGCTGGCCGGGGACGCCGCGGAAGGTGTTGGTCAGGCCGTAAAGCGCCGCGTCGGGATTGTCGAGGCGCGCGAGGGCGCCGATGGAAAGCGTCGTGTCGAAGCTCCCTTTCAGGTCGCCGGATTCGAAGACAAACGCGCGCAGGGCGGGGACGGAGGCGAGCAGAGCCAGCACGGCCAGGAGCGCCGACTTGCGCCGACACCAGGTTTGGGTTGGGCTTGATTTCATAGCGGTGTGGAGTAGGTGCGAGGCCCGGGACTAGCAGGGGGTGGGACTCAGTCGGGCCGGCCTTTTTCGCTCTCCGGCGATGAAGGCAAAATTAGTCCTCACATCAAGTCTAATGCGCCGGACGGAGGCCGGTGCGATTAGCGTTTTGACGCGCGCCGCAAAACCGTAACGGTGATTCCTGTGGAAGCCGCCACGCACATTCACATCAAGGGCGCCCGGGAGCACAACCTGCGCAACCTCGAGGTCCGCCTCCCGCGGGGACGACTCGTGGTCATCACCGGCCCGAGCGGCTCGGGCAAATCCTCGCTGGCCTTCGACACCCTCTACGCCGAAGGCTACCGCAAGTACATGGAGAGCCTCTCGGCCCAGGCGCGCCAGATCCTCGAACAGCTCAAGCGGCCCGACGTCGACTTCATCCACGGCTTGTCCCCGGTCCTCGCGATCGAGCAGCGCACGGGCGGCGGGTCGCCGCGGAGCACCGTCGCGACCGTCACCGAGGTCGCCGACTACGCGCGTCTGCTCTGGGCGTTGTGTGGCGAACAGCACTGTCCGAAGGACGGCGGCCGCGTCGAGAAACGCTCGCTCGACGACTGCGTGGCCCAGCTTCTGCGCGAGGCGCCCGGCGAACGGGCGGTGTTGCTCGCTCCGTTCATGCAAGCCAAACCCTCGGTGCTGCGCGACGAACTGCCCCGGCTCCGCCAGCGGGGCTTCCAGCGCGTGCGCATCGACGGCGAGATCAAATCCCTCGACGAGCCGAAACTCGTCGCGAACGGCACCGCGGAACTTACGGTCGAGCTCGTGCTCGACCGCCTCGTGCTCAACGCCGACCAGCGCAGCCGCGTCGCCGATTCCCTCGAACTGGCCTTTCGCGAAGGCCGCAACCGTGCGCTGGTGCTCGTCCAAAAGAGTGCCGACGCGCCCTGGCGGGAGATCGCCCTGAGTCAGAACCTCTCCTGCGCGATCTGCGGCGACGTGTTCGAGCCGCTCACGCCGCGCAGTTTTTCGTTCAACCACAACGAAGGCGCGTGCCCGGAGTGCGGCGGACTGGGCCGCCAAATGACCTTCAATGACGAGCTGCTCATCCCCGATCCGGAGAAATCGATCCGCGGAGGTGCGCTCAAGCCGTGGCGCATCGGCGGAAAAAATCTCATCATCAAGCACAACGCGCTGCTCAAACAGCTGGCGGAACAGCTGCCTTATGATCCGGAGGTGCCGTGGAACAAGCTTCCCGGCGCGACCCGCGCGCAGATTCTTCACGGGGCGGGCGAACGTCTGTTCAGTTTCAAGCTCCGCCGCATGCGCGAACCCAAGGCCGTGCCGTTTGCGGGCGTCGTCGCCGATTTGATGGAGAGCTACCGCCACACCGACAGCGAGGGCTTCCGCGCGCGCCTGACCTCGTACATGGTGAGCGGCGAGTGCCCAGCCTGCCACGGCCTCCGGCTCAACCCGCGCAGCAACGCGGTGCTGCTCGGCGGGAGCAATTTCGGCGAGTTCAACGCGCGGGACGTGCGCGCGGCCCTGACGTTCATTCGCGGCCTGCGCGGGGCGCTGGCTTCGACTGACGCGGTGCGCGAGGTGCTCGACGGCGTGGAACAGCGGCTGCATTTTCTCGCGGAAACCGGCCTGGGCTACCTTACGCTCGAACGCGAGTACAACACGCTGTCCGGCGGCGAGGCGCAGCGCGTCCGGCTTGCGACGCAGCTGGGCATGGGCCTCGTCGGCGTGATCTACGTGCTCGACGAACCGAGCATCGGCCTGCACCCGCGCGACAACCTGAAACTGCTCGCAACCCTGCGCGACCTGCGGGACCGGGGCAACACCGTCGTCGTCGTCGAGCATGACGAGGAGACCATGCGCGCGGCCGACGAACTCATCGAGCTTGGGCCGGGCGCGGGTCGCGAGGGCGGCGAGATTCTGTTCCAGGGCACCCCGGAGGCCTGCACCCGGCTGCCGGCCTCGGCCTCGCGCACGGGTCCGTACCTCGCCGGCAAAATGGGCGTGGTGAAGGACGCCAAGACGCTCGCCCCCGACGGCCGCTGGCTCACCGTGCGCGGCGCGAGCGAACACAACCTCAAGCAGGTCGATGCGGAGTTTCCCGTCGGCCTGCTCACCTGCGTGACGGGCGTGTCCGGCTCCGGCAAAAGCTCCCTGGTCATCGATGTGCTCGCGACCGTCACCGCGCGGAAGCTCAACGGGGCGAAAACCGTGCCGGGTCGTCACCGCGGGCTGACCGGGCTGGAGCATTTTGAAAAGACGGTGCAGGTCGACCAGGAGCCGATCGGCCGCAGTCCGCGCTCGAACCCGGCGACTTACGTGGGGCTGCTCGATCTGTTGCGCGGCCTCTTCGCCCAGGTGCCGCTGGCGAAGGTGCGCGGCTACAAGGCCAGTCGTTTCAGTTTCAACGTCCGCGGCGGCCGCTGCGAGCGCTGCCAGGGCGACGGCCAGATCAGGCTCGACATGCAGTTCATGGCCGACGCCTACGCACCGTGTCCGAGCTGCGGCGGCCGGCGTTTCAACCGCGAAACGCTGGAAGTGCGTTTTCATGGCAAAAATATCGCCGACGTGCTTGATCTGACCGTGCGCGAGGCGATGGAGCTGTTCCGGGCGATCCCGCGCATCGCGGAGAAACTGGCGACGCTCGAGGCGGTCGGCCTGGGCTACCTTTCGCTGGGGCAATCCGCGACGACCCTGTCCGGCGGCGAGGCCCAGCGGCTGAAGCTCTCGCTCGAATTGAGCAAGCGGGAGCAGGGCCGCACGCTCTACATCCTCGACGAGCCCACCACCGGCTTGAACTGGGCCGATGTCCAGCGGTTGATGGAGTTGCTGTTCAAGCTCCGCGATGCGGGCAACACGGTGGTCATCATCGAGCACAGCCTCGACGTGATCAACGTGGCCGACTGGATCATCGACGTCGGGCCCGGCGGCGGTCCCGAGGGTGGCGAAATCGTCTACGCGGGCAGCCGGGTTGGGATCGAAAAGGAGCCGCGTTCCTACACCGGGCAGGCGCTGGCCGAGTGGGCGGCGCGCCGGCGGAGCTGAGAGGGAAGTGGCACGGGTCTTCCGCCCCGGGGGGATCAGACGTTGGCAGAAGACACGGGTCGGGAGACCTATGCCACGCGAGCTGGCGGCGAACGTCCGGCCTTTCCTATGGGCGGGGTGCCCTCACCTCGCGGGATATGGCTTCGTTGCGCCATGCCCTGCGGGGTGAGGGCACCCCGCCCACATTCTCGTTTCATCGGACGGCCCTCCTCAAACATCCTGCAACTTTCCGCGGAGCGCCGTGTTTTTGAGGATGTCGAAACCCTCATTCCTCCGATTCCCATGAAAAACCTCCTCCGTTCCTCCCTTGCCGCCGCGACGGTCTCGCTGGCGTTGGTCACCTTTTCCCGCGCCGCCGACACCGAAGCCGGCGCGGTCGACTTCGGCACGCTGATGCCCTCCGCCAAAGGCGAGTTCGTCGAAATAAATCTTTCCCCGACCCTGCTGAAGTTTGCCGCCCGCCTCACCGCCCACGAGGAACCCGAAAGCGCCGAGCTGCTCGCCAATCTCAAGGGCATCCGCGTCAATGTCGTCGGTCTCGACGATTCCAACCGCGCCGGCATGATCGAGAAGGTTGAGGCCATCCGCAAGGCGCTCGACGCCCAGGGCTGGGCGAAGATGGTCACCGTCCGCGAGCCGGCCGGTGGCGACAACGTCGACATCCACGTCAAGCAGCACGGCGACGATGCGATCGACGGCCTGGTGATCACCGTCCTCGACAAGAAGGGTCAGGCGGTCTTCGTCAACATCGTCGGCAACATCCAGGCCGACCAGATCGCCAAGATCGCGGAGAAATTCGACATCGAGCCGCTGCGCAAGCTGCACCTGAAGTTCGAGCACAAGGACAAGACCGACGAAAAGCAGGTCTGAAACGCAGGGGCGCAGACTTGGTGCGCCTCGAGCAGCCCGAAGCCAACCTGTAGGAGCCTGCTCGCAGGCGACCGTCAGAGCGCGGCACGGGTCTCCCGACCCCTGATCGTCGGAACACGGGTCGGGAGACCCGCGCCACAAAGAGTCCCTTGCAAGCAGCTCCTCCAAGTGAACCAGCCCAGAGATCCGAAGCAAAATTTCTTCCCACCATGATCCCCGCTACCGATGTCAGTACCGCTCTCGCTCCCGCCCGCCCGCGCCGTCGGCTTTGGCTCTGGATTCTCTGCCTTTGCCTCGCGCCGTTTGTGCTGCTGGTGTTGGTGGTGGCAATCGGGGCCTTCAGTTTTCTGACTCTCGATCGCCCGGCTTCGGCGCTGAAGAAGCAGGTGATGGCAGCCGCCGGTTCGTCGTGGCACACGCAGGTCCAGCTCAGCGTCGGCAGCGTGACCATTGCGGCCGTGAAGACCGGTCTGGTTTTTGTGCACGACGAAAAGATGGACGAGGCCCGGCTCGCCTTGGCGGCGGTCGAACGCGCCAGCGTGGGGGTTTACGAAATGAGGGGACCCGGCGGGGAGGTCTCCGGCGCGCCGCTGGTCGCGGCGGCCGATGCCGCCATGGCCGAACGCGGCTGGACCCGCATCGTCGGCGTCTCCGAGGGCCGGCAGAAAGTTTTGATCTACGCGCCGGAGAAATCCGGGACCGACGACGCGATCGACCTGTGCCTTGCGGTCGTCGACGGCCGGCAACTGGTGGTGGTGTCCACGACCGTCCGGGCCGACGAACTCGGCCAGTTGATCGCCAGGCATCGCCCCGGCGATTGGAAGAAAGAGTTCGGACGTGTGGGGCGCGGCCTCTAACCCGCTCTCCCAATCCGTTCATGAGGCCTTGAACGGATCAATCGTAGGGGCGCAGTCTTGCCGCGCCTGCCCGAGTTTGAAGGTCCTTGGGCGCAGCTCTGCCGTACGGCAGAGCGCCCCTACGCGGCGTACGGATGCGAGGATTTGTTGTAGGAGCCTGCTTGCAGGCGACCATCAGGATGTGGCACGGGTCTCCCGACCCGGGTTGTGTCCATCACGGGTCAGGAGGCCCGTGCCACGAAGAATCGCCTGCCTCTCAGCAGGCCTCTGGGCCCTGAGCCAGATCGCCTGCAAGCAGACTCCTGCAAAGAGAAGACGACTCGACCTGGCAGTACTCTACAGCAGCGTGTTCAGCGTAGCTACCACCCGGGCGACGGCCTGGTCATAGTCGGATTTGTGGAAATCGATATACTGATGCTTCGAGAGCCGGTAGGGGATCTTGCACGGTTGATAGAGAATCGAAACGGCCGGTTTTTTTTGATCCAGGAAATAGTTCCATTCGTCATCGACGTTCTCCGAGGCCACGCTCGTTGGTGAGAGAATCAAAAGCATGATCTCGCAGGTGTCCAGGGCTTCGCCGATCTGGCGCGCCCAGCTCTTGCCGGGCACGACACGGTAAACGTCCAGCCAGAGGTCCACGTGGTATTTCAGGAGGTTGTTGGCCAGCCGCGTGGCGAAGTCGCGGTCGGCGCTCGCATAGCTCAAAAACACCTTGGCGGGGGCGATGTCCCGCTTCTTCAGACGGGCGATTTCCGTCAGCTGCTTTTCCTCCTGCAGCAGAAAGCGCCGGATCACCATCTGCGAGAGCGCCACGACAATCTCGGCGTTGCCATGGATCAGCTGGCCAAAGGCCTGGCGGTCGATGACAAGGACCTCGGTGGGTTCGGCGGTGACGATGCTGGCGGAGCGCGGCTGGTCCAGCAGGAGGGCGACGTCGCCGAAATGCGCGCCGGCCGTCAGGTAGTTGACCAGCAGCCGCTGACCCTCGAGCAGCTTGTAAACATCGACGCGGCCCGACAGGACGATATAGAAGCTGTTCTCGATCTCGCCTTCGCCGCAAATTGTCACCTGGGCCGGATAACTGGCGCGCCGCGCGGAACGGATTATGCTGTCAACCGCTTCCATGGACAGCTTCGGAAAGAGTTCCGCGAGGATCTTGGACGCCGGATCGGGCATATACCCCTTCGCTTCTGGCCGGGAAGAACAGGAGCTCAAGCTTCCTTTCAAATCCTTCAGCGGAGAGCAGGATTTCGCCCTTCGCAGAAGCAATTAATTGGACTTAGATGACGACCCCATTTGAGCCTTGCCCCGAAATCGACTGGACGATTTTGTCCCGGGCTGTCGCCCGGGGTTTCCGCTTTCACGACCAAGCGCTGAACCCGACGAGAATTCCGCCCGTACCCGTTCCGAATTATCGCGTCCTCCACGACCGACCCAGCTCCGAGGCGATGGCTGATACCCCATGAACTTCCGGTTTTCCGACTTCGGCCTGGGCGGTGGTGAACGGTCAGCACCGGCTCGAAATGGCGTACGATATTCGCGACGAATTACGCCATTGGTCTTTCTTTCCTTGGCTCTCGTTCCGTCGCTCGTGGCCACGCGGGTGGCTCCGGCACTGAGCGGCGGAACTTACGCGCCGTCCGACCCGCGGGCGCGCGGCACGACGGCGGTGTTGACGGATCCGGGGCAGTTTGCCGTCGACATGTTTGTGGCGATGAACTGGCCGGCCCAGCCGGGCCAGCGCGGCATACCGAATTCCAACGGCCAGCTGGGCCAGGCGGCTCCGGCCGTGTGGGAGACGCTGAAAAACATCTCGGAAATCTACCTGCCCGGCGGCGCCACCCCCTCCGCTTGGGAGACGGTCAGCGAACTGCCCGCGGGCGTGACGCCGCCGACGGTGGCGCAACTGCAGCAGCAATTCGGCCCCACCGATTCGACCTGGCTGCACTTCCTTCCCCAAAACCGCATGATCGACGGCCAGCAGATCGTCGATGCCAACAGCGCGGTCATTTCCTATGACGTCCGTTGCAACCAGGACCATTTCAACTACGTCGTGAGCAATCCCGCGGGCTTTGCGCTGTACACGCTCGAAGGGCAGGAGCAGGCGCTCGCCAGCGCCGGGTTCACCTTCAGTTTCCCGAACTCGGCGGTCGAGGTGAAGGCCTCGTGGCGGATCCTCGGACCCAAGGATGACGACAGCCGTTACTGGACGGCTTACGGAGCCTATTTGGATGCGAGCCAGAAAGTCGTCTACGCGAAGATCGGCCTGACAGGATTCCACATTTCGAGCAACGTGGCGCCCGGCTGGGTGTGGCTGACGTACGAGCAGGTCGACAATCCGACCGCGACCTTCAAATATTTTCTCGGCCAGAAGGGAGCCGCAGTGGGTCCCAACCCGACCACGAATCCGGACGCCGCGGCCTACAACCAGAAATTGCAGGTCAGCACGACCGGGACGAAGTGGCAGTATTATCAGATCATCGGCTGGCAGACTGCGGAAACGTCCGGGACCGGCGCGCCCGTCGTTCTGGCCAACACCAACATCGAGACCTATTTTCCCAAAACCTCCTCGTGCATGAGCTGTCACGCGATGGCGAACATCGGGCCGCCCAACCACGTGCGACTGGACATGTGGACCTACCCGAATGGCGGCATCGCCGGCCGGATCGGCCTGATCGACTTCGCCGCCATTGCCAGGAAACTCGAACCGAAACTGACGTTCAAGCAGATGGACTCCGTGTGGTCGCTGCGCGAGGCGCAGTCGACCCAGGCCGGGGCCGGAGGCGCCAAATAGCCGCGGAGTGCGCGGAGCCGCGTTTCACTCAACTCAGAAGCGAACCATCCCCATGAGTTACCTCTCGCCGCCCCGCATCACCTTTTCGGGTCAGTCGTACGCGAACGCCTCCACGGCCAACAACAACGACATCGCCTCGGTCTACGACATCGACACGATGCAGTTAAACCCGCAGATGGCGCTGATGAGCGGCGGCACCTCGGTCCATCCGCCACCGCCCGGCGGCAACCAGTTCAGCTATGGCGGCCCCGCCGACAACCCGCAGCTGCGCAGCTGGCTCATGGGTTTGATGCAAGCCGAGGGCGTGGACGCGCCCTCCGGCCAGATGGGTCATGCCCAGATGGCGCATTGGAACTACTACGGCGACCACAGTATGGAATTCCGCAATGCAAGCGTGACCAACTGCCTCACGAGCACTGGTGCGGCGCCGGCGAGCGATCTGATCAACGGCTTGCAGGTGCAGTTGCTCGGAAACGAATTCTACCAGAGGCGCCGCGGCGGCGTCCTGGTGGACGTCGACCCATACGCGCTCAACACGAGCCAGGTGTTCGCCGGCCGGTTTCAGCTGACGTACAACACGAGCGCCAACCAGAGCATCCCCGTGCTCGTCGCAGACAACCCCACCGTCGCCTACTCGTATTTCATCAATCCCTACAAAAACCTGAACCCGAGCTGCACGGGTTTCGAGCCGGTCTCCGCCGTGTTCCAGTTCGGTCTGCCGCTCAAGGGCATCAAGTTCTACGCTGGCAACGAATTCGTCTCGCCGGCGCTCGCGGACCTCCAGAAAAAGGCGGCGGCCGGCCTGGGCCTGATGGTCCGGTATTGTCTCTACGACGCGATCTTCAAGATTCCCGCGACCGACCTGTACGCCGATTACGCGCAGCAGAATTACGTAGCGAATCCCTACGAGGGCCAGGTGCTCGGGACCATCGGCGTTTGGAACCAGGGCGAGCTCGCCAGCGGACCCCCGGGCCGCAAGCTGCGCGTCCAGATCCCGTACTCCTACACGCCGCCGCCGCCCGATCTTTCCCCACAGGAACTGGCGGACAAAACGCAGCGGATGGCGACGGTCGCGAAATACCGGGCGCGCAAAAAACCCACCGCGGCGGCGGCCGCCGCCGCCCTGCCCACGGCGTCGCTGGGCGTGACCCTGGCTTATGTCGACACCGCCAACAAGGTTGTCTCGCTCGACTGCATCAGCACCTTTCCGGAATCGAACATCCAGCAGCGGGACAAGTTCAACCTCGGTCCGATCAACCTGGTGCTGCTCTACGGCGCGCCGGCGGGCGGGCCCCTGCCGGCCGCCTCGCTTATCATCGGCCCCGTGCCCAACGACAAGGCGACCTACGAGTCGGGCGGAGGCGTGGTGGATGTTTCCTACGCGCAGCATCCGCAGCTCGACGTCATCACCGCCAACATCGGCACTGGACTGCTGGCGCTGAGTTTTGTGTCTTCCGGGACCGTGCATCTGATCGAGACGCCGGGAGCGGAAACCCAGACGGACCAGCGCGCCGCCTACTTTGACCTGAAGGTTCGCCAAGGTCCGACCGTCTCCCCGGGAACCACGCAGATCCCCATTGTGGTTTCTCAGCGCGGAGTTCCGATCACAGCACCGCTTACGCTGAATCTGGAATATTGGATGTGCCAGAAGGACCTCGTGAATCCGGACAAGACGCAGGTGCCGGTCCCGACGCCTTACTACTCGGTCGCGGGCGCCACGACGATTGCGCCCACGCCTTACACGCTTCCGTACCTCGCGGGCGACCCGAAATACCCGGGCGGCGTGGTCAGCGTGCCCACCCAGCAGATCCAGGTGCCCGCGGGCGGCCTGCTGACGCTGAATATCACGGCGCTGAATCCGGGCGTGAGTTCGATCCGGTTCGTCGACCCGTCGATCCAGCCGCCGCCGGCCCCGAATTTCGCCTGGGACAATTGCGATTACGCGGTGATCCGCATTTTGCCGTTCGACGACTACAGCCAATATACCGACAAGCAGATCAACGACTGGAATTTCATCTACGACAATTTCTTCGGTTTCTACTCCGTCCTCTACCCGATCATGTCGAGGGTCGTTCCTTGGGGCCCCGACGGCGCGCCAAGCAATCCCGGCGAGGTCCAGAAGTTAGCCCCGCAGTTGCTGTCCTTCACGAAGGCCGAGCTGTGGCACTCGACCCTCTACATGCCGATCACCCGCGACCTCTCGGGCGGCAAACGCGACCTGCTCCACCGCTGGTGCAATCTTCAGCTCTGATCCGGCCATGAAATTCCTGTCCGATACCGGAAATCGCGAGGAACGTTGGTCTGGGCTCTAGCGCGCCCGCCCGCCGTCGCCAACCGGAAGCCCTTTCCCGCATGCAAACGCAAACCGTTCCTCCGATTCTGGAGACCGCGCGCAGCGGCAATCCGCAGCGCGTCTCCCGCCGCCAGATGACCGTGCTGTTCTGCGATCTGGTCGGATCCACGTCCCTGGCCGACCGGCTCGACCCCGAGGACCTGCTCGACGCTCTCTCCGCCTATCACGCCGTCGTGAAACAGGTCGCCGCGCGTTTCAACGGCTTCGTCGCGCGGATCACCGGCGACGGCGTCGACCTGTATTTCGGCTACCCGGTCGCGGGCGAGGACGACGCGGTGCGCGCCGTGCATGCCGGTCTCGCCATCGTGGACGAGCTCGGCCGCCTGGCGCAAAACGGGGAAACCGGCGAACCTCTGCTGGTGCGCGTCGGCATCGCAACCGGCCTGGTGGCGGTCAGCACGCGCGATTCCGTTTCGATTGCCGGGACGACACCGAACCTCGCGGCGCGCGTGCAGTCCGTGATCGAGCCGGGGCAGGTGGGCGTCGCACCCAGCACGCGGCGGATCGCCGGCCCGCAGTTCAATTACGAGGATCGCGGCGCGTTCGAGCTGAAAGGCTTTGAAGGCACCGTGCGGATTTCGGTGGTCACCGGAGCGCAGTCGCTCACGAGCCGCTCCGCGTGGCGCGCGCGCGGAAACGCCACGCCGATCGTGGGGCGGGAGGCCGAGATCGGCACTCTGCTCATCGCGTGGAAACAGGCCGCGGCTGGTTCCTGCGTGGGGGTGCTCGTGACCGGGGAGGCGGGTTTGGGAAAATCCCGCATCACGACCGCGCTCGACCAGCGCCTCGAGCACGAGGCGCACACCACCCTCCGGCTGCAGTGCTCGCCGTTTCATACCAACACGGCCCTGCACCCGTTCGCCCTCCATCTCGCCGAAGCGGCCGGCTTTGCCCGCCATGATTCGGCCTTGATCCGACTCGAGAAACTCGAGGCGCAGCTGGCGATTGCGGGTCTGGAGGACGGCCGCGACATCTGTCTGCTGGCAGCCCTGCTCGACATCGATTTTGCGCACCGCTACCCGCCGCTCGCCCTCCCGCCGCCGTTGCAGCTCCAGCTGACCAAGGAGGTCTTGAGCCGCTATTTTGCGGGGCTGGCGGCGGCGCGCGCACCGGCGCCGGGCCGCGACCTGAACGGGTCGGCGCCGCCGGTGTTGGCGGGGAGCGGCCCCGTCCTGCTGACCTTTGAGGATTTGCATTGGATCGACCCGACTTCGCTCGAGGTGATCGATCTGATTCTGACGAACGCGCTGTCCGCCCGGATTCTCCTCCTCATGACCGCCCGGCCGGAATTTGCGCCGGCGTTCGATCCCGCGCGCCCGCTCACGATGCTTGCGATCGCCCGGCTCGACCCGGCTGCCGCCCGGCTGGTGGCGCGCAACCTGGCTGCCGAGATCGCGCTCCCGGAGTCGGCGCTCGAGACGATCGTGGCCAAGACCGACGGCGTACCGCTCTACATCGAGGAAATGACCCGCATGGTGATGGATGCGCGCAGCGCCCGCAGCCAGTCGGGCGCCGAGGCGCCGGTGGAAATTCCCGACACCTTGCTCGACCTGCTCATGGAACGCCTGGACCGCCTGGGCAGTGCCAAGTGGCTCGCCCAGGTCGGTTCCGTGCTCGGCCGCGAGTTTCCCAAGGACCTGTTGAGTTCGGTCGCGGAACTCGACCCCGCGGCCTTCGAAGAGGCGCTGCACGCGCTGCTGGCTTCCGGCCTGGTGCTACAGGCCGACAGCACCGGCGCCCGCTTCATCTTCAAGCACGCTTTGGTGGAAGACACCGCCTATGCCTCGATTCTGCTGAAAACCCGCGCGGCGCTGCACAGCCGCGCGGCGGACATCCTGATCGGGAGCCATACCGCCTGGGTCGAGCGAAACCCGGAGATTGCCGCGCGCCACCTCGCCCGGGCGCGACGGCAGCTCGAATCGAGCCGGTACTGGCTGGCCTCCGGCCGCCAGGCTCTCGGCCGCGGGGCCCCGCGCGAAGCCGCCGCGCACCTGAAGGACGGGGTCGCGGTCCTCGCGGACGTGCCCGCGAGCGCGGAACGGTCGGAGTCCGAACTGGCGCTGCTTTCCATGCTGGGGCCGACGACCATGGTCCTGATGGGTCCGGGCAGCCTGCAGTTTGGCGACGTGCAGAAGCGGGCCTACGAGCTCTGCAACCAGCTGCCGGGCGCGCCACGCCGGTTTCCCATCACCTATGGGCTGTGCCTCTTTCATTGGGGACGCGCCGAGCTGGCGGAAGCGTACCGGCTTTCGCGGGAGCTCCTCGCCGCCGCCGAGGCGGCCCCGGACAGCGACGAACTGGTCATGGCCTCCAACAACATGTGCGGCATGATCACGTTTCATCTCGGCGACCCGCGGACGGCGCGGGCCCACCTGGAGCGCTCGGTCGGACGTTACAAGGCCGAGCGCGACGCGGCGCTTTATCCGGTTTACCTGATGGATTTCGGCGTCTTCGGCCGCTTCTACCTGGCCCTCGCGACGTTCGTGACCGGTGACGCCGACGCCGCGCGCGACCACGCCCGCGACGCCCTCGAACTCGCCGGACGTTTGAACCAACCGCATACGCTCGGATTCTCGCTGCTCGCCAATTTCAACGTGGCCACCCTCCGGGACGAGCCGGCGGTCGCGCGCCAGTTTGCCGAGCAATGCATCGAGTTCGCCTCGCAGCAGGGTTTCCCCGAGTTTGTTGCCATGGCGCGCATCGTGCGCGGCTGGGCCGCCGCCCGCGACGGCCACCACGACGCAGGCATTGTCGACATGGAGGAGGGCATCGAACTTTGGAAGGCCACCGGCTTCGAGAACTGGCAACCGTGGTTTGCCTGCCTTCTCGCGGAGGGTCGGGTCCTGGCTGGGAGAGCGGCCGATGCGCTGACCGAGATCGACCGTCAACTCGTCCGGATCCAGGCGAACGGCGAAAATCAATTTCGCAGCGTCCTGGTCGCCGAGAAGGCGGCGATCCTTGCCGCCGCACCCGACGGGTCCGCAACGGCGCGCGCTTTGTTCGCCGAAGCCCAGGCCCTTGCCGAAGCCCAGGGGGCGCAAGCCTGGTCCCGCCGCGTCGAAAGCAGGCGGCAGACGGCCTACACGGCGGCGGGCTGATGATGGACCGGGATCCGACTTGCTGACGCAGTCTTCCTCCATGGTGACGATGCTGCCGCCCAAACTGATGCTCCTGTGCAAGCCGCCCTCCATCGTGTTTCGAAAGTCCATCCCGGCGGAAGCGTTCCGATCGGGCCGTCCAGCCCGGCCGGCAAGAAAAGCGTTCTCATTGTCGGGGGCGGCATCGCCGGCTTGACCGTCGCCTACGAGCTCAGTCGCACGGGACGGTTCGACATCTGTGTTTGCGAGCAAAACCCGGAGCTCGGCGGCAAGGCCCGCAGCCTGCGCACCGACCAACAGCAGCCGACCGAGCACGCCATGCGGGTCCTGCTGGCCTCGTACACCTGCCTGTTCCGCATCATGGCGGAGATCAAAACCCCGGCGGGATCGTCGCTGATGGACAATCTCCGCTATCCGCATTTTTCCTTCCGCGACGGTTCCAACGAATACAAAATGTCCGCGGAGTACACCGGCTTTTTCCCCTACGTGCGCGATGCCTTCGGCATGATGCGCTTTTTTATCCGCTCCAAGGTGCCGTTGGGCGAAATGGGGATCTTTCTGTTCCGGGTCGGCCGGATCATGTGGTCGACCCAGAGCGAGATCAACGCCCGCATGGGCCGTATCTCGTTCGAGGAATACATGGACAGCGCCGATCGCTCCCCGGCTTTCCGCGGCACGTTGCTCCGCGTCTCGGAAATGCTCGTCGCCGCCAAGCGCACGGCGTCGGCGGCGCTGGTCGCGCGCCTGGTGCTCGAGTGGTTCGTCGGACCGTTTCTGCACAGCCCGTTCCGACGGCGGGGGTTTGCCTCCCTTGACGGACCGACCTCCGAGCGCCTCATCGATCCCTTGGTGGAGCATCTGAAGCAGCAGGGGGTGAAATTCCGGATGAACACGCGCATTGTTTCGCTGGCGGAGGAGGCGCGCGAGATCAGCAAGGTGACGACCGACACCGGGGAGGCGCTGACCGCAGATTTTTACTGCCTGTGTCTGCCGCACTTGGCGCTGGATTCAATGACCCGGGGGCGTTTGCAACGCTTCGTCCCCACGATCTCCGATCTCACGCGGTTTGGCGAAGAATGGTCGGCCGGGATTCAATACTATCTGTCCGAGGTGCCCGGGAGCATTCGGGAGAGCCAGGGACGGATCATAGTCGACGTGGCGAGCACCTGGTCGATCGTTTTCATGCTGCACGCCAACGGCGCCCCGTGGGTCAACGTGCCGCTGCCGCCGGGGACGGTCGCCGTGCTCAGCCTGGTGATGTCGAACGGTCGTAACTCCGGCCAGATCACCACGAGCAAGCCCTTCGTGCGGTGTTCGCCGGAGGAGATGAAAAACGAGGCGCTCGCCCAGATCGGTCTGCTCGACCTGCTCAAGGACGTCCCCTATGCCATCGGCCCCGACCTGCAGTTCATCGAGCTGCAGCGCTACCTGGACAATCAAAAGCGGTACGAGAGCTACGGTGCCTCCAAGATCGACGAACGGATGATCGCGGTCAGCGACGGCCTGCTCTACGTCCGCATGCCCCAGAATCTCGACAACGAGCCCGCCAATTTCACGGACGTCCACAATTTCTTCATCGCGGGCGAATTCACGCGCACGAACTTTGCCATTCCCACCATGGAGAAGTCGTGCGAAAGCGGCATGCGCTGCGCGAGCGCGCTGTGCGAGGCGGTGGCGTGTCCGTATGACGATGCCCGGATGAATCCCGCCGTTTTGCCGCTGGCCTTTCTGCGTACGACCTGGTTCCGCGTGTTGTGGTGGATCGTGGGGATCGTGTTGGTCGCTCTGATCGCGTGGAAGTTGCTCCATTGGATTCATCTGGTCCGCTAAGCCGGCGCCGGCCCGGTGAGGTTTGCGCAGTGCATTATTGGCGGTGGATTTGGTTTCAGCCCGGCCTGGGATGGTTTGCGCTCGCCGGTCGCGGGCTGAGCTGCAAGCATGATCGGAGCTAACAGATCGACATGGCGATTCTCGACTCACTTGTTCGCTTCGTTCGGGTCGGAGCGTGGCGTCCCGCGCTACTGACTGTCGTCGCGTCGACCTCGTTGATCCGAGCGACGCGATGAGCGACGAGAAATCAGAATCCGAGTCTCCCTTCAATCGGGATGAGCCCCGGGAAGTCCCAGGGGCGCCATTGGAGGCAAGGGTCTCTGCTTTCGAAACACTCCCTTCACGCGGGACGGGATCCGCCATCAGGATATTCGCGCTGGCCGCGACCGCGATCGGGCTCGCTGCGGCCTCGCGGGCGGCTCAAGCGCCTCAACATTTTGATGTGGGTGGCTATGAAGTGAGCGTCGTACTTGACGGCGACTGGCGGCCCAAAATTGACCAGCAGAAAGGCTATATCGTGCTGACGCGTGGGGGCGGAGAGGATTCCCAAGGCGAACTCGCAATCCTTGGCGTCTTTCGCGTCGCGATCCCGTTGGCAGTGCGCGGCCTGGACAAGGTCCAAATTGGCTCGGCCTATGCCATCCAGGATGCTGCTGGCGTGCGAAAGGCGCTTTTCGGGTCGGTGACGGAACTCAAGTTGCTTAGCCACAGGCCGCGGGCCTTCCACGATGGATTGCTGTTTGAATGCGATGAACCCATCGACCTGGTTGGCGGTAGGGCGCGAAGCACCAAATTTGTCAGAGCCTATGTATTTTACCCGGCCAGCTACGCAGATGACGGGGGATTGTTCCTTCTCGTCGGCCTGCAGCAATTCTGGCACCCTGAGGGCCGTGCGGAGGAAATCGACAAATTGGAGAAAATCGCGGCCGACTTGCATTTCATTGCCCGGCAGAAATGAGCTGAATGCTGAACCCGCACTGGGTGCTTCCGCCCGGTTGTGGGCCGGGGGAGTTGGCGAATCGCGGCCGCTGAACCGCCCCCGGCGTTGATCTTCGCCGCCCGCCGTATCACCTTCGCCCGCGATGCCCTGCCTGCCTCTGATCGTTCACCTCGATGCCGATGCGTTCTTCGTCTCGGTGGAACAGTCGCTGGACCCGTCGCTGAAGGGCAAGCTGGTGGCCGTGGGCGGGAAGGAGCGCGGCATCATCGCCTCGGCCAGCTACGAGGCCCGGGCCCGCGGAGTGTACACGCCGATGCCGACGAAGCAGGCGCTGAAGGTATGCCCGGAGCTGATTTTGGTGAGCAACGGCTTCAAGCAATACGGCGGCTTCTCGCGGCGTATGTTCGATCTGTGCGAGACCCTCACTCCGCTCGTCCAGCGCAATTCCATCGACGAAGGGTACCTCGACCTCGGGCCCTGCGGTTTCAAGTCGGCGGATGAAATCGAGCACCGCGTGCGCGCACTGCAGAAAAGGATCACGGATGAGCTGGGGATCACCGCGTCGTTTGGCATCGCCGCGAACAAGTTGGTCGCCGCCATCGCGAGCAAGGCGCGCAAGCCGAGAGGATTCACCGTGGTGCTCCCGGGCGCGGAGGCGGAATTTCTTGCGCCGCTGCCGGTGGGTGTGCTGCCGGGCGTGGGCAAAAAGAGCGAAGCGCGCCTGGTGGAGCAGGGCGTCCGGCTCGTGCGCGATGTGCTCGCGCGCGGCGAGCGCGAGCTGGAGGCGCTCTTCGGCAGTGGCTGGCGCGAAGTCGCCGCCATGGCCCGCGGCGAGGACGACCGGCCCGTGTACACCGAGCGCGAGGATGCCAAATCCTACTCGACGCAGGAAACGTTCAACCAGGACATCGGCGATTTCCGCGAGATCGAACGGATTGCGAAGCGGATGATCGACGAGCTGATGCCCGGCATCCGCGCCGACGGGAAGCGCGTCAAGACGATCACGGTGAAGGTGCGTTATCCCGGCATGGAGGACAGCTCCTGCGGCCGCAGCCTGGCGGAGGCCAGCGACCTCGAGGCGCCGTTCTATGTGCTGGTCGCGCCCTTGTTGAAGGAGGCGTGGACGAAGCGGCAGCCGTTGCGGCTGGTCAGCGTACGCTTTTCCAACGTCGAGGCGCCGCCGGCCCAATTGGAGATGTTCAGTGAGGCCGGCGAGAAAAAGCGCCGCCTGGCGGCTGTGCTCGACCGGTTGAATGAAAAGGGCAAAAAGGCGGTCGTCCGTCACGGGCACCAGCTGCCGGTGAACAAGGAGAAGTGACGCGATTGAGCCACGGCTGCGGCGGCCGAGGTATGTCATGTGGGCGGGGTGCCCTCACCCCGCAAGACTCGCGGTGGAACCGGCGAATGTGGTTTCGAGGGTGGGGCGTGACCGCTGGGCGCGCCGGCAATTGTTCGCGGCGGTCCCGGCGGTACCACCCGACCTCGGCAGCTGCGCGGGGTGAGGGCACCCCGCCCACAAGGCTGGCCGCGGTGTCGGGCCGCGGCGGATTTTTCCGTTGCGGGCGCCGGGTCGCCGACCTTAGTTCACGCCGGTGCGCGCCGCCTTAACCACTGCTCCCGGGACCTTTCGCATCTACTGGACGGCGTTGACCGGGCTGTTTTTCGACTATTACGATCTGTATCTTTTCATCTACTTGGAAAAGACGCTCGCGGCGGATTTCGCTTTGACGGGAGATGCGAGCAACTGGTTGCAATTTGCCGGCCTTGCCGCGGTGGGTGCGGGGGCCCTCCTATTCGGATATCTGGCCGACCGGTTTGGGCGCGGCCGCCTGTTGTTGGTGGTTTTCGGAGTGTATGCGGTCGGTGTGGCCGGGCTGAGCTTGTCGTGGAACTTCGAAAGTCTGCTCGGTTTTCGCGTGCTGGCCTCGCTGGCGCTCGGGGCGGAGTGGGGCATCAGCCACCGCTACCTCGCCGAGCAGGTGACCGGGGTCCGGCGCTACCGGTTTGCGGCGCTGTTGCAGTTCTCGCTGCTCGGCGGGCTGCTCGCCGCGCTGATGAAACGCTACGCGCTCCCGGTCTGCGGCTGGCGCTGGCTTTTCGCGCTGTCGATTCCACCGGTGGCGGTGCTGTCGCTCGTGCGCTGGCGGGCGCTGACGTCTGGCGACAATCGCGGCGAGCGGCCGGCCGCCGGCGCGTTCTGGCCGGCGCTGGGCCGGAATCTGCCGGTCTTCATTCTCTGCCTGAGCCTGGCCTCGCTCACGATCGCCAGCGGAACGCTGAATGTTTTCTACGCGAAGGAACTCCCGCAATCACCGCTCTACACCGTGCTTTTCTGGGGTGCGGTCGCCCCCGGCATGCTGGGCGGCGCGGCCCTGGTGCGGCGGGTCGGGGTTGGCCGCGCGCTCCTCATTTATGCCACTGGCCTCGGTCTGTTGTCGCTGGGCTGCTGGGCCAGCCATTCACCGAACCGCAGCCTGGCCTTCGCCCTCGGGCTGCCGCTGCTCAACGGCATTCCCTTCGGTCTGATGGGCGCGTTTTTCAACGACGTTCTGGGCGACTATCCCACCATGCTGTCGGGTGCGGCCTACAATCTCGGCCGCATCTGCGCCGGCACCGCGCCCTGGCTGATCGGCGCACTCGGCCTGGCGTCGGGCGCCAACTATTTTCTGTTCACCGCTCTGTTGGCGGGGCTGATCGTCGGGCTGGCGCTGCTTATTGCGCGCGGGCCGGCCGCCGGGTGCGATCCCCGGCCGAACACCGCTTGAGAGGCGATAAGCGAACGGTGCGCGAGGGCCGAGGCCGGCCCGCTTGACGACGCGCCCGTTTGCAATCTGACCGTTTCCGGGTAAATTGCCGCTCGATTCGTTACCACTATGAAACCATCCAACCTCGGACGGTGGGTATTCTGGATGATCGCGGCGGCGGCGGCGATGGCGCAGTCCGGAGAAAACGCCTTGACGGTGCAAACCCTGAAACTGGCGAAATTCGTGCAACCGGATTTCCCCACGAGGGCGCGCATCGACGGCATTCCGGTCGGCAGCGTCACGGCGGCCATCGGCCACGACAACTCCGGGATGGTCACCGACGTCCTCATCCTCGCCGCCACGCATCCCGCGATGGCCGCTTCCGCCGCGACGGCGCTGCGCCAATGGCGTTTTCAACCCACGGAAGAAGACTCGACCCACAAAGAAGCTCCGGCTTTGGTGCGCGTCGATTTCAGCGTTCAAGGAGTCATTGCGATCTATGGCACCGATGCCGGTCGGGCCGAACTGCAATGGGGCGCGACCGCCGAGGTGAAGTCCCTGACGTCGCTGGAACACGTTCCCAAGCCGGTCGTGCAACCGATGCCGGCCTATCCGGCCGACATGGCCCAGCGGGGCCTCGAAGGCGAGGCGACCGTCGCCTACTTTGTCGATGACGATGGCAACGTGCGCCTGCCGCATGTGCTGAACGCCTCGACGGATGAATTCGGCCGGGCGGCCGTTGCGGCGATCTCGAGCTGGCGCTACGAACCGCCGCGCACGCACGGCCAGCCGGCGATTGTCGCCGGGCAGTGGACCTTCCAGTTCCACAAGAACGGCTGAGCGGGACTCCAGCCGTCGCCGGGAGGTAAATCCTGTGGGTGGCGGCTGGTCCCGCCACTTCTAGTTGCGCGGCAAGCGCGCAACCTGCGTCCACTTGTTCGCTCCGAACTCTTCCAGACGAAACCAAAACGCGAACTGCGTCGCAGATGGATTTCTGCCGAATCCGGCCTTGAGGATCATCCGGTTGGGTGACCCTTTCGTTGCTTGAACTGCAGGAATCCGGCTGAGTGGGCGACCGAGCCGAAGAGCGGGCGGGGTCGCCGACTCTGTCCGCCAGGCGGCAGCGCCATTCGCGGCCGTGGCGGAGTACCATCCCGCTCAGATCTTGCCGGCGAGTTTGGCCTTGAGCGTGGTCTTGTCCATCATGCCGACAATCTGCTCGACCACCTGGCCGCCCTTGAAGAGCAGCATGGTCGGGATGGCGCGCACGCCATACTTCGCGGCGAGCTCGCCGTTGTCGTCGACGTTGATCTTGCCGATGGTCAGCTTGCCATTGAGCTCCACGGCCACCTCGTCCAGGATCGGGGCGATCGCCTTGCAGGGGCCGCACCACGGCGCCCAGAAATCGACAAGGACGGGGATCGGGCCGGAAACGGCGGACTGGAAGTTGTTGGAGTCAAGCTGGAGGATGTTCGAAGCCATGGAGGGAGGTTAGGCGGGTTGAGGGAAAAGGCAAACCGGGTTCATTGCGGGGTGGACTGGTGGATGATTTCGGCCAGTTCCTGCGGTTCGACGGTGTGGAGCTGCTTGCGCCGGGATTTCAGCTCCTCGAAAGTCTTGATGACGGTCTCGGTCATGCGTCCGTGCGTCTCCTCCGAGCCGCCGACAATCGTGAATTGGTCGGCGGTGGTGATGCGCTTGTGGCCGTCGTGGTGATCCAGACCGAGGCCGAGCAGGTGGGCTTTGGTTTTCGCGGATGGGCGGCGTTTGCGGGCTTTCTTCATTCTAAGGAGACGGTGGCCGTCCCTTCCGGTATTTCAAGCGGGATATCTTCCACCGCGGTGCAAATGATGTCGGCGAAGGCCTCGTCCTGTTCGAGCGAGAGCTTGTGCAGGCGCGTGAGTTCCAGCAGCGCGAGAAAAGTCGCCACCAGCCGGCGGAGGGAGATCTTCGCGTCAAAAAGGCTGGAAAAAGTGAAGGTGCGCTGCGCCTGCAGACGGCGGAGAATGAATTCCATCTGGTCAGCCACGGTGACCTGTTCCGCGTGGATCTGGCCGACGACGAGTTTTTCGGCGAGTCGGCGCAGGACGAGGTTGAAATTATTCCAGAGCTCGATGCGGTCGACCTGGCGGAGCGGGCGTTCGGAGGCGGGAGCGAAGGCGGAACCCGGGCGCGCGAGCAGATCCTGGGCCTCGGCGGCCATGTCGCCGAGCCGGCCGGACGCCTCCTTGAATTTCTTGTACTGGATCAGCTGGTGCACCAGTTCCCAGCGCGGGTCGAGGTCGTCCTCCTCCGCGTTGGGATCGACGGCCTGCTGGTGTTTGGGCAGGAGCATGCGGCTCTTGATTTCCATCAGCGTGGCGGCCATGACGAAAAACTCGCCGGCCACCTCGAGCTGCAGGTCCTTCATCGCGTAGAGCGCGTCCAGGTACTGGCGGGTCACGGACTCGATGGGGATGTCGTAGATGTCGAGCTCGTTCTTGCGGATGAGGAACAGCAGGAGGTCCAGCGGACCTTCAAAGACGGGGAGTTTGATGCGATATTCGGCGTCGGCGACCACGGGGCGAGTCGAGGGGCGCGGTGCGCGGTGCGCAACCGGAAAAGTGTGGGTCTGGTTGCCATCCGGCTTCGGGCGGTTCCGGAAGCGAAGGCACACCTTTAACAGGGGCCTGAAATCGGAGGGCCCGTCTCCCGACGGGCCGCGAACGGGGACCGAGGTCCGAACCGGAACGGTCAGGAGACCGTCCCTCCATTGCCTCGCCGCTCGGTGGTACGTCGTTGGATCAACGCGCTCCACCGGTCAAGCCACTGCGGGCGACTCAGGCGCGGCCCAGATAGGTGGCGTCGGCGGTGCTGACCTTGATCACTTCGCCCGCCTTGATGAATAGCGGCACCTGCACGACCAGGCCGGTTTCGCAGGTCACGGATTTCTGGACGTTGCTGGCGGTGTCGCCGCGAATGCCCTCGGGGGCTTCAGTGACCTTGAGCGTGACGGAGGAGGGGATATCGATCGTGACCGGATTGCTGTCGATGAAGAGCACCTCGGCCTTGCCGTTGGCGACGAGGTAGTTCTTGGCGTCGCCGATCATGGCCTCGGTCAGCTCGAAGGTCTCGAACGTCTCGGGGTCCATAAACGCGAAGGTGTCGCGGTTGGCATAGGAAAACTCGAGGGTGCGGCGGTCGGTCTGAAGGACTTCGACGGGGTCGGGCGAGTTGAAGCGCTGTTCGAGCGACTTGCCGTAGCGGAGATTGCGCATCTTGACCTGCACGAAGGCGCGGAGGTTGCCCGGGGTGCGGTGCTGGGTCTCCATGATGAGGTGCGGCTCACCGTTGAACCTGATGACTTGGCCTTTGCGAAGGTCGTTGGCTGCGGGCATGGCGGATGCGGATGAGGGATTTGAGTTGGGAAAGGGGACAGGAATACCGGCTGGATTTGGGCGATGTCAACATGTGTCTAGAGCGAAATCCAAGGCGAAGCGTGCCGCGGTGGCTCCGGACCGCGAGGGGTCATCTCCAAGCTTGTCATTTCCAAGAGCTTTCCGACACTGCGCCACACACTACCCATGAAGCAGCGCACCCTCTTGCGCGACGTCTCCATCAAGGGCAATGCCCTGCACACCGGAGACGCCGTGCACATGACCTTCAAGCCCGCCCCCGTCAATCACGGCATCGTGTTCCGGCGGCTCGACCTGCACGGTCACCCGGAAATCAAGCCGCGGGTCGACCTCGTCACCGATCTGGTGCGCGCAACGACGATCCAGCAGGGCCACGCCAAGATCCACACGGTCGAGCATGTGCTGAGCGCGCTCAGCGGTTGCGGGGTCGACAATCTCCTCATCGAAATGGACGCGGGCGAACCCCCGATCCTCGACGGTTCGGCCCGCGAGTTCGTCAAGCTGATCCAACAGGGCGAGCCGGTGGAGCAGGACGCCGAGCGCGAATACTTCGTCCTGACCGAGCCGGTGTCGGTCTCGCGGGGCAACTCCTCGATCATCGCCCTGCCGTTCGACGGACTGAAGATTTCCTGCACGAGCGCCGACGATCGCGGCATCCACACCCAGCACCTTTCGCTGACGATCGACCCGGATGTGTACGTGACGCAGGTGGCGGCCTCGCGGACGTTCACGATTTACGAGGACATCGAGGAGCTCATCAAGCTGGGCAAGATCAAGGGCGGCTCCCTCGACTGCGCCGTGGTGATCAAGGGCGACAAGATCATCTCGAAGGAACCGCTGCGTTTCGCCGACGAGTTCGTCCGCCACAAGATCCTCGACATCATCGGCGACATCACGCTGCTCGGGGTGCCACTCAAGGCGCACATCGTGGCCACGCGCCCCGGCCATGCGCTCAACGCCGAGCTGACCAAGCTCCTCTTTGAGAAATATGAGGCTTGGAAAAAGGGCGGAAAAAAGGCCGCCAAACCGGCCGCCCTCAAGACCGAACTCGCCACGGAGACCTCCCTCGACATCCGCCGCGTGCTCGACACGCTGCCGCACCGGTATCCTTTTGTGATGATCGACCGCGTGGTCGAAATCACGGCCGAAACCCTCACGGCCATCAAGAATGTCACGATCAACGAGCCGTATTTTCAAGGGCATTATCCGGGCAATCCGGTCATGCCCGGCGTCCTCCAGGTGGAGGCGATGGCCCAGGCGGCCGGCATTTTGCTGCTGCGCCGGATCGATCTGGAGGGCCGGACCGCGTTGTTCATGAGCTGTGACAAGGTGAAATGGCGGAAGCCGGTCCGGCCGGGCGACCAGATCAACATCGTGGTCAAGATGACCAAGCTGCGGGGCGCGATCGCCTGTGCCGCGGGCGAATGCAGCGTGGGCGGACAGGTGGTTTCGTCCGCCGAGCTGATGTTTGCGCTCGTCGACAACAGCGAGGTCGACTGAGCCATGTCCGCCGACATCCATCCCACCGCGGTCATCGAGCCGGGCGCGCAGCTGGGCGCAGAGGTGCGGGTGGGCGCGTACGCCTATGTCGGGGCGAAGGTCGTGATTGGAGACGGCACCGTGCTGCACCACCACGCGAACGTCGAGGGACGGACGACCCTGGGGCGGCAGTGCGAGGTCTTTCCCTTCACCTGTATCGGGACGAAGACCCACGATCTCAAGTACAAGGGCGGCGAGCCCGGGCTGTTGGTCGGGGATCGCAACGTTTTCCGCGAATATGTCAGCGTGCACGGCGCCACCAAGCCGGAGGAATACACCCGGATGGGCGACGACAACGTGATGCTCGCCTACAGTCACATTGCCCACGACTGCGTGGTCGGCAGCCACATGGTCATGAGCGCGCAGGCGGCGCTGGCGGGCCACGTGATCGTCGAGGACCACGTCAACATCGGCTGGGGCAGTGGCGTGCATCAGTTCTGCCGGGTCGGCGCGCAGGTGATGATTGGCGCGATGTCGAAGGTGGTGCAGGATGTCCCGCCGTACCTGATCGCGGACGGCAATCCCGCGGTGGCCCGTTCGATCAACAAGGTCGGCCTGGAGCGCAACGGGTTTTCCGTCGAGCGACTCGAGGCGATCAAGCAGGCGTTCCGGATTTTCTACCGCGCGGGGTACAACCGCACGCAGGCTTTCGAGCAGATGCAGAAGCACGCGCTCAGCGAATCGCCCGATTTCCGGCATTTCCTCGCCTTCGCCCAGCAAAGCGAGCGGGGCGTGATCGCCGGGCGCTGAAGCGGGCTTCAGGGCGCCGGGGCCTCGCCGAGCCGGCGGAGGAGTTCGTAACTATACAAACCGGTGCGATGCCCGTCGCTGAAATCGAAGCGCAGCGCATAGTTCCCGATCGGTTCCCAGCCGGTCACCGAAACGCCCGTCGGCGCGGCCGCCGCGTCGCCGCCATACTGCCGGCCGAAGATATCCCGCTCCCCCCGCACCTCGGCGCTCGGTGAGGCCGCCCGCAGCACGGAGAAAGTGATGAAACTTTCCCGGCCATCGCTCCAGCGGATCGCGATCTCTGAACCGATGAGCTGGACGTCAACTGGCGTGGGTGGGGTCATCTTCCGGAAGCAGACCGATTACGTCGGGCCGATGGCAAATGACAATCCCAACCGCACGCCGCCGCGCGGGTCCGAAAAAAAACCCACCGACAAGACGTCGGTGGGTTCGAATTTCCGGCGGCCGGCGTTCTGGCGGCCGATCGGGGGAGATCAGTGATTGTAGATGCGGACGTTCAACGGCGCGATGGTGATGGAAATCCACCCCACCTGGGTGGTGTCGTCCATGAGCCAGGTCCCGACCTCGCGGGTTGTCGGATTCTGGAACAGGATGTCCGTCAGGCCGTCGGCGTTGAAGTCGCCGACTCCCGCCACCAGCCAGCCGCTGCCCGCCATCCCGACCTTCACGTAGCTGACCGGAACGGTAGTGTTGAGCAGCCATACTCCGACTTCGCTGGTCAGCGGGTTTTGCACGACGAGATCCGGCAGGCCATCGCCGTTGAAGTCGCCGGCGGCGACCGCCTGCCAGCCGGCGGCCAGGGTGGTAATCTTCACATACCCGATCGGGCTGGTGCCGTTCATCAGCCAGGTCCCGACTTCGCCGGTGGAAGTGTTTTGCACAAGAAGATCGACGTGGCCATCGTCATTGAAATCGCTCGAACCCACGAGCTGCCAGCCGGTTGCCAGGGTGCAGAGCTTGACCATGCCCGTAGCGGTCTGGCCGCTAAACAACTGGGCGTCGATTTCTCCGGTCGCAGAATTCTGCCAGAGGATATCGGCCTGGCCCGTGCTGTTCAGGGCGGCGGTGCCGACGATGAGCCAGGAGGAGCCCGGAGAGGCGATCGACACAGTGGAGGCGATGGAAGTCTTGTTCATCAGCCACAAACCGACGGCGCCGGACTCGCGGTTCAGGCTGACCAGATCGGACTGCTGATCGCCGTTGAAGTCCGCCGCGGCGTGCAGGACGGCGACGGTCGCTCCGGTTGAGCTGACGGTGCCGGTGGCGTTGGAGGCGGAGACAACGTACGTGCCGGAATCGGTGGCCGCGGCGCTGAGAATCGAGAAGGTACTCGCGGTGGCGCCGGGTATTTTGACGCCGTCATCGAACCATTGGTAAGTCGGGGCCGGCGTGCCGGTGGCGGTGGCCGAAAGGGTGAAGGTGCCCCCGAGGTGGACGGTTTTACCCGACGGTTGCGTCGTGAAGCTCGGGGCAGCGGAAGCCGGGTTGACCGTGAGGGCGGCGGAGTTGCTGATGGCGGAGCCGGCGGAATTGGTGGCGGTGACCGAGTAGGAGCCGGCGTTGGCGGTGGTGACGCTGGCGATGGAGTAAGAGCTGGCGGTGGCGCCCGCGATGCTGAGGCCGCCGAATTTCCATTGGTAGGTCGGGGCAGGCGTGCCGGTGGCGGCGGCGGTGAAGGTGACGGAACTGCCGGCGGTGATCGTCTTGCCAGCCGGTTGCGTGGTGAAGCTCGGGGCGACCGTGGCTGAATTCACGGTGAGCGTCGCGACGTTGCTGATGGCGGAACCGGCAGAATTGCTGGCGACGACGCTGTAGAGACCCGCGAGGGCTGCGGTGATGCCGGAGATGGAATAGGAGCTGGCGGTGGCGCCTGGGATGGCGAGGCCGCCCAGTTTCCACTGGTAGGTCGGAACGGGCACGCCGCTGGCGGCGGCAGTGAAGGTAACCGAGCCGCCGGCGGTGATCGTCTGGCTGGCGGGCTGCGTCGTGAAGGCCGGCGGGGCGCTGGTGGTGATCGTTAACGCCACCGTATTGCTGGACGTGGAGCCGGCGGCGTTTGAGACCGCTGCATAATAGGTGCCGCCGCTGTCGCTCGAGACTTTGGCGAGCGTGAAGGTCGCGGCGTTCGCTCCGCCGAGAGCAACGCTATTCTTGTACCATTGGTACGTGAACGGTGCGGTCCCGGAGGCGGTGACCGAGAAGGCGACCGTCTGCCCTACGATCGCCGAAGCCGGCGTGGTGGCGGCACGAACTTGAAGCCCGAGAAAAGTGGCGGCAAAGAGTGCAATTGAGATTGAGTGGACGCGGAGGAGTGTGTGGGGGTGCATCAAGATCGCTGAGTATCGGCGGTCCGACACCAAGGTTAACCAAATGGTTCAAGCGAACCGGAGCATCACATCTATTTCACTTGGTCGTCACTTGAATCCGGTGGAAAAAATCTCGGCAGACAAATTGGACGAAGAAATCGGAGCCCTCTTGCAATTCCGTGGAATTAATTTTCAGGCGCGCACGAGGAGGGAATTATTTTTTCTTACCCGCGCGTCACGGTGGTCTAATCATTGCTCCGCTTGCTTCCGACCAGATGGGAGAGTAAAGCCCGAGGGACCGCGGCCGGCCGCCGTGGCCTTGCGCGAGTGCAAGCTTTCAAAGCATCAGAATAAGCTTCTTGCCGGCGCACTTGGCACGACTCTTGATGCAAGTACATCCTTATGCCTGTGAAATCTTCTCCGCGTGCCAAGAGAAAAGAAGGCCAACCGGGCGTTCCCATGGTGGCGGGTTCCTCTCCCGCGCCGGCCGGCCGGCCCCATCTGGACGACGCGGTCACCATTTTTCGCTCCTTGGTGCTGCGGCATCTGACCTCGACGCTTGCCCGCCACGCCAGCGGGGCGACGCACCGCGACTGGTGGACGGCCACCGCCCTGGCTGTGCGGGATAGCATTCACGAGCGGCTGATCGCCACGCAGACGGTCCACAACGCCCAGAACGTCAAGCGCGTTTACTATTTTTCGATGGAGTACCTGATCGGGCGACTTTTCGGCAGCAATCTTCTGGCCACCGATCTCATGGAAACCGCGCGGGCGGCGCTCAAGGACCTCGGACAGGACATCGAAGTCATCCGGGAGGCGGAAATGGACATGGGCCTGGGCAACGGCGGCCTCGGCCGGCTCGCCGCCTGTTTCATGGATTCGCTGGCCACGATGGATTATCCGGCCTTGGGCTACGGGATTTATTACCAGTTCGGCCTCTTCCGGCAGGAAATCGTTCACGGTTACCAGGAGGAGCACCCCGATTACTGGAACATTTTCGGCGATCCTTGGGCCGTGGTCCACCCGGAGTTCACGCAGGAGGTCCAGATTTACGGCCACGTCGAAAACATCTTCGACGACTTCGGCAACAGCCGGCCGCACTGGGCCGGCGCGCGCAAGGTTTACGGCGTGCCTCACGATATCCCGGTCGCGGGCTTTGGCACCAAGACCGTGAACCTCCTGCGGCTCTGGGCCTCGAAGGCCACCGAGGACATCGACCTCAAGACCTTCAACGAGGGCGGCTACGTCGAGGCGGTGCGCCAGAAGGCGCTCGGCGAGACGATCTCAAAGGTGCTTTACCCGAACGACAAGACGGAGAGCGGCAAGGAGCTCCGGCTGGTCCAGCAATATTTCTTCGTCTGCTGTTCGATGCGCGACATTCTCCGGCGCCACTTCCGGAATCCGCATAACACCTGGGAAAACTTCGCCGACAAGGCGGCCGTCCAGCTCAACGACACCCACCCGGCGATCGCCATCACCGAGCTCATGCGGCTCCTGCTCGACGAACACAACCTGACCTGGGATCACGCTTGGCAGATCGTCTCGCGCACTTTCGCCTACACCAACCACACCCTCCTGCCCGAGGCGCTCGAGAAATGGAGCGTGCCGCTCTTCAACCGCGTCCTGCCGCGCCACCTGCTCATCATCTACGAAATCAACTCCCGGTTGATGAAGCTGGTCGAGGCCAAATGGCCCGGCGACGACGCCAAGAAACGCACCTGCTCCCTGATCGAGGAAAACGGCGCCAAGATGGTCCGCATGGCCAACCTCGCCGTGGCGGGCTGCCACACGGTCAACGGCGTCGCCGCGCTCCACACCGAGCTGCTGAAAAAGGATCTTTTCCCCGAATTCGACGCGCTTTATCCCGGCAAATTCCAGAACAAGACCAATGGCATCACGCCGCGCCGCTGGCTGCTCAAATGCAACCCCCGGCTCTCCACTCTCATCATGGAGCGGATCGGCCCGGGTTGGGTGCGGGACCTGGACGAACTGAAGAAACTCGAAAAATGGGCGGACGATCCGGGCTTCCAGCACGATTTCATGGCCGTGAAGCATGCGAACAAGCTCGATCTGGCCGCGATCATCAAGCGCGAGTGCGGCATTGAGGTCTCGCCGGACGCCATCTTCGACGCGCAGATCAAACGCCTGCACGAATACAAGCGCCAGCACCTCAACCTGCTCTACATCCTCGCCCTCTACCGGCGCATCCTGCAGAATCCCTCCCTCGACATCGTGCCGCGCGTGTTTCTTTTCGCGGCCAAGGCCGCCCCGGGCTACGACCTTGCCAAGGCGATCATCAAGTCCATCAACGCCGTCGGCGAACACATCAATGCCGACCCGCGCGTCAAAGACCGGATCAAGGTGGCGTTTTTGCCCAACTACCGGGTCTCGCTCGCGGAAAAAATCATCCCGGCCGCGGACCTCTCCCAGCAGATTTCCACCGCCGGCAAGGAGGCCTCCGGCACGGGCAACATGAAACTGGCCCTGAACGGCGCCCTCACCATCGGCACCCTCGACGGCGCCAACGTCGAGATCAAGGAGGAGGTGGGCGACGACAACATCTTCATCTTCGGCAACACCGTCGAGGAAGTGGGCCGGCTGTGGGCCAATGGCTACAATCCCTGGCATCATTACGAGTCCGACGAGGAGCTGCACGCCCTGCTCGACTGGCTGGGCTCGGACTATTTCGTGAAGGGCGAACCGCAGAACCTGCCCGCCACCGTGCGGCATAGTCTCCTCGAGGGGGGCGATCCCTATCTCGTGCTCGCCGATTTCCGTTCGTACTCGGACACCCAGGCCCGGGTTGATGCCGCCTACCGCGACCGCCGCCGGTGGGCCCGCATGGCCATCCTCAACACCGCCCGGGTCGGCAAGTTCTCCAGCGACCGCACCATCCGCGAATACGCCGAGCAAATCTGGCACATCAAGCCGATCAAGCCGTGATCTCGGCTGCCGGGAGTTTCTAATCCTTGCCTGCCGCCTCCGCCCGTTTCGCGCGCAGCAGTGCACGCGGAAGGTAGGGACGGACCGCCGGGCCGTCCGCGAATTTGCCCCACGGCGCGCCCAGTTCTGCTGGCCAGCAGAGCGCACTAACCCAAACCGAATCACCCCAAAGCGTAGAGTATTCGCCCGCTTCCGCGCCCTGGCCAGCCTCCCCGGACCGTTTTTTCCCCTTGTCGGCTCCGCGCGGGTCCCTAGCTTGCGACCTTTATGGCCGCGCGTTCCCAGCGTCTCATCATCAAATTCGGTTCGGGCATTTTGACCAACCCGAAAGGTAACACGCTGGACCGGCGCCAGTTCGCCCGCCTCAGCGCCGAAGTCGCCGCCTTGGTTGAAAAAGGCCACGAGTGCCTCATCGTCTCCAGCGGCGCCGTCGCCGCCGGCATGTCCGTCCTCGGCCTGGCCGAACGCCCCAAAAATCTTTCCGCGCGCCAGGCCTGCGCCGCCGTCGGCCAGACCCGGCTGATGCAGCAGTACGCCGCCCGCTTCGCCCGCCACGGCCTCAACGTCGCCCAGCTGCTCCTGACCCACAGCGACCTCGACAGCCGCACCCGCCACGCCAACGCGCGCAACACCCTCCAGCACCTCTTCGAACGCCGCAACGTCGTCCCGATCATCAACGAAAACGACTCCGTCGCCGTGGAGGAACTCAACTTCGGCGACAACGACCGCCTCTCCGCCGAGGTCGCGATCCTCGTGGGCGCGGACCGGCTGTTTCTGCTCACCAGCGTGGACGGCCTCCTCGACACCGCGGGCAACGTCGTGCCGGAAGTGCGCGACGTCGCCGGGGTCGCGGGTTTCATCCGGCAGGACAAAGGCCATGTATCCGTGGGTGGCATGACGACCAAGCTCCAGGCCGCCCGCATCGCCGTCGATCACGGCATCGCCGTCCGCATCCTCAACGGCCGCAAATCCGGCCTGCTGGCCGCCGCGCTGGCCGGCCAGGAAGTTGGAACCTCCTTTCCGGCCCGGCGGCGTTGAAAACCAGTCTTTCCTGTAGGAGCCTGCTCGCAGGCGACCCTCCGAAGACCCGCCAACAAAAAAATGCCTTGAATCGCCTGACTGCAGACTCCTGCAATTGAAATTTCCTGCGATGTCCGATTTGCGCACACAGATTCATGAAATGGGCCGCCGGGCCCGGCTCGCCTCCCGCGCGCTGGCCCGCGCCACCACGGCTCAGAAGAACGCCGCCTTGCTGGCCATGGCGGACGAGCTGGACGCGGCATGTGGCGACATCCTCGCCGCCAATGCGCGCGACCTCGCCGCCGCCCAGACCGCCGGCCTGGCCCCGGCGATGATCGACCGTCTCAAGCTCGACGAAAAACGCCTGAATAAAATCGCCGCTGACGTGCGGGCCGTGGCCGCGCTGCCCGACCCGGTCGGCCGGATCCTGAAGGAATGGACGCACCCGAACGGCCTGCGCCACGCCAAGATCAGCGTTCCCCTCGGCGTGATCGGCATCATCTACGAGTCGCGGCCCAATGTCACCTGCGATGCCGCCTCGCTCTGCCTCAAGACCGGCAACGCCGTGATTTTGCGCGGCGGGTCCGAGTCGTTGCAATCCAACCTCGCCCTCGCTGCGGCCCTCGGTCGCGGGCTCGTGAAGTCCGGCCTGCCGGCGGATGCAATCCAGCTCGTGCCTGTCGCGGACCGTGAGGTGGTGAAGCTCCTGAGCGCGATGGACGAATACCTTGACCTCATCATGCCCCGCGGTGGCCGCGGATTGATCGAGGCCGTGGCGACGAACGCGCGCGTACCGGTCATCAAGCATTTCGACGGCATCTGCATCCTGTACGTCGACCGCGAGGCCGATCTGGCGATGGCCCGCGAGATCGCGCTCAACGCCAAGGTCCAGCGCCCGGGGGTGTGCAACGCCATCGAAACCGTGCTCGTCCACCGCGACGTGGCCGGAAAATTTCTGGAGGAAACCGGCAAACTCCTGCTCGCGCGCGGCGTGCAGCTCCGGGTGGATGAAGCCGCCCGCGCCGCCCTGGTCGCAGGCCTGGCAGCACCGGCAGACCCGGGTAGGGGCGGTTGCCCCCAACCGCCTTCCGGACCAATCGGGCAACCACCCCCGACGTTTGATTCCTCTCTGATCGTCGCCGCCACG
Source organism: uncultured Opitutaceae bacterium (assembly GCA_964477955.1). Lineage (GTDB taxonomy): Bacteria > Verrucomicrobiota > Verrucomicrobiia > Opitutales > Opitutaceae > Didemnitutus. The sequence continues at coordinate 44,258 of CAYZGG010000015.1, forward strand.
CCGCAGGACTACCGCACGGAGTTTCTCGACCTCGTCCTCGCGGTGAAGGTCGTCGGCAGCCTCGACGAGGCGCTCGACCACATCGCGGCGAACGGCTCGCACCACAGCGACGCCATCGTCACGGCCAATCCGGCCACCGCCGAGCGTTTCCTTGCCGAGGTTGACAGCGCGACCGTCTATTGGAACGCCTCGACCCGTTTCACCGACGGCGGCGAATTCGGCTTCGGCGCCGAGATCGGCATCAGCACCGACAAGCTCCACGCCCGCGGTCCGATGGGCCTCGAAGAGCTCACGACCTATAAATACGTCATGCGCGGCACCGGCCAGGTCCGCAGCTGAATCGAAGTCGGGCGTGACCGCCGACTCTGCCTGCCTCGGGACGCCGGTAAAGTTCGAAACAGGTCAACGCCTGTGCCCTACCGCTTAGCTTGTCCAATTCCGGCCAAGATCCGTCGGCTCGAGGTAGGGCGCGACCGCCGGGTGCGCCGAATTCGATGGAACGCGTTGACCGCAAAATCGTTTCCAGTGGATTGAGCGGGATCAGACCGTTGAGCTGAGGTGGAACCGGACCTCCGGGCCGGTTTTTCCTGCGCTGCCGAAGCTGCCCGCCCGGACGTCGGGCTCCTCCTTTCGTGCGATCGGCCAGCGTACCAGAATCGATGGACCCATTTCCCGATCGATGCCCCGGGACTTCGCGGGCGCTCTGGTTTGCCCCGAGGCTCGCCGACGCTCCTGTTGCCTCGGTCGCCATGCGAACATTCCGCTCCGCTCAGTCCAGCGGATCCGATGTACCAGATTCGATTTTTGTTCCAAATAAGAACATTGTTGGTTGGCGAGCGACGTGGGTTGACTGCCACGCGGGGCGGACTTGCGGTTGCCCCCGGACAGGCGGTGGAGATCGCGAAAACCCGGCGCGACAGGACATCGGTGCGGCTAGACATCGGCGCGGGGGGAGTCTACGTTGATGCGCATGACTCCCGCCCCCTCGCTCGTCACCGCCACTTTTGTCGCCCGCCAGATCGGCTATCGCCTGGAGAAGGGCTGGATGCAGGGCGAGGATGCGACCAACGCCTGGTTTGCGCCGCTGGCCACGTTTGCCGAGCGCTTCGACGCGCTGCTGACGGAGGCGAAGGCGCTGGGGTTTTCCTCGATCGACCTGTGGTGCGCCCAGCTGCACTGGCGCTGGGCGACGGTCTATCATGTCGACACCGCAAAAAGTCTCCTGGCCAAACACGGATTGGCGGTGCGCAGCTACCCAGCGTGGGTGATGGGCGGGGCGGCCGAACTGCACGCGGCGTGCCGGCTGTGTGTGGCGCTGGACATCCCGCACTTTGTCGGCAACTGCGAACTCTTCCACACCGACCGTGCCGCCGCGGTGGCCATCCTGCGCGAGCACGGCGTGGGCTACGCGATCGAAAATCATCCGGAAAAATCGGCGGCAGAAATTTTCGCCCGGCTGGGGCAGGGCGACGAAGACGTGGTCGGAGTCGGTCTGGACACCGGCTGGTGCGCGACTTGTGGCTGGGACGCGCTGGCGGCGATCAGAGAGCTTTGGTCCCGCCTGTTTGTCGTGCACCTCAAGGATGTGAAAGCACCCCGGGCGGAAAAAACCGGGCTGCAGCACACCGACATGGGGCACGAAACCTGCCGGCTCGGCGACGGGATCGTGCCGGTCCGCGCGGTCGTCGATGAACTCCGCACCCGCGGGTTCCGCGGCTCTATTGGCATCGAACACGAGCCGGAGACTTATGATCCAAGCCAGGAGGTGCGCGAGAGCCGGGAACGCGTCGAACAATGGTGGGACGGCGTGCAGGTGAAGGAAGTCGCCCCTCCGCTGCGGGTCGTGGTCGTGGGTTGCGGAAACATCGCCGGGCCCTATGGCGAGGCGATGCGACGCTGCCCGGAAATCAAGATTCTCGGGGCCCACGATCTCGATGAAGCCCGCCGGACGGACTGGGTGCGGAAAAACGGCGGCCAACCCTACGCCTCGCTCGACGAAGTGCTGGCCGACCCGCAGGTCGAGGCCGTGATCAATCTCACCATCCAGCACGCCCACGTCGAGGTTGTCACCCGCAGCCTCGAGGCCGGCAAGCATGTGCATTCCGAAAAGCCGCTGGCGTCCAGCTACGCCGACGCCCAGAAACTGGTGGCGCTCGCCGCGGCGAAGGGACGGCGGCTGAGTTGCGCGCCGGTCACCTGGCTCGGCGAAGCGCAGCAGACCGCCTGGAAGCTGCTGCGCGCGGGCGCCGTCGGCACCCCGCGCGTGGTCTACGCGGCGGTCGACTGGGGTCGCATCGAGCTCTGGCATCCCAATCCCGCTCCGTTCTACGCGGCCGGGCCGGTCTTTGATGTGGCGGTATACCCGATCTCCCTGCTCACGGCCTGGTTCGGGCCCGTGCGCAAGGTCACGGCGGGCGGCGGCGTGCTTTTGCCCGACCGGGTGACCAAGGACGGGAAACCATTCCACATCACGACGGAGGATTGGACCGCGTCGGTGCTGGAATTCGCCGGCGGGCTCCGCGCGCGACTTACGGCCAATTTCTACGTGCTCAACGCCTCGCAGTGGCAGGGCACGCTGGACATCCACGGCGACGCCGGGTCGATCAACACAGAATGGTATGCCGCGACGGGGCGCGTGCGCCTTTGTCCGAACGGCGGCACATACCGGCGGATTCCCCCGGTGCGCCAGTGCGCCGCGACCGGCGCTTGGGCGGTGGACTGGGCGTCCGGTGTGGTCGGACTCTGGCACGGGCTGCGCACGGGCCGGCCCCATCCGACCACCGGGGCGCACGCGGCGCACGTGGTCGAGATCATGGAGGCCGTGCAACGCTCCGTCCGCGAGGGCCGCGCGATCGAACTCACCGGCACCTTTCCCGCCCCCGAGCCGCAGCCTTGGGCCCAGGGGTGAGCGGTCGGATCGGACCAGCTCTCGCACGAAAGATTTATGTTCAAGAATCTAGGTCGGGCAGGCAATATCTTCGGATCCGCCGGGCGGATCCTTTTGGTCGTGGGAATTTCGTGGTACTCTCGGTCCGCGCTACATGCGGCAGAAACTCTTCGCGGGCCCAGCATGACGATCACACCTTATCCGGTGGTGATCTATTCTAACTACAAAGAGGTGACGGCACCGGTGATTGGTGTGGATGGCGAGAGGGCCCAGATCGAATTTCAAGGCAAGCTTGTCACGTTGAGCAAGGATGCGAACTTCGCCCCAAAGCTCGCCAAGATGTTCGCACCCGGGAGTGTCCAGATTGCTGAAGGACAGGTGAGATCTCGAATCTTGGAGACGAAATCACTTGAGGGCGTGAAAATGGGGCCTCCTATTGACGAAGGCGAGGAGTTCTCGGCGACAATCACTCCTTCAATGTCCTACCGCGACTGCTATATCGCAGTCGTCTACTTTGATGGGCGCTTTCTGTTTGGTGCCACCGGGCAACCTTCTGCCGGTGTGTTTTTTCACCAGATTGGCGATCTCGAAGCCGGCAAAGAAAAAATGGTGAAGGTGGAGTTGGGAAGACGGGTCCCGATGAATATGCGACAGTACTTGACCTTTTTCTACTTGGTTTTCGCGCAGGGGCTGGAAATTCACAGCAATCTCGACCGGATGCCATATTCCTATTTCCGTATGGTGGATCTCGCGAGGCACCGGCAAATCATGGCCTTGTACCTGGCGAAAAACCCCAAGAGCGATCTTGCGGCGCAGCCCTACCTGATGGTCCCGCCATTGCTGCCGCCCGAGATCAATCCGGCGGCATTGCCGGGCTCCGTAGTGGTGACCATCGGGATTGGCGAGGACGGGACGGTGGAGGGAGGTATTGAATTTGAGACGGCCTTGCCGCCCTCGGTAATCCCTGCGATCGGCAATGCCCTGGCCAACTGGTTGTTTTTGCCGACCTTAAAGGACGGGCATCCGATCAAAGCGACCGTGAAAATCCCGATCACGTTACATAAGTAAGCTCCACCGTCCGCGATATCGGGCGCGAAAACAGACTGTTGGGGGCAGCGTAGGGAATGGATTGTTTGTCCGAGAGGCGGCCAAAAGCACGAGATTCTTTCTGCCGCGGCTTCGCGGCTGGGTGAATGGTTTGGCCTCACAGCGGCAGGCGCATGCGGCGCATGTCGTCGAGATCATGGAGGCCGTGCAACGCTCCCTTCGCGAGGGTCGCGCGATCGAACTCACCGGCACCTTTCCCGCCCCCGAGCCGCAGCCATGGGCGACCTGAGAAGCCGGCCGGCCGGCTGGTGATGTGCCGGGACGCAACCTCGATCAAGAGTAGGATTGAGTGACCGAAGGTCTTTGGTCGGTCCCTGCCACTGGCGTGCAAAGCATGACCGTCAGACCATTGCGCGATCACCAAACGAACGGCTCTCGTTTGGCAGTGGGGGTGCCGAGGACCAACCCGAGGCGCAAGCTGTGCGCCCAGATTCGCAACACTTGCAGAGAGCATCCCTCGCCCCGGGCGTAACGTGAGGCTGCCAAGATCCCAGCCTTCCTCATGCGCCCATGAAACTGCTTGATCCCGTGCTCTTCCACCAGCTGCAGATGATTGAGAAAATCATCCAGGACGAAACATGGCTCGAGGGCGAGCGCCGCGGCTGTACGGTTTCACCCCGCGATGCCATTGTGCGGGAGAAGGTCTGCACGATCATCCTGAGGGTGGGGCACCAATTGCGGGATTCGGCGAAAAAACGTGTTCAGCGTTGAACTACGCAGGCGCCCGGAATCCCCGGATTTGCGAAACACCCTGAATCCGACCGTGCGTAGGTGCGGCTTTACGCCGCGAAGGTTGCGCGACGTTTCAGTTTCCGTTTTGGCTTGGGATAGTTCGCTTCAACCGCCCAGCGTCGGCCCGAGCGGCAAGACCGGTCGGAGGTAGTTTGCGCGCTTGCCGCGCAACCCGACGTGGCGGGACCAGCCCGCCACCTACCTTCATTGCTTCTTTGCACCGGCTTGATCCCGGCCCAGGTCGCGGTAATACACCGTCGTGCTGCAGAACCCTCCCCGCGGGAACAAGGCATAGTTGGGAATGTCGCCCACGCGCACCCAGCCGGCGCGTTCGTACAGACGCGCGCCGTCGCCGCCGGTCACGGCGTCGAGCACAAGCAACGTCTTGCCGCTTTCGCCGGCCGCGGCTTCGGCCGCCTGTAACAACGCTGCGCCCAGCCCTTGGTGCCGCGCGCGCCGGTGCACCAGCATTTTCGCGAGATCGGCGCGGTGCGGCTGGTTTTCCGGCAGGTCGAAGATGAGCTGGACGGTCCCGCAGATGCCCAGGGTGTCCTCGGCCACGAGCAGCACGCGATGGCCCGCGGTCACGCCCTGGGCCACATCGCGCCAGAAGGCCGCGGCGCGCTCCCGCGGCAGCGGGTGCATGAAGCTGACCGAAGCGCCGCCGGCCACGCAGTCGAGCAGCACATCGGTTAGTCCTTCGATCTCTCGGTCATTGGGCGCAGACAGGCGTCGCAGCGACCAGGCGGGCGGGTTCATTTGCGGCGGGTCCGATGCTTCGGCTTGTTTGAACGGCAGGAGCCTGCTGGCAGGCGACCCCGCATGACGTGGCACGGGTCTCCCGACCCATGAGGGTCCGAAAACGGGTCGGGAGACCCGTGCCACAAAGAATCGCCTGCAAGCAGGCTCCTCCAAAAAGGCGAAGAAATAGCGGGCATGGAGAATTGGCGTTGGTTTGGTCAAATGCCCCGGGGCTCTTTACCTTTTGGGGTGGGTTTCCGCGGCCAACACCACGGCATAGCGGGAGGTTTTGCGGGTCGGGTTGTGGAACATGGTCGGACGGTCGAGCTGCATGGCCAGGCAGTCGCCGACGTGCAACCGGTGGCGCGCCGGGCCCACCGTGACGTCCATCGTGCCGGCGAGGATCCACACCTGCTGGGCCACGCGTGCGTCGCGCAGGCCGTTGTCGAACGCCACGCGCGCGCCCGGCGGGAAATGCACGTCGACGATCTGCATCGGCTGGGGCGCGCCCGGCGGGCTGACGTTCCGGCGCCGGTAGCCCGAAGCCGGGTCCTGCCACTGCGATTGGTCCTGGTGTCGTGCCACGGGTCCGGCGTGGACGGACGCCGCCGCGGCCGGCGCGGTGAAAAGGTCGGCGAGGACGAGGCCCAGTCCCGCCGCGAGCCGCTCCAGCACCACCGCCGTGGGACTGGTTTCCCCGCGTTCGATGAGGGAGATCATCGAGCGGCTGACCCCGCTGCGGCCGGCCAGGGCGGCCAGCGACAGCTTCCGGTCCGCCCGCAGCTCCCGCACCCGCGTGGCAATGCGGTGGTTCAGATCGGGAGAAGCATCCTTCATAATGGAAATACAATCCAATATAATGGAAGTAACGTCAAGCCTTTGCTCGCGGTCGTTTCGAATTGTACGAATGCCCGGGGATCTGGACCCTGGCGTTCGCGCGAAAGTCCCGGACTTGAAAGCTGTGCTTACATGGCGAACGATCTCAAACGGGACTCAAAAAAAAATTCCAGTCCGTGCGGGCACCCGAGGCGACTGGTTGTCAATAGTCAAGACGTGACGTCTTAAAAAAAAGAGTCTCGGACATCGATTTGATAACCGAAGGATTTAGCTGGCCGTGACAATGACGGCTGACCACTTTTCGCTTCCGGCGCTGGACAAGGGCCAGCGCGGATGACAAAAACGTTGGACATTCGCTAGCGACGTATGCCCTCACGCCTTAAGCTTTCAGTTACGATCGAACATAAGCATCCGAGTTTACCTCGTTTTGTTGTCATCTCCGGTGAGGCTTTGGCTAACTGGAATCTTTCGGGGACGGCAGTTGTAGAAGGAAAGCTCAACGATGTAGCCTTGGGGCGGCGCACAATTAAGGCCTGGGGGAAAGGTCGAGATGTATGGTTTATCGAAATTCCCGAAGCACTGTGTCGCAAGGCAGGCGTCGACACCAACAGTTGGGTTTCGATTCATATTTGGCTCGCATCTACGATTCTCCCCGCAGAATTGTCGGACATCTTAGCTAAGAATCCGAAGGCGCGAGCAATCTGGGACGCGCTCACGACAAGCCAGAAACGGGGCGTCCGTGAAAATGTTGCAGTTGCTAAAAACTCTGCCACTCGAAGTCCCCGAGCCATGAAATGGCTACTTCCCGCAGGCTGAGAGTTTAATGTTCTAATCACCGCTTGAAGGACTGTTATCGTGGACGCGACGAGGCTGCTTCGCTGGTCAAACATCATCCTGAGTGTTCCCGGGAGGTGTTCGTAAACCCTATGAGCCGGGGTTCGGGGGGGTCTCGGCCATTTGTTTCATACCAATTGGCTCGATTCTGCCGTCGGACAATTTCCGGGATTTGCCGAAGAAGAAAAAATGGCTTGCTTTAATCATACTAAAACAATGTAGATTGAAAAAGTAGCCTATGAAACTCTCGAAACGCGGTGAATATGCACTCCGGTCCCTCATCAATCTGGGCATTGCGGCCCAGGTGGGACGGTCGCTGGTACGTGTTGCCGAGCTCTCGAAGGCCGAGGACATCCCGGTCAAGTTTCTGGAACAGGTGATCCAGCAATTGCGCGAGGCGGGCTTCGTGCAAAGTGAGCGCGGGAAATATGGCGGCTATCGCCTGGCCCGGCCCGCTTCAAAGATTTCCATCGGTGCCGTCGTCCGGTTGGTCGATGGTCCGCTGGCCCCGATCAGCTGCGTGAGTCAGACCGCCTACAAACCGTGCAGCTGTCCGGATGAGGCCCACTGCGGTTTGCGGATGCTGATGCTCGATGTGCGCAACGCCATCGCCGCCATTCTCGACCGCTACACTTTGGCCGATGTCGTCGAAGTCACCACGCGCAAACTGGTCGCCAGCGGTCGGCCGCTACCCTTCAGCAATCAAACTGCCCTCCCGGTGGTTCGCCGCCGTCCCGGCCGTCCCAAGCGGCCCGGACGATCGATCCGGGCCTCCGTGAGTCCGACGGAGGGCGTCATTCATCAACTGATCGGAGACTACGCCATATGACCGAGTCCATTACATCCTCTTCATCCGAGGGGCCCCCCGAGTGGCTGCGCCTCGTGCAACAAAAAGTCGAATCGTTGCGCTACGGCGTCGTGAACCTCGTGGTCCACGACGGCCGGGTCACCCAGATCGAGCGCACCGAAAAAACCCGGATTGCCACCACCAACCGCGACGCGACCGGCGAGTGATTCAACCCTCGTCCCGCGCCGGAATCGCGACGAGCTCGCGCCCTCTTTCTCACCGCAACCCACCGTCAACATGGCCAACATCAAGAACGACATCACCGAAACCATCGGCAACACCCCGCTCGTGCGGCTCAACCGCACGGCCAAGGAACATGGCGCCCTCGCCGACGTCGTGCTGAAACTCGAGTTTTTCAACCCGCTGTCGAGCGTCAAGGACCGCATCGGTTTCGCGATGATCGAAGATGCGTTGCAGTCCGGCAAGATCACCCGCGACACGGTGCTGATCGAGCCGACCTCCGGCAACACCGGCATCGCGCTGGCGTTTGTGGCGGCAGCCAAGGGGCTCAAGCTCATTCTGACCATGCCGGAGACCATGAGCACCGAGCGACGCAAGTTGCTCAAAATCCTCGGAGCCCGCCTGGTGCTGACCGAGGGAGCCAAGGGCATGAAGGGCGCGATTGCCCGCGCCGAGGAACTGCAAAAGCAGATTCCAAACGGCGTCATTCTCCAGCAGTTCGTGAATCCGTCGAATCCCGCCATCCACCGCAAGACCACCGCGGAGGAAATCTGGAAGGATACGGACGGCAAGGTCGACCTCGTCGTTTCCGGCATCGGCACCGGCGGCACCATCACCGGGGTCGGCGAGGTCCTGAAGGCGCGCAAACCGGGCGTGAAGATCGTGGCGGTCGAACCCGATGCCTCGCCGGTTCTTTCGGGCGGATCGCCCGGCCCGCACAAGCTGCAGGGCATCGGCGCGGGCTTCGTCCCGGCGATTCTCAACACCAAGATCTACGACGAGGTGATTCGCGTGAAGGAAATCGACTCCGGTCCGGTGTCCAAGCAGGTGAATCAGCTCGATGGCATTCCGATCGGGGTTTCTTCGGGTGCCGCCGTTTGGGCCGCCCTGCAACTGGCCAAGCGTCCGGAAAACAAGGGCAAGCTCATCGTGGCCATTGTGCCCTCGAGCAGCGAACGCTACCTGTCCACCTGGCTTTTCGCAGATGTCAGCGTGGAAAGCGATTCCCTCGAAGACCTCCTGACGCCGGTGACCGTTTGATGTCCAAAAACTAAAGTCCAACGCCGCCCGTCCACGGCATTTCGCGCTGTGGACCAGATCGACGCGATGACCAGACCACTGGAATCGGCAGACAGTTTCTCTGCGATTCCAGCATGTCATTTTCTCCACCGAACCGTTTGTCTCCTCCCGGCTCTTTGGGAGCGGTGAACCTTTTTCCTGTGCCGGTTGGTGGCACGGGTCTCTTTTCGGCCGCCTGCGTGGTCCGACGTTTCGCGTGGCTCCTTCGGGACCGCGGGGCATTCGGTCGGGCCGGTGGGTGGGCCGGACATTTTCTGCGTCCGCTCGCCGGCTCCTCGCGTTGGGGTAGACGCGTGTTTGGCCAGGCCTCAGCGGGCGGGCGCAGTTTCCTTTGCCGGATACAATCCAGCACACGCCGGGGATCCTTGTCCGCCAGGCCGAATTGACGCGTCGCAGCCGGCCTGCAGCTCACCCGATAAACCCGCCACCATGATCGCCACGACCATTCCTGATTTTGGAGACCTTGAGTTGCATCACTTGGTGAGCGACTTCAACGGCACGCTCGCTTTCGACGGCATGCTCCTCTCCGGGGTGGCCCGGCGGCTGCAGGAACTGTCCAGAGAACTCACGGTTCACGTCCTGACCGCGGATACCTTCGGGCTGGCGCAGCAACAACTGGGAGGACTGCCTGTGAAACTGACAATTCTTCCCGAAGAAGACCAGGCCGAGGCAAAACTTCGCTATGTCCTGACTTTGGGCGCGGAGAAAACGGTGGCGGTCGGAAATGGGCGCAATGATCGAAAGATGCTCGCCGCGGCGGCCCTTGGCCTTGCGGTGATCCAGGAAGAAGGGGGCTCCACCGAAGCGGTGCTGCAGTCGGACGTGATCGTCACCAGCATTCATGACGCGCTCGATCTCCTCCTCAGTCCGGCGCGACTGAAAGCCACGCTTCGGTCCTGAGCGCCTGTGCGATCGAGCCACACCAAACCGTTCCCTAGGCCATGACTTCGATCCGAACTACGACCACGCTGGCCATTGTTGGCGGAGGCGCCAGCGGATGTCTGGTGGCGGCGCAGCTATTGAGGCAGGCGATGCAATCCGTGCGAATCCTGCTGTTTGAGCGCATGACCGATGTGGGCCGTGGGGTTGCCTACGGCACCCGATGTCCGGCGCATTTGCTCAACGTGCCGGCGGGCCGGATGAGCGCCTTCCCCGACCAAGCCGACCATTTTCTGCAATGGGTCGGGGCGAGGGTGGGGCGGCCCGGATTTCCCGAGGCGGTGGGTGCGGGAGACTTTCTGTCGCGTCAGCTCTATGGCGAGTATCTGCGATCGGTCCTGGCCTCGGCTCGCGCCAACGCGTCGGTCGAGGTGGAATTGGAAGAAATCAAGGGCGAGGTGATCGACATCGAAACCGACCACGGCGCCGTCCGGCTGCGCTGCGGCGATGGGCGCGCCTTCCTGGCCGACCAGGTCGTGCTCGCGATCGGCAATTTGCCCGGCGAGTACCCGATCCGGCGTTCCCTGCCGATTTATCACACGCAATATTACGTCCATGTCCCCTGGGCCCCCGGGGCCCTGGCGGGAATTTCGCCGGAGAGCGAAATCCTCATTGTGGGCGCCGGGCTTACGGCGATTGATTTGATGCTTGAGATGGCAAATGCCGGACATCGCGGCACCATTCATGCGCTTTCGCGGCGAGGCTTGTTGCCGCAAGCGCACCGGCCGTCGCCGGCCTACGCGGATTTCCTCGGAGGGGAGGCGTTGCCGGCTTCCGTGCTGGCGGTGTCTCGACGGATTCGGGCGGAGGTGCGCCGCGCGGGAGCGCTCGGCGTCGATTGGCGTCCGGTGGTGGACGCGATCCGACCGCATGCGCAGGAATTGTGGCAGAGGCTCTCCGTCGCCGAACGGGCGCGGTTCATGCGCCATCTCCGGCCGTTTTGGGAGGTGCACCGGCATCGGGTGGCGCCTCCGGTGGCGGCGCGCATCGAAGAGCTGCGTCGCGACGGACGGGTTGGTTTCTACGCGGGTCGGCTGACGCAGCTGGTCGAAAAAAACGGGGGAGTGGAGGCGCACTTCCGTTTGCGGGCGAACGGCAAAACCCGCGCCGTGCGGGTCGCCAAGGTCATCAACTGCACCGGGCCACGCACGGATTATTCAAAATATCAACACCCGCTGCTCGTGAACCTGCTCGCGCGCGGGCTGATCGACCACGATCCGCTGGCGCTCGGCCTCCGGGCCACGGCGCGGGGCGAGGTGTTGCGCTATCGCGGTGGAATCGTCGGATGGCTGCACACGCTCGGCGCCCCGATGAAAGGAGATTTGTGGGAATGCACCGCGATTCCGGAAATCCGGACGCAGGCCGCGGAGATCGCCGCCCAGCTCCTCAATCGCGCCAGCGAGCCAGTCCATGCCGTCGGATGAGAACCATTTACATTGGCGTCTAGCTTTCCCGTGAGGACGCTGGCGGTGCCTTCCCGACGGCGCGCCGGGTCAAAAGGCGAAATGGCTTGGAAAGGCCCGGTGAGCCAGGGGCGTTTTTCTGCACCCAGCATGACGGCCGCAGGCCAAGCGCCAAGTGGTCTTCCGAAAACGCGGAAAGATCCCAAGCAAACCCAACAAATGCGCATAAACATACTCAAACAGTGTGAATTAAAAATTGGAAAAAATAAAATCAAACAAGCATGACGTGATATTTAAATCATTAAATACAAAATAGAAAAGAATGTGCGGGGTAATTTTTTAATTCCTACTAAAACAATCTAATTGACGAAATCGTATTTTGAATCCTTATCCACGCTAACTTAAATTTCGACGCGACCAGGCCACTGGAGCTGCCACGCAAGCCGTGTTTTTATGCTCCAGTCCACGCCCATCCTTTTCACGTCTCCCTCGCGCCGCGCAGCCCTCCGGCCTGCCCGCGCGGAGATCATGGCCCTTTCGGCACCCGCACTCCGGGAGCGCAGGGGAAACCTTTGACCACTGCGAAAAATGCCTGTCGCCGTTTCAAAACTATCCACGCGCACCGATTTCCTCGCGACGGAAAGCCCTCGCGTCGTCGTCCACCGTGCCGCGCCGGCGCGGACCAAGCCGGCGGAGACGCCGTTGCTCCTGCGCATCCTGACCGCCTCCGTTTCCGCCCATCTGCTTTTGGTCGGCTTTCTCGGCGCGGGTCTGCCCAAGCCAACGATGCGTCCGAAGCGCCCCGCCGCGCCGCCTCCGACCAAGGCGGATTTGATCGAGAACGTGAAATTACAGGAGGAGCCGCCCCCGGAGCCACCCAAGACTGTCGATCGGAAGAATGTCTTGCCGACCCCGGACCTGCCGGTTGCGGCCGACATCGATCTTCCACCGTTGAGCAAGATTGAGCCGATTGCGGCTGTACCGGCGTCGGTGCCGGTGGCCTTCGGCCTCGAGGTCAAGGGCCGCGTGCGTCTGGTCGCCGGTGTCTCGCAGGCGTCGGGCTCGGTCGGCGGCCGGGCGCTGACGGAGCCGGTCGCGATCGACGGGGATTCCGCGCGGGAGAAAAATCTCGTGCTGGCTCCGCTCGCCTATCCCGCCGAAGGCCTGCTGCACCACCAGCAGGGCACCGTGCTCCTGGAATTCCACACCTCCGTCACGGGCGGAATCGCCGACGTCAAGGTCCGTACGAGCTCCGGCTTCGCCGCGCTTGACCGGGCGGCCGAAGAGAATCTCGCGGAGGGCCGCTGGCTGGGTGCGGCCGGCAATTACCTCAAGGAGTACGAATTCAAACTGAACTGATCCAATTAACCCACGAATCATCCCATGAACTCACTTTATCTGGCCAACATCGTCTTCGACACGTTCCTCCACGGGGGAATCATCATGTGGCCGCTGCTCGGCCTTTCGCTCTTCGCGGCTGGTGTGATCGCCGAGCGCGTGGTCTGGTGGACGGCTGCCAAGCGCCGCCGCGACACCGAACGCCTGAGCCGGACCTATGAAGCCTTGTCGCGCGGCGATCGGGAGCAGGCGATCCAGCTGGCGGAAGCCTCGTCCGATCCCCGGCTGCGCGTGATCGCATATGGTCTCGTTCACCAGGAATCGGGCGTCGAAATCGCCATGCAGGTCCGGGCCACCGAGGAGCTCAAGCTTGCCCGCCGCTTCCTGAACGCGATGGACACGATCATCACGCTGGCCCCGCTGCTCGGCTTGCTGGGCACCGTCACCGGCATCATGCAGTCGTTCAAGTTCGTCGGCGGCGATCAGGAACTGGCCGCCTCCAAGGTCAGCGGCGGCATCGGCGAGGCCCTGATCGCGACCGCCTGCGGCCTGGGCATCGCCATCGCCACACTCGTGCCCTTCAACCTGTTCGGCAGCCATGCGGACGAACTCCGCGAGGAAATCGAGA
>CAYZGG010000016.1:0-55966 GCA_964477955.1 uncultured Opitutaceae bacterium
CACCGGATGAGGCGGGTTGGCACGCCCTGACGGTTGAGCAAGGCGACGGCGAGGTAGAGGCTGCGCATCTCCGCGGCGTTGGCGGCGTGGGTGTTGCCGTGGTAGAACAGCACGAGCGTCTCGGCGGTCAGGCCGAGCTCGCTGCGGAGATGGTCGCGCCGCGGCTGGGGTTTGAAAAAATTCGCATCCGCCGCCGGCCAGATGAAATGCTTGGGCATCGCCGCCGGCGCCTGGGCAAAAAGCGAATCAATGATGGTCGTGACGCCATCCGCCGAGGCCAGCAGGGCCGGGCCGTATCGCGGATGGGTCACCTCCGGCCCGCAGCGGGCGTCCAGTTCCTCGTCGGGCAGTCCCCCGAGGGCGGCCGCCGTGGCGCCGAGAGCGGCGGCGGTGAGGAAATTTTCGTGGTCCTCCAGATGGATCACCAGCCGCGCCCCGCTCTGCCGCGATCGGTACTGGCCCAGAAAACGCCGGATGCTTTCGCGCGTGGTCCAGGCGTGAATCACGTCCGGCCCCTCCCGGTTGCGGAACGGCGACGGGCCGGAAAGCAGATCGGCGAATTCGACGGCGGTGAAGTCGGCCCGGTGAATGGCGATGAAATCCGCGCGATCGACCGAATTGAGAGAGGGCAGCCCGGTGGGCACGGCCACCGCACAGTCATGACCGCGCGCCTTCAGCTGGTTGGCCAGGTGCGCGACCTGCAATGCGCTGTTCGAGGCGAAATCACCGTAGAGGCAGAAAAGCACGTTCATGCCATCACCTCCGTCGCCACCAGCGGACGGACGCGCCGCGGGTTGTGCTCGTCGCGGTCCCAGCGGTCGAGCAGCAGGGTCTCCTCAAAGGCGCTGATTTCACCCGGGCCGGGGCGGGCCACCAGCCGGGCCTCGGCACAGACCACCGGCGGCGTGCCGGCCGCCCGGAGCCGGAACGCCAGGTCGAGCAGCGCCCCGGCCGGCGATTCGTAGAGTTTGTCCAGCCCGCCCAGCCCGTGCAGGCGGTCCCGGCCGATGAGCAGTCCAGGCAGGGCGAAATAAGCTGTTTGGCGGGTGAACAACGCCAGCGCCCGGTCCGTCCAGGCCGGGAACCCCGGATCGAAATCCTGCAGGACCGCCCGGGTGCGGGCGGAGAGAAAATCCGCTTCGGACCAAGGGGCGAACCGTTCGTCGAGCAACAACGGCACGACCGCGGAGCCGGGTGCCCCGGCCAGTTGCACTGCCAGTTGCTCGATGGGCCGGACACTCGCCGGCCGGGTGCCCGGAGAAAGGAAAAGCACCAGTTCGCCGCTAGCATGGCGGGCCGCGGCCGTCAGCTCCGCCGGGCTGGGGGCCGGCCCGACGGCGAGCCAGTCGTCGACCTCTCCGAGGAAGGCCTGTTTCAAAGCCGGCAGCGCCGCCGAATCACCGAGCACCATCGCCGTGATGGAGGGCAGCTGGAATCTTTCGCCGGCCGTGTAGGCAATCCGGTCGGGCCCGCTGGCCAAAGCTGGCCGCAGGCCGGGCCGCATCGCCGCCAGGCCGGGCAGCCACGACGCGAGGCTTTTCGCCGGCCCGCCGGGCCGGTGCGAAAGGATGGCGGGCAGATGGACCACTTTGGCCCGGGCCGCCGCCAGCGCCACGAGCGGCGGGAGGACCGCGGGCGAAGCCGGCCATCCGCCGCCGACGAGCAAAACCGGCGCGGTCCCATCCAGGCCGCCCGCCAGCGCCAGATCGGCGGACCACCGCGGCAAGCGGTGGAGTTCGCGCTTTTCGCCCGAGGTGAAATCCCCGTAGACCGCGGCCAGACCCGGCTGCTCCGCGACGGCCAGGAGGGCGGCCATGAGGCCGTGAATGTCGGGGATCTCGTCCGGCGCGAGGCGAAAATCCCACGCCAAAGGATCCGGAGCCGGAGCCGGTCCGAGCACCACGCGGGGATGGGCGGCAGCCAGAGACCGCAACGACTCCGATGGCGGAGTTGTACCGACGTTGAGAAATATCAGCCAGTTTTCGCCCGGCAGGGCCTCCAGCGCGGCACTGACCTTCTCCAGGTGGGCGGTGTCACCGGCCGGATCGGCGGCGAGCAAAACCCGCAGTCGAGGCAGGCTGGCTTGGCGGCTGGAAAATGCCTGGAACAGCGCGCGGCCGTCCAGACGCACATCGTCCGAGGCGTGAACCGAAGGCGGCGGAAGCAGGCGGACGTGATGATCCGTCTCACAGAAATACCGGCCACCCGCGCGATCGACCGCGCAGAGGCGGATGCGCCCCTCGCCGGGATTGAGGACGGCTTCCGAGCTGAATCCGCAAAGGCGCGCCTGCGGCAGATGCGGAAACTGCCGCCCGACATCGGCGCGGTCGTGTCCGTATTGCCGGCAGCGGACCCGCCCCGTGCCATAGTGCAGCCAAAGCTCGACGATTTCTCGCTGCGGATGAAAGCACCAGCCGTCGATGGTGCGGTTGGTCGTGATCTCCTTTTCCAGCGGCAGGTCGATGGCTCCGTGCAGGACGGCCGCCTCCGCGTAGACGGAAAAGGACCGCAGACGCTCCCAGCCGAATCCGTCACGCCCCGCCCACAACTCGGCGACGGACAGGCCGGCGGGAAGGTGCCCCGAAAGTTCAAAGCCACTGTGCGCCGCCTGGGGAAACGAGGGGAAGGCCCCGGCGACATCGTCGCGTTGGGTACCCGTGGGGGCGGTCAGCCGTAAATCGCCCACGCGCAGCTGCACGAACGGGTGGGCATCGCCGCCGTCGGCGAAACACCAGCCCTTGAGCCGGACCACCCCCTCCACGGCCCGAATCGGAAGCGGGGTGTCGAGCGAGTGGTGGTAGTGCAAACGCACGGCTGAGCTCATGAGGGCTGGCGCGCAGGCTCAGTCATGCAACGGGCCCGTCAGCCGCCAGACCCAATGGGATTCGATTTTCTTCAGCCGGGCGGCCAGCTCGGCCCGGGCTTTTTCGGCAGCCTCGGCGCGCTGGAGGTTCGCCGTCGCGATCAGTTCGGCGCCCGCCAGATTGCGGCGGAGTTCGGCGCCCTTGGCTTCAAGCTGAGTGGCGTCGCGCCGGTGTTCCTCCAACTGCGCGCTGGCCGTCTGCAATCGCGCCCGCACGCTCTCCGCCGTCTGTTGGGCGGCGGCCACGGACTCGCGGGCGAGACGTTCGGCGGTGGTGGCGCGCTCCTGGGCGGCGGCGGATTCCAGCGCGGCGGCAGCGCAGCGGTCCTCGGCGGCCCGAAGCTGGCCGTCGAGTTCATTGGTTCGCGCCAGCTGCACATCGAGCAGTTGCTGCAGCTCGGGGGCGGCGGCTTCGGCGTTTTTCAGCGCGGTGTCGCGGGCCGCGAGCAAATCGTTCAGTTCGAGAATCTGGGCCTGGGCTTTCAGCAGCCCGGCTTGCGTGCGGCGGAGTTCCTCCTCCCGGCCGTCAAGATCAGCCCCCCTTTGCCGGAGACCGGCCTCAAGTTCCTGGATGCGGGCGTGGAGCTGGACCAGCTGGTCGGAGGGAGCGCTTGTCGGACTCATGGGGGCGGTGGCGGCGATACTGCGCGGTGCCGCGGGGAAGTGAAGCCAATTGTCTGGCTCAGGGACAGCGCAGTCCGAGGCGCCAGCATTGCTCGATGAAAGCGCTGCCCCGGAGGTAGCGGCGAAGCCGGGGGTGCCGCTCCAGTTCCGCGGGCGCGATGACGCGATGATTTGCCCGGGTGCGCAACCGGTCGATTTCATTCTGGCCAACCGAGTGCATCGCCGCGGAGGTCTTTTGCGCCGCGTGCACCCGGAAGCAGGCGAGAAAGTACGGCGCGCGGACGATCTCGGCACCCGCCGCCTGGAAGCGCAGCAGCAGATCCCAGTCCATCGCAAACTTGAACGAAGCATCGAGCCCCCCGGCCTGATCCCAGATGCGCCGCCGCCAGAACAGCGTCTCCTGCGGGACAAAATCGTTCAGCCGCAAGACCTCCTCGTCATGCCTGGGCAGAAACCAGCGTCCGATTTCGCGCGACTCGTCGTCGACCACGATGCGATGGCCATAGACCACATCGACCTTGGGGTGCCGCTCAAAATATGCGGCCACGTGCGCCAGCGCCCCGGGAAGGTAGAAATCGTCGGAATTAATCCAGGCCATCAGGTCGTCGGGTGCGCCGGAAGTCCGGGCGAATCCCCGGACAATGGCCTCAGCCTGGCCGCCATCCGGCCGGCTTTCCCACGCCGTCAAAATCGGGTGCGAAATTTTCCCGGCGATGCCAGCCGCGTCCTCCGCCGGCGGACCGGCCGTGCGTTCGCGAGCCGCACGTTCGATCAACTCGCGGCTGCCGTCGGTCGAACCGCCGTCCTGCACCACGTACTCGCCGGCGACTCCCGACTGGCTGAGCACGCTCTCCATGGTTTCCTGCAAAAAACGCGCCTGCTGGTAGGAAGGCGTGACGATCGAAATTTTGGGGCGGGATTCGGACGCCGGCCACGCCGGAAATCTTTCCGGTTTCACCGGTCGAGGCGGATGGGAAGCGTGGGCCGCGAGTTGGAAGGCCACGAGCTCGGCGGTGCCACCCCCGCCCAACCAGGCGGGCACGATCCGGCGTTTGATCACCGCGCTCTGACTGCGCAGAGAATGCCAGGAACCATCGGCGAGACCGGCCTCGATTTCCACGGTGCTCCGGCCCGAGGGCAGCGGACCGCGGATTTCAAACCCGGTGTTTTCGTCCGCGACCTGCGGCAGGGCGGCTTTCACATCGGGGCGCGGCAGTCCGACCACACCGGAAAACGTAAGCCCGGCCACACGCAGGCGGATGGCCCGGACGGACGGCCCGTCCTCTGCAAAACACCAACCCCGGACAATCACACCGCGCGCGGCTAGATTCCAGGAGGCTGGCTGATCAATGTGATGGTGAAGTCGCAAGGCAGGCACGCCCGCGCGGGCGAAGGCATGAACGAGTGAAAGCGGGCCCACGTCGCGATGACAATACCAGACCCACGCGGCTGCGGCGGCACCGCTTCAGTCGCCCGGAGGCGTCCGCTCGTATTTGTCCCAATGCTGCAGAAGCTCGTGGACCACGACCGACCCGGCGCGGTATTGCGCCTCGAACGCCGCGACCGTGCCGAGTGATTCGTCGCCAATCGTGCTGGTGACGTTCTGCCCCGGCGGCGGCAGGCAGTAGTTGCTCGCGCTGCGCAGCATCATGACGCGCCTGAAGTCAACGAGACCTTGGGCCGCCATGCGCTGGAGGGTTCCGACGTACGCCGCCTGCTCCATCGCAGTCGTGACGAAGTCGTCCTTGCCGTCCGTCCACAGGTGCACCCAGTCGCGTGCCCATTGCGCGCGCGCCTCGCCGTGCCAGTAGCGGGCGGAGGCGAGCGTGCCGCCGAGAAGAATTTGCGGCGGCTGCCGGGCTGCGGGGTAGGTCGTAAACTTGTCGCGCCACGCCTTGAGCCCGGGCGAATCGTCGAGCCGCGCATGGTCCCGCGAAAAGGCAAACGCCCAGCGGGCAAGCGCGGGATTGAGCGCGTAATTCATCGTGTACGTCAGCGTCGCCCCACCCCACCCGCCGGCATCGGCGGATTTTTTGGGCAACAGATTGGGACCGGCGGTGCCGATGGCGAAAAGTCCGTAAGGCCAGCCCTTCGGCATTTCCGCCTCGCCGACCTCACGCATCGCGTCGCCGTCCACGACGTTCGCCGCCCAGACCGCGCTGCCGATCGGGCCGCGCGCGGGATCGATGCCGGAAATGCCGTTGATGATCCAGTAAGTGTGCGTCAGGTCGAAGCGGGGATCGAGACAGAGCGCCATGATCAGCTCGCTCGCCGTCACCGTCGTCAGCGTGGCGTCGCGCGTGTTGCCGGCGACACTGCCATAGAGTCCGGCCGAATTGAACCGCAGCGGATGCGGCGCGCCCTTGACCGCCAGCGTGCCGTCAAGGTGTTCGCGCTCGGCCCAGTATTGAAATTCGCCCGGCGTGTCGCCGGTGTCGTCTCCCACCTCGAAGCCCGCCAGGACGATGACTTTGATGGCAATTTTTTCGCCCGCACAGAGGTGCGTCCAAGCGAGAAAAGCAACGACCGCTGCCGGCCAACGAATGAACGAAAGGATTTGGCGGAGAAACATCCTGCGGCTCAAGCAGCCCCGGTGCCATTGATCGGCTGTGAATTCACCGCCTAGTTCTCAAATCCGGTGAAAACGGCAGATCGATATTAGATCGTCCAATTAATCACGACAATTAACATATATTTACAATATCCACATCAAAATTGGCCATTTTTTCTCTGGATTTTGCGAATTCCAGAAAAACGATCGCTCAACTCTTCGCGCTATTGTCGCATTTCAAATGAACCCGGCGTCGCATGGCGGTGTAATTACGAATCTCAGCGGCGAAATTCGGATTACGCAGCATACCAACGTGATATGGATTGCTTGTCTCCAGATTTTCGCCCGCGCCCGCTGTGGCAATCAGGAGAAGCAGCTCCGCCCGCTCCGGGAGTCGCGTCGCGGGAAACCCGGCGTACGCGGCCAGCCAGCGAACCGTCTGGAGAAAAGGAGTTGGAGATGAATCGGACAAGTCGGACAAAATGCGGAGAACCCCAGCCGCGGTCAATGAAAAGGAGATACGCCCAAAACCGCGGATCGGGAACTCGGCGACCCTCCCAATTTCGGTCATTTCGTTGATTCTTGCAGAACGGGATTTGGGCGGGTGTCTTGACCGCGACCGGCAATTTGCCAGAAAGCATAAAGCAGGCATCTATCAACAGATCCCTTCTTTCCCCGATCAGAAAATCCACCCCATCGTCATGACCTGTCAGGCCGCCCCCACGCCCCGCTGCCATCCGGAACGCCTCTTGGGAGCCGTTCTTGTTTTTAGCCTGCTCACCCCGTTCGGCCGATCAGCTGACTTGTCCCCCGAAGCCGGAAATCCGGTCCGCGGCAAGGCGCTGTTCGCGCAGAACTGCGCCGTCTGCCATGCCGCCGGTTCCGAAACCGTCGCGACCGCAGGCCAGGGTCCGATTCTCGGGGGCGTGCTCGGACGCCCCGCGGGCTCCCTTGCGAATTTCGGCTACACCAAGGCGCTCCGCGACTCGAATCTCACCTGGGACGCCGCCAACCTCGACCGCTTTCTCTCCGGCCCGGGCCAGCTCGTGCCCGGAACCCTGATGGTCATCGTCATCCCCGACCCCGCCGACCGCCGCGACCTGATTTCCTACCTCGCCACGTTGCCCCGCGTCGCACCCGTAGCACCCGTCGCGGAGCCCTCGACCGCGGCCGCCGCCGCCGACCCCGGTGACTGGCGCAATGACGCGCCCGGCGTCCGGCACGCGATTCGGCTCGCCGCGCTGCCGGCGCCGTTCGCCACGGGTTCGACCGGCAATGCTCCGGGTACCGTCGACCGGCCGCCCGGAAATCCCCTCTCGGTTCCAGCCGGATTCACGATCAAGCTCTTCGCCTCCGGCCTGGCCGGCCCCCGACTGATGCGCACGGCCCCGAACGGCGACATCTTCGTCTCGGAAACCGGCGCTGGACGCGTCCGCGTGCTGCGCACGGCTGACGGGGCCGACGCGCCCGCGGAGAACAGGATTTTTGCCTCCAATCTCAAGGGACCGTTCGGGATCGCGTTTTATCCGGCCGGCCCGGACCCGCAGTGGATCTACATCGCGAACCTCAACTCCGTCCTCCGATACCCGTACCGCAACGGCGACCTCGAGCCGCGCGGGCCCGCCGAGATCATCGTGTCGAAGCTCGCGGACACCACCGGCGGCCACACCACCCGCGACATTGTTTTCACGCCGGACGGGCGCCGCCTGCTCATTTCCGTGGGGTCGGAATCGAATGTGGCCGAGTCCATGTCGCGAAAATCTGCCGAGGAAATCCGCCAGTGGGAATCCTCCCATGGCTTTGGGGCATCTTGGGACCGCGAGGCCGACCGCGCCGACATTCTTCAGACCGATCCGGAGGGCCGGGCACCGCTGCGATCCTTCGCGAACGGCATCCGCAACCCGGTCGGCCTCGCCATCGCGCCCGCCACGGGCGAAGTGTGGGCCTCGACCAATGAGCGCGACGCCCTGGGCGACAACTTGGTTCCGGACTACATCACCCACGTGCGCGAGGGCGGATACTACGGGTGGCCTTGGTATTACATGGGCGATCATGAAGACCCGCGCCATGCCGGCGAAAGACCCGACCTGGCCGGCCGCGCCATCGTGCCCGACGTGCCGGTGCAGCCGCATTCGGCTTCACTGCAGATCACCTTCTACCCGGCCGTCTCGGGAGTCGCGGCGTTTCCCGCCGAATACCGCGGAAATATTTTCGCCGCCTTCCACGGTTCCTGGAACCGCGCCACCCGCACCGGTACGAAGGTTGTCCGCGTGCTCTTCAAGGACGGCGTGCCCACCGGGGAGTACGAGGACTTTCTGACCGGTTTCACGGTCGACAACCATCACGTCTGGGGCCGGCCCGTGGGCGTGACCGTGGCCCGCGACGGCGCGCTCCTCGTGACGGACGACGTCGGGGGCACCCTGTGGCGCATTGCCTATACCGGCGCCAAGCCCTGATCCGGACAACGTCGCTCAGTCGTCCTGCTGGTCCGGACGCTTCAGACGCCGGGCCACGGAAAAGCTCAGGTCGACCACGAAAATCCCAATCACCGCGCTGTCAATCACGGTGGACGCGGCCCCCCCCGGCATGAACTGCTCGGCGCCCCAAAGCGCGAACGCCGCCCCGAGAAATATCGCCCGCAATCGGGTCCCGCGCCCCGCCGCGCCGCCCGCGTGGACCAAAATATAGGAGGTCCCGATCAGAATGAGCGCCAGCGCCCCGGTCTTCTGGTGGCCCTCCGTCAATCTGAAGCCGTGGCGCACGTCGAGGACGAGCAGCCCGAGTACCGCCGCCAAAGCCAGCACGAGGCAGACGAAGCTCAAATGGCGAAAGAGTGACACGGCGGGAGTGATCAAGTCGACGATGCGGAGGGCGTTGTCGCGATCGGCAGGCCGAGGATGCTCAGGAAAAAACTCAGCAACATCACCTGCACGCCGAGCGCCATCGCCCCGGCGCCGGGGACAACCAGGCGCAGCATGCCGACCGGATCGAGCGCGCCGAAGCCCGCCTGGCTCCACCGCCACACCGCATAGAGCGACAGCGCCAGGCCCGCCGCAAACACCCCCGCGCCGACCACCAGGCCGGTCTCCAGCGTGACGTACTGAAAAAGCCGCGTCATCGTCGGATTCGGCGGGACCAGCCCCACCTGCGTCGCATAGATTTTCGACGTGAGCGCAAACGAGATGCCCTGGAAGCCCAGCAGCAGCGCGAGCATCGCATACACCATCGTGTGCACATCGAAGGTGACATGGCCGACGGTCCACGGTCTGAACGCGAGCCCGATCAGGCCCGCGAACCCGCCGGCAAAAAGCAGCGCACCCGGATAGAGAAACAGCCAGCGTGGGCTGTAAAGCAGCATGAACCGGAGGTGCCTCCAGCCGTCGCGCCATGGCCGCAGATGCGGCGGACGCGAACGCCCGTCCTTCTTCAGCGTCGTCGGCACCTCGGCGATGCGCAGGCCCAGTAACGTCGCCTTGATGACCATTTCCGACGCGAATTCCATGCCCGTGGTCCGCAGCTCCATCTTCCGGTAGGCCGCGACGCTGAACGCCCGGAGGCCGCAGTGAAAATCCTGGCTCGGCGACCGGAACAACAACCGGCCGAAACCCGACAACACCGGGTTGCCAACGTAGCGGTTCTTCCATGGCATGGCCCCGGGGAGAATGCCGCCCGCAAACCGGTTGCCCATCACCAGGTCGCAACCTTCGCGGAGCCGCGCGACAAACCGGTCGACGTGACCGAAATCATAGCTGTCGTCCGCATCGCCCATCAGGACGTAGCGCCCGCGCGCCGCCGCGATGCCACCCTGCAGCGCGCTGCCATAACCCTTGCGTGTCACGGGCACGACGCGCGCGCCGTGGCTCTCGGCGAGGCGCTGCGAGCCGTCGGTGCTGCCATTGTCCGCCACGATCACCTCGCCGCGCAGCCCGTGCTGCGCCAGTGCCGCCCGCGCCTGGTCGACACACACCGCCAGCGTTTCCGCCTCGTTGAGGCACGGCATGACGATGGAAATTTCCACTTCGCCGGCGGAGTCGTCAGGAGGCATCGGGGCAAACTGGCAAGTCCGCCGCGGCGGCGTCAAAGCCCAAATCACGCCGCCGGCCGGGCCCGCTCCGGCAGGAAGGACTGCCCCAGCCCGGCCGCGGTGACGACGACGAACAGCAACATGAACGGATACGCCGCCGCCTGGTAGCCGATCGTGATCGCGACAAACGACGTGATCTCCACCAAAGTCACCACGAGGGTGATCGCCCCGGCACCGGCCAGCGCCACCGTGGCGAGGACCGCGACTCCGTAATGGGCGCGGCCCCGACGCACCCGCCACCACAAAACCCCCAGCAGCGGCACGGCGGCGATGACGGCGAAGGGCGTGACGTCCGCATAAATCCGCGTGATATCCTTCAACACCCCGTTGTTGAACGCCCGCAGACCCAGTCGGTCCGGCGGGAGCGGCGGATCCTCCGCGCGCGGTGAGAGTGGGGTCAGGGCCATCTCCCGGTAAACCTTCAGCGAGCTCTCCCAACCCGTGCTCGGCGGCGGTTTGGGCACGACGTAAGCGAAGGTGGTGACGAACCGCCACGCTTCGAAATAGGTGCCCGGCAGCTGGGCGGTGTATTCGGGCCGCCACGGCGGCACGAAGCCCGAGCGACGACCGTACGCCGGCAGCCGCCCGTCGTCACAGGCCGCATTGATCTCATCCGCCATGTGCCGGTAAAAATTCATTGCCCGCTGGCAGTTTTGGTGCTCGCCGGCGACCGCCGCCGCATCGCGCAGCGCCCACATGAACGCCGCTCCGTGAATCTGCCGCTCGCTCGCTGGCACGCCGGTCTGCCACGTGCCCAGCGAGGCCCAGCCGACCCCCAGCTGCCCCTCAAGAATCGGCTGCAGCCGGGCGAACGTCGGACTGACCTTGTAGGCCGCCTCCCGCATTTCGCGCGTCACGGGCACAAACTGCCGCCAGCGGCCGACCTTGATCCGCGCCAGCGCACCGTAGGCATCCATGTATGGCGCCGCGCGAAATTCCACCGTACCCCAAAATCCGTAATGCGAGTAGTTGACGGCGCAGACTACTGCGACCATCGCCGCCGCCAGGCTCACCGGCGCAAGCGCCACCCACGCGATGCGCCGCCAGACGTTCAAGCCGTCCCGCCGCACCGCCCATACGCCGGCGAGGAGGACCAGTCCGATCACGCCGGTGATCCAGATCGTTTCCTCGCGCGTCAGCCACAGCGCCGCGAAGGCGCCGCCGGCACCCGCCGCCCACGCCACCTGCCGGCGCGCGGGTTCCCGCCAACGCAAAAACCAGCCCGTGACACACATGAACACCAAAATCGCGAGCGACGCCGAGAAATGGTTGCGCAGGACCCGCGCCGCGTCGTCGCCGTGGTACGACGCCGGATTGAAAAGCACGACCGCCACGATCGCGAGCCGCCACGCGCGCGATAAAACCGGCCGCCATGCGGCGAAAGCCAGGACCACCGCCGCGGCGTAAAGCAGGTGCTGGGAAAAAACCAGCGGCATCCCCAGCCGGTACATGGCGGCAATCCAGAGCGGATAGCCCTGGCCTTTGATCAAGGTAAAGTGGTTGTAGTCCCCCAACCAGTGCCCATGAGCGATGCTCTCCGCCTGTTCGATGAAATGCTGGTCGTCGTGCAACGCCCCGCCGGCCGCCTTGAGCGGCTGGGTGGCTGTCAGTCCGACGCGCGCCAGGACCAAAACCAAAAGCAAAACTCGCGCCACCCAGGCCGGCCGCGCCGCGATCCAGGCCGCCGCCGCGCCGCAAACCGACCAGCAGCGCACCGCCAAAACAGCGAACCACAGGCTGAGCGCCAGCCAGAGCAACGTGGCTCGCACCGCGGGTTGCCGGCCCGGCCATGCGCGCGCCACCACCGATTTGAGAATGAACTGCGCCTTGTCCGGCGGGTCGAAACGGACCCGATCCACTGCGACCGGCGGGAACACGACCTTCAGCGTCGACGGACCATAGATCTGGGCGTCAACGTCGACCCGCAAATCATCCTGGAAATATGGCTGGTCGGGTTGGACCGGCAAATAGTAAAATTGGAACCGGCCGACATTGCCCCAGATCGGCTCGATCGCGAAGGTCAGCTCGGTCACCGGCCGCGACCACCACGGCAGCACCAGCTCGAAATGCGGATCGTCGCTCCCGCTCCGCACCGTCCACGTCGCCGGCGTCCATGCGAGACAGTTGGGATCCTTGAGCCCCACCTCCGCGGGTGCGAAAGTGATCTCGCGCGAAATCCTCGGCGCCGCCACCCAGGCGAGCGTGAAAAAAATCGCCCCGGCCAGGAGGCCGGTCCAGATCCGGCGACGCGTTCCAGCCGGATTCATCGGGTCGACCTTTCCGACGGCACTTTCCGCGGGCGGTCACGCCCAAGAGCGACTTTCGGGGAAAACGACATGTCCGGCTTACGGTGAGGGACAGGTTTGCCCGGCGTCAAACCCGGACGCGCTTGAACGCCATGCCTCAAACGACGCTCTCTTCGCGTTGCTTTCTTTGTGGGTGGGGTGCCCGCCCCGCCCAGTTGCCAAGGTAGGGCGGTACCGCCGGGACCGCCGCGAACAATTTTCGGCGCGCCCGGCGGTCACGCCCTACCCCCGGGGAACCGAATCCGCGCCGCGTTCGCCGGCACTCCGCCCAATACCGCGTCGGGCATTCGCAGGAAGGCTCTCGCCGCCCCGCGCCGCCGCCGGGCTTGCCACCGGGGCACCCGGGCGCAACATCCGGCTTCTTGTCCCGACCGCCCATGCCCGCCCCGTCTGCCTCCTCGTCGCGCGCGACCGCGCTGGCCTGGGGTACCGCGCTGGCCCTGACCATTTTCAAGCTCTGGCTCGTGGCCGCACAGCCGGTCACCGCCGTGGCCGACGCCCAGCTGGACGACCGCTTGTTCATCGATCTCGCCAACTCGATTCTGCACGGCCACTGGTTGGGGGACTACGGGCCGCGCACCCTGGCGAAAGGATGCGGCTACCCGTTGTTCATCGCCGCCGTCCACTCCCTCCACCTGTCGCTGCCGCTGGCCCAGCAAGCCCTGTATGCCCTCGCTTGCGGCGCGCTGGCCCTCGCCGTGGCCCCGGCCTTCCGTCTCCGCTTTCTGCCTCTGGCCATCTACCTGGTGCTTTTGTTCAATCCCATGTCGGATGAGGCGCCGGTGATGGCCCGGGTGCTGCGGCAACATCTCGCCACTCCGGCAGGCATGATCGCGCTGGCCGGATTCGCGGGCCTGTGGCTCCACGTCCGCGCAAATTACTACCGGCGCCTGGCCTGGAGCGTGGCGGCGGGCGTCGGCCTGGCCGCCAGCTGGCTCAGCCGCGAGGAAGCCACGTTGCTGCTTCCCGCTGTTTTCCTGCTCGCCGCCGGGGCGGTCGTGGCGCACCGCCGCGCGTGGAGCCGCGGTCCCACCTGGATTCTGCTGCTCCTGCCCTGGTCGATTTGGGGCGGGGCCAACGGTCTCGTCGCGCTGGTCAACCACCACTATTACCGGGCCGGGGTCACGGTGGAGTTTCGTGCGCCGGAATTCGCCGACGCTTACGGTGCGCTGGTCCGGGTGCGTCCGCACCAATGGCAACCCTATGTGCCGGTCGCGCGCGAAGTCCGTGAACGGATCTACGCCGTCAGTCCGGCCTTTCGCGAACTGCACGATTATTTCGAAGGCAAGCCCGGGCGCGACTGGGCCGCACTGGGCACCGCGCTCACCGGCCAGCCCGCCGAGGCGCGGGAGATCGCCGGAGGGTGGTTCATGTGGGCGCTGCGCGACGCCGTCGGTGCCGCCGGTCACTGTCACAATGCCGGCGAGGCGCTCGCCTATTACCGGCGGCTGGCGGCTGAGGTGAACGGGGCCTGCGAACGGGGCCTGCTGGATGCCCTGCCGCCACGCCGCGGATTCTTGCCGCCTTGGAACGACGGCTATCGCACGCCCTGGCTGAACGCCTCCCGCGCGACCGCGGGGTTCCTGATCGGGTTCGAAAGTTTTTATGCCCGGCCTGCGCCGAGCTCGGGGGATGCCGCCGGTCTGGAGCTGTTTCAAAAAACCACGCGCGCCCGGCTGGCGCCGCCGGAGGGCCGCCCGCCCGGATACACCGCCCTGGATCGCGCGCGGTTGCGGATCCTCGAGCACATCGGGCGGACCTATCAGGCGCTCCACCCGCCGCTGTTCTGGGCCGCCCTGGCCGGTTTTCTGGTTTTGATGGTCTGGCCCGGACGCGTCGGACGGGCCGGGCTGATCGGCTTTCAACTGGCATTGGCGGGGACCGTCGGCGCGACGCTCGGTGCCATCGCGCTGATCGGCGTGAGCTCTTTCCCGACGATCATCACGGGGTATTTTCACGGTTCGTATCCACTCCTGCTTTGCTTCACCGCCACGGGCCTGGCCGGTGCGATCGATCTCCTCGGGGCCGGGCACGGACGGAACCCGGCAGCTTGAACTTGCCATCGGGTGTCGTGCCGGCTTCCGTTGCCAGCCCGCATGCCCACTGAGACCTCCGTAGTGTCGAGCGACGCCGTCCGCCGTGCCGAACTCATTTTCGCCGCCGCGGCCCTGATTCTGGCCTGCCTGATCCAGTCGGTCGCGGTCTGGCCGCAACTGGGCCGCGAGGCCGCCGGCAACCGGGAAATAATCAGCGCGCTCAGCATCCGCGCCCTGGTCACCGATGGCCTGCAGCTCGACTATCCGACGCCATTGCTGGGCCATCCCTGGCGTGTGCCCGATGAATTCGGGCTCTACTGCAACCTTGCAGCGGTGTACGCCCGCGTGGCCGACTGTCCCGCCGAAACCGCTGGCCGCACCGTGGCGCTGGGATTTTTTTATCTCGGCCTGCCCGCGCTTTACCTGCTTGCCCGCCAATCGGGCGTCAACCGGGCCGGTGCTGTCCTCGCGCTGGCTTTCTGGCTGCTAAGCCCGTTCGGCCGGAGCCAGGCCTGCAGCCTGGGCGGAACGACCGCAGCGCTGACCTGCGCCACCTGGTGGTTGTACTGCCTGCTGAAATATCTGGAAGCTCCGCGGCTCACGACCGGTCCCGCCGCGATTTTTCTCGGCATGGCCGCCGCCGTCACCAATCCCTTCTGCTTCCTGCCGTTTTTTCTGGCCGGCTTGATTTTCTGGTGGCACACCGGCGCCCGGGCCCGGCCTCGGGCGGCCCTCGTTGCGTTCCTTCCGTCCGTGGTGGCGTCCGCCCTGTGGATCCGGCACACGGACCTGCTCAAGGCGGCCAACCCTTACGCCGGATTCCTGCGCGCGGGACCGGTCTGGAGCGCCGCGTTCGGACCACCGGCGCAGCGGTTGGAACTCGATTTCTGGATCGCCTTTCTCCGCCTTTTCTTCGGCGCCCTCGTCGCCCCCGTGAGCGGGCTGCTCCTGCTGGCCTTCGCCAGCGGACGTCGGTTGCAGGACAAGTTTCCGCTCGCAGGGCTGGTCGCGGTTCTGGTCGCTGCCCTCGTGCTCCTTCTGCCGCTCTACGAAGCCCAGGCCGTCGAAGTGGGGCCGCTCTGTCTGATCAGCGCGCTGGTTCTGGCCGGAATTTTCGGCAGCCTGTTTCGCTTCGCCGGCAGCCGGCCCGCGGTCGCCCTTGTGGCCGGCGCGCTGCTTTTCCTCGCCCAAGCTCAGCTGACGGTCGCGGTCTCGGGCGACTCCACCGTTCAGCTGCCGAACGTCGGCGAACTGGCGCAGGCCGTTTCTCGCGTCACCAGCGCCACCGATCTGGTTATCGCCGCCGGGCAGGACTGGGACCCCCACTTTGCCTATCGCGCCCAGCGCCGCATGATTCTTGTTCCCGCCGGGCGGGAGACCGACGCGGCAGCTCTGACCCGGGCCGTCGGCCCGAGTCGGGAATGGCAGGTCGGCGCCGTGGTCCTGACCGGCCGCTATCGGTCGGAAACGGCCTACGTCGCCGAGCTGCGCGGGCGTTTTGCCCTCGCGGAAAAACCGTTGCTCCAGACCAGTTCCACCGATGTTTATGTGCCGGCCGAAGCGGAACCGGCCATGCGGGCGCGCATGGCGGGATCGGCGCAGGCGGCGCTGCTTCGCGTGGATGCCCGGCCGCCTCCCGTGGTGGCGGTTGTGCCCACCAAGCCCTCGCCGGTCGCGCTGAAGGCGGATGAAGATCCCTTCGTGATGATGTCGCCCCGGCCGAACCGCTACGCGGTGCCTTATGGACTTTCTGCCTACCGCCTGAATGGTGAAACCTGCTTTTTTGCCCATGCTCCCACCGCCCTCGAGTTCGACCTGCCCGCCGGCGGGTCGCATCTGGAGATGAGTTTCTTCATGGCCGAGGGCTCCTACACCGGCAAGGGCAACACCGACGGCGCGGACGTCGTCGCCATCGTCCGGCATCCCGGCGGCAAGGCCGAGGAGATCTTCCGCCAGCATCTCGATCCGGTGAACAACCCGGCCGACCGCGCCCCGCAAAAAATCGCCGTCGACTTCCATGCCGAATCCGACGCGATTCTCGTGGTCCACAGTCTGCCTGGGCCGGACGACCGTGCGAACTACGACTGGATCTATTTTTCCCGCATCGCGATCAAATAGCCGCCGCCCCCCGACGAATGCGCACTTGATGCCACCCGGCTCGCCCGCAACTTTCCTCCTGATGCCCGACCACGAACCCGCCGACACCTCCCGATATCCCACCGGGCCAGCCGTGGCCGTGTTTCTGGCCGTGCTGGCCGCCCATCTCTGGCTGGTGCACATCAACTGGGCCGTCAGCGGACTGGCGGGCCAGGAATTCCGGCAGACGCAAACCGCGATCTCCTGCCTGTTCACGCAGAAAGACGGCTATAAAATCGACTATCCCACTCCCGTGCTCGGCAAGCCCTGGTCCGCGCCGATGGAGTTTCCGTTTTACCAGTGGGCCGTGGCGGCCTGGGCCAATCAAACCGGACAGCCGATCCACGTGGCCGGGCGCTGGGTGAGCGTGCTGTGTTTCTACGCGGGGCTGCCGGCCCTCTTCGTCCTTCTGCGCCGGCTGCGGCTGCCGGACTTTCAGGTCTGGCTGGCGCTGGCCTTCATCCTCTCCAGCCCGGTGTATGTTTTCTACACGCGCGGCGTGCTGATCGAATCGATGGCCCTCGCCGCCGTGGCCTGGCACCTGGTGTGCGTCCTCCGCTGCATCGACGGGCCCCGCCGCCTCTGGGCTGCGTTGGCGGGCGCGTGGCTGTTCGGCGCCGTCGCGATCCTGACCAAGATCACCACGTGGCTGGGCTGGATCCTGCCGGCGGTGCTGCTCACCCTCGTGCTGCTTTGGCGCGAGGCGCGGGCGGATGACCGCTCATGGAAGAGACTCCTCGGTCTTGCCGGCCGCGCGCTGCTCGCCACCGTGCCGGTGTTTGTCGTCGGCCTGCTCTGGACCCGGGCGGCGGACCAGATCAAGGCGCTCAATCCGGCCGCTCGTTTCCTGCTGTCCGGCAATCTCAATGAATGGAATTTCGGCACGCTGCCAATGCGTTTCAGCGCCGCCTTCTGGCAGAGCGTCTGGCACAATCTCACCCTCGACCAGCTCGCCGCGCCGGTGGCGATCGCGGGCCCCGTTTTCCTGCTGCTGAACCCGCGCCAATGGCGGCCGCTGGCGTTTCTGGTCCTGCCGTTCCTCGGCGCGATCATGATCTTCACCAACCTTTATTTTCTGCACGACTACTATTACTACGCCATTGCGGCGTTCGCCGCCGCCGCCGGGAGCGTGGCCGTCACCGGCCTCTTCGCCACTCCGGCCGTGCCCCGCTGGGCCGCCTGGACCGCCACGCTGTTCGCCCTCTCCCTCCAGTTCGTCATCTATTTTCAGGGCTATTATCAGGAGCAGCGGCTCGATTTCTACGGCGGCAACGGCCTGACCCAGGCCCTGCGCGCCAACAGCAGCCCGGACGACGTCATCATGATCTATGGCGACGACTGGGCCTCGATGATCCCGTATTATTCGGGACGCCGCGCCCTGATGATTCCCGGCTGGCGCGAACATGACGAGGCGAGCGTCCACGAAAGCGTGAAGCTGCTCGAGGGCGAGAAGGTGATTTTTCTGCTCATGCGCGGCACCAGCCGCGGCATGCTCGACACCATCGAAGCCCGCGGCCGCGACCTCGGGATCAACCCACAGCTGGTTTTTACCCACGAGCCGAGCGGGATCAACGTTTACGTCAACAACTCGGACTTCGAGCGCGTGGCGAACCAGATCGCCGACGGCACGTTCAACGGCATCAAGCTGGTCTACCATCCACCCGGACGCCCGGCCCGCCCCGTCAATCCCAACACCCTCACGCCCGTCACGATCCTGACCAAGCACTCGGATTTCTTCATGATGGATCCGGCGCCAAAGCTCTACGCGATCCCGTATGATCTCGCGGTCTACGACACCGATACCAGTCACCCGAAGTTCAGCGCCCACGCCGGCACGGAGCTGATCTTCGACATCCCGCGCGGCGCCCGGACCGTCGAGGGCATCGTGGGCGTCCTCGAAGGCGCCTACCTGCACGGCAACACCAAGGGCGTGGCCTTCGATGTGTTCGCCCGCAAGCCCGGCCAGGAGGACCGGCTCCTGCTGCATCTTTTCCTGGAACCCAAATATACCCTGAGCGACCGCGGCCCGAAAAACATCGTGGCCCCGATCCCGGCCGGCTATGATGGACACGAAATCGTGATCCGCAGCCGCCCCGGCCCCACCGGGGATGCCTCCTTCGGCTGGGGTTACATCGAAAAACTCCAGATCCACTGAGATGGCCCCGCCTCCGCACGACGCGATCGCCTTCGGCCTCGAAAAACCCGCCAGCGGACTGCTCGACCAGCCCGTGGTGGAGTTTGCCGGCTGGGCCTGTTCCCCGGCAGGCGAGGAATTCCTCGACGTGCGCGGCGTGCTCGACGGCAAGCCCTTCCTCGGTCTCTACGGACTCGTCCGCCCCGACCTCGCGACGCTTTTTCCCGGCAGCCCACCGGCCCGCACCTGCGGATTCCGCCTTTGGATCCAGCCCTGGCTCGGCGCCTGCACCCTGGTGTTCGAACTTCTCGACCGGCACTACCGCTGGCGCGAATTCCATCGCCTTGAAGTCAATCCTACCGGCCCGATCCCGGCGCACCGGCCCAAACCGCTGCTGGCCGCGAAATTCGTCACCGAGAGTCTGTTTTATCTCTACCGTCACTTCCATTACCGCCGCCCCTCCGAGATCCGGCACGAGGGTGCCCGCGTCCTGACCGAGCTCACCACGGACTGCATGATCATCTACCCCGGCGCCGACCTGCACGGTGTCCAGGAAATTCCCGGCCAGTGGATCCACGCGCTCTACGACAAATTCCGCCTCAACGGCTGGGCCTTCAGCGAAAAGCGCACGATCCGGCAGATTACCGCCAGCATCGGTCCCGGCCGCGACAACCGCCTCATCTTCGGCCAGGCACGCGCCGACGTGGCCGGCTACAACCCCACCTGGCCCCAGGCGCTCAACAGCAATTTCTACGGGCTCGTCGACATCCCGCGCGACACCCCCAGCCCGGCCGCCCTCAAGATCTTTGTCGAATACGCCGACGGCGAAAAAGTCCTCTTCTTCACCAAGCGGCTTTTCCTGAACAAGCAGGACGAGCACAGCGGCCCTGTGCCCACGTACAGCGAGCCGCTCTTCTGGCGCTGCGCCCTGGCGCTGCTCCGCCCGACCCTCACCGGCCGGATCCGCGTGGACGACTGGAAGGCACTGCGCGCCGGCGTGCTCGAATGCCGCCGGCAGCTCAAGGACGCCATGGTGCGGAAATCCTCGCGCCCGGCCGGGGCCGCCGCCGCCGCGACGCGCGTCACCGATCCGTTCCAGCTCTGGCTGGCGAACAACAAGCTTTCGCGCAATCTCACCCGGCTGCTCACCGCCGACGGCGCCCGCCTGGCCGCCGCGGGCCCGAAGATCAGCCTCGCCGTCCCGACCTACAACACACCCGAGGCCTTTCTCGAGGAGCTGATCGATTCGCTTCGCGCTCAATACTACCCGAACTGGGAGCTTTGCGTCGCCGACGACGCCTCGCCGCAACCGCACGTTGCCCGCCTGTTGCGCGAAGCCGCCGCCGCCGATCCGCGCATCAAATTCGTCGTCCGGGAAAAAAACGGGCACATCGCCGAGGCCACCAATTCCGCCCTCGACCTCTGCACCGGCGAATTCGTCGGCCTCCTGGACCACGACGATCTCCTGCCGCCCGACGCCCTGCTGCACGTGGTCGAGGCGATCCTGGCGAATCCGGACGCCGGTTATCTCTACACCGACGAGGACAAGATCAACGCCGCCGGCGAGCGCTACGATCCGCAATTCAAGGGCGCGTGGAATCCCGAGATGGCGATCACGCACAATTTCACCCACCACCTCAGCGTCATTCGCCGCGAGCTCATCGACCGCGCCGGGCGGCTGCGCGGCGGTTTCACCGGGGCCCAGGACATCGATCTCTTTCTCCGCGTCTTCGAGCTGCTGACGCCCGCGCAGATCGTGCACGTGCCGTTTATCGGCTACCACTGGCGTGCCCACGCCGAGAGCACGGCCAGTCACGGCGGACAAAAGGGTTATCTCTTCGACGCCGCGCGCCGCAGCATCGCGGAGACGCTGGCGCGCCGCGGCCTCCGCGCGACCCCGTTTCTCCCGCCGCTCTGCGAGCAGTTTTCACTCTGCCTGCACCAGCTCAAGTGGGATTCCGCCCTGCTTGCGGAAAATCCGGTGACGATCGTCATTCCCACCAAGGACCGGGCCGACCTGCTGCGCAAATGCCTCGATTCGCTCGCCCGGACGACGGATCGGCGCTATGTCGAAGTGGTGGTCGTCAACGATCGCTCGACCGACCCGGGAGCGGTCGCCTACCTCGCCGCGCTGCCGGACCGGACCGACCTGCGTTGCCGTGTCATCGCGAACGACGCCGCCCGCGACCGCTTCAGCTATTCGCATCTCGTCAACCTCGGCACTGCCGCCGTCACGACACCGCTGGTGCTCCACCTGAACAACGATATCGAGGCGCTCGAACCGGGCTGGCTGGAGGACATGGTCGGCTGGCTCTCCGTTCCGGGCGTCGGCATTGTCGGCGCCAAGCTCCTCCATCCCGACCAGACCGTGAACCACGCCGGCATCATCGTCGGCGCGCAGGGCGGTCTCGCCGATGCACTCTTCGCCGGCCTGCCGAAGGACGATTTCGGCCACCTGTTCCTGCCACATTGCGCGCGCGATGTCTCGGCCGTGACGGGCGCGTGCCTGCTGACCCGCGTGGAGTTGTACCGCCAGCTCGGCGGCTTCGACGCCACGGATTTCGAGGTCGCCTATAACGACATCGATTTCTGCCTGCGCGCCGCGGCCGCCGGCCAACGCACGGTGTTCACTCCGCAGGCCGTGTTGCAACACCTCGGCAGCGCCACGCGCGGGAAGGCCTACTCGGAACGCGAGCACCTCGCCTTCGTCCAGCGCCACGGCCTTTACCGCGACCCGTACCTGAGCGAGGTCCTCGACTACCAGCCGCCGCACCTGCGCCCGCGCACGACAGACCATCGCTACGCCCGCCGCCCGGTGGCGATGCGCGTGCTCTTCGTCACCCACAACCTGCGCTTCGAAGGCGCCTCCCTCATCGCCTGCGATCTCGCCCGCTGGTTCAGCCGGCAACCGGGCGTGAGCGTGCGCGTCGTCGCGATGGAAGAGGGCCCGGTGCGCCGCGAATACGAGGAAGCCGGCCTGCCGCTGCAGCTGGTGGATCCTGCGCAATTTTACCGCGTCAAGGCCCCGGAACAATTCGACGACGCCGTGGCCGCCTTCGCGCGGCAGTGCGACTGGACCGATTCCGACCTCATCATCGGCAACACCCTCGCGAGCTTCTGGTGCGTGCACGTGGCCGCGGCGATCGGCAAGTCCTCCGCGCTCTATGTGCACGAGAGCAGCCCGATCAAGGCGTTCTTCGCCCCGTCGCTCTCGCCGTTCGTCCAGCCCCGCGCCGAGGAGGCGCTGCGCAAGGCCAACCGCGTCGTGTTCACCGCCGCCGCGACCCGGCGCGTGTTCGAGAGCTACAACACCCGCGACAACTTCCGCGTGCTGCCCACCTGGCAGGATCTGGCCGCCATGCGCGATTTCGCCGCCCGCCACGCCAAGGACGAACTCCGGCGCAAGCACGACCTCGACACAGCCGCCACCTGGGTGGCCAACATCGGCAGCATCTGCGTGCGCAAGGGCCAGCACATTTTCCTCCGCGCCATCGATCACCTCCACAAGCACGAGCCGGAGTTCTTCACCGGCCGGCCGCCGGTGCGCTACCTGCTCGTCGGCAGCCGCCCGGGCATCTACACCGAGTCGCTGCTCCACGACATCGAGCTGCTCGGGCACAACGACAAGTTTGTCATCGTCGACGAGACCCGCGAGGTGTTCGACTTCTACCGGTTAAGCGATGTCTTCGTCTGCACGAGCTTCGAGGAAAGCTCGCCGCGCGTGCTCATCGAGGCCGCAACGTTCCGGCTCCCGATCATCAGCACCAACGTCAACGGCATCCCGGAGATGTTCGTCGACAAGGACGAGGCCCTGCTTCTGCCCGCGGGTGACCACCTCAAGCTCGCCGCCGCGCTCAAGGAAGTGCTGCGCCAACACTGGACGGGCGACGACAAGATGGCCTCGATGGCGTATTCGCGCGTCCACCGCTTTTTCGACATCAACCAGAGCATGCCGCGCCACCTCGCCAATGCCCGCGAGGCCTACCTGTCTGAACCGGCCCGATGACCGAAACCGACGACTACATTGTGCTGGTCGAAACACCCGCCCAATGGGGGCTGGTGCCGGGACATCATTGGATGAGCGGGTGGTTCGTCGCCAAGCCCGGCCGGGTTTATCACGACATCCGCGCTTGGGTGGAAGATGTTTGCTACCTGGGCATCCTCGGCCTGCCACGCCGCGATCTGCAGGCCAAATTCCCGTACGGTCTCAACAGCCTCCTTTCTGAATTCTATCTCGAGTTCGACGCCTGGCCCAGCGCGGCGCGCATCCGGCTGGAGGTCCTGGATGACCACTACCGCTGGGTCGAAGTCTGGCGCAGCGACATGCTCGTGCTCGGCGATCCAACCCCGCCGCCGCGACCGCAC
This sequence comes from uncultured Opitutaceae bacterium, assembly GCA_964477955.1. Lineage (GTDB taxonomy): Bacteria > Verrucomicrobiota > Verrucomicrobiia > Opitutales > Opitutaceae > Didemnitutus. Next base: position 23,100 of record CAYZGG010000016.1, read on the forward strand.
CTCCAAACCGGGGCCGTGCCGCGCCTGCTTGAAGCGATTTTGAAGGACCACGTCCGCCGGCCGCAGGTCCCGCTCGACGAACTTGCCAGCGAGCATGTCGCGCCGTCCGCCGCATTTTTTCTCACGCGCCATCCGCACCGGCCGTTCGACGGATTCATCGACCATCCGACGCTGGTCGCACCGTCGCAGTTCGACCGCATTACGCTCAAAGGTTGGGTGTTTCATCCCGAGCAGCCGATCACCCGCCTCCTCGGCTGCACCGGCGGCGGCGGCCTCACCCACCTCGAACACGGCATGCCGCGGCCTGAAGTGGCGGCGCGCTTCCCGCAGTTTCCGCTCGCCGCCAATTCCCAGTTCTTCGGATTTGCCGACATCGACGCCCGCGCTCCGAATCCGCTGCTGGTGCGCGCCTACGCCGAACTGGCCAACGATGAGTTCCACATTGTCTTCGCCCGGCGCTTTTATCAGCGGTCTACGGTCGAGGTCGAATCGCCGTATCCGCCGCCGGGCCCGGCGCTGTTCCGCGCGGTCGTCCGCGCCTTCACCGCCGCCTGCCAGCACCACCGGGTTTCCCTGCCGGGGCCTTTCGCCCGCTGGCAAGCCACCCGTCAGGCCCGCCACGCCTTCTTCGACCAACCTTCCTTCAAAAAGGGGTCAGGCTTTACCTTTTACCTTCGGGGGAAATTCGACCCGCGAGAGAATAACATTTCCAACCTGACCCCTTTTATGTCGGACCATCCGGTCCGGGCCGGCTTGCCGTTCGGCGCGCGGCCACGCGTCCTGCTGGTCTCGCACAATCTCAACCTGGAGGGTGCGCCGCTTTTCCTTTTTGAATACGCCGCGTGGCTGCGCACCGAGGCCGGGCTGGAGGTGACCGTGCTGTCGGGTGCGGATGGCCCCCTGCGCGCACGGTACGAGGCCTTGGGCATGAGCGTGCGCCTGCACGACACCACGCCGCTGGCCGCTCCGGCGAACCGCTCCGCTTTTTCCACCGCCGTCAACCAACTCGCTCGGAACTTGCAAACCCTGCCCTGCGACATTATCGTCGCGAATACGCTGGTCTCCTTCTGGGGCGTCCACCTGGCCGCGCAACTGGGCAAGCCGTCCCTGCTCTACATCCACGAAAGCGCCACCCTCCCGCGGTTCTTTTTTGAAAAACTGCCGGAGGCCTGCCTCCCGCTGGTCGACGCCGCAGTGAACCTGGCGGACCGCGTCTGCTTCCTCACGCCGACGACCCGCGCCTATTACGAGCCGCACCGACAGTCGGACAACTTCATTCTCGTCAGCAGCTGGATCCGGCTCGCGGCCATCCGCGCGTTTCGCGCCGTCAACGACCGTACCGCCCTGCGCCGGAAACACGGCATTCCCGCCGACGCAGTCGTCGTCGCCAACATCGGCACCGTGTGCGAGCGCAAGGGCCAGCAGACCTTCATCCGCGCGCTCGAACTCCTGCGCCGGCGCCAGCCGGAGCTTTATGCGCGCAGCCTGAGCCTGCTGGTCGGCGGCCGGGAAACCGATTTTCAGCGCACGCTGGTCCTCGACATCGCCTGGACCGGCCTCGACCGCCTGCGCATCGTGGAGGAAACGCGCGACGTGTACGATTTCTACGCGCTCGCCGACCTCTTCGTCTGCACCAGCTTTGAGGAATCATTCCCGCGCGTACTTCTCGAAGCCATGGCCTTCGGGCTGCCGATCGTCAGCACCGACGTCCACGGCATTCCCGAAATCGTGCGCGACGGCGAGGAGGCGCTCCTCGTGCGCGCCGGTTCGCCCTCGCAACTCGCCAACGCGATCATCGCGGCGTTGAGCGATCCCGGGGCGACGCAGGAGCGCGCGCGCCGTGCGACCGCCCGCGTGGAATCCCGCTTCGCCTACGAGCACGTCCTGCCCGGCCACGTCGAGCTGCTGCGCACCGTCGCCTCGCCCGGACACGGGCCAGGCAACTGAGTGATGCGTGAGTTTGGTGGAACCTGAACTTCGTGCAGGTTAAGCCCGCCGGAGGCCGGGCTCCACCATCCGCTTCTGGGCTCGGGAATCATCAATGTCTCCGCGACGGAGGGCCCGTCTCCCGACGGGCCGCGGTCGATCGGGAGATCGTCCCTCCCAGCAGGCGGAGCACCACCTCGTTTTCTTCGCCGCCGCGGTTTTCATCTTTCAGCTCTGCGCTTTTTATGTTTTCTGTGGCCATCCCCTCTGCCTATTTTCGGATGACTACTTCGTTTCGTCTGTTGGTTGCTACTCTCACTCTGGCCGCTGCGACCGTTGCAACGCGCGCTTCCGCGGCCGAACCGCCGCCGCAATGGTCGGTCGCAGCGCAAAGCGGTGTCACGGTGCCGGGGCTGCCGCCGGTCACGGGGCACATCCATGTTGACCAGTTCGGCTACACGCCGGGCATGATCAAGGTCGCGGTGCTCAGCGATCCGCAACTCGGCTACAATGCCAGCGATCGTTTCATCCCGGGTCCATTGCTGGAGGTCCGGACGGTTGCGACCGGCGCGGTGATTTTCCAGGCGGCCCCGGTTTTGTTCGACGAGGGCCGGGTGGACGCGGCCTCCGGCGACCGGGGTTGGTGGTTCGACTTCAGCGCGGTGGACCAACCCGGAAGTTACTACCTTTTTGATCCTAAGTTGGGCCTGCGGTCGCACGTGTTCCGCATCGCGCCCGATGTCTACGCCGGCGTGCTGCGCGCCGCGGTGCGCATGTTCTACTACCAGCGCCAGCTCACCGACCACCGCGCTCCCTGGGCGGACGCACCCTGGCGGGACGGACCGTCCTTTTTGCAGGACCGGCGGGCGCGCGCGATCTGGGCGAAGAACGATCCCGCCACCGCCCGCGATTTGAGCGGCGGCTGGAACGACGCCGGCGACACGAACAAATACCCCACGTTCCTCCCCGAGGTGATCCACCCTCTGCTCTACGCGTGGAGCGCGAATCCCGCCGCGTTCACCGACGACTTCAATCTCCCCGAATCCGGCAACGGCCTGCCCGACCTGCTTGACGAGGTGAAATGGGAACTCGACTGGCTGGTCAAGATGCAGGACGCCGACGGCGGGGTCTTCATCAAGATGGGCATGACGGCGTACAGCGCCACCTGGCCCGAGAGCAAGGATGCACATCCGCGTTTCTACGGACCGAAATGCTCGGCCTCGACCGTTGCCGCCGCCGGGATTTTCGCCCACGCCTCGCGCATCTATGCCGGTTTTGCGCCTTGGAAGGACTTCGCCGCCGATCTGCGCGCCCGGGCGGAACGCGCCTGGCAGTGGTATGCCACCCACCCGCGAAGCTACGACTGCGACTCCGGGGAAATCCGGTCCGGCAATGCCAATCTCGACGCGGCCGCCCAGGACCGCGCGGAAGCCGTCGCCGCCATGCACCTGTGGACGTTGACAGGCCAAGCCATCTACCACGAGGCGTTCAAGGCCAAAGTCGGGACGATGCCGCAGCTCGCGGAAAAAATCTGGAGCCCGCGCGAGATGGGCCAGGCCGAGATGCTTTTCGACTACCTCGGCCGGCCCGGTGCCGACCCCGCGGTTTGCTCCCGGATCACCGACGCGTATCAGCGTTCGTCGCGTTCGCCGCGGTTCATGCCACAGGACGGGAAAAACGAGCTTTACCGCGCGTGGATGCCGGAGTCCTCGTATCATTGGGGCAGCAGCCGGACCCGCGCCTGCCACGGGCTCACGGCGCTCGAGGGCGCCGACGCGGGACTCGGCGGGTCGCTGACGAACCGGTTGCGGGAACAGGCGATCGACCAGCTGCATGCTTTTCACGGAGTCAACCCGATCGATTTCGTTTACCTCACCAACATGAACCGGTACGGAGCCGAGTCGTCGGCCTCGCGCATGTATCACGAGGCCTACCGCGGCGAGCTGCCGCCCGGATACGTGGTCGGAGGCCCGAATCACTTCTATGAAGGCAGTCTCGCCTGGATCCGCGAGCAGCCGCCGGCCAAGGCCTACGCAGAGTTGAGCGGCAGCGGACCGGCCAATTCCTGGGAAATCACCGAGCCGGCGATCTACTACCAAGCCTGCTACATCCGCCTGCTCGCGGGCATCATGGCCAGGCCGAAGGCGCCTTGAGCCCTTCTAAAACCCCCACGTAAAGATTCCCGGGGCATTTGACCAAACCAACGCCAATTCTCCATACCCGCTATTTCTTCGCCTTTTTGTAGGAGCCTGCTTGCAGGCGATTCGAAACGCCCGCTAACGGACTACACGCTGAATCGCCTGCAAGCAGGCCTACAGCTCAAACAAGCCGAAGCCAGCCTCGGGGTATCAGACCCACCGCAAATGAAACGCGGAGAGGGTATGATCCCGGGACATGAACTGTCCTTTCGGGCCATGCCTGCACCCGCTCGTCCGGTGCCGGCAGGCAAGATGACTGCGCTGCGCCCGATCACTCGGCCGGCTGCGATCGAGTGCGCGAGAAAAGGCGACCCGGAGGTCCGGCTCCCCCTTGGCTCAAAGGCCTGATTCCGCTTAGACCGCCGAACCCGGCCGACCCTCCATTCCTCGGAAAAGTATCGCGAGGGCTTACAACCGCCGGCGCGGCGAGCCTGGCCTTGCGCTGGGCGCGGCGGGTTCTTAACGTTGCGGACAGTCTTTACCCCCATGAAGTGGATTTTTGCGCTGAATGAGCGCTCGCCCGGCTTCCGCGATTACGCGAATCACGTCCATGTGGCCGTGGCTTCGGCGCGGCGGCACTGTCCGCACCTCGACCCGGTGTGCATATTCGACGGCCAGGATTGTGGCCTCACCCGCTGGTTGCGCGCCCGCGGGGTCACCGTGGTCTTCCGTCGCTCGCCTTTGGTGGATTCAATCCCCTCCATGCCATTGATCGCCCGCGGCGCCTACCTGCGGCTGGAAATCCCGGCGGTGGCGGCGGAATTCGGGTGGACCGACTCCCATGTGCTCTATACCGATTGCGACGTGTTTTTCCGCGGCGATGTGGCACCGCTGCTTGGAAGCTGCGCCCCGCGGTTTCTGGCCGCCGCCCCGGAGACCGACCGCGGCGACCGGGCCCGCTTCAACTCCGGCGTCCTCTGGCTGAATCTCGCGGCGTTCCGCGCGGAGCTTCCCGGCCTGGTAGAGACGGTCCACCGGCTGCTCCCTGCCACGATGCGCAGTCCCTTCGACCAGCTGGCGCTACAGGATCATTTTCGCGGACGCGTCGACCCCCTGCCGGACGAACTGAACTGGAAACCCTACTGGGGCTACAATGTCGGGGCGCGGATCGTCCACTTTCACGGTCCGAAGCCCGGAACCGGCAAGTACACCGTGCTCAACGGGGTCGAGCGCGAATCGATCACGCGCCTGGCCAGTCCCGCCTATTTCACCTGGGCCCTTGAATGGGATCGCGAGCTGGCGGAAGCCCTGACGCAGCACCCGGTCGAGCGTGAATTTGCCGACGAACCGGTGGAGTTGGGTTTTGATGGATTCACCGCCCAAGAGGGTCTGGGGCCGGTCGAGGGGCCGTTTCCCCAGTGGTACCTGCCGGAAATCCACTGGGGCCTGGCCCCGCGCACGCGGGTCGCCTTTGCCGCGCCGACCGCCGGACGCTGGCGGGTTTCGTGCGACTACCTCTGTCCCTACCCCGACCAGTCTTTTGAGGTGAACATCGACGGCTGTCCGTTGGGAAGCCGCGCCGTCCTCCAGGTCTCGCTGCCGCGGACCGCCCTCTTTGAATGCGACTTGGCGGCCGGCGAGCATGTGCTGGAGTTCGTTTATGCCCGGGGTTTCCCCCGCCACGAGGACCCGCGGCCACTGGCTCTGATGTTTCGCGCGTTACGCGTCGAGGCTGTTTCCTGACCGGCGGCCGGGCCGCGACGGGAAAAACATGGCTGGACAGGACGCACGACAACCCAAGGATGGGCCGTCCCTCGCCGTGATCGAAACCGACCGCCACTCCAGCTCCGTTGAACTGCCGACCGATTGGAACCTCCGCGCCGAAAAAACCTGGGTCCTGGGATGGTTCCTCGCCAAGAACGGCGCAGTCTATACCGATATCCGCGGCTGGCTGGGGGATGAGCCCTACCTCGGTCTGTTCGGCATGCCGCGCCCGGAAATTGAAACCGCCCGACGCGGCCATCCGGGCCTGCCCCACGCCGGTTTTCTTTTTCTGCTGGAGCCGCGCCCGGGCGCGCACGAGTTCCGGATCGAGGTGCTCGATCCAGACGGTCGCTGGGAAGAGATTTTCCGCACACCGGTGACCGTCGCCCCCGCGGCCCCGGGCGCACCGAAGCCGCCCCCGCCCCGGCTGGAACGGTTTTGGATTCCGGAATCGCTTTACAAGATCCTGAAGGTGTCTGCGGACCCGCGCCGCATCCCCGCGCAACCGGCGATCGACGCCCTCGCGCTGGCCGCCTCGGCCCGGCCGCTCGACACGCTGCCCAACCCTCCGTTCTTTGGCGCCCTGGAAGAGCCCGACGGCGTCGCGCACACGCAATACAACAAAATGGTGCTGCGCGGCTGGCTCATTCACCTCGAGCAGCCGATCAAGCGCATCTACGCCACGACGCACCCGTTGGAAGAAAACACGATTCCCTACGGCCAGTTCCGCCCCGACGCCATCGGCTTCCATCCCGGCCATTTCACCCAGGGGCACTGCCAGTTCCGCGGACAGGTCGACATCCGGGCCGACGCCCACAATCCGATCGGTGTGAAAATCTTTGCGGAATTGGAAAACGGGGAGCGGCACCTCGCCTTTGCCCGGCGGTTCTTGCAGAGCACCTGCGCGGAGAAGGAGGAACACTACCCCGCGTTTTCGGCGCGTCTGTTCTGGCGGACCCTGACCGGCCTGCGCGCCGGCTGGCGGGACCGCGGCGTGGTCCTGCCCGGGGCGCGCGAATTCTGGCTGATGGCCTGGCGCGCCTTTCGGGGTTACCAGCGCGAGGCACCGGGTGCGGGACCGTTGCGCCGCATCGAAGCGGCCCGGGCCACCTTGCGCCAGGCGCCGCCGCCGGTGCCGGCCGGCCGTCGGCTGGGCGTACTGCTGGTCACGCATAATTTCAATTTCGAAGGCGCCCCGTTTTTTCTCCTCGAGTACGCCGGCTGGCTGCAGCGCGAAACCGGTGCGCGGCTCACCGTGCTGAGCGGTCAGGACGGCCCGCTCCGCGGCGCCTTCGCGGAGCTCGGCGCCCGCGTGCAACTCGTGGAGGAAAAGGAAATCTTCGACGCAGAGTCGGCCGCGGAATACCGGCGGGCGCTGCGGAAAATCCAGGCGACGCTCGACTGGAACGAGATCGACGTTGTGTACGCCAACACCGCCGTGTGCTTCTGGGGCGTGCATCTCGCCCAGCTGGCCGGACGGCCCTCCGTGCTCCAGATTCACGAAAGCGCCTCGATCAAACGCTTTTTCGACCATCTCCTCGTCTGGCAGATCCATCTGCAGGTCTACGATGCGTTCCGGACCGCCACCCGCGTGGTGTTCCTCGCCGAGGCCACCCATGCCTATTACGCCGATCTGGGCGAGAACGGGAACTTCCGCATCATTCCCGGCTGGATCGACCTCGCCGGCATCGATCGTTTTCAGGCGGAAAACACGCGGGCGGCGCTGCGCGCGCGGCACGGCATCCGCGACGACGAGCTCGTGATCGCGAACATCGGCACTGTCTGCGAGCGCAAGGGCCAGCATATCTTCGTGCGGGCGCTGGAACATTTCACGGGGAGTTTTCCGGAGCACGGTCGCCGGGCCCGCTTCATCCTCGTCGGCGGACGACCGGGGGCATTCCAGGACAAGCTCGTGGAACAGGTCGAACGCTTCGGTCTAACCGATCGCGTGACCATCGTCAACGAGACCCGGCAACCGTACGACTACTACGCTCTGGCCGACCTCTTTGTCTGCACGAGTTTCGAGGAGTCGTTCCCGCGCGTGATCCTGGAGGCGATGGCTTTCGGCCGACCGATCGTCAGCACGGACGTGCACGGCATCCCGGAGATCGTGCGGCACGGACAGGAGGCCTGGCTGACGAAGCCGGGTGATCCGCTCGCATTCTCCCGGATGATGAAACATTGCCTCGATGAGGAGGCGGCGGGCCGGTCGCTGTGTGCCGCCGCGGCCGCGCGCGTACGCGGGCAGTTTGCCGCGGGGATCGTGCAACCCCGGCACGCCGCCGAACTCTTCGCCGCCGCCGCACCGCGGAGTTGATTCCTCCCACCCGCCCCCTTACCCTTCCTTTCCCGCTCCGGTCCCGCCCACCGAACCCTCTTTCCTCCCTCCATGACCATCCCAGCTCCGGAAGCCCGGCCCCGTTTCGCCGCCTGGCGCGACGAATTTTCTCCCGGCCGCATTTTGCTTTTTCTGCTGCTGTTCCTGAGTTTCCTGCCCGCGGTGAGCCCGCCGGACATCGACCTCGATCCGTCGTGGCGGATGATGATGAGCTATGCGCTGGACCACCATTTCCAGTTCGGCCGCGAATTCATCTTCACCTACGGGCCGCTCGGTTTCCTGATCGCAAACATCTACACCGGGCATCATCTGGCACTGACGCTGATCTGGAGCGGGGCCGCAGCCGCGGGTTTCTCGTGGGCGGTGCTGGGCCTGCTCCGCCGTTTCACTCTGACCCGGCAGGTGATGATCTGCCTTTTTTTTGCGCTGCTGATCCGCGACAATCTCGAGCAGCTTTATCTGGCGTTTGCGCTCATCGCCGGCGTGGAGCTGATGCGGCCGGAGGGCCCGGGCCGGCGGCGGCTGGTGCTGACCATGCTCTTCCTCGCGGTGCTGAGCCTGATCAAGTTCACCTTTTGCCTGCTCGCGCTCGCCATCGTGGTCGCGGCGATGGCCGAGGCCCTGATCGCGCGCCGCCGGCGGGACGCGGTATGGTATGCCGGCGTCTTCGGCGGAGTGGTGCTCGGGCTGTGGATGCTGCTGGGGCAGAACCCACTGAATCTCCCGGCCTATCTGCTCCACTCCCTTGAAATCAGCCGCGGGTACAGCGAGGCGATGGGCCTGGCCACGCCACCGTCCGCCTTCGTCTATGGCTTGGTTGCGATTTTGGGTCTGTTGCTTTATGCGTTGCTCGGCGTGCTCGGCGCGGCGGACCGCCGCACGGCGACGTTCCGGGCGCTGATGTTCGGCGCCGCCACCTATCTGGAGTGGAAACACGGATTTTTGCGCGCGGACGGGCACATGGTGTTCTTCTTCGCCTACGGCTTGCTCGTGGCCGCCCTTTCCCCGGTGTTTTTGGTGGAAAGCGTGCGTCTCCAAAAGCTTCGCTCCGGGGCGGTCGGCCTGGTCGTTTGCGCCTGCCTGCTCGGCCTCTACCTGAATTTTCCGCTGCGCCTCACCTACGTGCTGCAGAATTTCAACGCCGACCTGCGCGACCGCCTCACCGACCTGTCCGATCCGGCGCAGTTTCACGCCCGGCTCCGCCGCGGCTGGCGGGACGCCGCGAAGACCAATCAGCTGAAACGAACCAGGGAGGCGGTCGGCCGCGACACGGTCGACGTGCTCTCGCATTTCCAGGGCGTGGCGCTGCTGAACCGTCTGAATTTCCACCCGCGCCCCGTGCCGCAAGGCTACTCGGCCTACACGCCCGCGCTCTGCGCGCTCAACGCCGCCTACTACGAATCACCGTCCGCCCCGGCCTGGGTCATTCAGAGCACAAAGACCATCAATCACCGCTTTCCGACCCTCGACGATGCCGACCTGCTGCTCGTGCTCCTGCGCAACTACACCTTCACCCTCGAGGACGGGCCCTACCTGCTCTGGCGCCGGTGCTCGCTCGACGACCGCTACGGGATCTTCCTGCCGACACCCGGGCAGAAGCAGTCCGGACGGATCGGCACCCCCATTGCCCTCGGGGAGCTGACCGACCAAAACGTCTGGGCCCATCTGCACCTTCGCCCCACCCTGCTCGGCCGCATCAGGTCTTTCTTCTACAAACCCGCCGAGGTTTCGCTGGAGGTCGCGGACAATTCCGGACGCGTCGAGACCTTCCGGCTTTTCCCCGAGATCGCCGGATCGGGATTTTTCCTGAACCCGCTGCTCCGCGACCAGTTTGACTGGATGCGCTTCATCAACGGCCTGCCCTGCGTCCGCGCGGTGACGATCACGGCCCGCGTCGCCGACGCCGACCGCGCGTATTTCCAGCCGACTTTCGAGTATGAATTCGACCGCCTGCCCGCCGCGCCGCGCCGGCAGACGGACAAGGATGCCATTGCGCTCGCCCAGATCGGACGGTTCCGCAACCTGCCCGTCTCGCTTTCAGCCGCCGCGCCTGTCGGCCCGGCCCAGTGCGGGGGCGAACCCGCCGTGCTCGTGCACGCCCCGTGTGAAATGGTTTTCAACATCGGGCCCGGTGCCACCACGCTCCGCGCGCACTACGGCATTGCCGACAATGCCTACGTCGGTTCGGCCCAGACCGCCGGTGTGCGCGTCGTCGTGCAGTGGACCACGCTGGCGGGCACGCGCACGCTGTTTGAACGCCGGCTCGATCCTCTCCACAATCCCGCCGATCGCGGTCTGCAGGATCTGAACGTCGACCTGAAGGGCCTCGGCGCCGGCACGCTGGTGGTCCGGGACACGGTCGACCAGAGCAACGCCTGGTGTTGGACGGTCTGGCGCGACCTCGAGATCCTGCCGGTGACGGCGGTCGACAAGAACGGCCAGCCCATGCTCACCGGCTCGAACAACGTCATCGTGCGCTACGGCCGGTTCGCCGAACCGCCGCTGTCCGTGCGCACCGCCAGTCCGGTGCTGGCCGTGGTCGTTGACGGCATCACCATGGTGCAAGCGCACGCCGAATCCGAAATCGCCCTGCTGGTGCCGCCTGGCGCCAAACGGGCCGTGGGCCGCTTTGCCTTCCAGGACGGCGCCTACTCCAACGGCGCCGCGACCGACGGCGCGGGGTTCACAGTCGCCTGGAAATCGGGCGAGGATGAACGCGTGCTCTTCCGTCGTTATCTCGATCCCGTGCATGTGGACACGGACCGCGGGGTGCAACGCTTCGCCGTCGACCTCGCGAAATTGCCCGGCGGGGGCACGCTGCTGTTGCGCACCGATCCGGGCCCGGCGCACAACACGTCATGGGACTGGACCTGTTGGAGCGATGTCGCGATCGGCGATCCGGACCCGTTGCCGGAAATCGCGGCCGGCCAGCGCGCGGCCAGCGCCGCCCTGGACAATTCCGCTCCGTCGACCGTGCCCGCCGCGATCTTCCGCGACGCCGGCGGCTTCAAGGTCACGCCTGCCGGGGTCACCGCGCTCATTCCGCCCGCCCTCGGGCGAATCGGCACGCTCTCCGCCGTGCAGGTCCATCCGCCCAGCGACCTGGTCTTCCCGCTCGACGCGGCGCCCAAGCGGCTCGTCGTCCAGTTCGGCCTGCAACCGGGCGCACTCGATCACAGCGACGGCGTCGACTATGAAGTTTCGTGGGAAGGTCCGGGCGGGCAGAAAAAAATCCTGTACCAACGCAGCCTGGTGCCGGCCACCGTGCCGGCCGACCGCCGGCTGCAGACCCTCGACCTGCCGCTGACCGGGCTCTCCGGTGGCTCGCTGCATCTCAAGATCGGATGCGGTCCCGCCAACAACTCGGCCTTCGACTGGGCCTGCTGGCAGGGATTGGACATCGACGGCGTTCTTCCCTCCTCGGCGCCCGAGCAGATTCCGTTCACGCAGGCCAAGGCGCCCGTCGCCCACCCGATGCGCAGCGCGAAGCTCACCCCGGAGGACATGGCCGCCGTCGGCTTCAACGCCGCCCCGGTGGAGTTCGAGTCCCCGGCCCCGACCATCGTCGGCACGGTCTTCAACGAGAAAGCGCTGCTGGTGCACGCCCCGGGCAAGATGGTGATCCCGCTGCCCGCCGGTGCCAAGAGTCTCAAGGGCCGCTTTGGTTTCCAGGACGGCGCGTATTCGAACGACACCCCGACCGATGGCGCCGTGTTCCTCGTCACCTGGACCGGCGAAAACGGTGCGAAGCGCGAGCTCTTCCGGCAATCGCTCGAGCCGTTCAAGAACATCGCCGACCGCGGGCTCCATGAGTTCGACCTGAAGCTGGACGGGCTCGGGCCGGGCGATCTGGTGTTCGTCACCGATCCCGGTCCCAACAACGACCGGGCCTCGGACTGGACTTGCTGGCAGGGCATCACGGTGAAGTAAGGCGCCCGCCCGCCCGCCATGCACGCCCGGACTGCCCACCGTCTCGCCAGTCTGGCGGCTCCCGGCGCATTTTTCCTGCTGCTGGGTCTGCGGTTCGGGTTGATCCGGCAGTATGGCAGCGAACTGCCTTTTCACGACCAGTGGGACGCCGAAGGCCTCCACCTGCTGCGGCCATGGCGCGGCGGGGCGGATCTGGTTCCGTTTATTTTCCGCTTTCACAACGAACATCACCCGGTCCTCACAAAGCTGATCGCGCTCGGCCTCGCCGCCGTCGACGGCATGTGGAATGCACTGCCGCAAATGCTGCTGAACACGGTGCTGCAGGGCGGAGTCCTGTTGCTCCTGGTGCGACTCGCGCACCGCCACCTCCCGCCGCGGTCGGCGTGGCTGGTCGCCGCCGCCGGTGCGATCGCGCTTTCCCTGCCCCTGCTCTGGGAGAACCTGCTGTGGGGATTCCAATCCCAATTCCATCTCGCAGTCCTGCTCGGACTCGCCCATCTCGATCTCGTGTGGTCCGAACGCCGGCTCGGCTGGCGTTGGGCCGCGGGCGCAATCGTCGGTCTGCTCACGCTCGGCACGATCGCGGCCGGATTTCTCTCTGTGACCGCGGGCGGATTGGTAGCGCTGACCTTTCTGGGCCGGGCCGGCGCGGAACGCCGGCATGCGCTGGCCACGCTGGGCCTGGCCGTTGGCATTTCGCTCGTGGGGGTCGCGATGATCCATCCGGTGCCCTACCCGGCGGTGGCCAGGAATACTTTCTCGGCCCTGGAAGCGTGGCTGATCTTGGCCGGCTGGCCGGTCGGCCGGAGCGCCGCCGCTTTCTGGTTGCTCGTGCCTGCGCTGGGCCTGCTCGTGGCGCAAAGCTTCGGCCCGGACCGTCGCCCGACCCAGCCATGGCTGCTGGCTCTTGTCGTCTGGCTCGGCCTGGCCACCGCGGGCTTTGCCTACGGACGGGCCGAGTTGATCGGGCAGGCCACCCCACGGTACTGCGATTTCCTGACAGTGAACATCCTGGTCGGACTGGTCTGCGTGCTGCACTTCGCTTGGGCCCAGGTCCGCGGGCGCCGGGTGGTGCGGGTGGGGGCTCTGGTCTGGGCCGCGGTGGTCGTCCTCGGTTTTTTCTCCCAGCTGCAAACCCTCGAGGCCACCAACGATCTCGCCGCGCGGTCCGACCTGCAGACGGAGCAGGCCCGGCTCGTGCGGGCGTTTGTCCTGGCCGGCGACACGGAAGTCCTGAACGCCTCCGTTCCGGCCCGGTTGATTCACGAATCCGCGGATCAGCGTTTGAATCTCCTGCGCGACCAAGGCATCCGGGGATTGCTGCCGCCCGGCGTCCGAACTCCCCTGAAGATCGATCCCGCTCCGGCATCGCACGATTTCGTCCGCCAGCCATTCGACAAAAACGATCCGTATTCTCCCGCGTGGATCTTGAATCCCGGGTCGGGAGGCGGCCGGGCCTACCTGCTCAGCGACTGGATTCAGCCCGAACGTTTTCCACTGCTGCGTTTCCGGGTCCGCGGCGGACTCGATGGCCTGGGTCACCGGCTGCAGCTGCAAACTGCCTCCGGGACGGCACCGCTCGACGCGCTGGGCGCGACCCACGGAACCGCCGGCCAATGGATCAATTTCCCGATGCCAACCGTTCCATTTCGCATCGAGGCCTGGGCGGAACCCGGCACGTCGCCCCTTGAGTTTTCCGATCCGGTGGCCCTGAGCCGGCTTTCCTGGCTCACTGGCAAAATCCTCGGTGCGCACGCGGGCTTCGCCTGGGCCGGGACGTTGCTGTTGGCTTTGGCCGGGGCGGGAGCGTGGACAGGTCCCCGCGCGTCCGCGCCGCCGCCGCTGGAAACCGGCACGCTTCGCCTCCCCCAACGCGGCGCCGCCGCCCTGTCTGCGGTCGTCGCCATGGTCGCTTTGTTTGGCTGGCCGCGTCCGTTTGTTTTTTCCGTTTCGGGCCGGGAAGGACGGCTGTTGGAACCCGAGGCCTGGTCGGCCCGGGCCGTGCCGGATTTTCACGTCGACCCGGCTGAATCCGGCGCGGGATTCGCGCCCGGCAACGTCAATGCCGACGTCGCAGCGGCCGGTGCGTATTTCGGTTCTTACGGTCCCCACGGCGACGCCGACACCGCCGACACCGTGTCAGCCCCGTTCGCCCTCGACGCCAACTGGCTCTGCGTGCCGGTGGCCGGATATCCCGATCTGGCCGGCAACAGCCTGGCGATGGAAGTCCTCGACGAGCACGGAGCGGTGACGCAAACCTTCCGTTACGCAGGCCCCAACCCCGGCGAACGCGGCGGGCTCTGGCCGGTCGATCTCTCGGGTCAGCGCGGAAAACGGGCCCGGTTGCACGGCACCGACGCCGCCACGGGGCATCTCGGCTGGCTGGCGTTTGCCCCGCCCTGGTTGCTCGACGACCCCGCGGTACTGAAGCCCTGGCAGAGCTTGGCGGACAGCAACCGGCTTCTGTGGCTCCGGTATTTCGTTCTGGGAATCGCGGCAATTCTCGGCGGCCTCTCCGGATGGGCTGAATTTCGAAGGACGCGGTCCCAGTCTGTAGACAGTTGATCGGGCGGGAGTATTCCGGCCCGCAAGACGGGTTCTTGGGAAAGATTTTCGCACTACGGGTAGTGGGTTGGCGGGCATCAAACTGTCACAAGGTATGCGCGCCTCCATGCCGTTTTCTTCCAGCATCCCCTCGGTGCGGTACAAGCTGCCCCCCGTAGCCGTCTGGCGGGGACGGGCGGTGCCTTCGCCTGGCCGGGTTCTGCTGTTTCTTCTGCTGTTTCTGGGTTTTATTCCTGACATCCAGCCGGTGGATATCGGACTCGATCCCTCCTGGCGGATGATGCTGGGCTATGTCTCGGGCCATCGTCTTCAATTCGGCCGGGACTTCAGGGAATCCAGATAAAGTGAAACCAGCTCATCGCGCCGCCCGCCCTGCCTCGTCGCGGGCACCGGTTCCCGGTGCCTCCCGCCGGGTTGTCCGCTCGCAGTCAACACCCGCCGGCGGGCGCGACAAAGACCAAGATTCAGCTGGAAGCGACACCGGTGCCGTGTATGTCTAACGCTCCTTTTCCCACCATGATGAAAGCCCTGTCTTGCTGCCGGCCCGCCTGCTCTCAAACCAAGTGTCCGGAGGGCCAACCGACCCGTTCCGGCGCCGTCGCTTTTTCAGCCGCCTGAAAACGGGACGTCGCGATGCTGAAAGCTCTCTTCCACTGGCTGGACGGTCATCCCGGATCTTATTGGCTGATTGTCGCCTTCTTCTCCCTCTTGTGGTTGGCTTGGACCGGCTGGAGCTTCCGCAGCGACTCCACGGGCCGCCCGGCCCGGCGGCACGGTTGGATCACGGCGATCCTGCTGCTCGCCACGCTGCTGGCCTGGCGCTGGCCGCCGCTCTTCAACCCGCGGGAATACAATCCCGACGAAAGCCAGTTGATCGCCGGGGCCATTACGCTGACGCACGATCCGGTTTTCTGGCGCTCGGTCGACGGTACCACCTCCGGCCCGCTGAATTTCTATGCCCTCCTGCCGACCCACTGGCTCGGGGTGCCGCAGGACTATTTCAATGCGCGCCTGACAGGACTGCTTCTTGTCTGGGGCTCGCTGTGGTGCGGCTACTGGATTGTGCGTTCCGCGTACGGGGCCTCGGTCGGCGTGCTCGGCCTTCTGCCGGGTCTGGCGTTCTACGCCGTGACCACCGATCGGGATTTCCTGCACTACTCTTCTGAGCATGTGTCGATTTTTCTCCTGATGCTGGCCGCCGTCCTCCTGCGTCAGACCGATCTCAGTTCCCGGCCTGGCGTACGCCGGCCGCGTGGCTGTTGGCTGGCCGCGGGCTTCTGCCTGGGCCTCCTCCCGTGGGCCAAATTGCAGTCGATCCCGCCCATGCTGGTGCTGGCCGCCTGGGCCACCGCCCTGGCCTGGTGGCGGGCCGACTGCTCCTGGGAGGTGCGCCGGCGGGATTTCTTCTCGATCGTGGCGGTCGCTCTGCTGCCGAGCCTCGCGGTTGCGCTCGGGCTGACGGTATTCGGCCAGTGGTACCATTTCTACAATTCCTATATTCTGAACAATATCAATTATGTGGGCCGGGGGTTTGAGATTCCGGGCATCGTCCGGCACATGTGGCAAATCTGCGCCCTGACCTATACCTTCAATGTTTTCCCGATCGGACCCGTCTGCATCATTCTCGGTGCCGGCGGTGCTCTGCTCTTTCGCCACCGCTGGCCACAGCCGGTTTTTGGCGTGGGAGCGGCCCTGACCGTCCTCGCCTTTTCCGCGGCGCTGGCCCCGCGGCAGGCCTACCCACATTACCTCCTGTTCACCGTGCTGCCGCTGACCTGGTGGAGCGCCGCGGCGCTCGGGGAGTTGCTCGCGCTGGCCGGGACGAAGCGGCAACGCGCCGTTCTCAGCACAATTTTCCTGTTCGTTTCAGTCGGCGGCCTGGCCATCGCCCGGGCCCGCCTGCCCGTACCCGCCATGTACGGCCAGTTCGCCGAGAGCTGGCGCAAACCGTACGAAGAAGAGGCGAGAATCATCCGCCAGCTCAGCCGGCCCGGCGACACCCTGGCCGTCTGGGGCTGGGACTGTCAGATCTACGTGCAGTGCGGCCTGGCCCAGGCCACGCGCGAAGCGCACAGCACCCGCCAGCTTTGGGACTCGCCGCAGATCGACACCTATTACCGCCCCCGGTACATGGCGGACCTGGAGAAGAACCAGCCGGCCTTTTTCTACGACGCGGTGGGCATCGACGCGTTTTTCTTCCAGGACCGAGCGAGGTATGCCAACGAGACCTACCCGCCCCTCCGCGACTACGTTTTCGCGCACTATGTTTTCTATCGGGACTTCGGCTATGGCCGCCTGTTTGTGCGCACCGACCGCGTGCCGCCTGACATGATGCCGTAAGGATTGTTTTTCCCGGCGGATTGAAGCGGGGTGTTTGTGCGCGTCCCTCTACCGAATCGCAAGGTCCCCAACCCCGCGCTTCGCACCCGATACCCGGCCGAGTCAGATTCCAAACTGTGGGCGGGTTGTCCCCACCCCACAAGGCGTGCGGGGCGAGAGGCGAAACCCGCGGGGTGAGGACACCCCGCCTAGAACGAGAAAAAATCCGGGCCGCCGCCAGCGCAGCCTCACTCCACGCCGACGCGCTCGTTGTAGAAAGCCTCGATCACCGCGTAGATTTTTTTGGGATCGGTCAGGAGCAGGACTTCGTCGGCCAATTTCCGGGCATCGGCAAAAAGCGTGTTGCGGATGAGGAATTTCACCGCGGGCAGCAGGGTCGGCGTCATGCTGAGTTCGTCAATCCCGAGGCCCAGCAACAGCGGCGCATAGACCGGATCGCCCGCCATTTCGCCACAGACGCTGACCTTGAGCTGCAACGACCGGGCGACGTCGATCACCTGTTTGATGAGGCGGAGCACTGCGGGATGCGCAGGTTCGTAGAGGTGGGCGATGCGATTGTTGCCGCGATCGATGGCCAGCGTGTATTGGATGAGATCGTTGGTGCCGATGCTGAAAAACTGGCATTTCTCCGCCAAGGCGTCCGCCGTCAGCGCCGCGCTGGGAATCTCGATCATGGCGCCCACACGCATCTTCGCATCGAATTTCTGGCCGCGCACCTTGAGCTCGGTCCGGGCCTCCTCGAGCAGCGCATTGGCCCGGTCGAGCTCCTCCGCCCCGCTGATCATCGGATACATGAGTTCCACCTTGCCGTGCGCGCTGGCACGGAGGATGGCGCGGAGCTGGTTCTTGAAGAGCTCCGGGTTGTCGAGGCACATGCGGATCGCCCGGTAGCCGAGAAACGGGTTGGCCTCGTGGCCGATGAGCTGGGGATCGCCGGGCAACGGCTTGTCGCCCCCGATGTCGAGCGTACGGATCGTGACAGAGGCAGGCGCCAGCCCCTCAACAATGGTGCGGTAGGCGGCATACTGCTTCTCCTCGTCGGGCAGCGTCGGGGAACTGAGAAACAGAAATTCGGTGCGATACAACCCCACGCCCTCGCCGCGGTATTGCTTCACGAGGGCCACTTCCTCGGGCTTCTCGATGTTCGCACGCAGGGTCACATGCACGCCGTCGAGAGTCTCGGCCGGCAACTCGTTGGCCGCGAGCAAGCGCGACTCGAGGGACTTCTTCTCGTCCTGGATCTTGCCGTAGCGGAACAAGGTCGCCTGCGTGGGATTGAGGATCAGCACGCCCTCATAGCCGTCGACAATCAGCCAGTCGCCGTTCTGCACCTTCGTGGTCAGTTCCCGGGCCCCGACCACCGCGGGAATCTTCATCGACCGCGCCACAATCACGGCGTGGCTGGTGCGGCTGCCCAGGTCGGTGACAATGCCGAGTGCGGCGCCGCGGTTGATGCCGGCGGCCTCCGACGGTGAGATGTCCCGCGCCACCACGATCCGTTTTTCCACCAGTTCGCTGAGATTCACGGCCGCCTGACCGAGCAACACGCGCAACACCCGGCCGGTCACGTCCTTGATGTCGGCCGCCCGCTCGCGCAGGTATTCGTCGTCGATCAGGGCGAAAGCTTCGATGTAACGCTGGGCAACGCTGTTGAAGCAGGTTTCGATGTTGAGGCCGCTGGTCTCGAACTCGCGGATGGTTTCGCCGATCAGCGCCTGGTCCTCCAACACCATCTGGTGCGCATCGAAAATCAGGGCCTCCTCCTCGCTGAGGTTTTTCTTCACCTGCTGCTGCACCTGGGCGATCTGCTGGCGGGTCGTGACCAAGGCGCGTTCGAACCGCGCGATTTCCGCGGTCCGCTTCGCCGCGTCCACCGTGTAGCGCGGAATTTCCAGGGCGCTCTCCAGATAGAGAAAAACCTGACCGTACGCGATTCCCTGCGAGGCGGCGATGCCCTGGACGACGATCTCGGTGTTGCCGCGCGGGTCCATGAGTCAGGAGGTGCGACGATTAAACGCCTCCCCGCGCAGCGCGGTCAATGCGGAACTCCATCTCAGTCAACATATGTGCGTCTTTTGCAGGAATACCCCAGAGCCCCAAGCTTCTCTAATGGTGGCAGCGACCGTCGCCTTGTCCTGGTTCTCGCCGGACCAGGCGAAGCAGGCGCTGCCGCTCCCGCTCATGCGCGCCGCAAATCCGAGGGCCCCGATTTTTTGCAGCAACAGGGACAAGGCCGGGTATTTTTCAAACGCGGCCGGCTCCATGTTGTTGAACAGAAGGTCGCCCACGAGCGCCGGCTGTGCCTGCCATTGTGCCAGCCGTCGCTCCGCCTCCGCCGCTGGCAGGTAGTCCGTACCGCGCGCCGCCATCCGCGCATAGGCCCACGCGGTGCTCACGGCAAAGCTGGGTTTGCACAGCAACACAGACTGTCCGCGCAGCCGCCGGGCCGAGGCCTCCGGCAGCGGCTCGACGCGCTCGCCCCGGCCGCGCAGAATCACGGGACCGTTTTGCAGGAAGAGCGGGCAATCCGAGCCCAGGCCCGCCGCCAGCGCCTCCAGTTGAGCCGCGTCCGCCCTCCCGCCCGCCAGCCGATCCACCGCGCGCAGGGCGGCCACGGCGTTGCTGCTCCCTCCGCCCAGCCCCGCCCCCAACGGGATCCTTTTTGTGAGGCGGAAATGCACGCCCCCTTTCCATCCTGTTGCAGCCGCATAGGACGCCGCCGCCTTGAGGACGAGATTCGTCCCGTCGACCGGCACCGCGGGATCGTCGCACTCCAGGGTGAAAGCGCCGGATCCGGCCTTCGGGCTTCCCGATTCTTCCGCGGTCAGTTCGTCCCCGAATTCAAGCGGAGCCACCACCGAAACCAGGTCGTGAAATCCGTCCGCCCGGCGCCCAGTGACGGCGAGGAAAAGATTGATCTTGGCAGGTGACAATAGGGTGACGGAAGCCACACTCCAAGAGCTAGCCGCCATTCCGGGCAAATAAACCTTAATCTGGCGCCGAGCTTTTGCTTTCATTTCCGGCCTAATCGTGTTCATTCGTGGTCCTCCGATGTCCTGCGATTTGATTCTGGCCCTCGACGTCCCCACGCGCGAAGCAGCGGCGCCTCTCCTCCGCCAGCTGCGCGGACACCTCCGTTGGGTGAAAATCGGACTGCAGATGTTCACCGCCTACGGACCCAACTACGTGCGCGAGGTCGCCGGCATGGGGTTCGACGTCTTTCTCGACCTGAAGCTGCACGACATTCCCAACACCGTGGGCAAGGCGGTCGAGTCGCTCGGCCCGCTGCCCATCCGGATGCTCACCCTCCATTGCTCCGGCGGAAGCGAGATGATGCGCGCAGCCTTGGTCGCCCAGCAAAAGACCAACCCCAAGCTCCTTTTGCTCGGCGTCACCGTGCTCACCTCCATGGATGCGGCGGCCCTGGCCGAGACCGGCGTCGCCGCGGCGCCCGCCGACCAAGTCGCCCGGCTCGGCCGGCTGGCCGCCAGTGCGGGGCTGCGCGGACTGGTCTGTTCGCCGATGGAAGTCGCGTTGCTGCGCGGAGTCCTGCCCACCGAAATGCAGCTGGTCACCCCGGGGATCCGACCCGCCACCGATGCCGGCGGCGACGATCAGAAACGCGTGCTGACCCCGGCCGAGGCCGCCCGGGCCGGCTCGTCATACATCGTGGTCGGCCGCCCAATCCTGCAGGCCGCCGATCCCGCCGCCACCGCCCGGAGCATAATGGAAGAACTCGGTTCGCAGAACGTGGAACACCTGAAGGCTTGAACCCGAGCACCAACTATCCATGAGCCGTCTCCTCCTGCGCTCCCGCCGTCCGGCCCTCCGGTTTTTCAGTCTTCTCGCTTTTTCCTCCAGCCATTTCGCCTTTCCGTCCTTCAGCCCTTCCCGCCCATGAGCCGCACCGCCGCCATTCTCCTCGCCGCCGGACGCAGCCAGCGCATGGCCGGCGCCGTGGCCGACAAAATCCTCGCCTCGCTCGCGGGCAAGCCCGTCTTCGCCCATTCCGTGTCCGCCTTTTACCGCAGCGGCGCGGTTGATTTCTTCGTCGTCACCTACCGCAACCAGGCCCAGATGGTGCAACTCACCGCCTACGCCCCGACCCCGGCGGTTTTCGTGCCCGGGGGCGACGAGCGCCAGGACTCGGTGGTCGCGGCACTCGCGGAGCTGCCCGACGACGTCGAATATGTTTTCATCCACGACTGCGCCCGGCCCTTGGTGCAGGCCGAGCAACTGGTGGCCCTGCACAAGATCGTCCGGCGCGAAGATGCCGTCGTCCTCGCCCATCGCGTCACCGACACCATCAAAAAACACCGCGGCGAGGGCCGGCTGCTCACCCTCGACCGGGAACGGCTCTGGGCGATGGAGACGCCCCAGGTTTTCGCCCGCGATCTCATCTGCCGCGCCTATGCGAAGGCCACCGCCAAGAAGCTCCGCCTCACGGATGACGCCGCCGCGGTCGAGCTGCTCAACCATCCGGTGGCCTTGTTGGAAAACACCCAGCCCAATCCCAAGCTGACCACGCCCGCCGACCTGGGCTATCTCGAATTTCTGCTCGCCCAAACCGGTTCCAAGGCTCCCTTCCGATCATACTGAGCATCGCGATGAATCCGCGGGAAACCTCCCGCCGCATTTCATTGCGAAGCGGTTTTCTTCGATCAGCCTGCGGGAAGGCAGCAGCGCACTCTTCACCTTCACTCTCATTTTCACACCATGCTCCGCATCGGCCACGGCTACGACATCCACCGCACCGTCACCGGCCGGCGGCTGGTTCTCGGCGGCGTGCAGTTTGACGCCGACTTCGGGCTCGCCGGTCACTCCGACGCCGACGCCCTGACGCACGCCATCTGCGACGCCCTCCTCGGCGCCGCCGCGCTGCCGGACATCGGCCATTTTTTTCCCAATACTGATCCGGCCTGGCAGGACGCCAACTCGCTCGTGCTGTTGCAGAAAGTCGTGGCACTCTTGCGCCAGCAGGGCTGGGAACCAACGAACATCGACGCCACCCTCATCGCCGAGCGCCCGAAGATCGCGCCCCGGCTCGCCGAGATGAAAGCTGCCCTGGCCCGCGCGACCGGACTTCCGCCCGAAGCCATCGGGGTCAAGGCGACCACCAACGAAGGCGTCGACCAGATCGGGCGGGGCGAAGCCATTGCCGCGCACGCCGTCTGCCTGATCACCCGACAGAATTAACAGAATCCGCAAAATGGCTCGGCACGCGCAGCGGGTTGATTTTGTTCATTCTGTCTCGATTTTTCTCCTGTCCGGTTGCCTGCTGTTAACCGGCTGCGCGCGGCGCGGCACGCCGGTCGACCGCGGCACCCGCGACCAAATCCTCTACCGCAGTCTGAGCGCGGAACCCACCGACCTCGATCCGCAACTGGTCACCAGCCTGCCAGGCATCAATGTTTCCTCGGCGCTTTTTGAAGGCCTCGTAAGCGAAGACCCGATCGACCTGCATCCCGTGCCCGGCGTGGCCGAGTCGTGGGAAATCTCGCCCGACGGCCTCGACTACACGTTCCACCTGCGCGCCAACGCCCGTTGGTCCAACGGCGAACCGGTCACCGCGCAGGACTTCGTCGCCTCGACGCGGCGCGTCCTCACGCGCAGCCTGGGAGCGAACAACGTCGCCTTCGTCTTCCCGGTGCGCAATGCCGAAGCCTGGTCCCGCGGCGCGCTCACCGATTTCGCGCAGGTGGGAATCGCCGCCCCCGACGCCCGCACCCTCCACATCCGGCTGGAGCACCCGGCCCCCTATTTTCTTTCGCTCCTCACCCAACCGGTCTGGATGCCCGTTTATCTGCCCGCGGTCGAAAAAGCCGGCCCGCCCGACCAGCCCGGCAACCGCTGGGCGCGACCGGCCACCTTCGTCGGCAACGGACCGTTCACGCTCAAGGAGTGGAACCCCGGCAGCCTCATCCTCGCGGAAAAATCCCCGACCTACTGGGACGCCGCAACCGTCCGCCTGCACGCGATCCGGTTTGTTCCGGCCGCCAGCGTCGACACCGAGGAGCGCGCCTTCCGCGGCGGCCAGTTGCACATCACGGAGGCCCTGCCGCTTGCCAAACTGGAAACCTACCGTCGCGAGCACAATCCCGCGCTGCAGATCACACCGTTTCTCGACACCTATTTCTACCGCCTCAACGTCACACGTCCGCCGCTTGATGATGCCCGGGTGCGCCGCGCGCTCTCGCTGGCCCTCGACCGGAACACGCTGAACGAAACGATCTTTCACGGTCAGCAGCAGCCGGCGAATTCATTCACGCCCCCGGCCTGTGCTGCGAGCTATGCCCCTCCTGATCTGGCGCGGAGCGATCCCGCCGCCGCCCGCGCCCTGCTGGCCGAGGCCGGTCATCCGGGCGGCAAGGGCCTGCCCCCCCTGGAGCTTCTGATCAACATTTCCGGCAACCACCAGGTGATCGCGGAGGCCGCGCAGGCGATGTGGCGGCGCGAGCTGGGCCTCGACGTCCGGATCGTCTCGATGGAACAGGCCAGCGCGCTCGAACAACGCCGTAACCTCGCCTACGAGATTCTGCGGTCCGACTGGGCCGCCGAATATCCGGACCCGAAGGCCTTCCTCGAAATTTTCGCCTCGAATTCCGCCAACAATCACACGGGCTGGAAGAACCAAGCCTATGACGCGCTGCTGGCCGAAGCCGATCGCACGGCGGAACCCGGGCATCGGTTCGAGCTGCTGGCCCGCGCCGAGACCATCCTGCTCGAAGAAGCGCCGATCATCCCAATTTATTTTCAAACCACCGTCCGCCTCGTCCACCCGGCCGTGCGCGGCTGGCACGCCACCCCGCTGGACCACCATCCGTATAAGTATGTGTGGCTGGAAGAGACCAAATAGCCCATACCGTTTCCGTCTGTAGGAGCCTGTTTAGAGGCGACAAGCCGGGTTGGGTCGCTTGCAAGCAGGCTCCGACAATGTAGAAATAGTCCTCAGCCAATCCTCTTTAAAAATGAAAGCCCTTTCGCGCCTGTCGTTCCTCTGCTGGCTGTCTACCTTGCTGGCTGTCGCAGCCGAGACGCCGCCGCCGGCCCCCGCCACGATCTCCGCCGCCCGCATCCTCGCCCGAACCAAGATCCTCGCCTCCGACGAATTCGAAGGCCGCGCCCCAGGTTCGCCCGGCGAAGCGAAGACGGTCGCCTATCTGGTCGATGAGTTCAAAAAAATCGACCTCCAGCCGGGCAACCCCGACGGCTCCTACATTCAATACGTCCCGCTGGTCGGCATCACTTCGAGCCCGACGCTTTCGTTCGTCCATGACGGGGTCGCGATCCCGATGGAGAACATCAACGAATTCGTCGGCCCCTCCAGCCGGATCGAAAAACATGTCGAAGCGAAGGACTCGGACGTGGTCTTTGTCGGCTACGGGGTCGTCGCACCCGAGTACGGCTGGGATGACTACAAGGGCGTCGACGTGCGCGGCAAGACGGTGATCATGCTCATCAACGACCCGCCGGTCGTCGACCCGGCGACCGGCGAGCTGGATCCGAAGATTTTCGGCGGCAAGGCCATGACTTACTACGGTCGATGGATGTACAAATATGAGATCGCCGCTAAAAAAGGTGCCGCCGCCTGCCTGATCGTCCACGAAACCGGACCGGCCGCGTACCCGTTCGCCGTCATCATCGGCAGCCAGAGCCGCGAGAACTTCGAAATCAGCGCACCGGACCACAACGCCGGACACGTTGGCATGCAGGGTTGGCTCACGCTCGATGCCGCGCGGAAGCTTTTCTCCGCGTGCGGCCAAAACTACGACACGCTCAAGCAGTCGGCCGCCAAACGCGATTTCCGGCCGGTGGACCTCGGCGCGAAAGCGTCTTTCACGATCGACAACACTCTGCGCAACGTTGCCTCGCAAAACGTCGTCGCCCTCCTGCCCGGTTCCGATCCGAAGCTGCGCGACGAATACGTGATCTACACCGCGCACTGGGATCACCTCGGCCGCGACCCACGACTGAAAGGCGACCAGATCTACAACGGGGCCGCGGACAACGCCGCTGGCGTCGCCGTCCTGCTCGAACTCGCCCAGGCCTACCAGGCTCTGCCCGCCGCCGAACGCCCCAAGCGCAGCATTCTGTTCCTTTCTGTCACCGCCGAGGAGAAGGGCCTGCTCGGCTCACGCTTCTACGTGACCAACCCGCTCTACCCGCTGACGAAAACCCTCGCAAACATCAACATGGACGGCGCCAATCAGTTCGGCCCCACCAGCGACATGCGCACGATCGGTTTTGGCGCGTCGACCATCGATGACCTCGGCGTTGCTGTCGCCGCGCAACAGGGCCGCACGATGCTGCCCGATGCCCATCCCGAGCGCGGCTCTTATTACCGCAGCGACCATTTCGAATTCGCGAAGGTCGGCGTGCCGTCGTATTACCCGAAATCAGGCGAAAAGTTCATCGGCAAACCCGACGACTACGGGGAGAAGCTGATCGCAGACTACATTGCCAACCGCTACCACAAGGTCAGCGACGAGGTGCAGCCCGACTGGACCTTCGAGGGTGCGGCACAGGACACGGAATTTCTTTTCGAAGTCGGCCGCCGCATCGCCGACGGCGCCACCTGGCCCGAGTGGAAACCCGGCAACGAATTCAAAGCCCGCCGCGACGCCATGCTGCAAAACGCCCAATGACCGGATCCGTGCCTGCGCAAATTTTTTGGCGATGGCTGGCGGTCGGCGCCGTGCTGGTGCTGGCGGGCTGCGGCAAACGCGACCCCAGCCAGCCGGTCGGCGCGACGGGACCGAAAGCCAAGGTTCTCCGCCTCGGCAACGCCGCCGAGCCCGAGGATATCGACCCTCAATGCGTTGACGGCATTCCCGAGCACAAGATCATCATGTCGTTGTTCGAGGGTTTGGTCACCGAGGATCCCCACGATCTGCATCCGGTTCCCGGGCAGGCTGAGAAATGGGAGATCTCGCCCGACGGCCTGACCTACACTTTTCACCTTCGGCCGGGGCTGCGCTGGTCCGACGGCGAGCCGCTGACCGCGGATGATTTCGTGCAGTCCTACCGGCGGATGCTCACCCCGGCGCTCGGCTCGGTCTATTCCTATCTGCTGTGGTTTGTCGCCGGTGCGGAGGACTACAACCGCGGCCGGCTGACCGACTTCGCGCAGGTCGGGTTCAAGGCGCCCGACGCGAGCACCTTGGTTGTTACTCTTAAATCGCCCACGCCATTTCTGCTGAAGGTCATTGCGAGCCACTACGCGTGGATGCCGGTGCCGGTGAAAGTGATCGCCCGCTCCGGCCCGCTCGACGAACGCCACTCGCCTTGGACGCATCCGGGTAACATGGTCGGCAACGGCCCATTCCGCCTGAAGGCATGGACGCCCAACCAGAAGCTCGTCGTCGAACGCAATCCATTCTACTGGGACCAAGCCAACGTGCGCCTCGATGGAATCGAATTTTATCCGGTTGATGACGTCTCCGTCGAAGAGCGGATGTTTCGCACGGGCTTGTTGGATGCGACGCAGGAGCTGCCCTTGGCCAAGATCGACACCTACCGGCGCGATTACCCGGCGGAGCTGCGCATCGAACCTTACTTGGGCGTCAGCTACTACGTTTTCAATGTCACCCGGCCGCCGTTCACCGATCCGCGCGTGCGCCGCGCCCTGGCCCTCGCCATCGACCGAGAGAGCCTCGTCAAGAACGTCCAGCGCGGCGGCCAGGCCCCGGCCTATTCGTTGAGCTATCCCGGGACGGCGGGCTACTTCCCCCGCGCCCGGCTAAGCGGCGGAGTCGAGGAGGCCCGACGCCTGCTGGCCGAGGCCGGCTATCCGGGCGGCAAGGGCTTTCCCGAGACGGAGCTCGCCTACAACACCTCCGAAAACAACCGCATCCTCGCGGAGGCGATCCAGCAGATGTGGCGGACCAACCTCGGTGTCGACATCCGGCTGCACAACGAGGAGTGGAAGGTCTACCGCGACGGGCAGCGTACCCATAATTTCGACCTCGGCCGCGCTGCCTGGATCGCCGACTACATCGATCCCCACGTATTTCTCGAAATCTGGGTCACGGGCAACGGCAACAACGACGGCCTCTATTCGAACCCGGAATACGACCGGCTCTTCGGCCAGGCCCTGAAGGTCAAGACCGAGGCGGAACGTTACGAGATCTACCAAAAAATGGACGCCATTCTCGTCGAAGACTGCCCCTTGGTTACCATCTACCACTACACCCGTGTCTACGCGCTAAGTCCGCGGGTGAAAGGCTGGTATCCCACGCTGCTCGACAACCACCCCTGCAAATTCCTCGATCTCGAGGAGTGAACGCGACGACGGCGCCCGCTCCCCTGCCGCGGCCGATCGTCGCACTCACTGCCGGGCTTGCGGTCAGTTTCACTTTCACTCTCACTCAGGCCTGATGCTCCGCTTCGCCGTTCGCCGCCTGCTGCAGCTCATCCCGGTGCTTTTCGCCATCGTGACGCTCACGTTCTTCATGGTGCGGTTTGTCCCGGGCGGGCCGTTCACCGCCGAAAAGGCCATTTCGCCTGAGATCCTGAAAAATCTCGAGGCGCACTACGGCTTCGACCAACCTCTGTGGAAACAATACCTCACCTACCTGGGTCACCTGGTCCGGGGTGATCTGGGGCCGTCCTTCAAATACACGAACCGTACCGTCAACGAAATCATCGCCGGCAAGCTGCCCGCGTCGCTGGAGCTGGGCGGCCTCGCGCTGGGGGTCGCCCTGGTGGTCGGACTGCCTCTGGGCGTCCTCGCCGCCGCCCGCCGCAACACGTGGCTCGACTACCTCTGCTCGGCCGCCGGCCTCATCGGCATCTGCATGCCGACTTTCGTAATGGGACCGATCTTGGCCTTGGTTTTCGGCATCTGTCTGCACTGGTTCAACGTCTCCGGCTGGGATTACGCTGACGATCGCGTGCTGCCGTCGCTGACGCTCGGCTTCGCCTACGCCGCCTACCTGATGCGTCTCACGCGCGGCGGGCTGCTTGAGGTGCTCGGCCTCGATTACATCCGCACTGCGCGGGCCAAGGGTGCGAGCGAGGCGCGGATCATCTTCAGACACGCCCTGCGCGGCGGTCTGGCGCCAGTGGTTTCCTTCCTCGGCCCGGCCATCGCCGGCATTCTCACCGGTTCGTTTATCATCGAAACCATCTTTCAAATCCCCGGCCTCGGCCGCGAATTCGTCAACAGCGCAACGAACCGTGACTATACGATGATCGTCGGCCTCGTCATCCTTTACGCCGCACTCATCGTGGTGATGAACCTGGTGGTGGACATCGTCCAGGTGTGGCTCAATCCGAAGCTGAAGTTCGAGTGAACTGTTCACCACGAAATACATTAAAATGAAAATTCACCCGCCCCTCACTCCTTTCGTGTATTTTGTGTATTTCGTGGTGCCCCTGGCCTGATGACGGCCTTTGTCACATCCGATCGTGCTCCCGCCGAGCCCGAGGCCGGCCATTCGCTCTGGGCGGATGCGTGGCACCGGCTCCGCCAAAACCGCCTGGCGATATTTGGCGGCGCCGTGCTCCTCCTGCTGGCCGCCGCCTGCGTGCTCGGTCCGCTCTTTCTTCGCGTTTCCTACGAAGATCAAAACCTGGTCCTCGGGGCCACGGCACCATCCGCCGAACACTGGCTCGGTACCGACACGCTCGGCCGCGATTTGCTGGTGCGCATTCTTTTCGGCGGGCGCATCTCCCTCGGTGTCGGACTCTGCGCCACGTTTGTCGCGCTGTCCATCGGTGTCGTTTACGGCGCGGTTTCGGGCTACGCCGGCGGCAAGACCGACGCGGCCCTCATGCGCTTCGTCGACATCCTCTACGCCCTGCCATTCACGATTTTTGTCCTCCTGCTCATGGTGTTCTTCGGCCGGAACATCGTCCTGCTCTTTGTCGCCATCGGCGCGGTGGAGTGGCTGACGATGGCGCGCATCGTCCGCGGGCAGGTGCTGTCGCTGAAGAAAATGGAATTCATCGAGGCCGCCCGGGCCCTCGGCTACTCGAATGCGCGGATCATTTTCCGCCACCTGCTGCCCAATTTGCTCGGGCCGGTGATCGTCTACGCCACGCTGACGATCCCCTCCATCATGCTGCTCGAGGCTTTCCTGAGTTTCCTTGGCCTCGGCGTGCAGCCGCCGATGAGCTCCTGGGGCACTTTGATCAAGGACGGCGCGGAAAAGATGGAGGAATTCTGGTGGCTGCTGGTTTTCCCGGGGTCGCTGTTTTCCCTGACGCTGTTTTCGCTCAATTTCCTTGGTGACGGGTTGCGCGATGCCTTGGATGTCCGGACCGCGAAAGATTGAGTGGCATGCGCGTATTGACAGGTTGCCAAAGTGGTATTACCCACTTTGCCATGCCAACCGTATCCGTCAAAATGCCCAAGGCGCTGCATGCCCGGCTGGTTGCCGACGCCGCCCGCAAACGGACTTCCAAGTCCGCGCTGCTGCGGGACACTTACGCCAAGCAAGCCAAAGGCGCACCGGCGGGATCTTTTTATGAGCGTGCCCGTCATCTGATCGGCGTGTTGGATGGTCCGGGCAACCTCTCAACCTTAAGTAAAACCTTGCCCGGCTATGGACGCTCTCGTCGTCCTTGATACGGGTCCGCTGGTGGCTTTTCTCGACCGGCGCGACCCTTGGCATCTTTGGGCCACGGAGCAATTGCGCGGGTTGCAGCCTCCGTTTCTCACTTGCGAGGCTGTTATCTCCGAGTGCGTGTTTTTGTTGCAGGACAAGCCCGATGGCGTTCTCACCCTGTTGAGCTATTTGCAGGAAAATCTGGTCGAACTGGCCTTTGATCTTGGCGACCACCTGGAGGCGGTCTCGCATCTGCTGCGCAAATACCACGACCGGCCCATGTCCCTGGCCGACGCCTGTCTGGTCCGCATGAGCGAACTGCACGACCGATCGCGGGTCTTCACTCTCGATGCCGATTTCAAACTTTACCGGCGCAACGGCCGGCAGACGATCCCGCTGATCTATCCCGCCTGACGATGCTCCGCCGTTTCCGCCCCTATTTCCGCTACCTCAAGTCCGCGCGTTCCGCGCTCTACGCGGCGTTGTTTTACGGACTGCTCTACGGCGCCACCAGTGGGCTGGGCCTGCCGTCGCTCATCAAGTATGTCTTTCCACCGATCTTCGACCGCACCGGACCGCCGATGGAACCGCACTTGGTCTGGCTGATCGCCGCCAGCGTGCCGATGATCTTCCTGCTGCGGGCCGTGTCGGGCTATCTCAACAGCTATTACGTGCAGCTCACCGGCGTGCGGGTGCTCGAGGCCCTCCGACTCGACTATTTCCGCCAGCTGCAAATCCTCCCGCTATCCTTCGTCCATCACAAGAAAACCGGCGACCTCATTTCGCGCGGCCTGGCCGACACCGCCCAGCTTCAGTTCACCCTCACCCAGGTGGCCAACGACGGCGTCAAGCAACCGATGGCGCTGCTGGGTGCGCTCGGTTTCCTCATCTGGCAGGCCTTCACCACCGATGGCGTGGTGCTCGTGCTGGTCTGCCTGGCGCTCGTGCCGCTGACGGTCTTCCCCGTCCGCTACGTCGGGCGCAAGATCGTCCGCCGGGCCGAGCTTCTCCAGGAGCAGCTGGGTGACGTCACCGCCCATCTCTCCGAAAATCTTTCCGCCGCGCGCGAAGTGCGGGCCTTCGGTTTGGAACAACGTGAGACCGGCCGTTTCGCCAAGGCCACCGCGGCTCTGGTCGTGGCCCAGATGAAGATCGTCAAATACGCCCAGGCCCTCACCCCGGCCATCGAAGTGATGTCGGCCGTGGGCATCGCCGTCACCCTGGTCTTTGCCTACCGCGCCGGAGTGAAATGGGAAACCTTTCTCGCCGTCCTCACCGCCCTCTACATGTGCTATGAGCCGATCAAAAAAATCGGCTCGCTCAACAACGAGCTCAAGCGCGGCGAGGCCTCGCTGGGACGGCTGGAGTTCGTCCTGCACGAACCGGTGTCCATCGCGGATCCCGCCAGCCCCGTCGCCGTCACGCGCCTGCGCGGCGACCTCGCGTTTACGGACGTGTCGTTTTCCTACAACTCCGACGTAGCCGCCCTGACCTCGGTCGACGTGCGGATCCCCGCGGGCACCGTGTGCGCCCTGGTCGGGCCGAGCGGGGCGGGAAAAACCACTTTTGCCAATCTTGTGCCGCGTTTCTACGAGGTGAACTCCGGGGCGGTCTCGATCGACGGCCTCGACCTCCGCTCGATGCGCCTGAGCGATCTTCGCCGCAACATCGCGCTCGTCTCGCAGGAACCGGTGCTCTTCAACGACACCGTCTACAACAACCTCGCGCTCGGCCTCGAGGGCGCGACGCGCGACGAAATCATGGCCGCCGCTGTCGACGCGCATGCCGACGACTTCATCCGCCAGTTGCCGCAAGGCTACGACACGATCGTCGGCGAGCGCGGCGCGCTCCTCTCCGGCGGCCAGAAGCAGCGCATCGCGATCGCGCGCGCCTTTCTGCGCAACGCCCCGCTGCTCATCCTCGACGAGGCCACCAGCGCACTCGACTCCGACAGCGAGGCCGCCGTGCAGGACGCCCTGCGCAAACTCGTCGTCGGCAAAACCGTGCTCATCATCGCGCACCGTTTCAGCACGATCCGCGACGCGTCGATGATCCTCGTGTTCGACAAGGGCCGGATCACCGCCCAGGGCGATCACGCCTCGCTCTACGCCGGCAACGCTCTCTACAAGTCACTCTACGATCGACAGAATACGGGCGCGTGAGGGGTTTTGGACAGAATGAACAAAATCTACAAAACGGGATCACAAAAAGGTACCTTGGCCTCTATTTTGTTCATTCTGTTCATTCTGTCTAAATAAAGCCTGTGTCCACGGAACCGAAAGAATTCAGACGCGAGGTGGAGAACCTCATCGCCGGTTTCCGCGAGCTGCCGGAGGATCGGGGGCGCTCCAAACGGCGAAAAACCACCGATATCGCCGCGCTCATCGACGATCTGCTCATCAAGCATCGGATCAGCCACGACTCCCTCGAGCACAGCATCCGCGAAAAATGGCCGGAACTGGTCGGTCTCGCCAACGCCGGCTATTCGCACCCGGTCGTCGTCGAACGCGGCCAGCTGCTCGTGCTCGTGTCGCATGCCGTCGTGCGCAACGAACTTTTCCTGCACCGGCTCGCGATCTTGGCGAAACTGAAAAAGCTCCCGGGCTGCGCGGAAATCCGGGGCATCACGCTGCGGGCGGGTTAGCCCGCATCGCGGGCGAAAGAAATCCACGGACCCGGGGGCCCCAATTCCCCCTATCGCAGATCGGCGTACCGAGCGGAGCGCCGTCCAGACCCTTCCGGGTGAACCCTGAGCAGCGGGTGCGCCGGTTGACGACCCGCCGGGCTGAGTGGGGTAACTTGGATATCTCCCTCTGCATTCTCTTTTTGCCCCAAGCCGGAGGCGTCGACCGACATACCATGGTCTTCATCGAGAACAACTGCCCTCGATTTGCGAAGATTGATTAAGGAAGTAACTGGTTGGTAAAAGCTTCTGCGTTGTCCGCTACTATCGGGAGGTCGGCAAAAATTACGCTTGCACGGCGGGGCTGCAGTTTAGTTAATGGCCGCTTGCGTTAGTGAGAGTCTGCTGGTCGCAGGCTCCCACCACGGTCAGTCCGGGCAACCGGACACTAACGGTGCCGCCGGCCCTCCAAAAGCGGGCGGCACGGGGTGAAAGCCTCCTTTCGGCCGCGTAACAACCCTCCAAACCATGTCACAACCCGTTAAGTCAGAAGTCATCGCCCAGTTCAAAACCCACGAGAAGGACACCGGCTCCAGCGACGTCCAGATCGCGCTGCTCACCGCCCGGATCAATCACCTGACCGAGCACCTGCGCACGCATCGCAAGGATTTCCACAGCCGCCGCGGACTTCT
>CAYZGG010000017.1:0-54404 GCA_964477955.1 uncultured Opitutaceae bacterium
AACGGCGCCGGCCATTACGTGAAGATGGTCCACAACGGGATCGAGTACGGCGACATGCAGATGATCTGCGAGGCTTACGCTCTCCTGCAGGGCCTCCTCGGCCTCAAGCCGGCCGAACAGGCGGATATCTTCGCCGGGTGGAACCACGGCGCCCTCGACAGTTTCCTCATCGAAATCACCGCCGACATCCTCCGACAGAAGGATCCGGTCACGAAGAAAAAAGCCTTCGTCGACGTCGTCCTCGACACCGCCGGCCAGAAGGGCACGGGCAAATGGACCTCGACCAACGCCCTCGACATGGGCGTGCCCGCGCCGACGATTGCCGAAGCCGTCTTTGCGCGGTGCATCTCGGCGATCAAGGAGGAGCGCGTTGCTGCATCGAAGATTCTCAAGGGTCCCGGCAAGAAATACCGCGGCTCAAAAAAGGCCCTCGTGCAGGCCATCCACGACGCGCTCTATTGCTCGAAGATCTGCTCCTACGCGCAGGGTTTTCAACTCATGCGCACCGCCCAGACTGAGTTCGGGTGGAAACTCAACTTCGGCGAGATCGCCCGGATCTGGCGCGGCGGTTGCATCATCCGCGCCGCCTTCCTCCAGAAGATCACCGAGGCCTACAAACGGCAGCCCGGACTCGCCAATCTGCTGCTCGATCCCTACTTCAACAAGACGGTGAAGCTGGCGCAGGCGAACTGGCGCAAGGTCGTCTCCCTCTCCGCCGAATGCGGCGTGCCGGCGCCGACGTTCTCGTCGGCCCTGTCCTATTACGACAGCTACCGTTCGGCCCGCCTGCCCGCCAATTTGCTCCAGGCACAGCGCGACTATTTTGGCGCCCACACCTACGAGCGGGTCGACCAGCCGCGCGGCAAGTTCTTCCACGTCGACTGGCCGAAGTCCACCCGCCCGCAACTCCCCGTTTGAGTTTCCCGCGATGTCATTAAATTGATTTGGGCCCGGCTGCAGACGGCAGCCGGGCCTTTTGCCAATGAAGGTAATGGATCCATCTGCATTTCCCCCGGCCGAGCTCGAAGCCGAGACGGAGCGCCTGTTCAAGGCGCTCATGCACGCTGACTGCACCCCGGGGCGCACCTGGAACTACGAGGCCTGCCGCGGCTTTGCGCCTCTCACGCTCGAGATCAACCGCTTGAAGAAGGAAAAGGGCGCGGTCCTGCTCGCCCATTCCTACGTCGAGCCGGAGATCATCTACGGGGTCGCCGATTTCAAGGGCGATTCCTATTTCCTCAGCCTGAAGGCGCGCGAGTCCCGGGCGAAGATGATCGTTTTCGCCGGCGTCGTGTTCATGGCCGAAACGGCAAAAATTCTCTCCCCGACCGCCACGGTGCTGGTGCCCGATCGCGGCTCGGGCTGCTCGCTGGCCGACTCCATCACCGGCGAAGGCGTGCGCCAGCTCAAGTCCCTCTATCCGGACGCTCCGGTCGTCTGCTACATCAACTCCACCGCCGAGGTGAAGGCCGAGTCCGACGTCTGCGTCACCTCGGGCAACGTCTACGACATCGTGGCCGGCCTCCCGCAGCGCCGCGTTCTCTTCGTGCCCGACCGGCTGATGGGCGAGAACATCCGCACCGAACTCAAACGCCGCGGCGTCGACAAGGAACTCATCACCTCCGACGGCACCTGCATCGTCCACGACGAATTCGATGTGACCGCGATCGCCGACGCCCGCGCCCGGTTTCCCGGACTCAAGGTCGTGGCCCACCCCGAGTGCGAGCCCGCCGTGGCGGCCGCCGCCGATTTCGTCGGCAGCACCGGTGCAATGATGAAATACGTCAAGAACACCGCCGCCCCCTACTTCCTGATGCTGACCGAGTGCGGTCTCGTGGGCCGGCTGCAAGTGGAGGCGCCGGAGAAGCATTTCATCGGCGGTTGCCGGCTCTGCCCGTACATGAAGCTGAATTCGCTGGAGAAAATCCTCGAGGTCCTGCGCGCCCCGCGTCCGGACCAGATCGTGACCCTCGACGAAGGCCTGCGCCTGCGCGCCGCCCGCTGCATCGACCGGATGTTTGAACTCGCCCCGAAGGATTGAACCAAGGGCTGAACAAACGAAAAACTGAAAGGCTGCATCCTTCCGCGCGCACTTCCAATCTATACTCAACCAGCCCTTCCGCCCTTCAGTCTTTCAGCTCTTTCCCCATGCTCACCCCCCGCACCGACCATCTGATCGATCTCGCCCTTGAGGAAGACGCCGGTCTCGGCGACGTCACCAGCCGCGCCATTTTTCCCGCCGCGCATCGCAGTCGCGCCGTGATCGATGCCAGGCAGCCGCTTGTGGTCTGCGGGTTGGAGATCGCCGCCCGGGTGTTCGCCAAGGTTGATCCCAAACTGCGGACGAAATTGCGCGCACGCGACGGCGCCGGGGTCCGGCCTGGTGCGGTCGTCATGGAGATCGCCGGTCCGACCGCGTCCCTGCTCACAGCCGAACGCACTGCGCTCAACTTCCTCCAACGTCTTTCCGGCATCGCCACCCAGGCGCGGCGCTATGCCGAAGCGGTCAAGAACACCGGCGTCCGAATCGTCGACACGCGCAAGACCACCCCCGGCTGGCGCGCCTTGGAGAAATATGCGGTGCGCTGCGGCGGGTGCTTCAACCACCGCAGCTCGCTGGGCGAGCACGTTTTGATCAAGGACAACCACATCGCGGCCGCCGGCTCGCTCACCAAGGCCGTCCAGAGGTGCCGCGCCGCCGCGCCGCACTCCGCCAAGATCGAAGTCGAGGCCAGGACCCTCGCGGAGGTGCGCGAGGCCTGCCGTGCAGGTGCCGAGGTCATTCTGCTCGACAACATGACTCCCGCGCAGGTGCGCGCCGCGGTGGCCGTCATCGCCGGCCGCGCCATCATTGAGGTCTCCGGCGGCGTGCACTTCGAAACCCTGCGCGACTACGCCCTGCCCGGCGTGGACGTCATCAGCGTCGGTGCCCTCACCCATTCCGCCGTCGCTGCCGACCTCAGCCTCGATTTGCGGCCAACGCGCCAAAGGTAGGGCGGGACCGGCGGGCCCGCCGCGACCGAGTTATGACTTCACTCACCACCAAATACTGCGTCGCCTCCCTCGCTTCTCCGTAAAAGCACCCCGTGAAAATCATCCACACCGATTGTCTCGTCCTCGGCGCCGGTCTGGCCGGCTCGGCCTATGCATTGCACGCCGCCCGGGCGGGCTTCAAGGTCGAGCTGCTTTCCCTCGGCGCCCCCTTGGCGGCCAACAGCGACTGGGCCCAGGGCGGCATCATCTACGAAACAGCGTCGGACCCGGCGCAACTCAGCCGAGACATCATGGACGCCAGCGACGGCACGGCCAATCCAGCCGCCATCGCGCAATTGGCCCGCGAGGGCCCGGCGGCAGTGAAGGAGCTGCTGCTCGACGAACTGCATGTCGACTTCGACCGCGAACCGGACGGCGCCCTGAATTTCACCCGGGAGGGCGGGCACAGTGAGCGCCGGATCATCCATACGAAGGATTCCACCGGGCACGCGATTCTCTCTTCGGTGGCTCAACGCGTCGACGCCACCGCGCGCATCACGCGGCGCAGCGGTTACGTGGCGGTGGACCTGCTGACGCTTTCCCACAACAGCGCCGATCCGCACGATCGCTACGAGCCGCTCACCTGTTTTGGTTGCTACGCCTTGGAAACCGCGACGGGCGAGGTCGTGGCGTTTGTGGCGAGAAAGACCATCCTCGCCACCGGCGGGCTGGGCGGGATTTTTCTGCACAGCACCAACCAGCCCGGCAGCGTCGGCCACGGCGTGGCGATGGCCTACCGGGTGGGTGCGCGCCTCATCGATCTCGAATACGTCCAGTTTCATCCGACGGTGTTTTTCAAGAAAGGCGCGCAACCCTTCCTCATCACCGAGGCGATGCGCGGCGAAGGCGCGGTGTTGGTCGACGGCCGCGGCCAGCGGTTCATGGAGGGCGTGCATCCGCTCGCCTCGCTGGCGCCGCGCGATGTGGTCTCCCGCGCCATCAAGCAGCATCTCACCGAAACCGCCGACATCTGCGTTTACCTCGATCTGAGCGCGCTCAAGCCGGAGTTCATCCGCGAACGGTTTCCGGGCATCTACGAACGGTGCCTGGCCAACCAGATCGACATTACGAGCCAGCCGGTGCCGGTCGTGCCCGCGGCGCATTTTTCCTGCGGGGGCGTGCACACGGACCTGGCGGGCCGCACCAACGTCCGGAACCTGAATGCCATCGGCGAAACCGCCTGCACCGGCCTGCACGGCGCCAACCGCCTCGCCAGCACCTCCCTGCTGGAATGCCTGGTCAGCGCCAAGGCGACCGCCGCCGCCGACGAGTTGGAGTTGCGCGCCACTGAGCCGCACCAGCCCACCCCGCGCCCGTGGGCGAGCCCGAGCAAGCAGGCGGATCCCCTCCTGATCCGCCAGGACCTGCAGCAGATCCAGCAGACGATGTGGAATTACGCCGGCATCATCCGGTCGCGCCGCCGGCTGGCGCGCGCGCGTCGCATTTTGTTGGAGCTGCGCGAGGATATCCAGCAGTTCTACCGCGACTGCCGGCCTTCGCGCGAACTCATCGAGCTCCG
This sequence comes from uncultured Opitutaceae bacterium, assembly GCA_964477955.1. Taxonomy (GTDB): domain Bacteria; phylum Verrucomicrobiota; class Verrucomicrobiia; order Opitutales; family Opitutaceae; genus Didemnitutus. Next base: position 4,553 of record CAYZGG010000017.1, read on the forward strand.
CAATGCTGTGCAAACAGCCCTCCTCGTCGTCCACGCCGCGGCCCTCAACCCGGTGAGCAAAGGCTGCCACTTCGTCACGGCGGAAGACTGAGGCAACCAGCCCGCTCGCGTAGGAATTTTCCGATACCACGCGAATTTTTGAATGGGGTAGGGCGCGACCGCTGGGCGCGCCGAAACCACTACACCAGCCGGGTTTCGCCGAAATCGAGGCAACCGAAATTCTCGGCGGACACACCTTGTTGTTCGCGGGCTATGGCAAGGTCCCGCAGCGGGGCATCGATCCCTTCGTCGGTCAGCTGAAAGGTTCCGAAATGCATGCCGATGGACCGCTGCGCCCCCAGCGCCCGATGCGCGCGCACGGCCTCGTCGGGATTCATGTGCACCGGTTCCATGAACCAGCGCGGCTCGTACGCGCCGATCGGCAGCAGGGCGAGAGCGGGCGCGCCGAGCCGGCGGCCGATCTCGGCGAAATGGGGGCCCCAGCCGGAATCGCCGGCGAAGTAGACCGGACCCGGCGGCGTGCGCAGATAAAACCCGCTCCACAAGGTATGGCACCGGTCCCACGGCCCGCGGGAGCTCCAGTGTTGCGCGGGAGTGCAGACGATTTCGACGCCCTCGCCGGCGACGTGCGATTGCCACCAGTCAAGTTCCACCACAGGGCCCACGCTTCGGGCTTCGAGCCACGCCTTCAGACCCAGCGGAACGACGACCAACGGTCGCCGCTCCCGGGCCAGCCAGCGCAATGCGGCCAGATCAAGGTGATCGTAGTGGTTATGACTGAGCAGCACGACGTCGACCTTGGGCAGGTCGGCGAGCAGAAGCGCCGGCGGGCACACGCGTTTCGGGCCCAGAACCCCGAACGGTCCGGCCCGGTCGGCGAATACCGGATCCGTGAGCACCGTCAGGCCGGGAAACTGCAGGAGAAAAGTGGCGTGTCCGACGAACGTGACCGCGACAGAGCCTGGCGGCGGCGCAGCGGGCAGTACGACCGGACGCGATGCCGGGACGCTTTTTGGCCACGGCGTGACCGAACCCCGCGCCTGTTGCCACCACCACTTGGGCAGGTCCCCAAACGAACGCGCCGCCGGCCCGGAGGGATTGAAGAAGCGCGTGCCGTCGCAGTGGTCGGAGGCCGGAAAACGAGGATTCATTCGCGGTTGGTCCGATACCCCAAAGCTTGGTTCGGCTGGTTTGAGCTGTGGGAGCCTCCTTGCAGGCGATTCGGAACAAGGTCCGCTGGCGGGCGTTCCAAATCGCCGGCAAGCTGGCTCCTACAAAAAGGCGAAGAAACCGCGGGCATCGAGAGTTGGCATTGCTTCGGTCAAAGGCCTCGGGGCTGTTTATCGGTGGATCGACAGAAAGCCCGGGTGCTGCCGCGTGAGGCCGGGCCGTCGGAGGCAACGGCTCCTACCCCTGGGCCAGCTTGCGCTGCGCCTGGGCCCAGTAATCGAGCAGCGCGCGGAAATCCTGCTCCTTGGTCCCGCTGTGGATCACGTAGTCGTAGCTGTTGCGTTCGGCCATCTCCAGTTCCGCGCTATGCAGCCGGCGCGCCAGTTCTTCGGGGCTGACCGGGCCGCGGCCCTGCAGGCGCTCGCGCAGCACGGCGATCGAGTCGGGGGCGACAAACATCGAGACCAGCCGCGCCCGCAACGCCGGCATCGCCTGCGCGGCGGTCCGGATGCTGCGCACGCCCTGCACGTCGACGTTGGCCACCAGGTTGGTGTGTGGCAGCCGGTCGAGCACGGCGGACTTGAGGGTACCGTACCGGTGGCGCTGGTGAACACAGGCCCATTCGAGAAAATCACCGGCAGCCAGCCGCGCGTCGAATTCCGCTTCGGACAGAAAATGATAGTCGCGGCCGTTTTCCTCGTTGGGCCGCGGCGGGCGCGTGGTGGCGGTGACGACCCGCTCGAAACCCGGCACCTCGCGTACCAACCGGTCGCACAACGTGCTCTTCCCGACACCCGCGGGTCCGGCCAGCAGCAGCAGCACATTCTGGCCTGAAGTCGGGGGCGGCATTCGTCAGTACGTGAAGGCCGAGGCGGTGGTCGCCAGTCCGTAGGCGAGCAGAATCGCGCCCAGGAGCCGCGCCCGCGAAGGCTGGCGGAAAAGCCACTCGAAGAAATCGCGCAACCGATACGGCGCCGCAGCGAGGTAAAGGGCCAGGGCCAGGCCGATGTAAACCGCCGTGACCATGAACAGCCGCGCCGGGTGCGTCCATTCCATATAGGCGGCGTACAGCAGCGGTTCGGCGACCAGCAGCATCAGCACGCACAATCCGCGCACGGCGAGAAAATCAGGTGTATAAATGAAGGCCAGCACGGCGAGTACGCCAAAGCCGAGCATGACCGGCATCGGAGTCTGAAAGAAAATCAGATCGGCCTCGCCAAGACGCGACAACCGCCAGAGAAACCAGATCGCGGCGGCGCCGAAAAACGTCCACGCCGCGTTTTGCGAGCGGGGCAGTGCCTTTGCGGTGGCGTGAATGCCCGGGTTGTTCCAAACGAGCAGCAGACCGAGGATGACAAGAAAAAGGCCGGGCAAAATGGTGGCGAGGAAAAGACTCATGATGGAAGAGACAGGCTCACTGAATACACAGGATACACGGAAGGAAGGAAATTCAATTCAGCGGGCTCCATGGGTTCTGCCAGCAAGATCGTCGGTGGCCCCGGCCAGGACCAGCGCGCCGTAAAGCACCGCCGTGGAGGCCCGCTCGATCCGCACTGGCACCAATTCGCCGACCAGGCGGTCGCTGGCGTCGAAATGCACGATGCGGTTCCCGCGGGTCCGGCCCATGAAGCCGCGGCCCTTCTTGTCGGGACCCTCGACCAGCACCTCCCGCGTCGTGCCGAGCAGCGTGGCGTTGCGGCGGTTGGAGTTCTTCTCGAGCAGGCTGAGCAGGATCTGGTTGCGCTCCTCCTTCACATCGTCCGGCACCTGCTCCGCCAGCGTCGCCGCCGGGGTGCCGGTGCGGATGGAATATTTGAAAATATACGCCATGTCGTAGTTGCAGGCCTCGAAAAGGTCCCGCGTTTGCGCAAAATCTTCCGCGGTCTCCCCCGGAAAGCCGACGATGATGTCGGTCGAAAAATACATGTCCGGCCGCACCGCGCGCAGCTCGTCGACGATCTGCCGGTAGCGGTCGCGCGAATACGGCCGGTTCATCGCCTTCAAGATGCGATCGCTGCCCGACTGCATGGGCAGATGCACGTACTCGCAAAGTTTTTCCAGCCGGCCGTAGGCCTGGATGAGGTCGTCCTTGAAACCGCGGGGATGCGGCGAGGTGAAACGGATGCGCCGGATGCCGGGAATGGCGTTCACCCGCTCCAACAGCTGCACGAACGGCGTCACGCCGTCGGTGTGGAGGTAGTCGCGGCGGCCGTAGCTGGTGACGATCTGGCCGAGCAAGGTGATCTCGCGTACGCCGCGGTCGGCCAGCTCCTCGCATTCGCGCACAATTTCGTCCATCGGCCGCGACCGCTCGTCGCCGCGCGTTTTCGGCACGATGCAGAACGCGCAGTCCATATTGCATCCCTGCTGGATGGAAACAAAGGCGCTGACCTGCCGCTCCTCCAGCAAGTGGTCGCGAATCGTGTTCTGGGAGCCGGCCTCTTCCGCGATATCGACGATGGTTTGGCCGATGGGCGCGCCCGCCGCCTGCGCGGCCCGGAGATTGTCGAGGTAGTCGGGCACCTGATGGAATTTCTGCGTGCCGACGATGAGGTCCACGTCCGGCAAGGCATCGAGCAGCGCCGCGCCGCGGTTTTGCGCCATGCAGCCGAGGATCCCGAGGATGAAGCGTGGGTTGCGCTTTTTGCGCTGGGCCACGTTGGCGGCCTTGCCGATGGCTTTCTGTTCGGCCATGTCGCGCACGCTGCAGGTGTTGAGCAGTAGCACGTCGCACTGGGCCTCGTCCTGCACCATGCGGTAGCCCCGGGCGCGAAGCAGTGCGGCCACGGCCTCGCTGTCGCGCTCGTTCATCTGGCACCCGTAGGTTTTGATATAGACCCGGTTCATCTCGCAGGACCGGTCTAACTACCCGTCTGCCCGCCCCGGTCAACGCGGGAAAAATAGGTTCAATTGCTTTCCAACCGTTTCTGCACGATGAGACGGGTATCCTCGGCTTTCCAAACGCTTTCGACAAACTTAGCGAACTCAGGCCGTGAACCAAGCACCAGCATATTTCCGATGGGATTCTTGAAATGCCAGGAATGCAACAACAGCCGAGGAGATAGCTTCCAGTTGTCCAAAATCTTGAGATCGTCGACTTTTCGGTTGGTGGCTAGATCACGCACCTCTTGCAAGTATTCAACCCACATGCGCTCAGTGACATTGCGGTTAAAGCCCAAGAAAAAAATCATGCGGGAGCCGGGAGCTTGATACACTCTCGCCATCTCGGCCCTTGCTTCAATATTGCCAGCATCGACCCCATCCGCCATCCCCGAAACTAAATCAGCGGTTTTGCGCACAACGGCCTGTTCACCGAGAATGGCGTTGCGAAAAACTAGCGGGGGTATCGGCGCAGGTCTTAGTATTTGAAGCAAAGCAGCTTTAGTTTTCGAGGAAATCGAGCCAAGATCCAAAATGGCCTCAATCACTTTATAGTAGCGGTTAAATACTGTGGTAGCGATCGCCGAGTGAAGAAGCCCAGCGCTGGTCCTTTCGACATGCTGCATGGCTTCAATAGCAGGCAACAATAAGGCGATGGCTTGGTCTCGATCACCTCCCAGGGCCAGCGCATACGCCTTTGCGGCACGCACCTCAATCGTGGCGCGGATCGGTTCGAATTTAAGGACGGAATCATACAAGCCATGGGGCCAGATGCCTCGAGGAGGATGGGCGTTGATTGCGGCAATCCAATCTCGTCCAAGGTGATCCTGGTCCCAAGCCTGGAAGATTTCCAAACGGTGATGCGTGATATGGTCCGGCCAGTCCTTGATTTCGGCAGGCAACTTTAGAGTGCTGAGGTCGTCTGGCAGACCACCGGATTCGCGCACACGGCTGTACGGCGAATGCTTCCCCATCCACATGATAATGTGATAGCTTTCGGCCTCTCGGGATAGGGTCGGACCGAGATCGGCAAGAGGCGGTTTTTCCGCGTCGTCCATTGAGAGAAAGGCCAACACCCCGCCGGTGAACAACAGTCCGGGAACGATGATTTTCCCACTTAGTTCTTTGGCCATGGCGCGGGCACAAAAGACGAGAACAACGGCCCATACACCCCAAACAAACCAATTGAAAGTAGTCTCAGAATTCAGCGCTTCTTGGACAAGAAAGACAGGGAACCACCCCTGCACAATGATCAGCAGTCCTAGACCAAAACCCAGTGCCGCTGTCGCCATTATGTGCAGAAGGCGCTCGGAGAATTTCATTCAGAACGGATCAGGCTACCCGGCCGGCCCGCTCGGTCAATGTGGGAAAAGACTACGGCAACGCGGTTTCCTTCGGACCCCTCGTCAGCGAGGCAGCCGCAGCACTTCGTTGATCTTGCGGCCGATGGTCCGGCGGCGTTCGAGACTGACGCGGCCTCCGGTCGGCGAACAGGCGGCTTTGGGCACCAGATAGATCACGCCACAATCCACGGAAGTCTGGAAATCGAGTCCGTCCGCACCGTTGAGCAGCACCTGCCAGGGCTCCAGCGCCGCGGCGGGCGGACGTTTGCTGCCGTACAACACGTTGACCCGCAGAAATTCCGCATCCTGGCAGTCTTCCTCGCAGGAAAGAACCACAGCGGGATGAGCATCCCGGTCTTTCGGATTAACCCGCACCCGCACGATGTCCCACTGATGCACGATCAACGCACCGGGGTGGAATCGACCGGGGCGCGATTCGCCAGCGCGTAGTCTGTCGGCCGACGCCGGAAGTAGCCGGCCGGCCGCTCCGGGATGGGCGCAGGCACCACATATTCGGTCAGCTGCACCAAGCGGTTGCCCTTGCGGATCACCACCGGTTCACCCTCCAGTGCCCGGTCGATGAGACGACCCATGCGGGGCTTGGCCTGCGAGACCGTGAAGATTTCCATGGACCTGAAAATGGATCCAAAAATAGACCTGTCAAGAGTCCTTCTTTTGAGTGTGGTGGCCGCCGTATAACGCGGAGCCGCCCGCAAGACTGGACGCGACGAGGTCGGACCACATGGCTTGAACTGGGAAAACTCTCCGGTGAAAAGCGCTTTCTTTCCGGCCCGGGGTTCGCTTTGCTCGGGCCACATGGGATTCTTCGACCGCTTCGCCTCCGGGCATCCGCAATCAGGCAAACCCGCCGACCCCGGCGCGGAGAAACCGGCCATCGCCGGCGGCGTCGTGCCGCGCCTGGCCGAGGCTCGCACCAAGCTGGATGCCAAGGATCTGCCCGGCGCCATGGCGATCTACGAGGAAGTGCTCGCTGCGGCCGGGACGCGCCCGGATGTCCTCGTGACGATTTCCGGCGACCTCGGCGTCCAGGGCCATGTCCGCGAGCTGATCGACCTGGTGGCGCCGCGCTACGACGCCGCCAAACACGGCCCGGCCACCGGACTCAACCTGCTGCAGGCCTACCTGGCCGTTCGCGATGCCGATGCGGCGCAACACCTGCTCGACATCCTCTTCTCCTTGCAGCGCCCCGAGCTGGAGGAACGCCTCTTCGGGTTTTCGAACGCCCTGGCCGACATGATGGCGATCGCGGTCCCGGCCGGCCCCACCCATTCCGGTCAGGCGCAGGAAGAAATCAAGGTCAGCCTCGCCAGCATCAGCAAGCCGCTCTGGTTTTATGGCTTGGACGAGACCGCGCCCCAGTTGCTGCCCACGAAGGACGGGCGTCTCCGCCGCGTGGCGTTTGCCCAATATGCCCTGGCGGGCTTCCAGGGCGCCGCAGAGGTGGAGGCGCGGCCCTAGGACGCCCTCGCCCGCCTCAGTCGTGGGCTGCCGCTTTGGATGGCCGAGACGTTTGCGTGCGGGGCGGGTTACGACACGCTGGCCGCCGTCGGCCTCAGCAGCCGGAAACACTACGTGATTTTCCCGAACGAGTGGACGGCCGAGAACATCCGCCAGCTGAACGAAAGCAGCGGCGGCAATCTCGACTACGTCCTCACCGGCGGCCTCCGCAACCGCAACGATGACTTCGAACTCACGCTCCGCATCTGGGAGGTGAAGAAATTCCGCGAGCTCAAATCGTTCACCACCCGGTGGACGCCCGCCACCGCGGACGCAGTGCTCGGACAATTTCATGAACAGATGCGGACCTACATGGAATGGGCGCCGCTCCCCGAAGGCCACGGACTCGCCTATGCGGCGCCCGCGGCACCGTATGCCTACGTGCACGCGCTCGGGGCGGCGCTGACCCAGTTTCTCGGGGAAAAAGGCGTGTTGGAGGCGGCGCACGTGCCGGCCGGATCCGCGCTGCAGCTCGCGGCGGCGCGGGCCAATCCGGACGATGCGCGGGCCCAGTTGGTGCTCGTCACAACCCTGTTGCGCCTGCAGGCCCAGGGCCAGGCGCTGGACGCCGCGGCGGTCCAGCAGGCCAGGACATGGCTGGCCACCGACGCGGCGGCAGCGGCGGGAGTTTCCGCCCTGGCGGCCCGGCTGCCGTGAGCCCGGAATGCGCGGCCTTGGTGGCGCAGCTGCGGTCGTTGCGCAGCGAGCGAAACATTGCCGGCATGAAGCGCTTTGGCATCACCCCGCGCAACGAACACCTCGGGATCGGCGTCACCCCGCTGCGCCAGATCGCCCGGCTCCACCGGCGGAATCACGCCCTGGCCCTCGAGTTGTGGGCCACCGATATTTTTGAGGCGCGGATCCTCGCGACCATCGTCGACGATCCCAAAAAGATCACTCGCGGCCAGATGGAACGCTGGGTCGGGGATTGCGACAACTGGGCGCTGACGGATGCGGTGGCGTTTGTCTTCGACCGCACCTTGTGGGCCGAGGCCAAGGCGCACGCATGGAGCCGGCGCCGGGCGGAGTACGTGAAGCGCACCGCGTTTTCTCTGATGGCGGGGATGGCCACGCATCGCAAGGAGCTGCCCGACGCGGTTTTTCGCCGGTTTCTGCCTGTGATCCGCCGCGAAGCCACGGACGACCGGAATTTTGTGCGGAAAGCGGTGAATTGGGCCTTGCGCGGCATCGGCAAACGCAACCCGCGGCTGCGCCGCGCGGCCATGACCGAGGCCCGGCGGATTCTGAGGATCGATACCAGATCCGCGCGCTGGATCGCGCGCGACGCCCTGCGGGAATTGGAAAATCGGTAGGCCAGTAGCCTGGAGGACCGGTAATGGCGCTTGCCCTCAAGCGTCCTGGGTTACGAGGTAGGGCGTACCGAGCAAAGCGACAGTCAGACACCCTCCGGGTGAGAAACAGTTCTCGCCCGGCCAAGGAGATCCGTGGTTTCTGTAGGGCTGCGCGACACGCGGTTGACAACCAACCCAAAGTCATGAGCCAGCCCATCGTCCTTACCAACGGACAACACGAAATCAAAATCTACACGGTCCAGAACCGAGGCCGTTCGGTTTATCAACCCTCCTTTTACGAGGGAGGGCATCGGCAACGGAAGACATTCGCAAACGGTCAGTCCCCCGCCGCGAGGCCAAACTCGTTTTTGGGTGTCCTGCACCACCTTTGCTTTCACTGCTTAAAAGTCTCGACTCGCCCTGCCATTTGGGAATTCGCAGGCTTCAGATTCTTCCATGAAAAAAACCATTCTAGTTTTTGTCTCAATCTTGCATTTCAGCCTCCTTACTGTGGCCGGCGAAATCCTGAAAAGTCCGGATGGCATCTTGGAAGCGGAGTTCAAACTCACCGCCGACGGTGAACCGCGCTATGTGATTCGCAAAGACGGCCAGGTCCTGCTACGCGAGTCGCGGCTCGGGCTGGTGCGCGACGATGGCGACTTCACCAAGGGACTTGCCTTGACCGGCAAATCCGAGAGCGAGCCGGTCGAGGATCGTTACGAGATTCTAACGGCCAAGCGTCGCTTCAACGACTATCGGTCCAACCGCCGGTCTTTTCATCTCGCTACGACCGATGACAAAGCGATGGACATCATTTTCCAGGTCTCGAACGACGGCGTGGCTTTCCGTTACTTTTTTCCAGAAAAATCGGCAACCGCCCACCGCATCAGGGAGGACGTCAGCTCCTTTCATTTTCAGGCCGGCACAAAGGCGTGGCTCCAGCCGATGCAGGTCGCCAAGACCGGCTACGAGTCGTCGAATCCCGCTTACGAGGAGTTCTACGTTCAGGATATTCCGGTCGGAACGATTTCTCCGCTGAAGGCCGGATGGGTTTATCCGGCGTTGTTTCGCACGGGCGATACGTGGCTGTTGGTTTCCGAAGGTTCGTTGCCGCGCTCTTACTGCGCCTCACACCTAAGCCACGAGTCGCCGGACGGCGAATACACAATCGCATTTCCGGATGCCCGCGAAACCATCGCCGGCCAGCCGGTCAACCCTGTGTCGCGATTGCCGTGGTTGACGCCATGGCGGCTCATCGCGATCGGCAGTCTGAAGACCATCGCCGAATCCACGCTGGGGATTGACTTGGCGGACAACCCCGCCGGTCCCACGGAGAGCACGATCAAGCCCGGCAAGGCCGCCTGGAGCTGGCCGCTGCTCGGCGATGAGTCGGCGAATTTTGAGACCCAGAAACAGTTCGTCGATTATGCTGCCGATATGGGCTGGGCCTACTGCCTCGTCGATGCCTGGTGGGACAAACAGATCGGTTACGAAAAAATGAAGGTGCTGGCGGACTACGCGCGCGGCAAAAATGTCGGCATTCTTCTCTGGTATAACTCCGCCGGTGACTGGAACACGGTTCACCAAACGCCCCGAGACAAACTCCTTACGCACGAAAGTCGCGTGCAGGAGTTCGCCCGCTTGCGGGCCATGGGCATAAAGGGACTCAAGGTCGATTTTTTCGGCGGCGACGGCCAACCAGTCATCGCTTACTACCACGATATTCTCGAGGACGCCGCGCCCTACGGCCTGCTCATGAATTTCCATGGGGCGACACTCCCGCGCGGCTGGCAGCGGACCTATCCGCATCTCGTGACGGCCGAGGCGATTCGCGGCGAGGAATACATCACCTTCGGACAGGACACCGCCGACCAGGAGCCGACCCATGCGTCCATGCTGCCATTCACGCGAAACGTTTTCGACCCGATGGATTTCACGCCGATGGTGCTCGACCGCATCAACAACAAAATCGTCCGCCGCACCACGAGCTCGTTTGAACTGGCGCTCTCGGTTATTTTCACCTCGGGGATCCAGCACTACTCGGAGATTCCGGCCGGTATGGCCAAGATGCCTGCGTATGTCCGGGAATTTCTCAAGCAGGTGCCCAGCGTGTGGGATGACACGAAGTTCATCGACGGCTTTCCTGGAAAATTTGTCGTGTTGGCGAGAAAGGGGGATGGACACTGGTTCGTGGCCGGCATCAATGGCGAAGCTGTCGAAAGAAAGCTCACTCTGGACCTTGGTCCGATAGGAGCCGGCGGCGGCGGCCTCATCACTGACGGCGCCGGCCAGTCGTTCCAACAGCGGACGATCTCGCCTCGCGCCGGCCAAAAAATCGACGTCGCACTGCGGCCGAATGGCGGCTTCGTGTTGAGGCTGGAATGATTTCCATGCCGAACTTCCTGTCCCAACCACATCCGGGACAAACCAAACAGCCCGGCTTTTCCAAAAACTATGGATACAAAGCACCGTGTTCTGCTTGCCGTATTTTCGGCCATTGGCTTGGCCACCGCATTGACCGCCTGCCGCAGCATACGGCCTCCCCACCAAAACAATCAAAAGTGCTGCATGACGAAAACATGACACGAGACTTCACTTGCATTCGTTTCAGCGCATTGTCACTGGTTAGTCTTTTAAATAGAAGCGGATGCACAAATGTATAGTTGTGCATCCACATGAAAATAGCGGCTCGGCGGGACGCCTCACCCTTTCGCCACGGCCAGCTGCCCGCAGCCGGCGGCGATGTCGATGCCGCGGCGCTGGCGCACGGTGCTGGGCAGTCCGTGTTCGGCGAGGATCGCCTGGAATTTCTTCGCGGCCGGCAAATGCGTGGGTCCGCCGGCAAAGCCCGCGGTCGGATTGAGCGGGATGAGGTTCACCTGGGCCTGCTGGCCCCGCAGCAGCCGGCCGAGCGCCTGCGCCTGGGCGGGCGTGTCGTTCACGCCTTCGATCAAGGTCCACTCGTAGAAAATGCGCCGGTCCTGTTTGGCGATGTAGTACCGGCAGGCGTCCATCAGTTCGGCCAACGGCCACTTTTTCGCGACCGGCACCAGGGCGGCCCGCTCCTCCTGCGTCGCACCGTGGAGCGACACCGCAAGGCAGATCGGACGGTGTTCGTCCGCGAGCCGGATGATGCCGGGCACGACGCCGACCGTGCTCAACGTGATCTTCCGGGCGGCGAGCGCGAGGCCGCTGGAATCGCGCAGGATGTCGACGGCGGTCATGACGGCGTCGTAATTGTGCAGCGGTTCGCCCATGCCCATGAGGACAATGTTCCGGAGCCGCTCGTGACGCGCATGCACGGAAACACTGGACGGCTTGGCGAGGGGTGGCGCGGTGTTTTCGTCGCGTGAGCTGGTCTGGCGCAGCGCGGCGTCGACGTGCATCGCCTGGGCAACGATTTCGCCGGCGGTGAGGTGGCGCACGAATCCCATCTGCCCGGTCGCGCAGAATACACAGCCCATGGCACAGCCGGCCTGGCTGCTGATGCACGCGGTGACGCGGCCGGTGTAGCGCATGAGCACGGTTTCGATCTGCCGCTGGTCGGCGAGCCGCAACAGGTATTTGCGGGTGAATCCGTCCGTGCTGTGCAGCTCGGCGGCGGTTTCATGCCGGCCGAAGAAGAGCTCCGTTTCGGCTTTGGTCCGGAAGTGCGCCGGCAGGTCCGGCATCTGGCGCCAGTCTTCGACGCCCTCAACATAGACATATGACCACAGGCGTGCGGCGTGGACGGCAGGGAAGCTCCAGCTTTCCGCCAAGGTGAGCAGTGCGGGGCGGGTCAGATCGTAGAAATTGACAGAAACAACAGACATCGGCGGCGAATCTTGGGACAGAAAGTCAGGCTCTGACGCGGGTGCAAAGAGAAACCGGTGGTTGAATCGGTGGAGCATACGGTTAGCTTGGGTCGGATGAAAGCAGTGCTGGCCGGTGGCGGCGGTTTTCTCGGGGCTGCTCTCGCCGTCGAGCTGATGGGGCATGGATGGGAAGTCGTGATCTTGACGCGCCGCCCGCAGGCCTCCGCTCAATGCCGCGAGGTCGCTTGGGATGGGGCCAGCCTCGGGCCCTGGACGGCGGAACTGAACGGAGCGAATGCACTCGTGAATCTTACCGGACGGAGCGTGAACTGCGTCCACACCCCGGAAAACAAGCGGCAGATTCTCGAATCGCGAGTGGCTTCGGTCCGCGTGCTCGGCGAAGCCCTCGCGCGCTGTCCCAGTCCCCCGTACGTCTGGGTGCAAAGCGGTTCGCTCGCCTTGTATGGCAACCCTGGCGACCGCCTGTGCGATGAGACCGCTCCGCCCGCGGACGATTTTTCGGCGCAGGTCTGCCGGCAGTGGGAAGCGGCCTTCGCCGAGGCGGCCCACCCGGCGATCCGCCCGGTGCTGTTTCGCATCGGCCTCGTTTTGGGGCCCGGCGGGGGCGCCCTGGGTCCGCTCACCGGACTGACCCGCTGGTTTCTCGGAGGCACCGTGGGAAGCGGCCGGCAGTATGTAAGCTGGCTGCACCGCGACGACATGAACGCCCTGTTTCTGGCGGCGCTGGCGGAGGTGAGCTTCTCCGGCGCCTACAATGCATGTACGCCGCATCCGGTGACCAATGCGGAATTCATGCGCGAGTTGCGCCGCGCGCTCGGACGGCCGTGGAGCCCGGCCGCACCCGAGTGGGCGGTGCGACTCGGTGCGCATCTTCTGCTGCGCACCGATGCCGATCTGGCGTTGACCGGCCGGCGCTGCGTGCCGGGCCGGTTGCAAGCGCAGGGTTTTGATTTCACGCAGCCCCACCTGGCGGCGGCGCTTGAAAGCATCTACCGACGGTGAACCGGACTCATGCAGGTGCGCGTGATTTCTCTGCGAACTTGCACTCTTGAAAGGGGGAGCCCGACCTCCGGGCGGGCTGATGCGGTCACGCAACGAAAACCGGCCCGGAGGTCCGGTTCCACCTCAGTCCACCTGCATGATCCCGGTTGAGGCGACCGGCGGGGATGCATGAAACAACTCGGGTCGGTCATTGGGCGCAGTCTTGCTGCGCCCAAGGATTTTCGGACCCGAGCGGGCGCAGCGAGACTCATCTGCGCGGTTGCTGGCACCGATGCGCGCTGCGGGATAAAACTAGATCGAGTACTTGCTCTTCGCCGATTCAACGTCGTGCATGCCCTCGTACGCATGCACCGAGCCGGCGCTGTCGCTCCAGAGCGGCAGGTTGTCCCGCCGCCAGCGCAGGGTCAGCCGGATGTCGTCCTGCACCTCCCGCTCGCGGGCGGTGAGCATCATCCGGTTGAGGGCACAATAGGCGATGTCTTCGGGCTGGGTTCCGGTGAACTCCGCGAGACGCCGGACGGCATCGTACTCGGCGTCGTCCAGATGGATTTTGATGGCGGACATAACGGCCTCCTTTTCTTTGGTGAAAATAGTATACTTCGCTTCGTCGTCCGGCACAAGCGACCAGGCTGCGCATGGATTGCCATTAGCCGGACAGCGCTGCGTTGCCTTTTGCCGTCGGGCCCGCACGCTGACGCCATGCCCTTTTGGCTCGGCAAGTTTTTGCAGGCGTTCATCCCGCTGTTCGTTGCGATCGATCCGATCGGGCTGGCCGCGATTTTCTTCGGCCTGGGTCAGAGCGCGACGCCCGAGCGGCGCCGCTACATCGCGCGGCAGGCCACGCTCACCGGCGGGCTGGTGGCCCTGCTGTTCCTGTTTCTCGGCGAGAGCATCTTCGCGGCGGTGGGCATCACCGTCGGGGATTTTCAAATCGCGGGCGGCCTCATCCTCTTCATCCTTGCGGCGCGCGATCTCATCCAATCCGTCGCGGAAAATCCGGTCAAACTGGCGGAGGATTTCGGCGTCGTTCCCCTCGGGATGCCGCTGATCGCCGGGCCGGCGACGATCGCCACGCTCCTGGTCCTCGTCCGCACCACCGGCATCTGGACCACCCTGATCGCGCTCGGTTGCAACCTTGTTCTGGTCCGGCTCGCGTTTGCCTACTCGGACGCGGTGGAGCGCCTCATCGGCTCGACCGGGCTGCGCGCCATTTCCAAGATCGTTTCCCTGCTCCTTGCCGCCATTGCCATCGCCATGATCCGCCAGGGCTGGCGGCAATAGCGCCGCCGGGGGAGGGATTTCCGTGAGTCGGATTGGGATTTGCTCGCTCTGGTAGGGCCGTTGCCCTCAACGGCCTTCCGACGGGCCAAGGCGCTTGAGGGCAAGCACCATCTACCGAAAGAAAGGACGAACCAAGGGCCGGCTCTATCAGGGAGCCGGCGGATTTTTTTCCGACAACACGAGGGCGAGCAACACATCGCCGGGGGCGGGATTGGTGTTTTCCGCCCAGGCATTCAGACCCTTGATCAAAGCGGCGGAAACCTCCGGCGGCGCACCGGCCTGCCACGCGAGGGCTTCGACCGAAAGGGTGTCCACGGTGGCGGGTGCGCGGGTGAACAGCCCGGCGGGCACAGGCGCAGCCGAGGCGAAATAGCGGCCCGCCGCGGGATCGAGATAGGTCTCATTCAGCCGGCGCAGCAGCTTCGTGGCGAGCGCATCCGCGCTTTTGTTTTTTGCCGCCCGGCCGAATTCGCGGCAACCCAGCGCAACCTCGGCGTAGTCCGCCGGCGAACCCTCTGCCGCGCCCTCGCGCCACCGGCGGAGCCCGGCGTCCTTCGGAAGCACAAACTCCTTCTTCACCGCATCAAAGGTCCGTTTCGCGGCTTCGAGATAATGCGCATCGCCGAGCTGGGCGCCGGCCCGCGCGAGCGCGGCCAGCATCAGGCCGGAGGCCCCAGCCGTCGCATGCTCGTCGCGCAACGGTGCGGGCCGCTTGTCGCGCACCGCCCGCAGCCGGGTACAGGCAGACGCCAGCGCCGACTCCGCAGCCGCATCACCCACCGGAGTCGCGCGGTACAGCAGATTTTTCCCATGAAAGAGGCCGGCCGAGTCATCGTCGTCGGCGACGTTCCCCGCGGGCACGACGCCGTAAGCGTGCTTGAAGGCGACCGCATCGGCGCCGAGCACCGAGTCGATTTCCGCCTCGGTCCAGGCAAAGTTTGCGGCCAGTTCGTCAGGCGTGGCATCGAGGGAGGCCGCGAAACCGCCGTCCGGCAGCGAGAAATTCGCGAGAGCTCCGTCCAGCGCGCCGCGAGCGGATGGGATCGGGGATTTGTCGCCGCTGATCTCCGCCGCATCAAGAAAGGCGAGAGCCAGGCGCGCCTGCAGGGCGAGGGTTTTTTGGAGATAAGGCAGTCGCCAGGCGGCGTCGCTGGTGCGCTCGAAAAAAGCGCCGTCGAGCGGATCGCGGATGGCGCCGCCGGTCAACGCACGGAGCGCCGCCAGCGCGGCCTCGCGGCCGGCGGGGGACTGGCGCAGGAGGAAGCGGAGGAGTTCGGGTTCGGGTGCTTTGGGGCTCTGACCGAAGCCGCCGTGCTCCGCATCGATCGTGGCCAGCCAGCCCTCCGCGGCGGCGGCCAGATGTTCCCCGGTCTTGGCCGGACCGGCGGCAACGGCGGGGAAGGGATTGGCGAGTTGGGCGAGGGCCTCAGTGGCGTGGCCGCGGCAGGCGGCGGGATTCGCCACCCAGGCATCGTAGGCCTGGTGGGCGATCTTGCTGAAGCTAGGTTTGCCCCATTCCTCCGACGGAGGAAGATAGGTGGCGCCTTCGTAAGGCTGCAGTTCCGGGGTGAGCCACACGTTCGCCGGCCAGCCGTCGAGCTGCTTCACGGTGCGGAGATAATGCTGGATGCCGGCGGCCACCTCGGGCTGCTCGTCGCGATCCACGAGCACGCAAAAGAAACTGGCGTTGAGAAACGCGGCGACCTCTGCATTGGCGAAGGACTGGCGGACACTCGCGCGACTGAGTTCACTCAGGAAGGAACCGACGAAAAGATAGACCGGCTTGCCCTCCTTTTTCGCGCGCTCCAAGGTGGTGGCATCCCAGGAATTCCAATGGACGGGACTGGAGGCGGTGGTGCGCCGGAAAGCGGAGGCGGGCGACGGGTCGGCGGCGCACAGGGGACAGGCGAGAAGCAGGGCGAAGATAATCCGGCAGGAGGAACGGGACATGATGCAGACGAGGTAGTGAAAGAATCGGAGCGTGCGAGCCCAGCAGTTTTTCCTGCAAAAAGCCAGCCACACCGCTGGCGCGTGGGGATCAGGCCGGCGCACCGGTCAATTCGTCATAGACTGCGCCCAGATTGGCCGGCAGCCGGCTGCTTTGCGCGGCGAAGTGGTCGGGAAATCCCGGCAGGTTGGTCAGCTTCACGATTTCGTCGCGGGACTGGCCGGCCTGGATCGCTTTGGCGACGTGGTCGACCAGGGCGGACAGAAAATCGCGCTGGACCAGCACGTCGGCCTGGCGGCCGGTGACGCCGAATTCGCGTTTGCCGTGACCGAAGACGTAGAGCGTGTCCTGCGGATAGACTTTGACGAGATCTTCCAGTGCCGTGATCCAATGCCGGACGTTGGTGCCGCCCGGCCGGTCGGTCACGGGATAAATGCGGTTGAAAACAAGATCGCCGACGTGGGCCACCTGGGCGCGTTCGAAGAACACCACGCTGTCGCCGCCTGTGTGCGAAGGGCCGAAATGCTGCGCGGAGACGACCTCGTCACCGACGTCCCTGCGCCACACATCCGGAAAAAGTGTATCCGGGAACACCGGCTCGCCCTGCTGGGGGTTGCGTTCGGCCGCGGCGGCCTGGAGGGCCGGCACGCTGCGGTGGGCCACGAGCAGCTTGGTCGCGGGCTTGAAAATCTTGTTGCCCGCCGTGTGGTCCCAATGGTGGTGCGTATTGATCACGGCGTCGAGCGGTCGCTTCCCCAGACCCGGCAGGCCGGCGAGGCAAAGGGTCGCCGTGTCCGGAAACTGGGTGTCGACGATCACCGCGGCGTCGGGGCTGACCAGCCAGCCGATGGTGCCGCCCCGGCCGGTAAACGTGCCGATATTACGCCGCAGGGCTTTGAACTCGGTGACGGGGGTCGGGGCCTGGACCGGCATCGGCTTGGCCGCCGGAGCGTCGGGCACGGCGCCGGGCGCGGGGATTTCGGCACGGAGCGAATGCCGGGCGAGCAGGCCGAGGGAAACGGCGGCACCGGAACGAAGAAGAAAATCGCGGCGGTTCATGCCGGCAATTTACACCGGTGGCCGGGTCCCGCCAGTCCTTTTCGCAAAATCACTGTAACCTTGGTGCCCGAACCGGGTTTACCTCCCTGACCGCCACCCATGATCGCCTGCCATGCTTCTCTCTCTCGCACCAGAAATCCGGGTTCCCTCCGCGCCCATGGCCGTTAGTCTCGCTGTCGAAGTGGAAACCTCCGATCACGAACTGATGATAGCGGTGCGGGCGGGAGAGATTGCCCGCCTCGGGGAGTTGTTCGAACGGTACCACCGCCCGCTCTACGGTTTTTTTGTCCACCTTACCAACCAGACCTCGGTCAGCGAGGATCTGGTGCAGATCGTTTTCTACCGCATCCTCAAATACCGCCACACCTACCGCGACGAGGGCAAGTTCAGCGCCTGGATCTACCACCTCGCCCGCAAAGTGGCCGCCGACCATTTCCGCAAACACGCCGCCGCCCCCGCGGCGACCGATCCGCTCGACCTGCACAACCATCCCGACTCCGGACCGTCACCCGCCGCCACCGCGGCGACCGCCGATGACCTGACCCTCCTCCGCACCGCCCTCGCCCGCCTGCCGCTCGACCACCGCGAAGTGCTCGTGCTTTCACGCCTGCAAAATGTCGAGCACAAGGAAATCGCCCGGTTGCTCGACACCTCGGTCGGCGCGGTGAAGGTTCGCGTCCACCGCGCGCTCAAGGAATTGCGCGCCCTCTATTTCAAAATCCGCCGCGAGGACGCGGCCTGAGCCGCGAGCTTCCCGCCTCTTTCAACCACCGCTTGCCACCCGCCATGAACTGCCAACGAGTCCAGGACTGTTTCATCGAATACCAGGACGGGACCCTCGCACCCGACGAATCCGCCGGGGTCCGCACGCATCTCGCCTCCTGTCCTTCCTGCCAGCGCGAATGGGCCGCCCTCCAGGAAATCACCCGCAAACTCGACCAGCTGCCTGCCGCCGAGCCGGGGCCGCGCCTGCGGGAGAATTTCTACGCCATGCTCGAGACCCACCAGCGGGCCGCCGATTCGCGCAGCCCGTTCACTTTCGCCAAAGGCCGGCTCGAGGCGTTCTTTGCCGCCCTGTTGCCCGCCCGCCCGTCGCTGCAATTCGCCGGTGCCCTGGCCTTGCTCGCGGGCGGCTTGCTGGCCGGCGCCCGGTTTCTTCCACCCCGGCCCGACCCCGCCGCCACATCCGCCCAGGCCGAAATCGCCGCTCTCCGCGCGCGGGTGGACGACATGAGCCAGCTGGTCAGCTATTCGCTGCTCCAGCAAAAATCCACCAGCGAGCGCCTGCAAACCGTGCTGGCCGCGATGGAGCTGAAAAGCCCCGACCGCCAGGTCCTGACCGAACTCGTCGGCACGCTCGCCTTCGATCCTTCGGTCAACGTCAGGCTTTCCGCCGTCGAGGCCCTCGCTCCGCACGCTCAGGACCGGCTGGTCCGCGCCGGCCTGGTCTCGGCGCTTTCCCGCGAGTCCGCACCGCTCGTGCAACTCGCCATGATCGAGGTGCTCGGCTCCGTCCACGAGACCGCGGCCGCACCGGTGTTCGAGCATTTCAGCCGCGACGAGACGGCCGACAAAAACGTCCGCGAGGCCGCCCGCCGCGCCCTGGCCGCCCTCTACAATCCCAACCCAGCTTCCGGCCAACCGCCGGCCCAAGCCAACCAACCCACTCCCGTCCTCTCATGAAAAGTTATCTTCACCCCCTCCAGCGTTTCGTCGCCGTCGCCGCCCTGCTGATCGTGTTCGGCGGACCGCTGCGCGCCGACGATGAACCCGACGGCACCACCGTGACCCGGATCAAGTTCAGCGATCCGGCCAAGCCCGGCACCCTCAACGCCACGCTCCCTTGGGCGGACCTGCGCGTCACCGGCACCGACGGGGATGAGATCGTCGTCACCTCCACCCTGAACGAAAAAGGCAAAGCCGAATCCCGCCCGGACGGATTGCGCCGGCTCGACGAGGAGGTGACCTTTGCGCTGACAGAGAAGGACAACACCGCCACGCTCCAGATCGTAGGCGGAAATGCGTGGGCCTCGCAGGGCGCGGAGTTCAAGATCACGGTGCCGCGCCGCACCGCGCTGGTCCTGCACACGGAGGCCGGTGGCGACCTCCTGGTGGAGAACGTGGAGGGCGACATCGAAATCAGCAGCATGAACGGCGAGGTGGTGCTCCGGGACATCGGGAGCTCCGCGGTTGTCAACACCATGAACGGCGAGATCAACGCCAGCTTCAAAACCGCCCCCGCCAAGCCGGTTTCGCTGTCCTCGATGAACGGGGCCATTTCGGTGCGGCTCCCGGCGGAAACCAAGGCCAACCTGCACTTGCGTTCCCACAATGGCGCCATCCTGACGGATTTCCCCGACACGGTTCTCAAGACCACGGCAGAAAACAAGGGGCACGGCGGCCCGGAAGCTCCCGGAAGCGACGAGGCCGACCTGGAGACGATGGTCAAAGAGGCGGCGAAAATGGGGCAGGACGCCGCCCGGATGGCCGCCGAGGCGGTACAAGACGCCGGGCTTGCATCCCGTGCGCCGCGTCCCCCGCGCCCGCCCCGTCCGCCGAGGATCCCGTCCTTTGGGGGGAAATCCGTGATCGGGACCCTCAACGGCGGCGGAGTCGATATCCAGCTGGCCAGCATGAACGGAAGCATCACCGTGCGGCAGGCCAAGTAGGAACGGGGGCGGGCGAAAATTTTCCGCGGGCGGGACTGCCCGGCCGCTCGCGTTGACGCGACGCGGTCCGCCCGCCGGGAAATTCCGGGAGCAAGTCGACTCCTTCTTGCCAAAACCTGCCCGGCCCGATGCAATTCCGGGGAGCAATTGCCCGTCGCGGCAATCCGCTTCCTATGGCCACCATTCTCCTGATCGAAGACGACGACGACGTCCGCACCATGATCGCGGCCGTGCTTGGCAAGGCCGGGCATACCGTGCGACAGGCGGAGAACGGGGTGGAAGGGCTGCAGCTCTACCGGGACAAGCCGGTGGACCTGGTGTTGACCGACCTGGTGATGCCGGAGAAAGAAGGGTTGGCCACCATCATCGAGCTGCGGCGCATCAATCCCACCGTGCGCATCATCGCCATGTCGGGGGGTTATGTCTACGATCCGAAACTCTACCTCCACATGGCGACGCGGTTTGGCGCTGATCGCGTCCTGAGCAAGCCATTCGACATCGAGGTCCTCAAACAGATCGTGCGCGAGACCCTGGCGACGCCGCGCGCCCCTTCCGAACCAGGCCCGGCCGGTTCCTGACCGCGCCGGCGGGCTTTTCTTTTTTGCCGGAATCGTTCTACTGCGGAAGTGTCCTTCAATGCCGATCCGCCCGATTCCCCGCGGCCTGCCATGACGGAAGCGAGCCGGGCTGGGGCCGCCGCGGCGGGCGCCGGGGATTCTTGCCCGTCCCGCCACCATCCGGTCCACACCCACTGCCAGAATTGCGGGGCGGAACTGCACGGCTCCTACTGCCACGCCTGTGGCCAGCGCGATTTCGATTTCCACCGCTCGTTCGGACACGTGTTCCTCGAACTCCTCGAGAACTTCTTCCATTTCGACGCAAAACTTTTCCGGGACATCATCGCCCTGCTATTCCGTCCCGGGCAGCTCAGCGCTGAATTCAATGCGGGGAAGCGGGCCGCGCAGACCCCGCCGTTCCGGCTCTATTTGTTCGTCAGCGTCCTGTATTTCTTCGTGCGTTTTCTCAGCATCGGCCCGCCGGATGAAACGAGCCCGGCCGCAGTCGCCGCCAAGCCACCCGAACTTCAGGCGGAGGCGATCCGGGAAGCACGGAACGAGATCGCCGCGACACGAACGGCCGCAAAACCGCCCGAATCGGGTGGGGCGGAAAATCCCCGGGGCAACGCGGAAACGGAGGCCGGTGACAATGCGGCCAGCCGATGGATGAACGAAAAGGCCCGATACGCAGGGGCCCACCAGGAGGAGCTGATCGAGTCCTTTTTCCACGCCCTGCCCAAGCTGTTGCTCGTCTGCCTGCCTTTCTTTGCCTTCTACACGCGCATGCTTTTTCGGAAGACCGGCTACGTTTACCTGCAGCACCTGATCGTGGCGGTCCATTGCCATACGTTTTTCTACCTGTGGTCGCTGGTCGAACAGGGCTGGGCACGGCTGGTCGGGTTCTGGTCGCCGGGAGTCGCGAGATCGATCGATTTTTTCGCGTTCGTTTGGGCGCTGCTTTATCCGCTTTTCATGCTCCGACGGCTTTTCGGCGGGTCCTGGCCGCGCACGATCCTCAAGACCGGACTGCTGGGTGGTGTGTACCTGTTCACGCTCGGTCTCGGCCTGCTCATCACCGCCGTCATCGTCTTTGCCCTGGCCTGACGGCGGACGCCGGTCGGTGGAAATCATTCTGGTTCTCGCGCCGATTTCCCGCTCTGATGCCGGGACGGTGCTTTTTGCCGTCGCTGCTTCCGGTGGCGGCGGATGACACCGGCACTTTCCTTTTCGATGCCACTTCCTGAAAAATCCCGTCCCGCCCCCAAGGCCGCGCCCGCACCGCTGTTCGACTGGCTGCAGTCGCGGGGTGCCGGTCTGCTGCTGCATCCGTCCAGCCTGCCCGGCAGCCAGGGCATCGGCACACTCGACGGGAACCTGACCGCCCTGCTCGATTTTCTGAAAACGGCCGGGTTCCGCTACTGGCAGCTCTGTCCGCTCGGGCCCACCGGTTACGGCGACTCGCCCTACCAGTGTTTCTCGGCTTTTGCCGGCAATCCGTTGCTGATCGATCTGGGCGCCCTCGTGCCAGTGGGCCTGCTCACCGCGGAGGAACTGATCCCCTTGACGGCGCTCCCGGCGAGCCGGGTCGACTACGGTGAGATTTTCCGCCTCAAGTGGCCGCTGCTCTTCAGCGCGCACCGCCGCTACAGCGAAAAAAAGCCCGCCCTGCCCTACGGCGATTTCGGGGCTTTTCAAAAAAAACACCGGGCGTGGCTCGAGCCCTATGCTTATTTCCGCGCCCTCAAGGATCATTTTGGCGGCATCGCCTGGTCCGAGTGGCCGGCCGAGGTGCGGCTCTACACCTCGGCGCTGACCTCGCCGTTGCGCCGGCAGCTGGCCGCCGCCATCGAGGCCCACGCCTTCACGCAGTATCTTTTCTTCGGACAATGGTCCCTGGTCCGGGCCGCGGCCCGGGAGCGGCACATTGAAATCATCGGCGACCTGCCGATCTTCGTCGCGGGGGATTCCGCCGACGCCTGGTCCGCCCCGCACCTTTTCGAGCTGGACCCGCGCACGCTGCGCCCGGTCGCCGTCGCGGGCGTGCCGCCGGACTATTTCTCCGCGGACGGCCAGCTCTGGGGCAATCCGCTCTACCGTTGGAAGGCCCACGCGGCGGACGGTTACGCGTGGTGGCTGGCGCGCCTGCAGGCGTCGTTCAGCCTCTACGATGTCGTGCGCATCGACCATTTCCGCGGATTCGATGCGTACTGGCGCATCCCCTGGCCGGCAGTCAACGCCCGGCGTGGCGTCTGGACGCGCGGGCCCGGGCTGGCCCTCTTCGAGGCCATCCGGGGAAAATTTCCCCGCGCCCGCATCCTCGCCGAGGATCTCGGGGTGTTGACCGATTCGACCCGTCGACTGCTGCGCGATACGGGGCTGCCCGGCATGGTGGTGCTGCAATTCGCCTTCGGGGGCGACGCCACGAACCCCTACCTGCCGCACCAGCACGCGGCCAACGCCGCGGTTTATCCCGGCACGCACGACAACGACACCGCGCTCGGCTGGTACCGCACCCTGGATCCGCGCACCCGCGATCACGTCAACCGCTACCTCCGGATCAGCGGCGCGGAGATCCCGTGGGATTTGCTGCGCTCCGCCTATGCCTCGCCCGCCCGGTTGGCGGTGGTGTCGATGCAGGACCTGCTCTCGTTGGGCTCGGAGGCCCGCTTCAATTCGCCCGGCCGCCCCGAGGGCAACTGGCAATGGCGCTGTACCGCCGCCCAGCTCGACTCCCTGGCCGGTTCCCCCGCCGCCTACCTGCGCCAGCTCACGGAACTCTACGGCCGCGAAGCGCCGCAGTCCCCGGCGACAAAGTAGTACTACCGTCCGGATCATTTGGACGATTCGAATACGATCGACTGGTCGGGCGCACCGGCCCGGTGCGCCGTGAGCGGGATGACACATTTGCGGCCGGCCCGGCCGCGCGAAGCGTCATCACCTTCGCGGCTTCGTCCCGGCCGACACACCGGGAACCTCCACGTATTTCGCCACGGCCCCGGTAGGTGGCGGGCTGGTCCCGCCACTGCGGTTGCGCGGCCAGCGCGCAATCTACAGCAGAGATTTCTTCGCTTCGTCGGTTGAACTGTGCAATCCCGGCCCGGCTCACTTCACGGCGGCCCACACGCGCTGGACGTCTTCGTGGTCCTCGAGTTGCTGCAGAAATTCGCCCACCTCGGCGCGGGCGTTGTCGTCCAACTCGGGGAATTGCTTGGCGAGATAGCCGAGCTCGGCGGTCACCACCGACCAGCCGTGGGCCTTCAGCCAGGAGGCGACGGCGTGCACTGCCGTGCGGTCGGTAATAAAGCGCGCTCCGGTGGCGCCTTCGGGAATGTCGTCGTTTTGCCCGTGGGCCAGCGACTCGAAATCATTCGCCCCGGCCTCGATGGCCGTGCCTTCGAGATCGACCCCGGCGGCCGTGGTATGCGCTTCGACAATCCCCGCATGGTCGAACAGAAACTTGTTGCTGCCCGCGGCGCCGAGCACGCCTTTTTTGAAGAGCACGCGGAATTCGCTCGCGGTGCGGTTGTGATTGTCGGTGTAAACCTCCACGATCAACGGCACCTTGTGCGGGGCGTAACCCTCGTAGACCACGTGGTCGAGGTGCGACTTCTCCCCGCCGGTGCCGGCGCCCTTGGCGATCGCGCGCTCGATGACGTCGCGCGTGACGCTGGCCTTCCGGGCCTTTTCCAGGGCGGCGAAAAGCCGGGCGTTGCCCGCCGGATCGCCCCCGCCGAGTTTGGCGGCCACGGTGATTTCCTTGACCAGTTTACCGACCGTCTGACCCTTCTTGAGGTTAACGATCGCGCGCTTTGCATGCAGCCATTGACGTCCCATAGGGGGTGGAAGCTAGGACAAGGATTGCGCAGGCGGCAAGCCTGCTGACAGAATGTTGTCGGCACACCCTGCTATTCTTTCCTCATGCAAAACCGCTGTCCCTGGGCTGAGGCCGAGCTCCACCACCACTACCACGACACCGAATGGGGCGTACCGTCGCACGACGACCGCCACCTTTTCGAGATGATCATCCTGGAAGGGGCCCAGGCCGGGCTGAGCTGGTCCACGATCCTGAAAAAGCGCGACAGCTACCGCGAGGCCTACGCGAATTTCGATGCCGCCAAAATCGCCCGCTATGGTGCGCGGGAGAAGGCGCGGTTGCTGGCGAACGCCGGCATCGTGCGCAACCGGCTGAAGGTCGAAGCCTCGGTGCTCAACGCCCGCGCCTTTCTGGCCGTCTCCGCCGAGTTCGGCACTTTCGACCGCTTTATCTGGCGGTTTGCGGATGGCCGTCCGATCCAGCACAATTTGAAAACGCGGGCGCAGATTCCGGCGAGCACGCCGGAGTCCGACGCCATGAGCCAGGAGCTGAAAAAGCGCGGCTTCAAGTTTGTCGGCACCACGATCTGCTACGCGTTCATGCAGGCGACCGGCCTGGTCAACGACCACCTGGTCTCCTGTCCGCGGCATGAAGCCTGCGCACAGCTGGCGTGAAATCCCGCTGGCCGCCGCGATCGTTTTTCCCTCCCCCGCGCGGCTGGAACCGCTTTCCCCGGGGCCGCGCCGCCCGGCTTCCTCCGATTGCCGACAGAGGCCCGCCGTTCCGGCCCCGCGCACCGCAAATTAGCCTGTCAAACCCGGCTTGCGCCCGCGGTCAATGTTCTTAATAGGAACATCATGCCAGCTCCTTTCCGACTCGGCGGATTGATTGCAATGGGCTAAGCCGTCACTGCGGCAGCCCGCGAACTGGACCAACTGGCCCGGAAAAAGCTGAAGCCGGCGCCCATCCGCCGCGGAGCAACCCTGCGCCCGGGTGTGGATACGCCGTTGTGGCGGGCGCTGGCGGCGGCGATCCGGCCGAGGCTCAAACGCTATGGCGCCAAGGCGCTGCTGGCGCGCGAGCTCGGGCTTCATCGCAGTCGCATCACCGCGTTTTTCGTCCGGGGCACGGCCATGCCTGATGCCGAGCGCACCTTGCAGTTGCTCGACTGGTATCGCCGCCAGCGCGCCCGTGCCAAAACGCCGGCGCTACGGTAGCAGGACATCCGTCTCTCCCCGTCCCCGGGGCCAAACCGTTCTGGCGCGACCCGCCCGAAGGCAGCCGCAAACCCGGTCCCCTGCCTCGCCCGCCCGGACAAGTTTGTTCTTAATAGGAACAAAACCGCGGGGTGGGCGCGGCGGGGAGGCCCTGGCGACGGCGGGGCGCGGTGCAGCGTTGCGCGCGGGGGCGGATGGGCCCAGACCTTGGCTCCATCGCATGACCTGGATCGCCGCCAGCCTTTTTTCCGCCTTCTTTCTCGGATGCTACGAGCTTTGCACCAAGCACGCGGTGCGGGACAACGCCGTGCTGCCGGTGCTGTTTCTCAGCAACGTCTGCAGCGCCGGAGTCTGGCTGCTGCTGCTTTTTGTCCAGACGGTCCAACCCCACGCGTTGCCCGCGGGTCTGCTGGTCGATGCGCTTTCGGCCGCGCAGCACGGTCAGCTGCTGCTCAAGGCGGCCATCGTTTCCGCTTCGTGGGTCTGCACCTATTTTGCGGTGAAACATCTGCCGGTGTCCCTCGCCTCGCCCATCCGGGCGACGAGCCCGATCTGGACGCTGCTCGGCGGGCTGCTGCTGCTCGGCGAGCGCCCCTCTTGGCTGCAGGCGCTCGGGGTTCTGACCACGCTCGGTTCGTTTGTCGGCCTGTCTTTCGCCGGACGCGCGGAAGGCGTGCATTTTCTCCGCAGCAAATGGGTGGGCTGGGCCGTGGCGGGCACGGTGCTCAACGCGGTCAGCGCGCTCTACGACAAGTTTCTGCTGGGTCGTGCCGGTTTCCGGGCGCCGACGGTGCAATGCTGGTTTGCGATCTACCTCGCCGTGCTCTTCCTGCCGTTGGCGATCGGCTGGAAACTGCGCTGGTGGCCGCGGCACGAATTCACCTGGCGGTGGAGCGTGCCGCTGCTGGCGTTTTCGCTGCTCGTGGCGGACTACGTTTACTTTGCCGCGTTGCGCGATCCGGCGGCGCTGATTTCGCTCGTGTCCAGTTTGCGGCGCGGCAGCACGCTGGTCGCCTTCGCCGGCGGCCTGTTGCTGTTCAAGGAGCATCCTGGCGGCGGCAAATTCCTGGCGGTGCTGGGCGTGCTGGCGGGGATCGCGTTGACCGTGCTAGGCTGAACGCAAGGGCAAGTTGAGCATTTCAATTTCGGCCGGACGGGCTATGCTGGATGTTTGCCATGCTGGCCGACTTTTTCCAGTGGAGCCCCCGGCGCCGGGGGCCGGATTACGAGCACGCCTTCGTGGCAGGCGTGGAGGTGCGGCAACCGGTGCCGCGCGACCCGCGCGTGGAACGGCTGATCCTGATCTGCTGGATTCTGATCGCGCTCAAGCACGTGGCCGTGATCTGGGCGGTCCACCATTACCACGTTCCCTTCAATCAGCTGTGGGTGAACGCCCCCACCTGGCTGCTCGCGACGCTGGCCACGGCGGTTTACTACCTGCGGGAGTGACGGGGGCCCGGCGGCGGCGCATCTCGCAAGTCTTCGGCGATTCGCCCACTAAAGTCTTAGAGCGATTGTGGCATTGCCTTTGCGTCAGCGCCTCTCGGATATCACCCGACTATGCCCAACGTTCCCGGTCTTCGCAGCCCCTACGCCACGGTGGACCGGCTGGTTTATTTCGGCCGCATGCTCGACAAGATCCGGTTGCACGCCGCCGGCCAGCTGCCCGCCGAGTACGCGGCCAATCTCGGCGACACCACCGAGTTCACCTTTTTTGACGCGCGGTGCTGCCGGTTTTTGCGGGTGGCGTACGCCGAAATTCGCACGCGCACGCTGGCCGGCGGCACCGACGAGGAAATCCTTGCCTGGTGTCACCAGCGCGGCGGGGGTCGCACGGACGAGGAATGCGAGATCTGGAACATGTTTCTTTCCAAGCGCGGCTGGCGCGACCGGGTGTCGGGCGGGTTGCGAAAGCGGGCGCAGGAGCTGGGCGTGGCGGACAAGTCGATTTCCACGTGGTTCGACATGATCGACTACGACGAGGGTCGCGACCCCGCGGCGACGCGTCCCTGGGAAAAGCTTTGAAGCGGCATGAGTGCGTTGACGAAACGCCTGTCGCTTCTTCTTTCGGTGCTGAGCCTGCTGGCCTTGGTCGCGGCCGGAGCGTTGCTGTACGGCTGGGTCCAGATGCGCGGCAGTCTGCCGCAGCTGGACGGTGTGCAGGTGGTGCCGGGGCTCTCCGCCCCGGTCAAAATTGCGCGCGACGCTCTCGGAGTGCCGGTGCTCAGCGGCGCGACCCGGGCCGATGTGGCGCGGGCCACGGGATTCGTGCATGCGCAGGACCGGTTTTTCCAGATGGACCTGCTGCGGCGGCGCGGCGCCGGGGAGCTGGCCGAAATTTACGGTCCGGCCGCGCTGGACCTCGACCGGAGCGCCCGGCTCCATGGCTTTCGTCGGGTGGCGGAAAAAGTGCTCGCCCGGGCCGATCCCGGGGAGCGCGCCTTGCTGCAAGCCTACACGGCCGGAGTGAACGCCGGCCTTTCCGCACTGGGCAACACGCCGTGGGAATATCTGGTGCTCCGCACGCCGCCGCAGCCGTGGCGGGAGGAGGACTCGCTGCTGTGCGTCTATGCGATGTGGTTCGATTTGCAGGACAGCACCGGCAGCTTCGAGCTGACCCGCGAAGCGGTCCGCAACGCCCTCGGCCCGGCGGCGCTCGATTTCCTGGCGCCGCGCGGAGATTCCTGGGACGCCGCCCTCGACGGCAGCCAGTTCGAGCCGCCGGCGTTCCCCTTGCTCCATTTCAAGGCTGCGGACGGCGAACCGCAATCCGCGCGCGTCCGGTTCGAGGCGGCGCAGCGGGACGTCACCGGCTCCAATGCCTTCGCGGTGGCCGGCGCGCACACGGCCGCGGGTGCGGCCCTGCTCGCGAACGACATGCACCTCGGCCTGGCGGTGCCGCACATCTGGTACCGGGCGGAGTTTCGTTGGTCGGACGAACGCGGCGCCCACCGGCTCACCGGCGTCACGCTGCCCGGCACGCCGAACATGATCATCGGCAGCAACGGCCGGGTGGCGTGGGGCTTCACCGACGCCTACGTCGACACGACCGATGTCGTCATCGCGGAGACCGACGCGATTTATCAACGGCAATATCGCACGACGCACGGTTGGGTCGACATCGAGGACCGCACCGAGGAGATCAAGGTCAAGGGCGGGCCGGCGGTCGCGTTCACTGCGCGTTGGACCGAATGGGGTCCGATCATTGCCGTTTCCAGCATCGCCCGGTCCAAGGTCCTGCGCTGGACCGCGCACGACGCCGAGGCCACGAATCTCAAGGTCTTGGCGCTGGAGACGGCGACGACTGCGGCGGAGGCGGTGGAGATCGCGCATCGTTCCGGGATTCCGAACGAAAACATCGTGATCGCCGATGCCGACGGGCATATTGCCTGGACTCTGATCGGCCTGATCCCGCGCCGTGTCGGCTTCGACGGCCGGCTGCCGGTCTCGTGGGCCTACGGTGATCGCCGCTGGGACGGCTGGTTGAAACCCCAGGAGGTGCCGGTGGTTTTCGATCCGCCCGGCGGAGCGCTTTGGTCGGCGAACCAGCGCATGCTCGGTGGAGCCGGCTATGCAAAACTCGGCGACAGCGGCAGCGACGGCGGGGCGCGCGCCGCGCAAATCCGCGATGATCTGCGCGCCTTGGTGGCGGCGGGCAAGCCGGCCGCACCGGCCGATCTGCTGGCGATCGAGCTCGACGACCGGGCCCGGTTTCTCGAGCGCTGGCAAAAATTGCTGCTCGAGGTGCTGGACGATTCCGCCGTGGCGCAAAAGAAATCCCGGGCCGGGCTGCGCGACGCCGTCCGCCGCTGGGACGGGCGCGCGTCGGTCGATTCGGCGTCGTACCGTCTTGTGCGGGCGTTTCGCGCGCACACCGCCGAGCGGGTTTTCGCCCCGTTTGCGGAAGCGGCGGAGGCCGAGGAGCTGCGCTGGGAGGGTTTTCGTTTTGAGGACGGACTCTGGCGCCTGGTGCACGAGCGGCCCGCGGGGCTGCTCAATCCGGCGCACCCGTCCTGGCCGGCGCTGTTGCTGGCGGCGGCGGACGATGTGCTGGACGACGCCGACCAGGCCGGCGTGACGCCGGAGCGTTTCACGTGGGGCCGGCGAAACCTGCTGGCCATGCGGCATCCATTCAGCCGTTTCCTGCCGGGGATTTTGGGGCGGTGGCTCGACATGCCGGCGATGCCGCTGCCGGGGGATCGGGACATGCCCCGGGTGCAAGGTCCGGCGTTCGGCCAGTCCGAGCGGCTGGTCGTGGCGCCCGGTCACGAATCCGACGGGCTGCTGACCGTGCCGGGCGGCCAGAGCGGTCATCCGCTTTCGCCCTACTATCGCGCGGGGCATGAGGCCTGGGTGAAAGGTGAAGCCGGGCCGCTCTTGCCCGGCGCCCCGCAGCACACGCTTGTCCTCCGGCCCTAGAATCGTTTTCGTTCTCCGGTTTCAGTCTGGTTAGGCTGGCATGCAATCCGCTCCGCAGAAATCGAAATTCGCCAAACCCAAATCGAAAATTCGAGATGCCCCTCCACGTCCTGCACCATCCGCTGGCCGACCACGTGCTCACACATCTGCGCGATCAGACGACCAAGCCCGTTCTTTTCCGCACGTTGAGCTATCAGATCTCGCTCTTGCTGGCGCTCGAGGCCACGCGCGATCTGGCCACGGTGGAGAAACCCATCAGCACGCCGCTCGAGCAGTTCACCGGCCGGGTGCTGGATAAATCCATCGCGATCGTTCCCATTTTGCGCGCCGGTCTGGGCATGGTGCAGCCGTTCCTCGATCTGTTCCCCGATGTGTCGGTCGGATATGTTGGATTGGAGCGCGACCACACCACGGCCATCGCCCGGAGTTATTACTGCAAACTCCCGCCGCTCGAGGGCAAGCGGGTGTTCGTGATCGATCCCATGCTGGCGACGGGTGGGTCGGCGGCCCAGGCGCTCGATGTGGTGAAGGCGGCGGGGGCGAAGGAGCTCGGTTACCTCTGCATCGTGGCCTCGCCCGAGGGCGTAGCCGTGCTGCAAAAGGCCCATCCGGAGGTTCCGATTTACGCCGGGGCGGTCGACCGGGCGCTCAACGCCAAAAAATACATCCTGCCCGGCCTCGGCGATTTTGGCGACCGGTTGTACGGGACCTGACCCAGCTGTCCGCCGAACAAGGCTCGCACAGTCCCCTGACGGAATTCTCGTGGTCGTGGAAAAATCTGGAGGGTCCTTCTCCCGACGGACCCTCCATCCGGCCGAGGCTTAAGTTTGATGGGCCAGGGTCAGTAATCCAACCAGCCACCCGTTGCCTGGATCGGCGCCAGCATACCGCGGCGGGTGACCCACACCGCGAGGGCGTGACGCATCCCGCCGCCGTCCGGAATCGGGAGCGAAAAATCCGCGGCGCCGTTCCGCAGCGGCGCCGACTGCAAGGTCAGCGCGATGAATTCGTGACGGAGCGTGCGGCCTTCGTTTTCGCCGGCCTTGACGTCGGAGACGATCCCTCCGCCGAGAAGCGCCGCGTAGACCTCGTAGTCCGCGGATGCCCCCGCGGTGAACTTCACGTGCACGGTTCCATCCTCCGCGCGCGTGACCGCGAGGGTGCCGGGGGTTTCGGTGCCAGCCGGCGGCGGCCGGGCGCCGCCGTGCCATTCCGCGCCGTCGAGCACAAAGCACGGGGTATAGACCGAGCCGAGATCCCAGGCCGCGGCGTAGGCGTATTCGCGTTTGGTGTAAGCGCTGCTGGCGAACCGGTCGGGCCAGCCGAGGCGGTCCCAGAAATCGACATGAAATTCCACCGGCACGAAATCCCTCCAGAGCCCCGGTTGGGCGCGGAGGCCGCCCAGCCAGGCTTCCGCGGGCGGGCAGCTGCTGCAGCCCTCGGAGGTGTAGAGTTCGATCAGGTGCGTGCGGTTGGCGCCGCTGGAAAAGCCGACCGGCCCAGCCGCCAGTGCGGAAGCCGCCGAAAAAAACAAGGAGAGAAAAAAGCGCACCTTACCGGGAGACGCGGCGGCGGGAGGTTATTCCACAAATCGGGCATTGCGAGCCCGGCCGGGCGCCGTTGAATTCGAGACATGAAAATCTTTGGAAGGCCGGTTCGTTGAATGACATGACGGGCCCAAACCCCCTCCAGTGAATCCGGTGCTGCAACAAGGGCGGGAGCTGGCGACGGCCGGCATGCGACGTCTGCGGCCTGCCGCCCCGGGCGACGGCCCCGGGCAGAGAGAGCTCCCGGTTGATGGCCTGCGGGGGATCTGCGCCCTCCTGGTGTTTTATGCCCATCTTTTTCAGCCGACGCGGGTCCTCGATCCACGCTTCGCGCCCTCCGAAAAATTCTATTGGTTTAATCTCGGTTCGGCGGCGGTGCTGATGTTTTTCGTCCTTTCCGGCTATGTGATCGGACTGACTGTCACGCAACCGGCCGCGCCGGCGGCGATCCGGCGCTATGCCTCCCGGCGGGTGCTCCGGCTCGCGCCCATCACCTGGGCCGCGGTTCTCATTTCGTGGCTTTTTCTGCCCGATCTGGACGGCCGGACCATTGCCGGACACCTGCTTTTTCTGCACAACAATTTTTCCTACCCGGGGATCGGCGCCTTTCCTCTGCTGCCCAACAATTCGAATCTTTGGAGTCTGCACTACGAAGCGGTCTATTATATCCTTTTCATCGTGGTCTGGCGTTTCGCGCCGGCACCGGCCTGGTTGTTCACGGTCTTTGGGTTGCTGGCCGTGGGCTCCATCGCGGGTCTGCCCATCCCCCGCCCCGTGACTCGCTACGCCTGCGGCGCATTTTTCTGGTTCGGCGGCCTTTGCGCCGCATGGCTGACGACCCCTTCCGCGGCGGGCCGGAGCCAGGGCCCGTGGCCGGCGGCCCTGCTGATGGGTTACGCCATCTGGATTTTTGCCCCGGTGCGCATGTGGCTGCTGCATTTTGCGATCAGCGATGACATCTGGCCGCAGGCCGTGTTGCCCCACCGGCTGGATTGCGTGCCGGTTTGCCTCTGGATAATTTTGGCGGTTTCCGGTCGCGGGCCGCGCGTGCGGGTCTGGCTGGCGGCGCTCAGTACCGTTCTGGCCGTCGCCGGCCTGCTCCAGGCAGTGCAGTCCGGGGCATGGACGGCGGTTCATACGGTCGCGGCGGCCGCACTGGCTGTGGGCCTGGCCTTGTGGCGGTGGGAATGTCCGACGACGATTCTGGCCCGCCTGGCGCCGCTGGGTGGCATCTCCTTCGCCGTCTATGTGATCGCGGCTCCGATCCAGCTTGGACAAAGGGCCTTCCTGCCGGATTTCTCCGGATCGGTGCTTACGTTCACCGTGCGCGCGCTGATGGTCATTCTCGTTGTGTTTGCGCTGGCCTGGCTGCTGGAACGAAAATTCCAACCCTGGCTCGTGGCCCGGATCCGCGGGACGGAAAAATCTGATCGCCCTCTCTGCGACACGACCTAAACCCCTGCCATGACCATTGAACGCCCCGGCCTCATCGTCGCCGACCGCTGGCAGGACTACCAGCTGCTCGACTGCGGAGACGGCATGAAGCAGGAGAAATGGGGGCCCTACACGCTCGTGCGGCCCGATCCGCAGATCATCTGGCCACGCAGCGGGGCCGCGAAAAAATGGGATGACTGGGACGGATTCTATCACCGCAGTGAGACCGGCGGCGGCCAGTGGGAATACCGCCAGAAACTGCCCGAGGAGTGGACCGTGCGGTACGACGCGCTGACGTTTCGCATCCATCCGACCAGTTTCAAGCATACCGGGCTCTTTCCCGAGCAGGCAGTCAACTGGGACTGGTTTTCTCAGAAGATCCGGGAAGCCCGTGCCGGCGGCCGGGAGATCAGCGTGCTCAATCTTTTCGGCTACACCGGCGCCGCCACCGTCGCGGCCGCCGCGGCCGGGGCCAGCGTCTGCCATGTCGACGCGGCCGAGGGCATGGTGAAATGGTGCCGCGAAAATGCGGCGCTGTCCGGCCTGGCCGAGGCCCCCATCCGTTTCATCGTCGACGACTGCCTGAAGTTCGTGCGCCGCGAAATCAAACGCGGCCGGCGCTACGACGCGATCATCATGGACCCGCCGACCTACGGCCGAGGCAGCACCGGCGAGATGTGGAAACTCGAGGACCACCTCTGGGAGCTGCTCAGCGAGTGCAAACAGGCGCTCAGCGACCGGCCGCTGTTTTTTCTCGTCAACGCCTACACGGCGCGTCTTTCGCCCTCGGTCGTCATCAACCTTCTCGACGGCCTCCTGCACGACGCGGGCGGGCGCATCCACGGGGGCGAGGTCGGTCTGCCCATCCGGCGCGACGGCAAAATCCTGCCCTGCGGCATCTACGGCCGCTGGGAATCGGCCTGAGAGCTGCACCCCGCGCCGACTGCCCACTCACTCTCACTTTCACTCTCATTCATGAAAACCATCATCGCTCCCGCCGCTCCCGCCGCCATCGGCCCCTATTCGCACGCCATCCACGCCGGGCCGTTTGTTTTCTGCTCCGGCCAGATTCCGCTCGATCCGCAAACCGGCAAGCTTGTGGCCGACGATATCGAGGCCCAGACCCGACAGGTGCTCGCCAACGTCGCCGCGGTGCTCGCGGCGGCAGGTCTCAGCACCGGGCAGGTCGTGAAGTCCACTGTTTTTCTCAAGGACCTGGCGGACTTCCCCAAGATGAACGCGCTTTACGAAGCCGCGTTCGCCCCGCACAAGCCCGCGCGTTCCACCGTGCAGGTCGCCAAGCTCCCGCTTGACTCTCGCGTGGAAATCGAGGTCACCGCCTTCAAAGGCTGACGGCGCACAGCGCCAAATAACAAGTTTCAGGTCGCAAGTGCCAAGATCCGTTCGGCCTGAAAAGCGCAGTTGAAACCACGGATTTCACGGATGGGCACGGATTGTCAGGTAAATTCAATCCTGTACGAATTCACTTGGCGGGTGAACAGATTTAAATCGGAATTCCTTCCTGAATTCTTTCTGTATCCGCGTAGATCCGTGAGATCCGTGGTTAAATTGATCTGTTGTTCTGCGTAGTCTAGGTTCAGAGGATTCCAGGCAGACAGGAAGATCAAATCTTCGGGTCCCAGACCCTGGATCCAAGCCCCATCACCCGGTTCCACCCTCATTCTTGGTCCTTGGCACTTGCCCCTTGTCGCTTAGTTTCCCCCCATGCCCTCCCCCGCCGACACCTATTTTTCCAGCGTCAACGCCCTGCTCGCCCGCGCGCGCGACGCCAACGCCGCCACGCTGAAAAAACTCGGCGCGCTCGTCGGCCAGTCGGTGGCCGACGGCGGCGTGATCCACACTTTCGGCAGCGGCCACAGCGAGGTGATCGGGCGCGAAATCATCGGCCGCGCCGGCGGGCTGGTCTGTGTCAGCGGGCTCTACGATCCGACCGGCGGATTCATCGAGAACCTGGTCGGCTACGGCACCAAGCTCGCCGAACGTTACGACCGGGCCCATGGCCTGCTCGCCGGCGAGACGATCATCGTCATCTCCAATTCCGGCAAGAACTCCTCGCCCATCGAGGTGGCCCTTTACGCCCGGCAGAAACAGATGAACGTCGTGGCGCTCACGTGCGTGGAGATGGCGAAGGTCGCCGTCACCGTGCATCCCGGCGGGAAAAAGCTGCACGAGATCGCCGACTACACGCTCGACAACCACGGCACCACCGGCGACGCGATCGTCGATCTCGGCGACGGCGCGAGAACCGGCCCGACCTCGACGATGGTGGGAGCAATGCTGCTCAATCTGCTCACGCTGGAGATCGTCGACTGGCTGCAGGCGCACGGACACAACCCCCCGCTCCTGCGCAGCCAAAACTTGCCCGGCGCGATCGAATTCAACCGCGAGCTCGGCAAGAAATACAAGGGCCGCCTCAGCCGGCAGCTGGCGTAACGGGTGCAGTTACGTACGCTGTGTTACAAACAACAAAGACCAACCTCTTTGGTGGTGCCTTCGGTAGGGCGGTGCGTGCGCCCGGCGAGCGTGGCTGATCAGAGGCGTCGACAAAGAAAAGACTCGGGGCTTTACTCGTCTGCAATACACCTCCATAAAAGGAGTGCCGCTCGGGGAGACTTGGACTCTCCCCGCTATCTAGGCCCCCTTGGAACGGCTCACTTTGGACGCGAGTCGTGGCACCCCAAAGAGCTCAGACAGTGCGGCGAAAATTTTACGAGAGGAGCTTGTTTTGGCCGATTAGTTCTCTGACGCGCTTCAAGCCAGCGTCGGTGACTCGGAAAGTTTTTCTGGCTTGCTGGCTTGTGCCAGATTTACGGAGCTGGATCATTAGTGCAGGTCTGGCTTCAACTAGAATCTGAAGCGCGCGTGTGATGTTTCCAATACCGTATCCCAGATGTTTCAGTTCGGTATTTACCTTGTAAGAGTCGATGCCGTCATTTGCGCCCGCTGCTTGAAGCCAAGCGCTGACGACGAGAGCCTTTTCGCCGTCTCCACCCGGGGAGCAAGCATGGAAGAGTTCAGCGAGAGTGCCGAAGCTGGATATCTCCACCCCGGAGGGCGGCCCAGCTTGGGCGGCTGTCGCAGAGATTGGTGCCTCGAGCGGTGAGGGGGACGGTACGGGTGCGACCGATACGGTAGAAAGACTCAGGAATTTGTCGGATGCCCAAGAGAGCACCCTGCGACGACTTGCTTCGTCCAGCGGTTGGAGAGACTGCGCCATCGCGCGCATGGCTTCGATTTCAGCGAGAGGGTCGATTTCGTTCATCTTGCCATCATTCATACGCATACGAGTCATATCGTCAAGACTTTCTTTTCACGATTCATGACTCTACATACCTAGCGGCGTGTAAAATATGCAAATTCCTTCACCGAAGGCGTTTAAAATACTCAAACTGTCACGCCACCCGTAGCGGCCGAACAAACCGAGTCGGGGTTTTAAGTATTTAGCGCCGTAGAAAGTGGCCGGGGAGAACAACCTGAATTCACAGAAGGAATCCGAAGCGGTCCGGACGCGACGGAGCGGCGATATCATGCTCGGCGGGAGCGGACCGGTTTCCCGGCGGGGATTTTCAGCAGGGTGTGGAAGCCCAGGGTCTTCTCCGGCACCGGCGGAGCGGGGGGCGGATCGAGCAATTCCATGATGCGGCGCAGGACGTCGACTATGACCGATTCGTGCACGTCCAGGCGCGACGTCAGCTTGGCCTCGAGCTTTTTCAATTCGGCGGCGAGAGTGCGGGAACCGGCAACGAGCGCGCGCAACTGGACGAAGGCGCGGACAACAAACACACTCATGCGTTCGGCTTGCGTGCTGTTGAGCACGTTCGCCGCCATGATGGCTCCGTGCTCGGTGAAGGCGTAGGGGCGAAAGCGGCGACCGCCGCGACCGGCGTTTGAGGTGCCAGATTGGCACCTCAAAGATTCGGTCTCCTTGGGCGTCAGTTGAAAAACGAAATCCTCGGGAAATCGTTTCACGTTTCTCTTGACCGCCCGGTTCAATTCCTTCGTGAGAACGCCGTAGATGGCGGCAAGGTCCGAATCGAGGATCACCCGTTGTCCGCGGAGGGTCCGGATGCGGGACGTGATGGGATCGGCAGGGACAAGGAGGGCACGCTTCTTCATGGAAATTGCGGCCCGCTAGACGGACACAAAAGACCCCCGTACCTGCGGTGGCAAACCGCAATTTGGCCGGGCTCGCACGGGTTCACAGGCTCATCGCAGGTCTGCGATGGCTGCCCGGATCGTTGCTGCGGACCGGAGGCCTGCGTTACGGCGCCAGGCGCTTCGCCGCCTCGGGCGCGTCGAGATAGTTTTCCCGGCCCACCACCTTGCGGCCGGATTTCTTCTCCAGCTCGCGCACCGTGGTCTTAGGAAAAGAATTCCCGTCTGCGGGCTTCTGTGTATTCCGTGTGTTCTGTGGTTTCTCCCTCGTACAAGATCGGCGTCGATGGCGGCGGCACCAAGACCGAGCTGATCCTCATCGACTCCGCCGGGGCGATCGTGGCGCGGCACCTGGCCCCCGGCTGCAACCCGAGCCACGTCGGAGCGGAGAAAGCTCGCGGCATTCTGACTGAAGCTCTGGACGCCTTGCTCGGCGAATCGAAAATCGAG
Organism: uncultured Opitutaceae bacterium; assembly: GCA_964477955.1. GTDB lineage: Bacteria > Verrucomicrobiota > Verrucomicrobiia > Opitutales > Opitutaceae > Didemnitutus. The sequence goes on from CAYZGG010000017.1 coordinate 42,144, forward strand.
AACCCAAAATCGAAAATCTCCGCGACCGCGCTCTACATGGCCGGTTCCCCGGTTTTCTGGCGGGAATTCGCCGCGGCGCTCGCCGGTCACGGAGCGGTCACGACCGGCCCCGATTCCCTGCCCGTGCTCGAACTCGCCACGGCGGGTGCGCCCGGGCTCGTGCTGCACGCCGGCACCGGCTCGTTCGTCACCGCCCGGGCGGCCGACGGTTCTGTTCACTATGCCGGCGGACTGGGCTGGAAGTTTGGCGACGCCGGCAGCGGCTTCGATCTGGGCCGCCGCGCGATTGCCCAGGCCTTGCTCGACTTGCAGAGCGGGCCGCCCGCCGGACAGCACGGGCCTTCGCCGCTGGCCGAGGCCTTGCAGCGGCACACGGGACTGACCGAATACGCCGCGATTTCGCGCTATTTCTATAGCGACCCGGAGGCCCACGCCCAGATCGCCGCCTTTGCTCCGCAGGTGCTGGAGCTGGCGGCGGCGGACTTCGGCCCCGCCCAGCAGGTGCTGGCGGATTCCGTGACCGAGCTGGCGCGCCTGGCCCATCACGTCATGCACCGGCTGTTCCCGGCGCCGGCCGGGGCGTTGCCCTGCGGCATCAGCGGCCGGATTCTCAACAGCCCGCCGGCGGCCTACGCCCTGCGCGCGCTGGCGGCCCAGCTGCAATGGCCGGTTGAGTTGCGTTTCATCACCACCGCGCCCATCGAGGGGGTGCGGCGGTTGCTGCTGGCGGGCCGCTGATTTTCCGCCACACTGGCGGCATGTGGTGGATCTACGCATTGCTTTCAGCGGTCTTTGCCGCGCTCACCGCCATCCTCGCCAAACTGGGCGTGAAGGGCGTCGACTCCAATGTGGCCACGGCGGTGCGCACGGTGGTCGTGCTCGTGCTCGCGTGGGGTGTCGTGATCGCCCGGGGCAGTCTCGGCGCCGTGGCGGCCCTCCCGCGGTCTTCGCTTTGGTTTCTCGTGCTCTCGGGCTGCGCCACCGGAGCGTCGTGGCTGTTCTATTTCCGCGCGCTGCAGGCGGGGCCGGCTTCGCTCGTGAGTGCGGTCGACAAGTCCAGCCTTGCCCTCACGCTCGTGCTGGCGGCGCTTGTGCTCGGTGAGACGTTGAGCCTGCGCACGGCACTGGGTTGCGGCTTGATCCTCGCAGGGACGGCGATCGTGGTGTGGCCGTGAGCGTAGCGATCGCACCGACTGTCGTTCTGACCGAGCCCGAGTGGCTCGTGCGGCGGCGCGCGCATGAAACCCGCGTCCGCCAGTGGACGGATCCGCACCAGGCCCGGCGGGCGCGCGGGGAGAAGCATCCGGTGGAGGATTTTCTGTTTGAATACTACCGCTACCGGGCCAGCTGGCTTCGGCGCTGGCATCCCGGCCCGGACGTCGTACTGCTCGGCGCGGCGGCGCGCGACTACCTCCGCTGGCCGGAATATGGCGAAAGGGACGGTGGCGTGGGGTTGAATACGGCGGCCTTTGACCCGCGGCGCCGCGACACGCTTGTCTGGCTGGCCGGGCTTCTGCGCGCGACGCGCGAGCGGCCGCCGCAGTTCGCCTGCTACGGTTTGCACGAATGGGCAATGGTCTACCGCCAAGCGCCGGAGGAAATCCGGCACCACGCCTGGCCCCTGCGTTTTGGGCCGGAGGAGATCGCGCGGATCGTCGAGGCGCAGCCGGTCCGCTGTTCGCACTTCGATGCGTTCCGCTTTTTCACGCCGGCGGCGCGGCCGCTGAACCGGCTGCAGCCGGCCCGCGAAACGTCCGCGGAATTCGAGCAGCGCGGCTGCCTGCACGCCAACATGGATCTCTACAAATGGTCGTTCAAGCTCGCGCCGTTCACGCCCAGCGAGCTCATGGCCGACTGTTTCGCCCTGGCGCGCGACATCCGCGAGGTCGATATGCGCGCCAGCCCGTACGATCTGCGGAAGCTGGGTTATGTACCGATCGCCATCGAGACGCCGGAAGGCCGCGCGGAATATGAGGCGCACCAGCGGGCCTTCGCGGAGCGCAGCCAGCCGTTGCGCGCACAACTGCTTGCGCTGTGTGAGCGGCTCCTGGGCGATGCGGATTGCGCCGGCGCGCCGGGCGGGGTATCTTGACGCGATGGATGAAGCCGAGGACATCGCGTTGCGCCGCACGCGGAAAAAGCCGAGCTATCCGGTGTTGGAGCCGTTGCGCGCCTATCTGCGCCGCTACCGGCGCGAACGCGAGCTGCCCGTGACCTACGAGCGCCTGCGCGGCTTCCACGAGGGCATACCTCTCACCGATGCCGCCGGCCGGCCCACGCTCTGGGAATCCGTCGTGTACCACGCCGCGGACATGACCGCGCTCAACGAGGATTTGAAACGCGTCTATGCGTTGCTGAAGGTCGACGGCGATTTTTCCGTGGTCCAGCACCTGTACATCGACCGGGTGGATTTTTGCACCTTCGGCAACTCGATGCCGTTCCGCATCCGGATCGTGAATGCGTACAACGACAACCAGGACTATTTCTACGTCAAGCGGGCGGATGCGTCGCGCGTCTACGGGCTGGAGCTGGAGCACCTGCTGTCGCCCAGCCGGCTTAATTTCCTCACGCACGGCAACACGCTGGTGGAGGAACACATCGCAGGAGTGCCCGGCGACGTCTTCATCGACCGCTGGCTCGAGAACCCCGAACTCCGGCCGATTCGCATCGCCAAGGAGCTGATCAAATTCAACGAGCGCTGTTTTGTCCGCCTGCTGGGCGACATGCGCAGCTACAACTACGTCGTCGTGCTCACGCCCGATTTCGAGGGCTGGCAGGTGCGTATTCGCGCGATGGATTTCGACCAGCAGTCCTACAACGGGCGGCGGAATTTCTACCTGCCCCAGTTTTTCAAGGACAACGCCGCCGTGGTGAAATTCTGCCAGCGGCTGCTCAATCCCCAGACGGCCTACCAGTACCAGCGCGAGGAGCAGACCCTCATGCTTCAGCGCGCCGAGCTCGCCGCGGAGCGGCTCAATTCCCTGCTGGAAGCCATGGCGACCGACCCGATCGCCCCGGAGGAGAATGTGCGGTCGCTGCGCGAGGGGCTGGCCGAGCATTTCGGTTCCGACCGCTATCTCCGCTGCGAAACGATGGGCGCGCTCGTCCGCGCAAATCTCCAGATCGTTCGCGAACGGATCGAGCAGCAGCTCCCGCCGACCCGCGCGGAGATGATGTTGTGAGGCCAGCGTTCGGTGGGTTCGACTTTGGCGTGACAGAGCCGGTAGGGGCGCCCCGTGAATTTCATCGCGCTCGCGGCGCACCGGGCCGGTGCGCCCTACCTGTCAGCGAACAAGCGGAAGTAGGTTGCGCGCTTGTCGCGCGAAAAAAGTGGCGGGACCAGTCCGCCACCTGCCGGCGATCGCGCGGCCGGGCCGTCCGTGAATGTCGCCACGCTCGCGGCGCGCCCGGCGGTCGCGCCCTACCAATTTGGAATCCAGGCCCGCGGCCGGGACCGGCCGCGGGCCAACCGGTCCTAAAACAGCAGGCGGAAAGTTTCCGCCGGCAACATCTGCCGCAATCGCTCGCGGGCGGCGAGCGCGCCGGCCCGATCGCCCGCGGAGAGGCACAACGTCATTTCGGCCAGCACGCGCCCCGCCGCCACGGCGTTCGCTTCCCGTTCGGGCAACGGAGCCGCGCGATTCCGCGAACGCTCGGCCACCCGGTCCAGCCAGAGCTGAAGCCGCCGGCCGGTGAAAAGATTGTCCCCGCTTCCGCCGCTGTGCAGCATCGGCCCGAGCAGTTCGACCCAGGGACGGTCCTCCCGGTTGAGGCGGGTTTCGTCCGGCGGCAGGTCGCCGGGTTCAAGCCCGCCGACCAGATTCATCCAAAAGGCGTCCGCCGACCGCAGCTGCGGATTGGCCGGGTCCGGCTGCATCTCGGCGAGGCGCCGCTGCACCACGGCGGCGGCCGGGGCGGAATCGCCCGCGGTGCCGATCAACGCGATGGCCGGTTCCGTGGGGGAAAAATCACCGCGCCACACCTGCGCGTGCGGGAAAACGGCGAGGAAGGTGCGCGTCAGGATGTTCACCTCCACGTCCGACAGCTGGAACAGCGGCAGCCACTGGCAGAACAGTCCGCCCGGGGCCAGGGCGCGGCGTGCGGCGGTGAACTGCTCCAGCGTGAACAGCGCGCCCTCGCCCTGGCGCCAGGGGACGACCAGATCGCCGATGATGACATCGAAGCGTTCGGCCGAGCCCCGGAGGAAATTGCGCGCGTCATCCTGCACGACCCGCGTGCGCGGATCGTCCAGGACGGCCCGGTTGGCGGAGCGGAAATACGTGCGAGACGCCGCCACCACCTCGGGCACCAGTTCCAGCACGGTGATCTGTTCGACCGGGTGAAACAGCGCCCCGCCGGCGGTGATGCCGGTGCCCAGACCGAGGAACGCGACGCGACGCGGCGCCGGATGCAGCAGCAGTGGGATATGTGCCTGCATGCGTTCGTCCCCGGTGGAAGCCGTGCCGCCGAGGCCGTAATGGTTGTTGAGCTTCAGCCGCCGCGAACCCGGGCGCTCGACAACGGCGGTGATGCCGTGCGTCCCTTCCGCTACCGCCAGCAGGCGCTCGCCCTGTTCCGCGGCGAGGGACACCCGCGGAAAATCGGTTGGTCCGATCAGCAGCAGACTCGCCAGCCAACCGGCGGCGAGGAGGTAGCCGGCCCGGCTCTGTCGGACGGGTCTCGACCAGCGGGGCCAAAGCCACAGTCCGGCCGTCACGAGCAATGCACCCACCCAAAATAATCCGCCCCACAAGCCGAGCCAGCGGGGCAGCAGGAACCCGGCGGCCAGCGCACCCACGACGGAACCCGCGACATTGACCGCCAGCAAGCGGCCGAGGACGCGGGACGCTCCGGCGCCGGGGGCGCGTCCAGACTGCTCCATGAGCGCGGGCAGGCCAATGCCGAGGAGGGACATGGACGGCAGCAGGAGCGCGACGGCGAAACCGACGAGGTGCCGGGCCTGTGCGGCCCAGCCTCCGCTGGTGGGCAGATAACCCAGGCCGTCCGAAAGTTGGAGGAAGAGCCACGGTCCGGCCATCACGGTCAGACCGGCGAGCACCCAGGCGCCCCCGATCAGGCGATGCGGTTCCACGCCGCGCCGCAGGCCGAGGCGGGCCAGTTGCGCGCCCAGCGCCAGGGAGAAGATGACCACGGCCACGATCACCGAGAACGAATACATCGAGTTTTCGTGCACCTGGGCGAATGCGCGGTTCCACAGCACCTGCAGGGCGAAGGTGGTGACGCCGGAGATCAGCGCCGGCACCAGCACGGGCGACCCGGCAGCGGCGGCCTTCAGCGGGCGTCGCGCCGGGCGATTTTCCGGTGCGGCGGCCGGTCCGGGCGGGAGAGAGGCGAAGCGCCGGTCCAAAAACCAGGCGGTCGCCGCCAGAACCCCATTGGTGGCGGCGCACAGCCAGACCGTTTTGGTCAGGCCGAGCCGAGGGAGCAGCAGGAACGGAACCGCCAGCGCACCCAGGCCGGCGCCCGCGGTATTCGCAACATAAAGCCACCCCGCGGTGAGTCCCAGCCGCTGGCGGCCGCGATCCACGAACTGACCGAGCAAAGGCAGCGTTCCCCCCATGCAGAAAGTCGGCAGGAGCACGGCGGCGAAAGTGAAGGCCGTCTTCGCGGCGACGAACAGTCCCGGATGTCCTGACAACGACCGGAACAGCCAGGGATAAGCCGTCGCAAACTGCGCCAGAAACGGGGCCACGAGCAGGGCTCCGCCGCCGACCGAAAATTCGAGCAGCGCATAGGCGCGGAGAGGCCGGGACCAGCGCGGGGCGGTCCGGCCCACGAGAAGAGAGCCCGCACCCAAGCCGGCGAAATACGCGGCCAGAACCGCCGCGGTGGCCGGAGCCGATGAGCCGAACACGAGGGCGAACTGCCGCTGCCAGACGACCTCATACACCAGAGCCACGGCGCCCGATACGAACAATAGAAATGCAACCGCGGCGTAGTCTGGTGTGACGGTGACGGCGGGCGCGCGGGGCGATGGCGGTGAAGGCCTCATTCAGGACGGCAAGCGTGGCGATATAAGCGATGCGGAGAAAACAACAAAGACGGGGCGAGAGCATCGCCACCGTCTTCGGTTTTCAAACAGACCTGACCCGGGGGTCAGGTTTTCGTCGGCCCGTCCTGATCAGAACTTATAATTGAGGCTCCAGATGATCTCGTAGTTCGCAAAAGCAGCATCGCCCTGGCTGTAAACGCCGGTGGATGCGGTCTTCTGCTTGTCGGGAACGCTTTGCAGGCGGTCGCGCTGGAACGCAACCGGCACATAGAGCCTGGCCGACCAGCGCTTATGGGCGAACCCGATGCCCGGCTCGACGTCGACCGAATAACCCGGGCGGCGGAATCCGTTGCTCTTGCCGATCAGATCGTAGACCATGACGCCTTCGACCCGAAGCCCGAGACTGAGGGTCAGGCCCGGCTCCGCGGCGACCGCATATTCGACCCCGGTGCGGCCGAGATAGGTGTCGGGGATCGACATCACCGTGGTACCGGTGTTCGAGGTCAGCACGCCATTGGTATCCTGGGGGGTGAAGGTGTAGTTGGCAGTGGCATAACCGGTGAAACCCGCCCCGAGCACGCGGTAGCCGTAGGCGCTCACGGTGATGCCATAGCCTCCGCTGCCCGGCTGGATCGACTGGTCGACGGCGTGCCGTACCGCGACGATCTTGCCCGTCGGTTTGTCGAAGGTCTCAAAGACATCGTTCACATCGTCCTGTCCCGTCGGTAGGACCACGCCCAAGCCGAGCTGGATGTTGCCCTTGGGCGAGGAAGCGGGATCAAAAACCCACGCGTTGCCCAAGATGCTGATGTCGGCGAGGCCGGACGCCTGCGTGCTGAAGCGGTCGAGGATCACGGCGCTGGCGTTCTTCACGACCTGCGAACGATCATGCGAGACATAGGGAATCGTCAGCTCCACGCTGTAGCGCGGCGAGACGGTGTAATCCAGCGTAAGGTCGGTAAAATTCGAGCGGTTGATGACCTGATCGCCGGCGGCATCCCGCTGCGCCTGGTAGGCGGTGCCGACGTAATGGCGGTCCGATTTGAACCAGCGGTAAGAGACGGAGACGTCCCAAGGATTGGCGGCCGCGGTGGGATCGTTGACGTCTACCATGGCGGGCAAGGTGGGCAGTCCGCTGCCGTGGGCGACGACGCAGCCTTGGGCGTGGGCCAGGGTGGTGGTAAAAGCCAAACCGGCCGCCAAGAGCAGGGTTCGGAAAGCAATGCAGGGGATATCAGTATATTTCATCGTGGTGTTTTTTAGGTTAGGACCCAATCCGTGCCGACGATCGGGGTGGGCGTCAGACGGCTGAGCGCGGGAAAGTGGGGGATTTTTCGGGATTGGAAATCCCCGCGGGACGGCCGGCGGACGAGTCGGGGTGAGTTGCCGCCGAATTGTGGTTTTGCCGATCCGAGCGGCTGCGGTCCCGAGGTGTGGTCCCGCCTGCAAGACCGGAGTCGGGAGCCACCGCACTGAACACGGGCAAAAAAAAGCAACTCCCGGAGGAGTTGCTGGTGGTCCCACGCGGCAAAGGAGCGGCGGGAGGGGGTGTGTGCCTACAGATTCAGCGTGGCCTGCACATAGACGTAGTTGGCGTCCTTCGAGCCGACGGCGTGGAACGACTCCTTGATGTAGTCGCCGCGGAAGAAATGGCCGAGGCCGCCTTCAAGCAGCAGGCCGCGGGTCACCGTCCAGCCGGCGATCAGGTCGATTTCCTGGCCAAGGTTCGAGCTGTAACCCGGGTTCAGGCCGAAGCCTTTGCCGCTGCCAGGCGTGGCGCCCGGGGTGTTGCGCGGGACCCCGGCGATGTTGTACCAATAGTCGCTGGTCGACTGGAGGTATTGCTGGTGAAGGTCGACGGCGAGACTGGTGGTGGCGCTGGGCTTGATCGAGGCCGACAGGCGATAGTCGATGATGTTCTGCAAGCCCGACAGATCCATGGCGCCGTAGAGCCCGTGGTTCGACGGGAGCAGGTTCATGAAGGTGCCGCTCTTCAAATCGGTGGAATTGTGGTCGCCCGAAGCGCCGCTCACGATGAGCGCCACGCGCGGCTTGAGCGCCCCGGCGGCGGTCCAGGTGTAGCCGGCTTGCGCGACAAAGGCCCAGGCGCTCTGGGAAAGACGCGGAGCGACTTTGGCGGCCGCCACCGTGGTGGCCGGAAAAACGGCGGTGCGGTCGCCGGCCTGCCACATCCCCTCAAGGGTGTAGTCCCAGGGCCCCAGTGTGCCGGGCTTGGACTTGGTCCGGTAGCCGAGCGTGTAGGTATCCTGCGGGGCGGTAAAACGGAAGGGGGCGGGGACATTGCTCCAGTCGTCGGTCACGATCCCGCGCGCGACGTTGCGCGCAAAGAGGTAGGCTTCGGTGATGTTGTCCTTCGACAAACCCGGGAGGTCGAAATAGGCGCCCGACAGCGTGTCTTGGGAGTTGGATTTGTTGAAATGGTTCCCGGTGGTGTAGACCAGACCGGAGACAAACAGATCGACACCGAAAAAGGCATCCTGGTAGCGCACCTTCAGGGCGTCGAAAGTATGCGGTGTGTTCAGCCAGAACGCGGGACCGACGAGGCGCTGGTCGCCGTACGCGAGTTCCTGGCGGCCGACTTTGACCGTGACGGGAAATTTCTTGAGGTTGCCGACTTGGAGGTAAGCGAGCTCGAGCTGGAGCGGGCCGTCGTTTTCGGTCAGGCCCTTGCCGGCGGCGGTCGCGTTCCAGCGGTTGTCGCCGAATGAATAGCTGGAGCGCGCCTCCACCACGGCGGAAAACCAGTCGCCGGTGTAGCCGGCGCGAACCATGAGGCGGGAGAGCCAGTAGTCGTTGCTGTTGGTGGTCGGCGGTGCCGAGGCGAAATCGAAATTGGAGCCGGCGTGCGTGGTGCCGGCGGCGGTCTTGTCTTCGGAGCGGAGCCGCTCGTTGATCCCGAAATCCCAGGCCTTGAGCTCCGGGTCGAGCGAGCGGAGATAGTCGTCGATGGCGCCGGGCACGGGCAGGGCCGGCGACGGTGGGGTATACTGCGCCCAAGCCGCCACGGCGGTGAGAAGGAACAGCAGGAGGGTATTTGATTTGGTTTGCATGGTGAAGGTCAAGGTTGGTCGCGCGGGTTGCACGGAGAATGCCACGGAGTGCGCTCCGCCCGCCGTTCGGGGCGCAAACATTTCATGGCGATAATGAAAAGGGCTCATGAGCGGAGGCGCCGGGCGGTCCAGTCCCCGAGGCTCGGTAACGGTGTTCTTCATGCGAAAAGTCAGAGGCGCTGCGGGTGCGACGTGGGGTTGCGTGGATGAAGGGGGGGGGCCGACCGGACTAGTGTTTGGTCGGGGTGAACAAGAGCAGCGGACCGTCGCAGCGGGAGACCGCGACCGCGGGCGTCTTGCCCTTGCCCAGTCCAACGACGGCGGCCGCGCGGGCCTCGCCGGTTATGATCAGGCCGGAGTTCGCCGGGAGCAGCGGGACGAAGCCGCCGTGCCCGTCGCCCTTCAGCACGACGCCGAGGCTGCCGTCGAAGCGGCCCGTATTGGGTTCGGGGCCGAAGTTGTTGCCCACGCACAGCAGGTCGAGCTTGCCGTCGCCGTCGAGATCGCGGGCAACGATGGCGTTGATCGGAGCGATTTGCGCGTATTGCGGGAGTGGCTGGAAGCGGAAGGTGCCGTCGGGCTGCTGGCGGAAGATACCGCTGGCGAGCTCGGTGGCTTCGAGGCGGCGGGCTTGCGCCAGCCGGTCGGCGCCAAAAAGGTCCGTCACCGTGGCCTTGGCGAAGGCCTTGTAGGTGGGGAATTTTTTCGGCAGCCAGGGGAAGGCGTAGGCGAGCTTGCTGCGACCGCGCAGGGGATAGAGTTTTCCGTCTTCGTACTGGGCTTCGATGAGCTGCTCCCGGCCGCTGCCATCGAGATCGCCGGCAAAGAGCACGGTCGGTTCGGTGGCGGTGGCGCGGTACTTCGTGTTCAGACCGACGTTGCCGGCAATGATGTCCAGCCGGCCGTCGCCATCGACGTCCGCCACGGCGAGCGCGCTCCACCAGCCGGTGGTTCCGGCCAGGCCGGCCTTGGCGGTGAGGTTTTCAAAACCCTGGCCGGTGTTGTGGAAATAGACCACGGGGCCCCACTCGGTGGCCACGACCAGATCGGGGCGGCCGTCGCCGTCGAGGTCGGCCCAGACGGCGGCCGTGACCATGCCGATATTGCGCAGGCCGGGCGCGAGCTGGTCGGTGACATCCACGAGTTTGCCGCCGACGTTGTGGTAAAGGAAGCTGCGCGGGGTCTCGGGATATTTGCCGGGGACCACGCGGCCCCCGACGAAGACATCGAGTTTGCCGTCGCCATCGAAATCCGCCGCAGCAACCGCACCCGTGCTCTCGCCATCGGCGGGCAGCGTGCCCTCGGGCGCGAGGGTGAACCGGCCGTGGCCGTCGTTCAGATAGAGCCGGTCGTTCAGGGCGGAGTCGCCGCGGGCGTGCTGGATGCCGCCCGACGTGATCAGCAGGTCGGAGTGGCCGTCGCCGTTCAGATCGAGGAAGATCGCGCCGGCATCGTCGGCCTCGGTGGAACCGGCCCAGGGCTGGTCGGGAGCGGATTTAAAGGAGCCGTCGGGCTGGCCAAGGAAAAGTTCGCCGGCCTGGCCGGCGGTCCCGGTGACAAAAATGTCGTCGAGGCCGTCGCCGTTGACATCGGCCACGGCCAGCGCCGGGCCCTGGCCGTTGAGGCGGCGCGGGAGCAGTCGCTGCGCGGCGAATTCGTCGAACGGTCGCAGCGCGTTGGTGTGCTTGAGACCGCAGGCGGCGGCCGATTCGGTGAGCAAGGCGTCGGGCCGGGCGGGTGTGTCCACCCGCGCCGGGACCGGCTTCAGGCCCTCGGGCAGCGGGGGTTCGGCGATCGTGAGGAGCTGGTCGGCCGGCAGATTTTCCAGGACCTGGACCTCGCCGCGGGGCCAGTTGACCGTGAGTTTTTTGATGACGGCGTCGTTGCCGAGACCGAAGTGGACGATCGGCGGCTCGCTGGAAACGATCCCGCGCTCGGTGAAGAGCTGGCGCACCTGGACGCCGGAGGCAGTCTCGATGTGCAGTTCCGCCCCGAGGCCGTCGAGGTTCGGCGCGCGGCCGGCGAGCTTGATCTCGACGCGGTGGCCGGTGGTGGTGTGGTTGCGGATGATGGTGGGCGGTGCGTTGTAGTTGGCGAAAATGATGTCGAGGTTTCCGGTGCCCGTGAGGTCAGCCAGCACGCAGCCGAAGCTGACGCCGTCGTGGTCGAGGCCCCAGTCCTTCGAGACGTTGGCGAACTTCAGGTCGCCGAGGTTGTGGTAGGCCAGGGTCGTCTCGCTGCGGGGGGCGGCGTTTTTCCAGACATTGGCGCGGGCCGTGAGGGTGGGGGCGACGTTTTGCTTGTCGACGAGGTCCGCGTCGATGAAGTTGCGGATCATGCCGGTGGTGAAGAACACGTCGAGCCGGCCGTCATTGTCGAGGTCGCCGAGCCGCGCCGAAAACGTCCAGCCGGTCGCATCCATGCCGGTGAGATGCGCTACTTCCGCGAAGTGGTCGGTGCCGGTGTTGAGGTACACGGCATTCCACATATATTGCGGGATGAGTTCGTTCACGCGTTCCATTTCCCACAGGCCGCGGCCGATCTCCTCCATGCCCGTCATGAACTGCTGGTGGTTGCGGTCCCGCATGTCCGTGATCATGAAATCAATCAGTCCGTCGTTGTTGATGTCCCCGGCATCGGCGCCCATCGAGAAATACGTCACATGCGGCAGGCGCTCGTCGACGACATCGGTGAAGGTGCCGTCGCCCTTGTTCAGATAGAGCCGGTCGGGCGTTTCAAAATCGTTGGCGACGTAGATGTCCGGCCAGCCGTCATGGTTGACGTCGACCCAGATGGCGGTGTGGCCCTGCGCCAGACCCCAGATGCCGGCCTTGGCGGAAACATCCACGAAATGGCCGTGGCCGTCGTTGTGCAGGAGCATGTTTTTCCGGCCCTGCGGGCTCTTCGAAAAATCGAGGATGTTGGTGACGAGGTAGCAGTCGATGAAGCCGTCGCGGTCGTAATCCGCGAAGATCGCGTGGACGGAGGCGTCCTTGATATCGAGGCCGTATTCGTGGGCGCGCTCGGTGAAGGTGCCGTCGCCGTTGTTGATGAAAAGCAGATTCGGGGCGTCGTAGCGGCAGACGTAGATGTCGGGCCAGCCGTCCTGGTTGATGTCGACCACGCTGGCGCCGGTGATGCTGGAGGCTTCCGCGTCGCAGGCCACGCCGGCGGCGT
>CAYZGG010000018.1:0-53458 GCA_964477955.1 uncultured Opitutaceae bacterium
ACCGCACCACCGGCGACTACATGGGCATGCTCGCCACCGTGATCAACGGCCTCGCCCTCATGGACTGCCTCGAAAAAATGGGCGTCAACACCCGCGTGCAGTCCGCCATCCCGATGAACCAGATCGCCGAGCCCTTCATCATGCGCCGGGCCATCCGCCACCTGGAAAAAAAGCGCGTCGTGATCTTCGTCGCCGGCACCGGCAACCCGTATTTCTCCACCGACACCACCGCCGCCCTTCGCGCGTCCGAGCTCCACGCCGACATCCTGCTCAAGGCCACCAAGGTCGACGGCATCTACGACAAGGACCCGAAGAAAAACCCCGACGCCGTGCGGTACGAGGAGATCACCTTCATCGACGCCCTCAAGCAGCGCCTGAACGTCATGGACTCCACCGCGTTCTCCCTTTGTCTCGACAACAACGTCCCGATCCTCGTCTTCAATCTCGACGACCCCCACGCCATCAGGAAAGCCGTGAGCGGCGAAAAGATCGGCACCCTCGTGCACAATTGAGCCGCCGTCGGGGTGCGGAGCCGGCGCGGCGGCCGGTCTGCAACGCCCTTGATCTCACTTGAACCGGCGGTCATCATCATTTTTCCTATCGGTCGCCTTCCAGATATTACCCCTGCGGTCCGGGCCGCACCGACCGGAAGCTTCTCGCGCTCGACCCCGGCGCCCTCCAATCGCAAATCCGCATTCCAAAATCGAAAATAAGATGTCCTCCCAAATTCTCAACGATGCCCAGGCCCGGATGAAAAAGGCCATTGAACACGCCCAACACGAATTCAGCACCATCCACACCGGCAAGGCCTCGCCGGCCATGGTCGAGTCCGTGATGGTTGAAGCCTACGGCTCGGCCGTCCCGCTCAAGGGCTGCGCCGCGATCACCACGCCCGATCCCCGCCTGATCCAGATCCAGCCGTGGGACAAGAGCCTGACCCGCGCCATCGAAAAGGCCCTCCAGCTCGCCAACATCGGGGTCAACCCCATCGTCGACGGCAACCTCATCCGCCTGCCGTTCCCCGAACTCTCCCGCGAACGCCGCCAGGAGTTCGTCAAGACCGCCCACCGCCTGGCCGAAGAGGGCCGCGTGGCCGTCCGCCACATCCGCCGCGACGCCATGGAGGCCACGAAAAAACTGAAGAAGGACGGCAAACTTTCCGAGGACGACGAGAAGCGCATTGAAAAGGAAGTCCAGACCGCTACCGACAAGGCGATCAAGGACATCGATGCCGCCCTCGCCCACAAGGAAAAGGATCTGCTGACGGTGTGAGGCCCGACCGAAGGCGCCGCTTCTGCCGGCTGCAACCATTGTAGGGCGGGGTCGCCGAGCCCGCCTCTTTTTGCCCGAACGGATCTCCCGAGATGTTGTCGCCATCTCCGGCTGTGGGGCGGGATTTCCAGATCCCGCTTGTTTCCGAAGAGGAGGGCCCGTCTCCCGACGGGCCGCGGACGATCGGAAGATCGTCCCTCCCAGGCAGCGGGTTCGGAGACCCCCGCCCTGGAATTTTCGACCACTTCGTCACACGTCAGAACAAGCGTCGAACGACAAATTAAGCCGCTCCGGCATTCACTCCATCCTCACCAGTGCCGTCTGCCGGATATCGGCCGAGGAGGCGCCAGCGCGGACCGTCCATTCGCCGGTCGGAATCACGTAGTCGTTTTTCTCCGGACTCCACCGCCGCAACGCCGTGGCGGGCACGTTGAGCGTCACGGTCTTCGTCTCCCCCCGGGCCAGCGGCACGCGGCTGAATCCGCCCAACGCCTCGCGCTCGCGCGGGTGACTCGCCGCCGGCGGCGTGACGTAGAGCTGCACGACCTCGTCGCCGTCGCGCCCGCCGGTGTTTGTCACGTCCACCGTCACGTCAAACGAAGAATCCTTCCCCGGAACGACGCGGAGATTCGTATAGGCAAATCGCGTGTAGCTCAGACCGTACCCAAAGGGATAAAGCGCCTTGCCCCCGAAATACCGATAGGTGCGCCCCGCCATGTTGTAGTCCTCAAATGCCGGCAAATCCGCTGTCGCGCGATAGAACGTCACCGGCAGCCGGCCCGCCGGATTGTAGTTGCCCAACAGCACATCGGCCACGGCGGTGCCGGCCGCCTGGCCGGGATACCACGCCTGCACGATCGCGGGCAGATGCTCGTCCTCCCAGGGCAGCGCCAGCGCACTTCCCGACAGGTCGACGAAAACCACCGGCTTGCCCGTCGCCTGCAGCGCCTGGAGCAGTTCCTCCTGCACGGCCGGAAGCTCGATCTTCGTCCGGTCGCCGCCCTTGAATCCGTCGTAGTCCACCTCCATCTCCTCGCCTTCGAGCTGCGCGGAAATGCCGCCCACAAAAATCACGACATCGGCCTTTTGCGCCGCCGCCACGGCCGCCGCCATCCCGGAGTCCGCCGGCGGAATGCTCCACTCGAGCGAAACTTTTGCCGGGGCGTCGCCCTGGAAATATTCCAGCTTGATCGGGAGCTCGACGCTGCCGGGCAGCGTCCGGACGGCCTCCCGGGTCTTTTCCCCGGGCGTCCAGTCGTCGATCAGGGTCTCGCCGTTGAGCATGAGCCGCACGCCGCCGCTCGCCTTCACCACCAGGTGATACTCGCCCGCCAGCGCGGTGAGCAGCGTGCCCTGCCAGCGGACGGAAATCTTCGCGGCCGTCACCCCGTCGGGCAATTTGTCCTTGGACCAGTCAAAGCTCACGGGCCGGTCGCGATGTTGCGCCACGGGTTCGTTTGCGAGGCTGGCATTGTTGAAGTAGTCGCCCATGAGGCCGGTATTTTCCCCGAAGCCGAGGCCGGTGCGCGGAACCGGCCGCACGCCCGGCGGCAGCCGCGCGTAATCGCAGCCCGCGGCGTACACCACCTCGACCGCCGGCCCGAGCGCCGCCTTGATCCCCTCCAGGACACTGACCGGGGCGGTGGCCCGGCCGTGATAATTTCCGAGGAGCACGTTGTGGGAGGCGGCGTTGGGTCCGATCACGGCCACGCGCTTCAGCTTGGTGGGGTCGAGCGGCAGCAGGCCGTCGTTTTTCAACAGCACCATGGACTCGTGCGCCGCCGTGAGCGCCAGGGCCGCGTGCGCCGGCGTGTTGTTCTCCGCGGGGGCGATCCGGTTGAACGGCACGTCGCCGGCCGGATCGAAAAAGCCGAGTCGGAACATCGTGCGCAGCAGTGCGGCCAGCCGGTAGTCCAGCTCCGCCTCCGACAGCAGCCCGCGCTTGACCGCCTCGGGCAGGGCCGTCGCCTCCCAACCACAGCGCACGTTCAGCCCGGCCTTCATCGCCAGCGCCTCGGCTTCCGCCTCGTCGTTCGCGAGTTTGTATGATTTGGCCAGGTCCTCGATCGAACCGCAGTCCGACGTGACGTGGCCGTTGAACCCCCACTTGGCGAGCAGCGTGTAGAGGAGCGGATTGATCGAGCAGGGCCGGCCGTTGAGGGAATTGTACGCGGTCATCACCGCCTCGACCCGCCCTTCCCGGACGAGGGCCTCGAACGCGGGCAGGTACGTCTCGTACAGGTCGGCGTCGGGCGGACGCGCATCGAAGATGTGCCGCAGCGGCTCGGGCCCGCTGTGCACCGCAAAATGCTTGGCACAGGCCGCCGCCTGCAGGTAACGCGGATCATCGCCCTGCAGTCCGCGCACAAACGCCACTCCGGTGCGCGCCGTGAGGAACGGGTCCTCGCCGTAGGTCTCCTGCCCGCGGCCCCAGCGGGGATCGCGAAAGATATTGATGTTCGGCGACCAGAAGGTGAGGCCGTGAAAGATCTGGCCCGCGCCGCCGGACCGGGCGAAAGCGTTGAATTTCGCGCGCGCCTCGACGCCGATGGTCCCGGCGATGCGGCCCATCAGAGGGACGTCCCACATCGCCGCCAGCCCGATGGCCTGGGGAAAGACCGTCGCGTCGCCCGCGCGCGCCACGCCGTGAAGCGCCTCGTTCCACCAGTCGTATTTCGGGATCCCCAGCCGCGGCACGCCCGGAGTTGTGTTGCGCATCATGGACCCCTTCTCCTCAAGGGTCATGCGCGCAATCAGGTCCTGCACCCGGGCGTCGACCGGCCGGGAGGGATCGAGATACGCCGGACGGTCGTCGGCGAGGCCGGTCGCAAGCGCGCCAGCCGAAAGGAACAAGACGATGAAAAGAGCACGTGGGGTCTTCATGCACCGCCGACGTTGACAGCGGCGCGCGGCCCAAGCCAGCCGGGAGTTTGCCAATTTGCGGCGGGCGGCGGGCGCGCGCGAGTCGTCGGCCGTCAACGCCAGGTGAAGCCCAACCCCATGGTCACCGCACTGATTTTCAAGTTCCCCGCCCGACCGGCCCCCCCGCTCTCGGAAATGGCGTCGGCGCCCGGTCCGAACCGACCATCACGGCGAATCCCGGCCGATTTCACGACTGCGCTCCGATACGGGACCGCTGGGAAATCTCGCGCCGACGTCCGTTTTTCAAAAACAGCAGCCGGATCCGCCCTCACCCGGCGAGGATCGCCCTTTCGGATCAATATCCTGCGCTTATCCTTGCCACTGCCGGCATCTGGATTCTGGCTCCTCAATTCTTCCGCAATGGAATTGTCCCTTCATCCCGAAAACGACCGCGGGCACCCTGGCCTCCCGCAGATCGATTTTTTCGCCCATGGCCTCCGCCCGCGGGACGATTCGAGCCGGAGCCTCGGCGCACGCTGACCTGCCATGACCGATTTCGTGCTTCATCCTCCCGGCGGTCACGATTCAAACGCGGTTCCGGCGATTGACTTCAAGGCGGCTCTCAACGACGAGCAGTTCGCCGCCGTGACCGCGCCGCCGGGCCCGATGCTGGTCCTCGCCGGTGCCGGCTCGGGCAAGACCCGCACCCTGACCTACCGCGTCGCGTACCTGCTCAGCCAGGGCATCCAGGCCCACGAAATCCTCCTCCTCACGTTCACCAACAAGGCCGCGAAGGAAATGCTCCACCGCGTCGAGGACCTCACCGGCATCCCCGGCCACCGCTTCTGGGGCGGAACCTTCCACCACATCGGCCACAAGGTGCTGCGCATCCACGGCGAGGCCATCGGCCTCCCCAAAAGCTTCACCATCCTCGACGCCGAGGAGGCCGATGGCTTCCTGCGCGACACCGTCGAGGAGAGCGACAAGGTCTTTTTCAAGGACAAGATCCATCCGCGCGCGGGCGTCCTGTTCGAAATCATCAGCTTCGCGCGCAACACCCAGCGCCCGCTCCCCGAGGTCATTTCCGCGAACTACCCGCAGCACGAGGAGATCTCCGACCGCATCGCCGCCTTCGCCCAGACGTATCGCGAGCGCAAACGCAAGCAGTGCGTCCTCGATTACGATGACCTGCTCGAATACTGGCTTGAATTGCTGCAAAAGGCGCCCGACGTCGCTGCATATTTTTCGCACCGTTTCCGTCACGTGCTGGTCGACGAATACCAGGATACCAACACGCTTCAGTCGCAGATCGTCGACCTCATGGGCGCCCACCACCATGTCATGGCCGTCGGCGACGACGCGCAATGCATCTACACCTGGCGCGGGGCGAATTTCGAAAACATCCTGACCTTCCCCGATCGCCATCCCGGCACGCAGATCTATCACGTCGAAACCAATTACCGCTCCACGCCGGAGATCCTCGAATTCGCCAACGGCGTCCTCGCCGCCCAGCCGAAGGGCCGGCACTTCGACAAGTCCCTGAAGGCCGCCCGCTCCTCCGGCGAACAACCCTTTCTCGTCCAGGTGATGGATTCGCGCGAGCAGGCCCAGTTTGTCTGCCAGCGGCTCAAGGGCCTGCACGACGAGGGCCGGCCGCTCGCCGACGTCGCCGTCCTCTACCGCGCGCACTTCCAGGCGCTCGACATGCAGCTCGAGCTTTCGCGGCTCGGCATCCCGTACGTCATCACCAGTGGCGTCCGCTTCTTCGAGCAAGCGCATGTGCGCGACCTCGTGGCCTTGCTGCGCTTCGTCTACAATCCGACCGACACGATGGCGTGGCAGCGCGTCGCCGTGCTCCTGCCCAAGGTCGGCGACAAGGGCGCGATGAAACTCTACAACCTCGCGCTCGACCAGGCCCGCGCGACGCAGAAGAATTACATCAACGCCCTCGCCTCGCCCGAGGTCGCCGCCAAGGTCCCCACCGGCGCGAAGGAGGAATGGCCGAAGTTGATGGATTCGCTGCTCCAGGTGGCCGACACCATGCGCACGATGAAACCGGCCAACGCCGTCGAGGTTGCGATCGACGGTTGGTATGGCGACTATCTCAAGGGCGCCTTCGCCAACTACTCGTCGCGCATGGACGATCTCAAGTCGCTCATCGGTTTCGCCGGCCGCTACGAGGAAATGCAGGACCTGCTCGCGCAGATTGTGCTGCTCAATTCCGAGACGAGCGACCGTTCCGTCGATCCCGACCAGGATGCGCTCAAGCTCACGACCGTGCATCAGGCCAAGGGCCTCGAGTACGGCGTGGTGTTCCTGATCGGCCTCGCCGACGGCCAGTTTCCGCTCCGCCGCGCCATCGAGGCCGACGACGTCGAGGAGGAGCGCCGGCTCTTCTACGTCGCGGTCACCCGCGCGAAGGATGAACTTTATCTTCTTTATCCACGGGTGAACACCAAAGGCGGCCCGCAGATGCTGATGCAAATTTCCCGTTTCCTGCAGGAGACCCCCGACACTTTGTACCAGCAGCTTCGCATCAAGCGCTCTTGGGGTTGGTAGGATTTTAGGTGGGCGGGACCGCTGGGCCGCCGCTCTTTCTTTGCGATTCCCGTGACTCTTTGCGGCCAACTCTCCTGCCACCGGTTCGTACCTTCTCGACGCTACGCCGCCCTCTCCTCCATCTTCACCGCGATGGGTCTCAATAAAGATCTCCTGCGTCTCGCCGCCCTGCCCCTGCTCGTCCTCTCGCTCCAGACCGGCTGCACGCAGAAATCACCCTATGAACAAATCGTGTTAGCCGACACCGATCGCGGCTTCCAAGACTGGCGCGCCGACCTGATCGGTCCGCTCACCCGCGAGGAGTTCGACTGGTTCAACGTCGCGATTCAGGAGTATAAGTTCCAGATCATGCTGAACCATGAGGCAACCGGCAGCGAGGCCATCGACGCCGCCATGCGGGCCAAGATCAGTGGCCGCAGGTTGCTCGACGTGATGCGCGAGGGCCTGGAGACCTGTTTGCAGCGCAAACGCGACGAGCGCGACCAGCTGCATGACGCCATTGCCGTCAACTCGGTCAACGGCCGCAAACTCATCAAACCGGACGACAGCGAGACGAAGAACCAGCTCGACGATTTTCAGGCCGGCTTGCGGCGCAAGCTCGCCAAGTTGAAGGACGAGAGCGCCGCCATCGAAGCGGAACTCGTTAAACTCCCGGTCATGACCAAGCCGTAACTACAAACTAAGAAGCCAGACATCGTTCAGTTTCTCGCTCGAGACCTTCCCTCTATCAAGCATCAATCAGGTCCGACGGTTTATTCCGGCGGCAAATTTGGGCGTGCGGCGCAGGTCGTGAGCGGTTGGAGTATCGGCATGAAACTCGACCGGCTTCGGAAATTCTCGCTGGGCCTGCCGCACACGACCGAGGTGGCGCAGTGGGGCGGCCTCGTCGCCAAGGTCGCAGGCAAAGTCTTCCTCGTTCTCTCGCTCGACGGCTCCGTGCTCGAGGGCGTCACCTTCAAGTGCACGCGGGAGGAATTTGACGTGCTGGTCGAGGTCGACGGCGTCGGCCAGGCGCCGTATTTCGCGAAGCGTCATTGGGTCCGGCTGTCCGACCCCGCCGCGCTGCCCGAACCCGAGCTCACGGCCCGCATCCGCCACAGCTATGACCTCGTCGCCGCCGGCCTGCCGAAAAAGACCCGCCTCGCCCTCGGCCTGTTGGCGCCCGATGCGGAAAAATCCGGGCCGGTGAAGTAGCCGCCCACGATTCCGTTCCCGCCTCGGCGTGGCAGCCGCGCAGACCTACTGGCAGTTCCACCCCCGCCGGCTCCCGGGCGCCTGTCGCCCGGCAAGTCGCTTCTCCGATGAAATCAATCGTTTGATTGCCCTGACCACTCAGCCTCCGGCGCATTCCGCTTAAGCCGCAAGCCGGGCCGCCGCCACTTTCCCAAGAATTCCCCTTTGCCTCAGCTTCGTCGAGTCGCGGGTGACATTTTGCTCCTCGCCACAATGCCTCCGCACCGCCGGCCCAGCCACTGGACAGACCGCCTCACCTGAGCTATAGCTTTCTCTCCTTCTCCACCCCGCCATGAAAAAATTTCTCCTCGGTCTCGTCATTGGAGTCTGCCTGCCGTTCCTGGCGGGCTACTGGTTCGTCGCCTCCGGCCGCGTGCCGGTCGCCACCAAAGAACCGCCGTTGCCGCTGGAACGGTTTCTTGCCCGCAAAGCCCTGCACGCCGCCATGGACGGGGAAACTGGCAAACCTTGCCCGCTTCCGGCCGACGAAGCCAACCTCCTCGCCGGCGCACACGTTTACCAGGTCCAGTGCGCGGTCTGCCACGGACAACTCGGCCAGCCCAAATCGGCCGTTGCCGCGGGCCTCTTTCCCCGCCCGCCGCAGCTGTTGCCGCCGAGGAAGGGCGTGACGGACGATGAGGTCGGTGAAACCTACTGGAAGGTGAAGAACGGCATCCGCCTCACCGGCATGCCTGGTTACGAAACAAGTCTCTCGGACACCGAAATGTGGCAGGTCAGCCTCCTGCTGCGTTCCGCCGATAAACTTTCTGATCCCGTCCAAGCCGTCCTGCGCCGGCCGTAACCCGAGCAACACGGGTCGACCGACCGGTATGATCCGGCAGGATAACCGATAGACCAACCGGGACGGCGCCGGAGCGACGCCCGCACGATCTGGAGCCGACACCCCCGAGAGACGGCACTCTTTTCTCCGCCCAAACGCCGGCCGCTGGTTCCCGCGCCGCCACAAACTCGCGGGCCGCAGTAGCGTCGGGTGCTCTTCGACAAATTCCAACATGCCGCGCGCACAAGGCCGCTTGCGCCCGACTCACAATCGCCCCATGTTTGGCGCAATCATGAACCAAGCCAAACGTGGCGGAGAGCCTGTCCTGCGGAGAGTCGCCGCCGGTTTCTCCCTGATCCTCCTCATTTCGTGGGGAGCCCAACTCGCCGGTATCCCGCACTATTTTTATGGCGAGACCATCGACTTCAACTGGTCCCGTTTCCTGATCCGCACCGCGGTGATCGTCATCGTCTGGGTCTGGGTGCATGTGACCACGAAGCGGCTGCTCAAACGCCTGCACCACCTGGAGGAATTTCTCCTCGTTTGCTCGTGGTGCCGGAAAGTCGGGCACGAGGGTCAGTGGCTGACGATGGAGGAATACTTCGGCTCGAAGTTCGCCACGGAAACCTCTCACGGCATCTGCCCCGAGTGCGAACAGCGGCTGCGCGCCACGCCACTCAGCGCCACCCCGCCGGCGAAGTCCGGAATTTGAGCGAAATTTTTCGCGCTAGCTCCGGCCCGCATCGCAAAATGCGCTGACCGGGGGAACTCTATTCCGTCACTGCGCTCGCGCCGCCAGGACCAACGGCACCCTCCACCCGGCCGTCGTTGAACCTGTTTCCCGCCTCGTTGTCTTGGCCCGGTGATCATGCAGTGGAAATGAGGTGCAACCGGACACTCCAGGCCGGTTTGCCTGACCTGGTCGCATCAGCCCGCCAGGAGCGGACACTCCTTCAAGAAAGCAAGTTCGCAGGGATATCATTCTCGACCTGCATGGGTCCGGCGAGGCCAACTCTCTTTGCAAACCAAGCGCAGGTGCACGGACCGCCCATGGGCAAAACTTTCCCCCATTTACCGCCGCCCCACGCGGCGCCGGGAAAATCATCGCCACAAACCCCTGCCCGCCACGTCCCTGACCATGTCGGCTCGCCCTTGGCATAATGCATGCGGATTAGCAGTCAACCCACACTGCTATCATGAATCACTGCCACGATCCGATCATCACCCGCGAGCTGCCGTTCATCGCCCAAATCATCCAGAACGAAACCCGGTTGGAAGCCGAACGCCGGGGCTGTCCCGTCTCGTCCGAGGATCCTGCCGTACGCGAGCACGTCTGCACGATCGTCCTGCAAATCGGCGCCGATCTCCGCGCCC
This sequence comes from uncultured Opitutaceae bacterium, assembly GCA_964477955.1. Lineage (GTDB taxonomy): Bacteria > Verrucomicrobiota > Verrucomicrobiia > Opitutales > Opitutaceae > Didemnitutus. The sequence goes on from CAYZGG010000018.1 coordinate 10,082, forward strand.
ACCTCTCGCACTGCTGATTCCACCGTCCTGCGCACGATGACGGTCGCAACGCGCGTCGGCACCGTCAGGTTGCATCCTCGACCGACCGAACCAGCCTCGGGACTGGCCCGCACTGGCCGATGGTCGCTTGGGCGCGTCAACTCCTGAAGTGTGGCGACGTCCGTCCCCTAGGCGGAAGCGGGCGCGAGCCCACCGGCGCGTTCGGCCCCGTCGCGGCGCCAAACCTCTGGGTTGCAATACGCCTCTCCCCCGCCATTACGAATGCCTTCCGGTGCTCATGACGGTTGGCGACATCACATCTAACATCAAAGTGGACGGAGACACGGTACTGGTTCCTTCGCCAGGGCAGTTGCGTCGGCTGAAGACGACCCGGCAATTCCCGTGCTGAACTTTTTGCTGCTCTTCGGTGTGCTCGCGGTCGCCGGCCTTTCGCTCTGGGGCTGGGGCGGTCTCGTCCGCCGCTGGATGCGGATCCCTCCGCTTTCGGGGCCGTTGACGGCGACCATCGGCCTGGGCGCGATCATCTTTCTGGGCGGGATGCTGAATTTGGCGAGGCTGGCATTTGGCGCTGCGCTCGATGCGCTCGTGGTGGCCGGCCTCGCTCTCGCCGCCCTTGGCTGGTTCCGAGGCGGAAAAGGGCGCCTGTCCCGACCGACCGTCGGCGGGGTGCTCGCGGCCATCCCGATCCTGCTCGCGGGATGGTTCCTGGCCCGTGCCGCCACACCCGAGCTGGGCTTCAATATTCACGACGACCTTGAACGGTACTTCGCCTATCCGGCAAAGATGCTGGCGACGGGCACGCTGGCCCCCAATCCGCTGGGCTGTCTGGGTGCCGACACCTTGGGCGCCCAGGCTTTTCTCCAAGCCTTCGTCGCGGCGCATTTTCCGATCGAGTACATCGGCAGTGTGGATCTGGCCGGCTGCTTTCTGCTGTGTCTCGCGCTGGCAGGCTATGGCCTTCCCCCCGGCCGCTGGGCGGCGACCGCGATCGTCGCCGAGCTTTTGGTCGTGGCCGTCAATCCCCAGATGGTGAATGTCTCCACCCTATTCAGCGGCGTCGCCCTCGTCATGGCGGTAACATTTCTCTCCGGCCGGCCGGCCGTGACCGAATCTCCAACCGCCGGGGCGCCGTTGCTGGGTTTGCTCTACGCCGGTTTGCTCGCCCTCAAATCCACCTTCGCGGTATTCGTTGCCGTTCATCTCCTCCTGACCTTGGTCGGAAGAGGACCGCTCCAGCACCGCCTGAAGACCCGGGTGATGACCGGAATCTGGACGCTCGTCTTCCTGTCGCCTTGGCTTGCCCTGCATGCACCTTTGTATCTTGCGGCGATGAAGGCGGTCGCACCGCAGCAGGTGGTCCCGGCGGTCGCCGGTCAGTCTCTCGATCTGTTTTCCCGCGTGAGTCTTTTTTACGGATCCGCTCCGGTTCATTTCACGGGTCTGGCAGTGGCGGCCCTGGCGATTGCAGTCCGGGCCGGTCTCACCCTCCGGCGAGGACCGGACCGGCACGCGGTTCCGTTGGCGGCCATTTTGTCCGCCTGCCTGACGGCCGGGCTGGTGTACCTGATCCTCGTGGTCGCAATGGGACCGCTGATGTTTGGCCCCGGACCCGGCACGCGCTACGCCATTCCGGTCTTGATCGGCACGCTGCCCGCCGCGCTGCGGATGTTCGATCCGATTGACGAGAAAAGCGGTTGGAACTGGCCCGCCGCCATCCGCGTGGGCGGCTGTCTCTGTGTCCTGCTCGTCTTCGGCCCGTCGTTGTCGGGCCGCGTCAGCCAGCTCCTCGCCTATCGCTCACCGCTGGCCTTTTTCTCCCATGGAACTATGCGCGACAGGGCCGACTACCTCGCCTACGACGAAGAGGTTCTTCATGGTTCCGTGCGCGCCCAGCTGCGGCAAATCCAGGCATTGGTGCCAGCCAATGAAATCATGGTGGTTTGGGTCATGACGCCGTTCTGGCTCGATTTCCGGCGCAACGACATTCTATTTGCCGATCCGACCGGACTCGCCATGCCTTGGGCGCGCTGGCCGGCCCGCGCCCACTATTTCCTTGTGCAGTATGACGGGTTCGCCGTCCGGACGGACTCAGAATACGAGGCTTTGAAGCAGGCTCCCGGCCTCTCCAACCGAAATGCCGCAATCCGGGCCCAGGCCTTTTTGCGGGAATTGGAAAAGCGCTCCCACACGGAACGCGTTCTTTACGGCGACCACACCTACTTGCTGATGCAGATACGGGAGGAATGACCGGAAGAGGGGGGCCGCGAGCCTTCCTGACCACCGGATCGGATTTTCCATCGCGAAATTCGCGCATCCGTGTCCTTCGCACGAGTCCGACCACCAGAACGCGACAATCATCTTTCTGCCGTGCTGTGCCGGTCCGGCTTGCCTGGCGGCTTGCGAGCCGCGGTCCCGCGGGTTCACTGACCCCATGTCCACCTATCTTGTCGAGATCCACTGGAGCCGGGGTGCGCAAAAATTCACCGATAACCGCTACAGCCGGGCCCACGCGTGGAAATTCGACGGCGGCGTCGAGGTGCCCGCCTCGTCCTCACCCTTGGTCGTCCCGCTGCCGATGTCGGACGCCGCGGCCGTCGATCCCGAAGAGGCCTTCATCGCCAGCCTCTCCAGCTGCCACATGCTCTGGTTTCTTTCGCTCGCCGCCAAACAAGGCTACGTCGTGGATTCCTACGAGGACGCCGCCGCCGGGGTCATGGCAAAAAACACTGGTGGAAAACTCGCCATGACCCAAGTCACGCTGCGCCCGCTCGTCATTTTCAGCGGCCCGAAGATTCCTGACCCCGCCGACCTCGACTCCCTGCATCACGCTGCGCACGAGGAGTGTTTTATCGCCAACTCGGTGCTCACCGAGGTCCGCTGCGAACCCCGGCTCCCGACTCCCTGAACCTCAGCCAGGATCATTCAGTTGAAATCCGGTGGAACCGGACCTCCGGGCCGGTTTTCTTCGCGTGACCGTATCAGCCCGCCCGGAGGTCGGGCTCCAGCTTCCAGAAGAGCAGGGTCGCCGGGAAATCAGTCTCAACTGCATGAGTCCGGCTCATGCCCCACCCGCGCGGGAGTCACTTGGGCGGACCGCCGGGCACCGGGCCCTTGTTCGCCCTCGCCACCTCGACGCCGGCTTCGCGCAGCAGTTCGTCCACGCGGGATGGTTTTTTTGGCCGCGCCGGCCGGGTCGTCGCGGCGGCGAGACGGCGACCGGGCGCCTGCATCCCGCAGGGCGTGATGTGCGGCGGCGGCGTGACGTCGACCGTCTGCTGTTTGCCGTCGAGGAGCCGCTTCGCCATTTCACCGAGGCCGAGGCGCTGCATCGATTTCCGCAAGGCGGCCTTCATCTCGGGCTTGTACCAGAAGAAAAAGCTCCGTTGCTCCTGTTTCTCCTCGGGCGTGCGCGCCACGCAGACTTCCTCGGCGTTGTAGGGATGCACGCCGGTGGCGTAGATCTCCGTCGCGACTGTCATCGGCGTCGGCGTGAAATCCTGCACCTGTTCGAGCCGGAAACCGAGGTCCTTGGTCTTGAGCGCGAGCTCCGCCATGTCCTCGGGCCGCGAACCGGGATGTGAGCTGATGAAATACGGGATGATCTGCGTCTTCTCCTTGCCGGCCTTCTTCGCCGCCCGGTCGAACTTCTCCTTGAACTTGTAGAAGAGCTTGAAGGTCGGCTTGCGCATGATTCGCAGCACATGGTCGCTCGTGTGCTCGGGCGCGACCTTGAGCCGGCCGGAAACGTGATGCTCGGCCAATTCCTCGACGTAACGCTCGTGGCTCGCCTTCGCCTGGGGTGAAGCGCCCTTTTCGTGCAGAAACAGATCGTAGCGGATGCCGCTGGTCACAAACGCGTGGTTCACGCCCTCGGTCTCGCGGACGCTCTTGTAGATGTCGAGCAGCGCGGTGTGGTCCGTGTCGAGGTTGCGGCACACGTCCGGCCAGATGCAGCTGGGGCGGACGCACTCGTCGCAGATCCACTGCTCCTTGCCCTTCATCTTGTACATGTTCGCCGAGGGGCCGCCGAGATCGCTGATGGTGCCGCGAAAGTCGGGCATCTGCTTGATCGTTTCGACTTCGCGCAAAATCGATTCCTTGCTGCGGCTGGCGACGAACTTGCCCTGGTGCGCGGAGATCGTGCAGAAGCTGCAGCCGCCGAAACAGCCGCGGTGCATGTTGATCGAGTGCTTGATCATCTCGTAAGCCGGGATCGGCCCGCGCTTGCGGTACTTCGGATGCGGCAACCGCGTGAAAGGCAGGTCGAAACTCGCATCGATCTGCTCCTCGTTCATCGTCGGAAACGGCGGGTTGACCACCAGCAACCGGTCGCCCGTCGGCTGGAAAAGGCGCCGCGCCTTCACGCGGTTCGACTCGGTTTCGATGTCCTTGAAATTCCGCGCGTACAACTCGCGATCGCGCCCGCATTCCTCGTGCGAGTGCAGCGTGAAATCCTCCCAGTTCTCGTTCTTCGGCGCCTTCGCCTCCGCCGGCAGCAGCACCGCCGTCTGCGGAATCGTGCGCAGCGACGCGAACGGCACGCCGCGCTTCAACAACCGCACCGCCTCGCGCAACGGCAGCTCGCCCATGCCGTAAACCAGCAGGTCCGCGCCGCTCTCCGCGAGGATCGAGGGCTTCAGCGTGTCCGACCAGTAGTCGTAATGCGTGACCCGCCGCAGGCTGGCCTCGATCCCGCCAATCATCACCGGCACCTCCGGGAAAAGTTTCTTGAGAATCTGCGCGTAGATCGTCGTCGCATAGTCCGGCCGGAAGCCATGCTCGCCGCCCGGAGTGTAGGCGTCCTCACTGCGCATCTTTTTCGCCGCCGTGTAGCGGTTGACCATCGAGTCCATGCAGCCCGAGGTGACGCCGAAAAAGAGCCGCGGAGCGCCGAGTTTCTTGAAATCGCGCAGGTCGTCGCGCCAGTTGGGCTGCGGCAAGATCGCCACGCGCAGCCCCTCGCTTTCGAGCAGCCGGCCGATGACCGCCGTGCCGAACGCCGGATGATCCACGTAGGCGTCGCCGGACACAAGGACCACGTCCAAGTAGTCCCAGCCGCGCGCCGCCACCTCGTCCGCCGTCGTCGGCAGCCAGCGCGTCGCGTCCCACACGGGTTCGTGCGAGTAGACTTTGGCCGGCGTGGAAGCGGTCGGAGTCACAGGTGGATACCGGCAACTTCACCCAACCGCGACCCCGGCGCAAGCCCAGTCGCACCGGCACAGTCAGCGAGGCTCGTCGACTTGGCCGATACTGGTGGAACGCCTTGATCCCAATGCGTTCAAACCGGATTGAGGTACAACCACCGCTGTCTGGTTTCCCGTTTCTCTTTTGTAGGAGCCTGCTTGCAGGCGATTCTTTGTGGCACGGGTCTCCCGACCCGTGATGATCGGAACACGGGTCAGGAGACCCGTGCCACGTCCTGATGGTCGCCTGCAAGCAGGCTCCTACAACTCATACGCGCCGAAGCAAGCTTCGGGGTATCGGACCGACTACGAATGAAATCGGCGTGGATGCGAAACTGGCCGCGATTGTGTAATGCTCCGCTGCTTGCGTCCTCGCACGGTCCGGTGCATCTGTACGGGGTCCCATGAAAACCGTCCTCATTGTCCTCGGAGTCCTGGCCGCCATCGTCGCCGCGGGATTTCTTTTCCTGACCGGCCAGTACAACGGGCTGGTCAACCGCTCACAAGCCGTCGACGCCCAGTGGGCGCAGGTGCAGAACGTCTACCAGCGCCGCGCCGACCTCGTGCCGAACCTTGTCGCCACCGTCTCGGGCGCCGCCAATTTCGAGAAGTCGACGCTCACCGAAATCACCGAAGCTCGCGCCTCGGTGGGCAAGGTGCAGCTCAACCCCGGCAGCGCACCGTCGGCCGCCCAGCTCGCCGACTTCGACAAGGCGCAGGGGCAGCTCTCCTCCGCGCTTTCGCGTCTGCTCGTCGTCGCCGAGAATTACCCGAGCCTGAAGGCGACCGCCAATTTTCAGGAGCTCCAGTCGCAGCTCGAAGGAACGGAGAACCGCATCTCGGTCGAGCGCGGCCGGTTCAATGACCTGGCCCTCGACTACAACTCGGCGATCAAACGGGTCCCGGCCGTCTTCTTCGCCGCCGCACTCGGTTTCAAGGAAAAGGCCTATTTCACTGCCACGCCCGGCTCCGACAAGCCGCCGCAGGTCCAGTTCGATTTCTCCAAAAAGGAACCGGTCAAGCCCTGACCGGTGCACGTGAAAAATATTCTCCGCTTTCTGTGGGTTGCCTTGGCGCTGTCCGCCGCGATCTCGCTGCGCGCCACCGAGCGGATTCCGTCCGCCCCGGCGGCTTACTTCAACGATTACGCCGGCGTCGTCTCGCTGTCCACCGCCCATGCCCTCAATGCCCAGCTTGAGCAATACGAACGCACTTCGTCGAACCAGCTGGTCGTCGCGGTCTATGCCCACATGGAGTCCGACTCGTCGATCGAGGATTACACCGTGCGGGTCGCGCAGGCCTGGAGCGTCGGACAGAAAGGCCGGAACAACGGCGCGGTGCTGTTCGTTTTCCGAGACGACCACAAGCTCTACATCCAGGTCGGCTATGGACTGGAGCCGGTGCTGACCGACGCCCTCTCCAAGCGGATTGTTGAAAATGAAATCAAGCCGGCGTTCCGCGCCGGTGACTACGACGCCGGCCTGCGCGCCGGCGTGAACGCCATGATCGCCGCCAGCCAGGGCGAATACAAGGGCACGGGACAAACCCACGATGAGAAGGGTTTCCGTCTGAGTCGAAACGGTCTCTGGATCATTTTCTTGATCGTGCTGTTCGTGTTCTCCTGGGTTCGTTCGCTGTTCGGCAGAAGCGTGGTCTACTCCGGCCGCCAGCGTGGTGGATTGAGCCCCATATTCTGGGCAGGGGGGGGAGGCAGCAGTTGGTCGGGCGGAAGTGGTGGCGGCGGTGGATTTTCCGGCGGCGGCGGCAGTTTCGGCGGCGGCGGCGCGGGAGGGAGCTGGTAACATGAAACACCGCCACTTCATCAAGCAGCTGGACCGGAAACTCATCGAGTCGGCCATCCACGACGCCGAACTCAAGACCTCGGGCGAAATCCGAGTGCTGATCCATCACCAGCCCGTCGAGGATGCGGTGGCGTTCGCCCAGAAGGAATTTCTCCGGCTCGGCATGCAAAAGACCCGGCAGCACAATGCCGTGTTGATTTTTGTCGCGCCCGTCTCGCAGAAATTCGCGGTGATCGGAGACGCCGCCGTGCACGCGCAGTGCGGCGATGCCTTCTGGCCGGAACTGGCCTCCGCCCTGGCCGGACACTTCAAACAAGGCGAATTTACCGCCGGTCTGTTGCACGGAATCCAGCGCGCCGGCGCGCTGCTTGCGGAGCATTTCCCGCCCGGTCCGGACGACCGGAACGAGCTGCCCGACCAGATCATCGAGTCATAGCCGGCGGGTTGGAACGGAAGTTTGGTTGCAACGCCCCGGGAAGCGGCGCGTAAATCACTCCGGATGAACACGACGATTCGGGCCTTGGGCTTGTCGCTTTTCCCCGCCATCGCCGCCCTGGCCGGAGCGGCAGCCCCGCCTCCCGCGCGCCCCACGGAAATCAAACCCAACCCCGCGGTGATCCGGTGCGCCGCCGCTCAGAAAATTCCCCTCGATGGTTTCGCTCTGGCCAACGGTCCGGAAGAGCCCCGAACCGGCGACCGGATCACGGTTCTTTTCACGATCCAGGAAGGCCCGGCGGAGCGACAGTGGCTCGCTGAATTCCGCCTCGCCCCACTGACCGAGAGCGAAAAAAACTCCAAACCCGGCTCCGGACTCGGTTTGTTGAGCGTCTTCCAGTCCTCCCTCAAGACGGACACCGGCCACACTTTCAGCTTTCCACAGAACCCGCTCGCCCTGGAACTCCGGACCTTCGGCCCGTTCATCCGGGACGACCTCGACGCCACCGCCTCACCGCCAGTCGCGGCCCGCGTCCTCGCGACCCGCGACTACCTCGTTCATGGGCTCGCCCCGATGGGCGAAATCGAACTGCGGCTCAGGCGCGCCGGGAAAAAGAACCCCGGCCTCTCGTACATGTTTCTCGCACGATTCTCCGACGAGCAGATGGCCGCGTCCAAGGCCCGCGCCGCGGCGTCCGGCTTCACGGAAGAGGATGAACGCGTTTACGCCGAGGGGATTTTCGCGTTGGTCCAGTTTGCCAACCTCGCGTTCCGCACCGACGGTGTGGACGTCATCACCCGGGAGATGGTGGACTCGCCGACGCTTTTTTCCGGGGCCTTCACCAATTTCGACTGGTCGCGGATGCAGGCGGAGGAAGGGCAGGTTTGGGGATTACCGGGGGCGGAGGTATTTCGGCTGCCCTACCGTTTCAATTCGAAAACCACTGCGGGCGGAAATCTTTTTTTCACGGTACCGCGACCGCCGCTGCAAGACATCGCAGGCATCGTCGGCCTGACGGTCGACTGGTCCTCGAAAACCGCCACCAAGCATCTGATCATGCGCGTGCTCGCCGGCGGGCGCGGCGGGCCGTGAGCCGGATTCGGGCAGGCGCCGGTGGATAAACCAGGTAGATGGCGGGCTGGTCCAGCGGCTTTCGGTTGTGCGGCAGCGCGCAAGCTACTTCTGCTCGTTTGCTCCGAACGCTTCCAGACGAAACCAAAACGCGAACGACGCTGCGCCTGCTCGGTTTTGAAGCTCCTTGGGCGCAGCAAGACTGCACTCCTGCGCGGCATTTTCGGTTTTCGGGTAGCCTCCGGCCACTCGGCATTGCGTACCGTGCAGAGCGACCATCGGACACTCTCCGGGCGAACCGCCGCTGGCTCCGAAAAGCATGGCCCCCGCCCGGGCCGGCGCGGCTCGATTGAACCGCTGAAAACCGGTCCGAGGCGGGGGCGCCCCAGAAATTAATCACGCCGACAGCAGCAGGTCCCGGAACTGGGCGTGGCCCGACATGGCCGAGACCGGTTGCAGGAAGCAGGCGATCGTCTGCCGCATTTCGGCCAGCGAGCAGGGCTTGCTGAGGAACGCCGCCGCGCCCAGATCGAGCCCCTCCTGCTTTTCGCGCGCGTCGGTGCTGCCGCTGTGGAGGACCACCGGAATGCGGCGGGTGGCTTCCGACTGGCGAAGCTTCCGCAGCAGGTCGAAGCCGTGCATGCCCGGCATTTCAATGTCGGTGAGAATCAGATCCGGACCGGCGTCCCGCGCGAGGTCGAAGCCCTGCGTCCCGTTGAAGGCGACCCACACGCGGTGGCCGCACGATTCCAGCAGCAACCGCAGCACCTCGCTCAGGTCCACGTCATCCTCGATCAGCAGAATGGATGGCGACCGGGACGGCCCCGCCGGCACCGCGCTTTTCTTTCCAATCGAAAATGTCTTCCAGGCGGTGGCGGTGCTCATAGTTCTTTGGGGCGAGGTTGGGTTGGACGAAAAATCAAATGTGGGCGGCTTCGCGGGTGAGGCGGCCCTTCATGACCAGCGACCGGGCGAGTTCGATGCGCAGTTCGCTGTCGGCCGAGGCGTAGGCGGCCACGACCACTCCGATGAGATTCCGCTCGTTGACGGACTCGCGGTCGGCTTCGTCGTTGTTGACGCCCTGCACCACGTAGCCGTTGGCGTCCTCGCCGACGACCGAGTGCGCGACGACGTGGCCGTTGCGCTTCACGTAGACGAGGGTCATGCCCTTCTTGATCTCGTCGTAGGTGATGGGCTTGACGACGAGCGCGGTGTTCGGGGTGTAGAGCGGCTCCATCGACTGGCCGATGCCCCAGAAAGTCTTGGCGCCGGCGATGGCGGCGGCGGCCTGCTCGGCGATCTTCATCTGCACGCCTTCTGCGACGACCTGCGGGGCGGGCGTCTGCGTGAGAATGGCGGCGAGCTGGCGGTCCGACCGGATGCCGGCGGAGGCAAGCGTGGTGGCAAAGACCGTCCCCACCACCGCGAGGCAGCGGAGGAAGTGGCGGGAGACTGGGGCGCTTTGCATGGGTCCACTGTCGCAAAAACCGCTCTTCCCCGATATCCGGCCAGCCCCGTAACCCGGCCTCGGGGTTTCCGCTAAGGAATCTCTCCCGAGTGTCGTTAAGTAACTAATCTCCACTCATTTCTAAAAAAACGCGCCGCCGCATCCCGCACCCATTGAGCGAGTTACAGCGACACCCGAAAATCCGACCCATCCCGCCCACCATGATCCGTGTACTTTACGCCGAGGACGACCCCAATATCGCCGCCATCGTGCGCAGCTATTTCGAGCAGTTTGCCACGGACTGCGCCTTGGAGATTGTGCCCAATGGCACAGAATGCCTGGAACGCATGGCGGTCGGCGGCGTCGACGTGCTGCTGCTCGACCTCGTGCTGCCCGATATCGACGGCCTGCGCATCCTCGGGGAACTCTCCATGCGCCGCGATCGCACGCCGGTCGTCATGATCAGCGGCCATGGACAGACCGACCTCGCCGTGCGCGCGCTCCGGGCCGGAGCCGTCGACTGTGTGGACAAATCCACTGCGCAATTCCTGCAGGTGGTCGAAATCGTGCGGCGCGTTCATGCGGAGCATGCCCTCACCCGCTCCGCCACGGCACCCAAGCCCGCCCGCCTCGTCCCTTTCCGCGTCATGCTCGTCGAGGGCTCGGTCACCGTCGCCAAGCCCATTCGCGACTACCTCGCCCGTCACGCTTCGCACATCGGCCTAGACGCAGCCACCTCGGCGGAGGAACTCGCGAGCTTTCTGCGCGCCGGCGCGCCGGCCGACGCCGTCATCGTCGGCCCGACCCCCGCCAAGGCGAAACCGCTCGACGTCCTGCGCCAGCTGCGTTCCGTCGCGGCCCATACCACCGTGCTGGTGCTTTCGATGCGCAGCGACGGCGAGAGCGCCGTGGCCGCCTTCAAGCTCGGCGCGCAGGACTACATCCTGCAGAGCCAGGACTACCTGCCGGAGCTGCTTTTCTCGCTCAGCAATCTCCTCCGCCGCGGTGACATCGAACAACAAAACGCCCGGCTGACCCGCGAACTCGAACAGTTGAACCACACCCTCGAGGCGCAGGTGATCGCCCGCACCTCCGAACTGCAGACGCTTTCCTCGCGCCTCCTCAGCATCCAGGAGGATGAGCGCCGCGCCATCGCGCGCGAACTGCACGACCAGGTCGGCCAGATGCTCACCGGCCTGAAATTCCAGCTCGAAGCCGCCTGCGCCCTGGCCGGCCCCGCCGCCCAGGAGAAACTCACCGAAACTCGCGCCACCGCCAGCAGCCTCATGGACCACGTCCGCGAGCTGACCCAGCTCTACCGCCCCCGGGTGCTCGACGATCTCGGCCTGCAGCCGGCCCTCGAATGGCACGCCAAGCAGTTCCACCGGCAGACCGGCGTCTCCGTCGCCCTCGACGTCAACCTGCCCCCGGATCGCCTCCCGACCGAACTCGAGACCGTCGTTTTCCGCATCACCCAGGAAGCCCTCACCAACGTCGCCCGCCACTCGGGCTGCCAGCTCGCCAGCGTCACGGTCACGCACGACACGTCCTTCCTGATCGTGGACATTTCCGACCGCGGCCGGGGCTTCGACCTCGCCCCCGTGCTGGCCCGGCGCGACGCCGTCGGGATCGCCGGCCTGCGCGAACGCGTTCAGCTCGCCGGAGGCAAACTGGAACTCGTTTCCCAGCCCGGCCAGGGCACGCGACTCAACGCCGTTTTCCCGCTGCCCGGACGGGCCCACCCGTCGGGCTCCAACTCCGCCGCCGCATGACCACCGCCGTTATCGCCGACGATCACGAGATTGTTCGCCGCGGGCTTCGCAGCCTGCTGGAATCGACCGGCAGCTGTCGCATCCTCGCCGAGGCCGCCGACGGGCTGGCCGCCGCGCAGGCGGTCGAAAAATTCAAGCCCAACCTGCTGTTCCTCGACCTGAACATGCCGCGCCTCCACGGCCTCGAGGTCCTGAAGCAGACGCGCACCAGCAGCCCGCAGACCCGCGTGATCGTGCTCTCGATGCACAACGACGAGCCGTATGTCATCGAGTCGCTCCGCGCCGGCGCCGCCGCCTACCTGCTGAAGGGTTCGGAGTCCCAGGAGATCGGCGCCGCGTTGAAAGAAGTCCTCGCCGGACGGCGCTACCTGAGCGCGCCGCTGTCCGAGTGGGCGATCAACGCCCTTGCCACCCGCACCGCGGAGGCCTCCGACCAGCTCGCCACGCTTTCGCCCCGCGAGCGCGAGGTCCTGCAACTCGCCACCGAGGGTTTCGTCAACGCCGAGATCGCTGAAAAACTTTTCATCAGCCCGCGCACCGCGGAAACCCACCGCACGAACCTCATGCGCAAGCTCGGCCTGCAGAACCAGACCGACCTCGTCCGTTTCGCCATCCGCAAGGGCCTGATCACCGCCTGAGCGGGGATCGCGATTAGCGTTGGACGGACTCGTCCGTCCTAGGTGGAGCCCGATCTCCGAGCGGGCTTTCCCGGGCCCCAAACATAAGCCCAGTCCTCCGACTCCCGGCGCAACTTCTTCACCACGGGATTTCGGCGGATGCTTCTTCATGTTTTGCCGCACGTTAAGAGAGGCTGAACAGAGCCAGCCTTTGTGGTTTGTGGCGGGACGCTCACCCCGGCAGCTTGAAATTCTCGAACTGCTTTTTCAGCTCCATCATGAACGCCGCCGCACCCGCGCCGTTGACCACGCGGTGATCGAAGGTGAGCGACAACGTGACAACTTCCATCGGGTAGACGATGCCGCTGTCCTTGATCATCTTCTCGTGCGCGGCGCCGATGAAGAGCGTGCTCATGGCCGGCGGCACGACGATCGGCGTGGCGTTTTCCACGCCAAACGCCCCGAGGCTGCTGATGTTCAGCGGCGCCTGCACCTCGCCCACCCGGCCCGCCCGAGTCTCCTCGATCGCGCGTCCGTAGGCCGCCACGAAGTCCGTCCAGCCGAGTTTGTTCGCCAACGTGATCGCCGCGGTGCCGAGCCGGTCGCCGGCCAGCGCCACCGCGACGCCGAGATCGAAGTCCGTCAATTCGTGAATGATGCCGTCCTTGTTCACCAGGCGGCGAAAACCGGCATGCTGCTCCATCGTGCGGGTGACGCACCACGCCATCATGGCCGAGGGCGAGGGCGCCGCCTTGCCGAGCACGGCCTTGGAAGCCTCGCGCACGAGGCGGAGCGCCTCCCACCGGCAGTCCATGAGCAGATTGGCAGGCACGACCGTGTCGAGACGGCGGGTGATCGCAGGCGAAAGCGCGGGAGGACGGATGGTGCCTTGCATGGGAGCGGAGGGAGTTGAAGGTGTCGCGGCGCTTGTAAGAGACGTGGGTTTGTCCGGTGAAGGCCCGGCCACCGCCGGTTGGGCTGGGAGTGATTTGGCGGCGGCGGGGAGGGGCAACGCCGGCCTGTCGGGAGGTAAACTCCCTCCCACATTTTTCTCTACGGGGAGCGCGGCCACGCTGGCGGCGTCGCCGGTCACGAGCGCGATCTCCTGGCCGATCAGCACCGTGTCATCGACCTTGATTTTCCAGGATTTGAAAATGCCCGCAAACGACGCCTCGATCGGATAAACGGCCTTGTCGGTCTCCACCTCGCAAAGCACTTCGTCGTGCTTCACGGCGTCGCCCGTTTTCTTGTTCAGCACCACGACCCGCGCCGAACGCAGGCCCTCGCCCATGATCGGCACGCGGACGATGATGTCGGCCGTGCCGGCAACAACGGTGCTGCGCGGTCCGTGGGTATCGACGCCGGCGTCGTGTCCGTTCGCGACCGGTTCGCCGGCGGCGGCATCGGTGCTCGCAGCTGTCGCGAACGAGCTCGCTCCCACGGGAAGATCCTGCACGCCCCGCGCAACGTCGATGTCCGCGGTCCGCCGGATCGCCTCGACGATGCGCTTCACATCGGGCAGCGCGGCGTATTCGTAGATCGGATTGTAACCGATCATGACATTGCCTTTCGAAACCAGCATCGGTGGCGCCACCAGCCGCGCCCACAACGCAGGCACCCCGCTGATGTGTTGGATGATCATCTGGCCGACCGAACAGTTCTCCGTGTCCTCCTGCACGATCACGAGGCGGCCCGTCTTGGCCACGGATTCCTCGATCAGAGTCTTGTCCCATGGCGCGATGGAGCGCAGGTCGATAAGCTCGATGGCCACGGTGCCGTTCAGCTCGGTGAGGGCCTCGCGTGCTTTTTCGACCGTGTTGCCCCAGGTGACGACGGTGACGTCGGCGCCCTCGGTGAGCCGGCGGGCCCGGCCGAACGGGACGGGCACGATCGGTTCGGTCACCGCGTGCTCGGCCCAGAGCATGTGCTTCGGCGCGAGGAAGAGCGTGACGTCCTCGCTGTGCATGGCGGTCCAGAGCAGACCGGCGGCGTCCTCGGGCGAGGAGGGAATGACGACGTTGATGCCCGGAAAATGCGTGAAGACGGCCTCGTTGGCCTGCGAGTGCCAGAGTCCGCCGCCCGGCAGGTAGGCTCCGTACGGCGCGTACAGCACCAGGGGCACCTTCCATTCGCCGTTGGTGCGCCAGCGCAGGTTGGCGAGGTTGGAGACGAGCTGGTTGAAACCCGGGTAGATGAAATCGATGAACTGGATCTCGAACACCGGCCGGCGCCCGTATAGCGCGAGCCCGCCCCCGACGCCGATGATCGTGGACTCCGCCAGCGGGGAATTGAACACCTGCGCGGGAAAATCCGTCGAGAGCTTCTGCGTCAGCCGGAATACGCCGCCCTTCGGATCCTCGACGTCCTCGCCGAACACCATGCGTCCCGGATCGGCGTCGAGCCCGGCGCGCAACGTGCGGTTGATGAGGTCGCCCATTCGGTAGGTGCCCGCCTTGTACAACTGCCCGCCCAGCTCCGGCGCCGGGCCGGTAACGTCGATCATGAGTTCACTCGCGAGCGGGTGGCCCGCTTTCTCCGCGGCGGCATAATCCGCGCGCACCTTTTCCTTGATCTCCGCTTCCAGGTGCTTGAATTCGCCCGCGGTGAGTTCGCCGGCGGAGATCATCCGCTCCTTCAGCACGCGCACCGGATCGGCGTGCTCGAGCCCCGCGATGTCCTCCTTCGAACGATAGAGCGTGTGGTCGTCCGAGCTGGTGTGGCTTGAAAGCCGCTCCAGCTTCACCCAGAGAAACGCGGGGCCCTCTCCGGCGCGAAGACGGGCCAGGGCGGCCGCCACCTCCGCATGCACCACCTCGGGGTCCGAGCCGTCGACCTCCCGCCACTGCGCGGGATTGAGCGACTGCAGCGCCAGCGGATTGGTCTTCCGCGTCGGCGTCGAAATGCCGTAGGCGTTGTCCTCCACTATCAGCAACACCGGCAGCTTCCGCTCCACGGCAAAACTCACCGCCTCGTAGAAATCGCCCTGCCGCGTCGCCGCGTCGCCGATCGAGGTGACGACCACGTTGTCCTTGCCATCGAGCTGGATGCCCCAGGCGATGCCGCACGCGGGGATCAGCTGCGCGCCCGTCGGGGTCGGCACGCTCACGATGTTCAGCTCGCGGGACGAATAGTGCGACGGCATCATGCGCCCGCGCGAGGCCGAGTCGCGTCTCGAGAAATATTCCAGCGCCAGATGGCGGGTGGTCAGACCCCGCCCCAGGCACAGCGCGCGATCGCGATAATACGGCACCAGGTAATCCCCGTTGTGCAACAGCGCGCCGACGGAGCCGAGCGCCTCGTGTCCGCGTCCGGACACGTGAAAATGGCCTTTGCCCTGGCGGTTGAGGCTCTCCTCGCGCAAATCGCCGAGCCGGCTTTCCAGCATCACGCGCAGCAGGTGGCGGCGCTGCTCCTTGTTCAGGGTCGTAGTCGCAATTTTGGCCATGGCGGCGGAATGGGAGGCGGTACTGTTTGGCAAAATCGAGGCCGCGGCAATGGCTTTTTCCGGGGCCGGCGGCATGAAGGTTTCAGGGGCGGAACGCCCCGCTCTTCTCCGCGTGGCGCAACAACCCGCCGCGAAAGGCGGGGAAATCCGCCCCCAGCAACAGCGCGAGGTCGGCGTCGTCCGCCGATTTCACCACCCCGTCGTGCAGGGCGCCCCGGGCTTCCGCGAGCATCACGCCCATCAACCGGTCCTGGATCGCCCCGGCGTCCGGTGTCGCGGACGGGCCGCCGGCAAACTGCGCCGCCGTAACGTTCACTTTCTCGCGAACGCCGTCGTACACATAAAAACCCACCGAGGCACCGCTCCGGTGTCCGCGCCATCCGGCCGCGAGCATTTTCGCGCACACGGGCGTGCCCCGGAACCGATCGGGAAAGGCCGCCTGCATCCGGGCGAAAATCTGCGCGGTCACCTCCAGACCGGCCTCGTCGATCAACCGCAGCGGCCCCCGCGGCCACCCCCACGCGCACAGCGCCCCGTCGATCGCCTCGGTCGGCACGCCCTGCTCCCACAACCGGCACGCCTCGTTCAGATAAAAGGCCAGGACCCGGGTGACAAAAAAGCCCGGCGCCGAGCCGCAGATCACCGCGGTCTTGCCCAGCTTTCGGACAAAGGCCAGCGCGCGTTCCGCCGTCACGCGGTCCGTGCGGGGACCGACGACGATCTCCACCAGCGGGCGGGCGGCCACGGGATGAAAAAAATGCAGGCCGACCGTGCGTTCCGGCAGCGAGACCCCGGCGGTCGCCTCTTCGATCGGCCAAGTGGACGACGCCGAGGCGAGGACACACTGGGGCGAAACCACTCCCGCGAGACGCAAGAAAACCTCCTGTTTCACGTCCACCTGCTCGACCACGGATTCGAGCACGAGATCACAATAGTCGAGGTCTGCGAGGTCCGTTGTGATGCCGATGCCGCCCATCGCCCGGTGTGCGCCGGCGGAAGTGATGACTCCACGCGCCTCCTCCCCGCGGAAAAGTTCGCGGATCACTTCAACCCCGCGCTTGAGCGCCGGCGCCTCGCGGTCGAACATGAGCACCCCCAAGCCCTGCATGGCGCACTGTTGCGCGACCGCGGAGCCGATGACCCCGGCGCCGATGACCCCGATGCGCGTCGGGGCGGCGGACGCCGGTCCGCCCGGCGGAAACCACGGGTCGACCGTCCGCTTCCGCGCCGCTTCTTTCAGGAAAAAAACGTGGATAAGATTGCGGGCGACCTCCCCCGTCGCCAGCCGGCCAAAGCCCACCGGCTCCAGCGCGAGTGCCTCGGCCAATGACCGCGTCGCCCCCTGCTCGAGAATGTCCAATGCCATCCCCGGCGCGGGCAGGTGGCGCACCGTGACGGCGGCCGCCTCGCGTTGTGCGTCGAAGAAACCGGCCGGAGCCGGCGGCGGTTCGGAGCGAGCCGGGCGGCCCATCGCCGCGAGGCGCAACGCCGCCGCCTTCGCCCCGGTTTTCCATTCGGCCGCGGGCAGGATCTCGTCAACCAACCCGGCCGCCCGCGCCGCCGCAGCGGAGATGAGCGTTGCCGACAATATATGTTGCCCCGCCGCCACCGGGCCTATCAGCCGCGAAAGCCGGGCGCAACCGCCCCAGCACGGAATGATCCCCAGCCCGACTTCCGTCAGGCCGACGACCGTTTCCTTCGCGTCGCTCGCCACCCGCCAGTGGCAGGCCAGGGCGAGCTCGAATCCGCCGCCGGCGCAGGCCCCGTGGATGGCACACACCACGGGCGCCCGGAAATTCTCCAACCGCGCGAACAACGCCTGGCCCGCACGGGAAAATTCCTCGGCGGCGGCCTCATCCGGGAGTCGCCCCAACGCCCGGAGATCCGCACCGGCCAGGAACACGCCGGTTTTCTCGCCGGCCACCACGACCGCCTTCACCGGCTGCACGGAAAGACTCTCGATCGCCGCCGCCAGAGCAGCCTGCGTCGCCTGGTTCAGCAGATTCACGCGCCCGGCCGGATCGTTGAAAATAATCCAGCCCACCCCGTCGCTGTCCAAATTGTGGGTGACCGGAAGGCTCATCGGGTGGGAGTTGGCATGCGGGCGAAAAAGAATTTCGGCGGTTGGCGCGGACGGTCCGGGCGGCTGGGGCCGACGCCAGTTACTTGGCGTATTTGTGGAGATATTTCAAGGCTACGGCAAAATCATTGGGCCAAGGCGCCTGCAGCGTGATCCGTTCCCGCGAGACCGGATGGATGAGCGTAAGGGCTCCGACGTGCAGGGCCAGGCCCGCGATCAGCGGCCGCTCCTCGTCGCGGCCCTTATACCCGCGCTTCAAGCCCGACAGCAGGAGCGGCGTGCCGTCGCCGTAAACCGAATCGTTGAGGACCGGCGTCCCGCTGGCCGCGAGGTGCACGCGCACCTGGTGGGGGAGCCCGGCGCACAGGCGGCATTCGACGTGCGCGAATCTCCCGAACCGCGCCAGCACGCGGATTTCCGTCACCGCGGCCCGGCCGTGTTTTTTCACCACACACAGGCGGCCCGGCGCGGCCTCATCCTCCTTGAGCACGAAATCCACGGTGTAGAGATCCATGGCCGGCGAACCGACGACCAGCGCCTCGTAAATTATTTCCGCCGTCTTGGCCTGGAATTGTCCGCTGAGAAAATCGCGGGCGGGCCGCGTCTTGGCGCACAGCACCAGCCCGCTGGCCTCGGGATCGATGCGGTGCACGTTCGCCACGTCCGGCCCGCGGGCGGCATGCACCAGGCCCATCAAATTGGTCCGGCCTTTGTCCCGCCGGTCGGATGCGACCGGCAGCCCGCCCGGCTTGTCGAAAGCGATCAAAGCGTCGTCTTCGCAGACGACCGGAGGCAGGGGCGGCATGGCGCGGTTTTCTGGGCAAACCCGGCCCGGGCGCAACCCAATACGGCAAAAAGGTGACGGCCGCGTTAAACCTGTGTGACGGAATGTCTTTGATTTTGCGCCCGGGGTCCGGCGCAGGGAACTGTGCCATGCCACTCAGCCCATGCCTGCGCCCGCCTTTTTCCCAATGCTCTCGTTGATCACCCAGATCAGCCGCGAACCCGCCGCACCGCTTCGTCTCTGGCTCCGCACCACGGGCGACAAACTGCGGCCGCCGCATCCCACGCCCCACCGCGCGACCGTCCGCCACCGCCAGGATCGCGTGCTCGCGGATGGCGCCGCCGGGCCGCACCAGTGCTCGACCATCCTGGTTGAGCCGCGGGCCGGAGCCCAGCCGACCATCGTGGTGGGGGGGTTCGTGCCCGACGCCAAGGAGTCGGTCTATCTTTTGCGCGGCGGCCTGCTGCAGCAGGGCAGCCTGTACTATTTCAGCTATCCGCGCCGGGGATTCTCCCTCGCCCTTTTCCTCGCCCAACTCGAGGATCTCATCGAGGAGGCGGCCGCCACGCACCGGCGCCCGCCCGTGCTGTTCGGCGTGAGCTTCGGGGCGGGCCTTGTGATCGAACTGCTCCGCCGCGGCGCCGCCCGCGGCCGGACTCTGGCTGTCGCCGGCCTGATCCTCGTCAGCCCCGTGGCCTGCGTGGAGGATCTGCTCGATCCCGCCGCGCCGAAACCGACCACCCTGCTCGGCCGCGTCATCAAACCCTATCTCGATTCCACCGGGCCCGCCGACGAAACCATCGTCGAGCGCTCGCGGACCGTCTTCCTGAAGATGTTCGAGTCCGGCGCGCAGAACCGCGCGGCCCTGCGCCTGCTCCTGACCCGGCGCGAAACCGGCCAGCTGCGCGACGCCGTGCTCGCCACGATCAACGCCATCGAGCCGGCGGCCGCCCGTGAGCGGGTCTGCGCCCTGCGCGAACTCGCCGCGCCCGGCGAGCCGCGCGTGTTGTCGCCGGCGCCCGCGCTGATCCTGTTTTCCGAGAAGGAAAGCGCCGTCCTGCGCGAGGGCGCGCCCATGGCCCGCGAGCTGCGCACGCGCCCGACGGCCTGGTTTCCCCGCGGGCGCTGCCTGTCGGTGAGCAATCATGCCGACCATCCCGTGCAGCACGCCTCGTTGATTTTCCATGTCCGGAATTTCGAGCCGCCGATCGCGGCATTCTACCGTTCGCTGCGACAGGCCCAGCGCCGCGCCGCCTAGGAGGTGACCCATGTCCGCCGACCTGCTCTCCGCCCGATCCTCCCTTCCCGGCCGCCGGTCTGGCGCGGGCCCCCTGGCCGGTTTCATCGGCGGCCGTTTCGCCGCCCACACGGCCCGGCGGCTCGAGCGGCAGCACCGCGGGGTGGCCGCGCAGCAGCAGACCTACCGCGAGCTCGTGCGCACGCTGGCCGGCACGGCGTTCGGCCGGCAGGCCGGCCTCGAAGCGGGCCTCCGGTACGAGACCTTCCGCTGCCGGATCCCACCGCGCCCCTATGAGGATTTCGCGCCCTTGATCGAGCGGATGAAACAAGGCGAACCCGATGTCCTCTGCCCGGGTCGGTGCGCCCATTTCGCCGTCTCCTCCGGCACCACGGCCGGCCCCTCGAAATGGCTGCCGGTGAACGAGGCCATGCTCGCCCATTTCCGGGATGCCGGGCTCGACTCGCTTTTTTTCTACGCGCAGCGGACCGGCACGGGATCCGTGTTTCGCGGCCGCCATCTTTTCCTCGGCGGCAGCAGCGCGCTGACCCCCGTGCCCGGCGTCGAGCCGCCGGTTTACTCCGGCGACCTGAGCGGCATCACCGCGCTCAACCTCCCGGGCTGGGCCGAACGCTTTCTCTATGAGCCGGGCATCGAGATTGCCCAGATGACGGACTGGCCGGCCAAACTCGAGGCCATCGTGCAGCGCACGCTCCACGCCGACATCACCCTCGTCGGCGGCATTCCCAGCTGGCTGCTGGTGCTCGCCTCGACCCTGCGCACCCATGTCGCCCGCACGGCCGGCCGCCCGCCGGCCACGCTCAAGGAACTGTGGCCCAATCTCGAGTGCCTCGTGCACGGCGGCGTCCCAGTCGGGCCGTTCGCCGACGAACTCCGCGCGACCTACGGCGAAGGCGTGAACCTCCACGAGGTTTATCCCGCCTCCGAGGGCTTCATCGCCGCGCAGGATGCGGAGCCGGAGGCCGGACTGCGGCTGATCACGGACCGCGGACTGTTCTTCGAGTTTCTTCCGCTGGAGGACTACGACGAGGCCAATCTCGATTTCTGCGACGCCCGCGCCGTGCCGCTCGAAGACGTGCGCGCCGGCGTCGATTACGTGCTGCTGCTGACCACGCCGGCGGGCCTCGTGCGCTACGTCCTGGGCGATGTGGTGCGTTTCATCAGCACCGAGCCGCCGCGGCTCGTCTATGTCGGGCGCACCAAACTCCAGCTCAGCGCTTTCGGCGAACACGTGATCGAGCGGGAACTTTCCGACACGCTGGCTTCCGTCTGCCGTCGCCACGGAGTCACCCCGGTCAATTTTCACGTCGCGCCGCTTTTCCCCGATCCGGCCCGAGGCCGTCCGCTCGGCCGTCACGAATGGTGGATCGAGTTGCGCCAGGCCGTCGCGCCCGCCGCCGCCGGGTTCGCCGCCGATCTCGATCGCGAGCTCACCGCCCTGAACGACGACTATGCCGCGAAGCGCACCGGGCGCGGGCTGGAGGTTCCTCTCGTGCATTTTGTCCGTCCGGGCCTGTTCGAGGAGTGGCTGAAAAGCGCCGGCAAGTGGGGCGGACAGAGCAAGATGCCCCGCTGCCGCTCCGACCGTCGCATCGCCGGAGAGTTGGCCGCCCGGGCGGCGCGCTGATTGGACAAAGCCCCGTCAAGTTTACGGATTTTTCAGCGGAAAGTTGGATTGGCGGATGGCTCCCTGCCTGTTAGTGTCGTTCACTAACCAACGATGACTCTGGCCCCACGCTTCCTCGTCAGTTTCGTGGCCGGGCTGCGCACCACCCGTTTTGCCCGGGACCTGCAGGCCGCCGGCAACGGAGTCGCCGCCCAGGAGGCCACCTTCCGCCATCTCCGCGCGCAACTCGCCCGAAGCCAGCTCGGCGCCCGCCAAGGTCTCTCGTCGCGGATGGACTATCAAACCTTTCGCGAAAGCCAGCCGCTGGTGGAACACCGGCACTACGAGCCGTTCATCGAGCTGATGGCCGGCGGCGAAACGGGCGTGCTCTGGCCCGGGCCCTGTCCGTTTTTCGTCGACACCGCCGGCTCGACCACCGGCTCGCCGCGCCGGCTGCCGGTCACCGGCGAAATGCTCGGGAATTTCCGGACCGGGCTGCGGACCGCGGTGTTTCTGCATGCGCTGCGGGTGGGCCATGCGGGGATCTTTCTCGGTCGTCACCTGCACGCCGGGGCCAGCACCGCCCTGCAGGCGGCCGGCGGCGCCTTCGTCGGCAATATCCACGCCATGAACCGGCTGGCCCTCTCCCCGTGGGCCGAGGCCAATCTCTACTCACCGCCGGCCGCCCTGGACAATCTGCCCGACGGGCCGGACAAGATCAACGCGATCGCCGACCACATGCTGTCGCGCGATGTGACGTTGATTGGCGGCATGCCGGCGGCCACCCGGCTGCTGGCCGACGCCGTGCGCACCCGGAGCACCCGCGGCAAGGCGCGGATCACCAGTTTGCAAGGACTGTGGCCCAACCTGGAGTGTTTCCTGCACACGGGCGCTCCGCTCGGCCTGCTCGGGGACGAACTGCACGCCCTGCTCGGCTCACACGTCAGTTTCCAGGAGGTCTATGCCGCGGCCGAGGGGTGGTTCGCGGTGCAGGACGGTGAACCGGCCGCCGGCCTGCGATTGCTGACGGACGCCGGCATTTTCTTCGAGTTCCTGCCGATGCGGGACTACGACGACGAGCTCCCCGCCCACCTCGGCCGGATTTGTGTTCCGCTCGCCGAGGTCAAGATCGGGGTCGACTACGCCCTGGTGATCACCACGCCGGCCGGACTCTGCCGCTACGTGGTGGGGGACATCGTGCGTTTCGTTTCGCTCGAAGTGCCGCGCCTGCAGTTTGTCGGACGCACCCGGTTGCAGCTCTCGCTCTTTGGTGAATACGTGAGCGAACGCGAGCTGACCGAATCGCTGTTCGAGGTCTGCGCCCGCCACAGCTGGGTGCCGGTGAACTTCCATGTCTCGCCGCTGATGAAGGAGACGATTCCGGTGCCGCGCGGCGGACACGAGTGGTGGGTCGAGTTGCGTCCGGGCACGGTGCAGACGCCCACCGGGCCGCGGCTCGCCATGGATCTCGACGAGGCGCTCAGCCGCCGGAATCGCGATTACGCGCAGCGCCGGGCCACGGCGTCGATCGAGCCGCCGATGGTTCGCCTGGTGATGCCCGGCATTTTCGAGCAATGGGCCGCGGAATACCGTCCCCTTTCCGGCGGCAATTTCCCCTGCTGCCGGCCCGACCGCCTGATCTCCGACCAGCTCACCGCGATCACGCGCTTCCACACCGGTGCGCGCACACCGGCCGGCGGCGGCGGCTAGGATTCATCCGGGCGACCGGACGGCCCCAGTGGAACGGTCTCGCGGAAAATACTTCCGTACCGGCCTGATACCAATAGCCCGTAGCATTTGGACTGTTCGAATGCGATTGACAGGTAGGGCGCACCGGCCCGGCGCGCCGGGTGCGTGATCACGCTCGCGGACGGCCCGGCGGTCCGTCCCTACCGGCGCTGCCGCGCCAAATTCCAAATCCTACGGGCGGTTGGTATTACTCGTCCGTCTTCTTCGCGCGGGATTTCCTGGCCGAATTTGCCTGCTTGGCGTTGAGCCAGACCTCGCCGCGCGCGTTGGCGTTGAGCCAGTAGATTTCGCCGCCGAACTCGGTGAAGGTCGGCTTGGCCTTGGGCGATTCCGGCAGCAGCAACCCGGCGCCGGCGAGCGCGGCCTGCAGCTGCTCGGGCGTCTTCTCGAGTTTCTGCGCGAGTTCGCTGAGGAGGGCGGTCACGCCTTCGCCGCGTTTCTTGGGCTGCATGAGCAGGCGCACTGCGGTGAGCGTGTTTTCCGGCGGGAGCGTGCTCGGGGTGAAGGTCGACGATGGTGCAGGTGCGGGCTCGGGCGCAGTGACTGGAGCGGAGGCCGGCGCCTCGGGGTCGGAAGAACCCGGCTCCTCCGCCCCGGTTCGGCCGCTCACCGCTCCCGACTCCCCGTTCGCGTTGGCCGCTTCCCGGCCAGGCGACTCTGAGCCGCGGCCCGGCGGGCCCCGGCGCTTCAATTCGGCGTTGATCCAGATCTCGCCGCGCTGGTTCTTGTTCAGCCAGTAAACAAAATCTCCCGCCTCGGCGTCCGTCCGCTGGTCGCCCTCGGGCAGGCGGAGCCCGTGCTCCGCAAGCTGACCGACCAGTTGGGCATCGTCGATCTTCAGGGCCTTCGTGAGATATTGGAACGAGCCGGAGAGGCCGTTACCGCGGCGGTTGCGGCGCATCATGCCGCGGATCTTGTCGAGAAAGGTCTTGGGGCCGGCCGCTTGGGGTGTGCTCGGCTCGACGTACGGCCGTTCGCGCGGACCCCGCTGGATCGGAGCGCTTTTTTGCTCCGTCGCTTCCACCGGCTCGGGCGCATAATTTCCGGCCGGAGCGGCAGCTTCGACGGCGGGCGGCTCGGCGGAGTCCTCCACGCGTTTCGCCTGCACGACGCGGAAAACCGGCTCGGGCTTTTCCCGCGTGTTGATCCAGATTTCACCGCGCCGGTTGATGTTCACCCAATAAAGATCGCCCTCGTATTCCACGTAGACCGGCCGGGCGTTTTCGTCGGCGGGGATCTGCATCCCGCACTCGACCAGCGCGCCTTTGACATCGGCCTCTTCGAGTCGCCATTTTTTGGCCAGGAAATCCACGCCCACGCTCATGCCCGGGCCGCGCTGGTTGCGGCGCATGTGCGGACGCATCGCGTCGAAAAAGGTCGGGAGTTCGTCCTCGGCGGCGAGCTTGTCCCAGTCGTCCTTCTGGCCGTTGCCGTTCTCGTCCTCGGGTGCATCGGGATCGTCGTCGCGCGAGGTGTCGCGCAGGCGGCGGAGGCCGTCGTCCGCGCCCGCTTTTTCCTCGGCCAGAAAGGTCTCGCCCTGCTCCTCGGCGGCCGCCCCGGTGCCGGCCCCGGATGTCGCGGCCTTGAACTTCGCCTCGAACTCCGCGCGCAGCTTGTCCGCCTCCGCGCGGGCCGCGGCCTTGGCGGCGTCCTCGAGCGTCCAATCGCGCTGCGTGGGCCGGCGGGCCAGTCCCGTGAAGGCGAGGGCGTTGTCGGGCGCGGTGTGGAAGCCGATGATCTCCCATTGTTCCTGCCCGAGGTCGTTGATAAATTTTTCCATCAGCGCCGGCGACGCAAAGCCGCCCTTGCCGCTGCTGATGACCTTGTATTCCCAGTTGGACATATGAGCGGAAGGCTTCCCGCAACCGGCCCCCCGACGCGAGACTAAATTTGTGCCGAACGGTCGTCGCGCCGGGAAAACCGCGCTTCGTCCGCGCCGCCCCGCGGGGTCTGGGAACGCAAATTCCGGTTCGCCAAGCGCGGGACTTCCGCTCCAACTGACCTCCGCCGACCCGCCGGACCATGAAGCCCATCAATGCGTTTCCCCAGAAAAATGTCGTTTTGACCGCGGGGAACCCGTGCCAAAGCCCGGACCTCTGCGTCGACTGGCACGCGAGTCAAAAGATTCTCCGCGGCCCGGGCGAACGCACAACACCGTAAAGATCCCCGGGGCATTTGACCAAACCAACGCCAATTTCCATGCCCGTTATTTCTTCGCCCTTTTGTAGGAGCAACCTCCAGGTATCGGACCGACCGCGAATGAAGCTCCCGACGCCGCGCCGCCATTTTCGCCCGCTTCCGCCGGCTGGGTTCACCCGGCCGTTTTGACTAGCAACATCATGGCCACGCATCCGCTCCTGTCCCGGTTGGCTCTGGCGTTGTTTCCGGCCTTGCTCGCGGCTCAAACCGTGGAGCTGGAACGGGTCGCCGTCACCGCCACGCGCGCGCCCGAGGCGCCGGGCCAGATCCCCTTTTCGCTCACGGTGCTGGACGGCGACACGCTGCGCCAGGCGCCCACCGCCACACTGGACGACGCGTTGCGCGATGTGCCGGGCTTCAGCCTGTTCCGGCGCAGCGACAGCCTGACCGCCAATCCCACCGCGCAGGGCGTTTCCCTGCGCGGACTCGGGCCGAGCGGCTCCAGCCGGTCGCTTGTACTGCTCGACGGCGTGCCGCTCAACGATCCCTTCGGCGGCTGGATCCCGTGGTCGATGGTGCCGCGCGAGGCGCTCGCCGGCGCCGAGCTGGTGCGCGGCGGCGGCGCCACCGCCTGGGGGAATGCCGCCTTGGGTGGCGTGGTTCAGCTCCTGACCGTCGATCCCACGAGCAACCTGTCGGGTTACCCAGCCCCTCCCGAGGGGAAGAGTGCACCGTCGACAAGTAACCCGATAGGTTATTTGTCAGGCGGGGGTTCGGGGCGGATGGCGGTGCAGGGCGGGGCCTTCGGGACCCGGTCGGTGGAGGCGGTTGTCGACGTGCCGGTAGGAAACGGCGCGTTGCAGTTGCTCGGGAGCGATTTCGCCACCGACGGGTTTTCACTCGTCGCCCCCGGGGACCGGGGACCGATCGACATTGCGGCCTGGAGCCGGCACCACTGGCTCACGGGCCGGTGGGAGCAACCGGTCGGGACGGACGCGCAGCTGGTCGTCACCGCCCGAACCTTTGCGGAGAGCCGCGGCAACGGCACGCCGTACCAGCAAAACAGCTCGCGCGAAAACTTCGGTTCCGTGGCGCTGCGGGTGCAGCCCAGCCGGTCTTTTGCCTGGACGGCCACCGCCTACGCGCAGGACGAGGACTTCGCGAGCACGTTCAGCGCGGTCAACGCCGCCCGCACCGCGGAGACGCCGGCGAACGACCAGTTTGCCGTCCCGGCCACGGCGCTCGGTGCGGCGTGGAATGGCGTTTGGTCGGGAGCCGATGGCTCGCGCACGAGCGCCGGCGGCGATTTCCGGGAGGTGCGCGGGGAGACACGGGAGGATTACTCCTACACCAATGGCAACTTCACCCGGCAGCGCATCGCCGGGGGCGCGCAGGCCTTCGCCGGACTTTTCGCCCTGCACGAACGGACGCTGGCCGAAGGCTGGCATGCGATGCTCGGTGCCCGTCTCGACGACTGGCGCGACACCGCCGGTCATCGTCACGAAACCAGTCTTGCGACCGGCGCCGTGCTGCGCGACGACCACTATGCCGACGCCGACGGCGTGGAATTCAGCCCGAGCGCCGGCCTCGTCTGGGAGCCGGCGCCGGCCTGGCGCCTGCATGCGGCGACCCAACATTCTTTCCGGCAGCCTACGCTCAACGAGCTCTACCGCCCGTTCCGGGTGGGCAGCGTCATCACCGAGGCGAATCCCGCCCTGCGCACGGAACACGCCACGAGCGCGGAACTGGGCGCCGACTACACCCAGGGCGCGCTGACCCTCGGCGCGACCGCCTTCTGGAACGACCTGCGCGACGCCGTGAGCAACGTCACCATCGCGCAGGGTCCGGGCACGTTTCCCCTGTTCGGGACGATCCCGGCCGGCACCACGGGGCAGCAGCGGCTCAACCTTGACCGGGTGCTCGTGCAGGGGCTTGAACTTTCGGCGCGATGGCGGCCGGTCCCGGCGTTTTCGCTGCAACTGGACTGCCTCTTTGACGACGCCACAATTCGCAAGGCCGCGGTCGAACCGGTCCTCGTTGGCAACCGGCTCGCCCAAGTGCCACGACAAAGCGCGGTGCTCGGGGCGACCTGGCGGATCGCCGGCGGGCTGACCCTCACCCCACGCGTGCGCTGGATCGACCGCCAGTTTGAGGACAACGAAAATACCCTCGTACTCGGCGCCGCCCTGCTCGCCGATCTGAACCTCAGCTACGCGCTCGGTCCGCGGAGTGAAATTTTCCTGACCGTCGAAAACCTCGGCAATGCACGCCTCGAAACCGGCCGCAGTGCCGACGGCACCGTCAACACCGGGGCCCCGCGGCTGGCGCTCGCCGGTTTCCGCTCCAAGTGGTGAGACGCCCCCCGGCTTGCACACCGGAGGCAATGATGCATTCTACCGTCACACCCCTTCCACGCATGAAACGACATCTCGTCGCGCTGTTTGTTCTCGCCGCAAGCCTGACGCTAGCCGCCGCTCCCAATCCCATCACCTCTTTGCCCGCGCCCTACCCGGCGGATGACAAGGCCTCCATCGAACGGCTCGATCCGGCGCTCGACGAACTTCTCGCGCCCGGAGTCAAGGTCGAGAAGCTCGCCGTCGGTTTCACCTGGTCAGAAGGCCCGGTCTGGGTGCCGGCGCAGGACGCGCTCCTTTTCAGCGACGTCCCGCAAAACCGCGTTTATCGCTGGAAGGACGGCGAAGGGATTTCCGTCTTTCTCGAGCCGAGCGGCTTCACGGGCACGGTCTACCACGGACGCGAACGCGGTTCGAACGGGCTCACACTCGACGGCAACGGCCGCCTCACTCTCTGCCAGCACGGCGACCGCCGGGTGGCCCGGCTCGCGCCCGACGGGAAAGGTTTTGAAACCGTGGTGGATCGCTTCGAGGGCCACCGCTTCAGCAGCCCCAACGACCTCTGCTTCGACCGGGCCGGCAATCTCTTCTTCACCGACCCGCCCTATGGCCTGCCGCCCGATGTCCCGCAGGAAACCGCCTTCAACGGCGTCTACCGGCTCGGTCTCGACGGCCGGCTGACGGTCATCGAAAGGGGGCTGGCCCACCCGAATGGAATCGCCTTTTCGCCCGACGAAAAGACGCTCTACGTCGGCAGCACCGACGACAAGGAACCGTTCATGAAGGCCTACGCGCTCAACGCCGACGGCTCGGTCGCGAGCAGCCGGGTGTTCTTCGATGGCACCGGGCTGATGGCCCGCACCAAGCGCGGCGGGCTGTTCGACGGCATGAAAATCGACGCCCGCGGGAACATCTGGACCACCGGCCCCGGCGGGGTGGTGATCCTCAGCCCGGAAGGCAAGCAACTCGGCACCATCCTCACCGGACGGCCCACCGCCAATTGCGCGTTCGGCGGCGCCGACCACATGACTTTTTATATCACTGCGAACGACACGCTTCTGCGCGTGCGGACCCTGGTCAAAGGCGCAGGGCGTTAGCGGCGTATTGAATTGAACTGTAGCCGGGGTCGCTGACCCCGGTCTTGGCGCGTACGTCTCCCTGACCGCGGTCAACGACCCCGGCTACAACAGGCATATTCGGCTGCTAGCCGATCAGGCGCAGCAAGACTGCGCCCCTGTGATTGATCCGGTGCGGCTCCGGCATACGTGTGCTCTTCTTTTGCAGGAGACTGCTTGCAGGCGATTCTGCGTGCAGTCCTTTGGCGGTCGTTCCGAATCGCCTGCAAGCAGGCTCCTACAAAAATCGAAGAACCGGCGAGCTGGAAGGCGGGGTTCGGAGCCCCGCCCTACATTTTCAACTGCATATTTACGGCTACCGGCGGGTCACCTGCTCGAGAAAAACCGCGATCGCGTAATCGGTGAGCTGGCCCGCCGGACCGTCGGCGTTGTAGTCGAACGCATGGGTGGCCCAGGGAAACTCGAGCAAATAATGCCTCACCCCCAACTCCTGCAGCCGCGTGTCCAGACGGCGACTGTGCCGGTACCAGGTCAGCGTATCGGGCACGCCGTGGATCAGCAGGGTCGGCACCGAATCCGCCCGCGCCAGCAGCTGGCCGCTGGCGGATTCGTACAGGGCAGCCCGGTCCGGAGTGTCGGGCGGACCGCCAAAAAGCTGGCGCAGGAGCTTGATCGAATTCAGCGCGTCATCTTCGCGCGACACCGACCAGGCGAACTTCATGTCGTGCGGCGCGTGCAATGCCACGAGGCCGACAATGTCCGGGTCGTGCGCGCCGTACGCCACCGCCGCCGCGATCTGGCCGCCGGCGGACCGCCCGAACAGCACGAAGCGGTGCGGGTCGAGGCCGAGGCGCGAAGCGTTGGCCTTCAACCAGGCGATCGCGTGGAGCACGTCCTCCCTCTGGGCCGGCCACGGATGCCGGGGCGCCAGCCGGTAGTTGAGGGCGGCGACCGCATAGCCCCGGGCGGCCCAACGGTGGTTCCAACCGACGAACTGCGCGCTGTCCCCGCCGTCCCAGCCGCCGCCGTGGACCACGACGATACATGCCGCGGGTCGCGCGGCACTGACGGCGGCGCGGGAATCGACCGGGATTCGCTGCGGCGCATAGAAATCAAGCGTCAGCGGTCCGGCGTCGGAGCGGGCAAACACCTCGGTCGCGACCGCCGCCGCCGGTGCCGCCGGGTGCCAGAACAGCCGCGCCGGATCGAAAACCGCGACAACAGGGGCCGGCTTGGAACCAAACGCCGCCTCGAGTCGCGCGGGCAGGGTTCGGCTCATCCGCCACGCCGTGAATGCCGGGCGCAAGAACCCGACGCCGGCCACCGCGCACAGGACCAAGGTCGTGATCCGCCATTCGGGATTTTTCGCGAAAAGAGCCGCCGCCCCGAGCGCGAGCGGCAACAGGACCAGCCAATGGCCGAATTCGCCGGCCACCAGGGCGAGTTTCCATGTCAGCACCGTGTCCGGCGCGCGGGTGTAGTTGAGCAAGGACAGGCCGGCAGCGACCGCGGCAAGCAAGGGCAGAAGGAAACGCATACGATTGCTACGATTGGAAGCGGACTCAGGAAACACGATCGTCCGGAAAAATGCATCCGGATTCTTTTTCGTGTCTTTTCGGGATTTTCATGGCTAACCCTGTCCCATGCGCCGCCTCGATCAACTGCTCGCCAATCTCGGTTACTGTTCCCGCCGTGAAGCCCGCGGCTGGATTGAGGGCGGGCATGTGCTCGTGGACGGCGAGGAGGCGGAGGACTTCGGACAAAAAGTGGACCCGGCTGCGGTGCGGGTCGATGACGAACCGCTCGATCATCCCGATGGCCTGCTGCTGTTGTTGCACAAGCCGCTCGGCCTCGTCTGCTCGCATGATGGGCGCGAAGGTCCGTCCATCTACTCGCTGCTCCCGCCCCGCTGGTGCCGGCGCAACCCGCCGGTCACCTCCGTCGGCCGGCTCGACAAGGACACGAGCGGACTGCTGCTGCTGACCGACCAGAGCGAACTGGTGCACCGGCTGACCTCGCCGAAGCACAAGGTGCCGAAGGTCTATCGCGCCACGCTCGACGCCGATCTGCCGGCGGGACTCGGCGCGTTGTTTGCCAGTGGAACCCTGTTGCTGGAGGACGAGAAAGAGCCGTGTGCGCCGGCGGAGCTCAAGGTCCTTGGACCGCGCGAAGCCGAGTTGACGTTGACCGAGGGACGCTACCACCAGGTGCGCCGGATGTTTGGCAGCCAGGGCTGCGAAGTTCTGACCCTGCACCGCGTGCGTTTCGGATCTCTGGAACTCGGCGACCTCGCGGCCGGGCAATGGCGCGAGCTCCCGCTGGACTATTTCGCGCAAAAACAACCGGCACAGTCGCCCCCGGTTTGACGCCCATCCGCCCAGGCCATTCTCTGGGCCATGCAACCGCTGCCCAGTCTGTCGGAAATCGAGTCGATCGCAAAATTCATCGATTCCGTGGTTCCGCCCACGCCGCAATACAGCTGGCCGCTGCTGAACGCCCGCACCGGGTGCGAACTCTGGGTCAAGCACGAGAACCACACCCCGATCGGCTCATTCAAGGTGCGCGGGGCGCTCCAGCATTTCGCCCGCCTCGCGCGAGACGGGTTGGGCGAACACGGAGTGATCGCCGCCACCCGGGGCAACTTCGGGCAGGCGGTGGCGTACGCCGCCCTCCGCCACGGACGCGCCGCCACCATCGTGGTTCCCCATGGCAACAGTCCCGAAAAAAACAACGCCATGCGCGCGCTCGGCGCGGAACTGGTCGAGCATGGGGACGATTTCCAAGCGGTCCTCGAACATGCCGGGCAACTCGCCGCCCGCGATGGGCTGCATTACATCCCGTCGTTCCATCGCGATCTGGTCTGGGGCAATGCGGTCTCCACGCTTTGTTTCCTGCGCCAGGCGCCGGCGCTTGAACGGGTCTACGTGCCGGTCGGACTCGGGTCGGGCATCTGCGGAATGATCGCCGCGCGCGACGCGCTCGGCCTGCCGCTGCAGATCATCGGGGTCTCCGCCGCCCGCGCCCCGGCCACCGCCCGGTCGTTCGCCGCCCGCCGTCTGGAGTCCCATCCCGTGGCCACGCGCATTGCCGACGGCCTGGCCTGTTCGAAGCCCAATCCCGCGGCGCTGGAACACATCCTGCGCGGAGTGGAACGGTTCGTCACGGTGACCGACGACGAGATCGAGGCCGCCATGCGCGCCTATTTCACCGACACGCATAACGTCGCGGAAGGGGCCGCCGGCGCCGGCCTCGCGGCCATCCTCCAGGAAAAGGAGCTCAATGCCGGCCGGCGGGTCGGGGTGGTATTGACCGGCGGAAATGTCGACCAAAAGGTATTTGCCCGCGTTCTGGCCGCCGGCTAGACAGATCGGACCATGTCCCTGCCGCCAGACCTCGCCGGAAAAACCGGATCGCCTCCCTCCCTCACCGGCGCACAGAAAACGAAACTCCGCGGCCTTGGCCAGACGACCGCCGACGCGGCGTTTCTCGGCAAGGAGGGAGCCACGCCCGCGTTCCTGGCGCAGTTGAACCGGCTGCTCGACGTCCGCGAACTCGTGAAGCTGCGTTTCACCGGCGGACAAGACCGCCACGAGCGCGCGGCGCTCTGCGAGACGATCGCCTCCGCGGCCCCATGTCTGTGCGTGGGAGCCGTCGGCCACACCGCACTCTTCTGGCGCGCTGGGCCGGATGGGGCAAAGCTGGTTTGAAACGCGGGAGCCGGGGGAAACTCTCCGGCCGGCCAAACGGGGACGAGGACTCGCGGGGTGAGGGCACCCCGCCTACAATGAACCGAAAGTCCGTCAGCTGTCCTCGGTGACGTGGAATTTGATCGGGACCTGCATGCGGGTGTTGACCTTGTGACCCGCCTTCATGCCCGGACGAAACTTCCATTTGCTCACACCAACCAGCGCTGCCTCGTTGAAACCACCGAAGGTTGAATCGATCACGCGCGGGGCGACCACCGCACCCTGCGCATCCACCACAAATCCGACCACCACCGTCGCTTCGGTATAGTCCTTTTTCAAGGAAGGCGGGAAAACCGGGGAAGGCTGCATCAAGGGCTCGGGCACGCGGTCGAGTTGCGACAGGTCGAAGATCTGGCCGAGTTTGTCCAGAGCGGCTCCGTGTCCGATGTGCACCGGGATGGTGACCACCTTGGCTCCGGCCAGATCCGGTACCGCCGGCGGATGGATGTCGATCTGCTGGACAAAGGCATTGACCGGCACGGAGGTCGGCAGATCGATCAGGCTGGGAACCGCCATTCCGTTGGTCTGCGGCGTGTCGTCGGTCAGTTCCTCCTCCGGTTTGTCGTCCAGGTCCTTGAGGTCGGGCATGACCATCTGGATCTGCGGCGTGTCGTCGTGCGCGATCACGCGCTTGATCGCGTGATGGCGGTTGAACCCAAAAAGAAAAATCACGTGCGCCGACAGAGAAATAAAAACCGCGAGGGGCAGGACTCCTCGCGCGCGTCCAATTCCCCGATATTTCCAGTTTCCCGGTCCGGCGTCACCGCCGGCCGCTGGGTTCAAACGGGTTGGAGGAATGCGAGGACTCTGATTGACGACGGTGGGTCGGAGCAATCCCTCGATGGCGTGAGACACCTTGGGCATAGATCCAGTATCGTCCCGCGGGGGCCTCAAACCTTCGCATCGCTTGCCAAAACCTCTGCATGCGTTGGCCCGCCGGATGGATTTGCCGTCAACGCAGCGTTGCACGGCCGGGCTCCGGGCTGGCAGAGTGCCGCCATGACCTTGGCCCGCCTCGGCTGGAACGACCTCTTTGCCGCCGCTTTTGCGCCGCATGCCGCCGCAGGCTGTGTGCCGGCGCGAATCACCCTTGAATTGAAAGGGTATTACGAGGTCACCGGCGAGACCGGTGCCAAACTCGGCGAATGCACCGGCAAATTTGTTCACACGGCCGCGACCGCGGCGGAATTCCCCGTGATTGGCGACTGGGTCGCGGTCACGGCTCAGCCGGGCGACGACACCCGCGTCGCTATCCATGCCGTACTGCCGCGTCGCACGAAATTTTCCCGGCGCGCGGTGGGCGACGAGGAAGCCGAACAGGTCGTCGCCACCAATATCGACACGGTGTTTCTGGTCAGCGCGCTCGACGGCAATTATCATCTGCACCGTCTCGAACGCTATCTCGCCGCCGCCTGGACCAGCGGCGCCCGGCCGGTGGTGCTGCTAAACAAGGCCGATCTCGCCGACAGCGCTGACGAGATCCGGAGCGGAATCGCCGCCATCGCGCCGGCGGTGCCGGTGTTCGTGGTCAGCGCCCGGACCCGCCGCGGGCTCAAGGCGCTCGAGCCCTACCTGAAACCCGGCGAAACCATCGCGCTGCTGGGTTCCTCGGGTGTCGGTAAATCCACGCTCATCAACCGGCTGGTGGGCGAGAGCCTGCAGGAAACCCAGGAGGTGCGCGAAGCGGACCGCCGGGGCCGGCACACCACCACCCAGCGCGAGTTGCTCGTCACCCCGGGCGGCGTGATCGTCATCGACACGCCCGGCATGCGCGAAATCCAGCCGTGGGCGGCCGCGGCCGGGCTGGCCCAGGCGTTCGGCGACATCACGGCGCTCGCCGCGTGCTGTCGTTTCCGGGACTGCTCGCACACGGTGGAGCCCGGCTGTGCCGTGGCCCTGGCCTTGGCCGATGGCTCTCTCGAAGCGGCGCGCTGGCAAAGCTACCAGCGGATGCTTCGGGCCACCGCTCACGAGGAAACCCACGCCAGCCGTCGGGCCGGGCTCGAAAAAAAGGCCCGTTTGCAAAAAACGACTAAGGGCCTGCCCCGGCCCGTCCGAGAGAAACCTGGGGAGGAGTGAATGCCAGGGAACGGTGACGCGTATTGTCGGCACCCCGTCAGCAAAAGGCCGAGCCGGGATCATACGGTTGAGATTGATTTCCCTGCAAACTTGCTCTCATGGAAGGTGGAGCCCGACCTCCGGGCGGGCTGATGCACTCACGCCAGGAAAACCGGTCATGGAGGTCCGGTTCCACCTCATTTCGACCGCATGAGTCCGTATCGGTAGTCCGGCGATCCCCCGCCCCAGCCAGGCGGCGACGTTCGTCACAACCAAGGCGTTGACCGGCGTCGGCTCTTCGGCTGAACTGACTTCACTATGTTCACGATCCTCGGCACAGACGGCAAGGAGTACGGGCCCGTTCCGGTTCACCGGGTGCAGGAATGGATCGCGGGCGGCCGGGCCAATCTGCAAACGAAGGCTCGCCGGGACAACGATACCGAGTGGAAAACCCTCGCTGACTTCGCGGAGTTCGCCCCGCCCGGCGCCGCCGGTCTGCCCCCGCCGATCGAACCCGCGGCCGGCGCCACCGCTCCCGACCCCGTTCCCGCCACCCCGGTGTCCAACGACCCGCGGGTCATCGCCGACGATCTCATCGCGCGCGCCGTGCCGCTGGATGTATTCGAGTGTCTGAGCCGGAGCTGGCATCTGTGGCTGGCCAACTTCTTTCCGCTCGTGGGCATCACCCTGCTGAGCCTCGCGATCCAGTTCGCCGCCGGCATGATTCCAATCCTGGGGCTTTTCGCCGGGGTGTTCTTGAACGGAGTCTTTTATGCCGGCCTGTACTATTATTACTTGGGAAAGATACGCGGGGAACCGCGGGACGTGAGCGCGGTGTTCGCGGGATTTTCCGAACCTCTCGTGCCGTTGATGCTGACCACGTTGCTGAAGCTGGTGCTGTCCTTCGCGGTCATGCTCCCGTTTTTCTGGCCGCTCTTCGGCTATATTTTCAAATTGATCACCTCGGGGGCGCTGCGCGGCCACCCTCCTGAAACTCTCCCGCCGCCCGACAACGCCATATGGATCGGCCTCGCCTTCGGCATCATCCCCGTCGTCTATATTTCCGTCGCTTGGTGCTTCGCCTTCATCCTCGTCATCGACAAGGGCCTGAGTCCGTGGACCGCCATGGAAGTGAGCCGGCGTGTGGTTACACGCCAGTGGTTTCGGGTCTTCTTCGTCCTGGTGCTGGGTTATTTTCTGACGCTGTTCGGTTTCCTCGGACTGTTCATCGGGATTCTTTTCACCCTGCCGCTCATGTTCGGGGCGCTGCTTTTCGCCTACGAAGGGCTCTGCAATCCGCCCCGGCCCTAATGGCCGGCGGCGTGCGCCAGCCGCCGCTCCAAGGCACTGACACTGCCGAGCGGCGAAGAACAGGCCCCGTTGGCGCAGAGAAAGGCCGCGGCCGCGGGCAATTCCGGATAGAGGCTCTCGCCGCGCGGCGCCGGACCCTCGCTCCGATCCCACCATTCGATCAGCTTGTGCTGGGTGGGAATCCGCAGAGCCAGGGCAAACATCCGTTGCGCGACCGGATCCTTTTTCCCCCCGATGATGGCGACGTGAACCGGCTCGGTGCGGGCCTCTTCCTCGGCCAGCAGCAGGCCGCCGACGTAGTAGCCGCGGGCGGTCGTGGCTTCGGGGGCGTTCAGCCAGCGCAGCGCGCGCTCCGCCATCGCGGCATAGTCGCTCCGCCCGGTTTCACGGGCGAGGGCCGCGGTGAATCGCGCCAGGTTCACGTTTTCGTCGAACTGCGGCCGCGGCGCCGGAAAACTTTCGCGGGTGGTGTCGCTTGAGGCGTATCCGGGCGGATCGCCGCGCTGGAAATGCGCCTCGATGAAGTCGGCGGCCGCCGCGGCGCGCTCCAGCCATTCGCTCCGCTGGGTGAGCTGGTGCAAGACCAGAAACGCCCGGCCCATCGCGAGCGTGTCGCCCAGATACGGCCCGGCGGCATCGCGCTCGTCGTGCCGGAAACCTCCGCCGGCCAGTGCGCGATGCGCCGCGATCCAGCGGGCGGCGCGCTCTGCCTCCTCTTGGAACGACCGCTCGCCGGTGACCGCCGCCAGTTCAGCCAGAGCCGCGATCATCCACCCGTTTTCCCGCGCATAGACATGGCGGTCGACCTGGGGCACGCCGCGAGCCCGGCGCCCGGCGGCGTCCAGGGCGTAGTAGTCGCCGCTGTGTTCACCGGGCACGAGGTCGGCGTCCTGCGAAACATAGAACGTCCCGTCGGGACTCCGCAGAAAATCCTGCATATAACCGTGGATCGCCCGGGCCGCCGCGAGGTATTCCGGGTTGCCCCATTGCGCGTAGGCCTGCGCGAAGAGGCGAAGGTTGTCCGCCTGGATCTGGACGAGTTTCTCGAAGTGCGGCTCGCTCCAGTTCCCGCCGACGGAGTACTGGTAGACACCACCCCAGACCGGATCGAGCAGCTTGCGCTGCAAGTTGAGCGTGGTGCGCGCCATTGCGGCGGAGCGCGCATCGCCGCGGGCCGCCTCCCGCAAAGCGTATTCCACCGTGTCGGCGTCGAGCAGCTTGTGCGAAAAGCCCCACCCGCCCGCCTTGTCGTCGTAGCCCTCCAGCCATTGGCGGCGCAATCCGGCGCGGCGCTCGGGGGAAAAAACGGCGGACGTCGCGGTTCCGGTCGGAATTTCCGGCGTGACCGAGGGCCCGGGCGTGGGATCGTCGACCACGGCCTGCAGCAGTCGCGCCATGGGGCCGGGCGGGATGTATCCCTGGCGCTTGACGAGCTCCGTGCCGTCGGGGGCAAAGATGATGGTGGCCGGCCAGCCGAAATCCTCGTAGCGGTTGGAGAGATCGGGCCGCGAATCCTGGTCGACGCGCACCAGCACGTAATGTTCGTGGAGCAGTGCGACGACCTGGGGCTCGCGGTAGGTGATCTCCGCCATCACGTGGCACCAGTGGCACCAGACGGCCTCGAGATCGAGCAGCACGGGTTTGTGCTCGCGGCGGGCCTGCGCGAAAGCCGCATCGCCCCACGGCTGCCATGCCAGCGGCGAAGGATTTTCGGCGGTCCCAAAGAGCGCGCCGGGGACGGCGAGCGTGGCGAGGGCAGCCAGGCAAAGGGGACGGAAGAGGAACATCATCGCCCAAACCTACGCGCCGGCCGCCGCGGCGGATTCACTCAGGCCGACTCATGCGATTCAACATGATTTCACTGCGAGCTTGCTTTCTTGGAAGGTGGAGCCCGACCTCCGGGCGGGCTGATGCAGTCACGCAAGGCAAACCGGCCCGGAGGTCCGGTTCCACCTCATTTCACCTGCATGATCCCGGCTCAGGCGCCGGCTTTGCGGCGCAAAAGGTGATCGAGCGAGATCTTGCCGGGCCCGAAGGCGAGGACGATCACGGCCACCAGGAGAAACTGGAAGGGCGCGGCGGAGACGAACTTGTCGGTGTCGCTGAAAATCGCGTGCAGGGCCTCGTTGTCAGCCGTGACGTAGGCGACCACCATCGTGGCGATCAGCGGCACGGACACGATGCGGGAGAAAAGGCCGACGAGCAGCAGCGCCCCGCCCAAGCACTCGGTCGATCCGGCCAGGATGGCATTCACTTTCGGCGCCGGAATATGCAGGTCGGTGAAGAACGCCGTCGTCTTTTCGAGGTGCATGAGCTTGCCCCAGCCGGTGCGGGCGAAGGAGAGCCCCCAGTAAAAGCGGAGGACGAAGAGCAGCGGGCTTTGCAGCCAGGCGGCCAGGGTTTCGAATTTCTCGACGAGGGCGCGGAGGTTCATGGGAGTGGGAGTGGTGCCGGACATGAATATTCCATCCAACGCGGAGGTGAAGCCGTTTCGCCCGGGGGCACTGAACCGGCCACCCGGTTTCGGACCGCGCCCGGCCTCAGCCGGCCGGAACCCCATGCGCCAGGTTTCACGCGGAGTTTGTTCCTATTAAGAACAAAATCCGGCAACGATTTTCCCAACATGCGGCGAATTCCGGTTCAGATGACGAACCTGGCGGGTAGCGATCCGACCGTTTCCCGGACGGCGGCCGCGGCGCCGCTCCTACGACAAAGCCTGGCTCAGCGCTGGCAGAACCAGCCGAGTTCCATCCAGACGCGGAACCAGGCCTGGACCTTGGCAGCCCAGTCCTCCCGGGGTCGCCGGGCGCGTGGAATCCCGGCGGCCAGTGCCTGCGCCAGCGTCTTGCCGGAACGAAGGGCGGACAGCACCTGGAACGCGGCGGGTTCGAGTCGCTTGAAATAGATCCGGCCTTCCAGGCGATGCACCGCAACGCAGGTGCGTCCACGGGCGGGCGGGCGGATTTTTTTTGGAGTTTTTTTTGCCGGAGCCGACGCAAGGGAGGTATTGCTCGCCTCGCCGCGCGAGAGCTCTTCGCGCTGCTTCACCGCGAGGATGAAATCGTCGACCGGATAACGCAAATCGAGCAGCTGCAGATAAGGCTGGAGCATCAGCTTCAGCTTCGCCGGATCAGCCCCGAGGAGGTCGTCGAGCGTGAAAACCGGCAGAGCCGCGCTGTCGAACACCTCGACGCGCGCCCATTCGAACAAGGCGAGGTCGTGGCAGAGCGCGGCATGTGGCGCGGTCCAGCGCGGCTCTTCGCGGATGAAGCGGGCGAGGCGCGAGGGCAGGTTGCGCAGCGAAAAGGAACGCGAGGGATATTTGACGAGATAGGCCTCGGCCAGCTTGGTGAAACGCGGCACGCCGAGCACGGCCCGCAAGCCGGGACAGTCATCGTACAGGCTGTCGAGCACGCGAAACCAGTACATGCGGCTGTAGATTTCGAGGCGCTCGAAGGAGGTGAGCCGGTCGTTGGGTTTCGCGATCTGGGCGGCGAGCGCCGCCGTGGGCCGTCCGTCCTTCCAGCGCCGCGGCATATGGTTTGCCGGCGTGAGCGGACGGGAAATAAGCGTCCACATCGCTCGCTGGAAGTCGGCGAGTTCGCGGGTGGATTTCACCTGGGCCGGGGCGAAGACCTTCCTCCCGATCCGCCCAGGTTTGGTTTTCTTTGCGCGGGCCATTGCGGTCAGCTCGCCCTGCGGGGTGAGGACACCCCGCCCACAAAATCCCGCTGCGTCCGGCGCTTTTGCGCGGCGCGGGCGTCGTCGATGTATTCCGTGGATTTGAGCGCCTCGGCGTGCACTTCGTCGAATGAAGGAATTTTGTCGTCCCATTCGAGAAGGGTGGCGGTGACGCCGCAGAGCTTGGTCGCGTGGGCGTAGAGTTTCCACACCGGATCGATCGGGGCGTGATCGTGGGTGTCGAGGATGTACTTTTCGAACTTCGTATGTCCGGCGATGTGCATCTGCCCCACGCGATGGTGCGGCACGTTGTCCACGTAATCGTAGGGGTTGAAGCCGTGGTTGCGCGACGAGACGTAGATGTTGTTCACGTCGAGCAAAATTCCGCAGTCGGCCCGCTCGACGACCTCGGAGAGAAATTCCCATTCGGTCATTTCGGAGACGTGGAATTCGGTGTAGGAGCTGACGTTTTCGACGCAGATGGGAATTTCCAGAAAATCGCTGACGTGGCGGATCTTCTCGGCGGTGCGTTTTGCGGCGGCGAAAGTGTAGGGCATCGGCAGGAGGTCGTGCGAATAGCTGCCGTCGATGCTGCCCCAGCAGAGGTGATCGGAGAGCCACGGGGTCCGGGTGCGCTTGACCAGATTCTTGAGCCGGCGCAGCTGGGCGCGGTCGGGTTTGTCCGCCGAGCCGAAATAAAGCGAGACGCCGTGCTGCACGACGCGGTATTGCTCCAGGATCCGGTCGAGCACGGCCAGCGGCCGGCCGCCGTCGACGAGGTAATTTTCGGAGATGATCTCGAACCAGTCGACCGTGGGTTTTTTCGACAGGATGTGATCGTAGTGCGGAATGCGCAGGCCGATGCCGACGCCGTAGTCGGTATGAGCGTTAAAGCGGTTGGCCGGCATGGGGAATCGAAGGGGATCTGCGGAAATATGCCCGCTTCCGTGCAGCGGCGAAGTTGACGGGATCGAAATCAGGAGACCGGGCCCTGCAGCCCGGTCTCCGGGTCATAAAGACAAGACCAGTCCTCGCGCGAGGGGCCGGTCGTTCGCCACCAAAATCAGGTGCTCTTCTTGTCGGGATTGGTATTGCAGCCACCCTTGCCCTTGCAGGTGTTCTTGCCCTTGCAGCCGTTGTCGCCCGCGCTGCAGCCGCCCTTGCCCTTGCAGGAGTTCTGGCCTTTGCAGTCATGGGTGTCGGTCTTCTGGTCGTCGTGCGTAATGACGGTGCCGGCTGAGGTGCTGGCTACGGAAGCGGAAGCTCTGACCGCGAGAGCGCCAGAGTAAAGGCCGGCGAGAGCGGCGGCCGCGATGATGGTCCGGGTGGATTTGTTCATGATGATGCTGCTGTTTTGGGTTGTTCCTCCGACCAAGCTGGCACCATGCCAGCCGGGCGGACAGAAAGGGTTCGGAAAAAGGACAAGTGCAGATGGGAGCGGGAAGACGTGGGGCTTATTCCCGGAAGCTACGAAAATCCGGCGTGAACGGATGCATTTTTTCTAGCGGGGGGCGGGGCGTGCTTCCAGACCAATGCGTGCAAAAATGGTTCCGTCACGCAAAATCCACCCGGCCGGCGCCAGACATGTGCAATATGCGGCTCTGAATCGGTCGTCGCCGATACCGCAATGTTCGGCGCGATCCACCGAAAGCCGAACTCCGGGACCCCGGTGCGTTCGTGGCCGCATTGGAGAAAAAGCCCCGGCTCGCGGCGGACCTCGACCCCAACGCCCTGCGACAGCCCCCAACAGAGGGAACTGCCCGGAGCAAAATCTGAGCGCGCTCACGAATCTATTCTGGATCGGATCAGAGTAATGTTCACCCGAATTGTTTTTCCCGTTACCGCCAACGCAACGCGATTGACCTGCGGCCGGAATCGTTGTTTGGCTTGACGGGCATGAGCGCACCGCAACCCCGGCTGGACGATCTGCGCATCGAACGAGGCGGCACCTCCGCTTCGTCCAAGCGAACCATGCCCGTGGTCATCGGCCTCGTCTTGCTGGCCGTGGCCGCCGCGGCGATCTGGTGGATGACGCGCCCCAAGCCGTTGGAAGTGCACACCGCCATCGCCCATCAGACCGGTTCGGGCCCCGGCGCGGAACACACCGTGCTCAACGCCTCCGGCTACGTCACCGCCCGCCGCGAGGCCACCGTGTCGTCGAAGATCACCGGCAAGGTGACGGAAGTGCTCATCGAGGAGGGCGTGAAGGTGACCGAGGGCCAGGTGCTCGCCCGGCTCG
Source organism: uncultured Opitutaceae bacterium (assembly GCA_964477955.1). Taxonomy (GTDB): domain Bacteria; phylum Verrucomicrobiota; class Verrucomicrobiia; order Opitutales; family Opitutaceae; genus Didemnitutus. The sequence continues at coordinate 51,936 of CAYZGG010000018.1, forward strand.
ACGACACCAACGTCCAAGCCAGTCTCCTCCTCTCCCAGGCGCAGGCCAATGCCTCGAAAAGCACTCTTGAGGAAACCCGCGTTCGCCAGCGGGAAGCGGAACGCGAATGGGACCGCCAGAAGGCGCTCCTCGAGCGCAAGGTCACCACCCAGTCGGATTATGATCACGCCGAGGCCTCCGCGCTGGCCCAACGGGCGCACCTCGCCCAGTTGGAAAACGACGTCACCGTGGCCGAGCGCACCGTGGCCGTCTGGCGGCAACAGCTGGAGGACACCGTCATCCGCGCGCCCTTCGCGGGCATCGTCACCTCGAAAAACGCCCAGCCGGGCGAGATGATTTCACCGATGTCCTCGGGCGGCTTCACGCGCACCGGCATCTGCACCGTCGTCGACATGGAATCCCTGGAAATCCAGATCGACGTCAACGAGAGCTACATCAACCGCGTCGCTTCCGGCCAGGCCGTCGAGGCGACCCTCGACGCCTACCCGGACTGGAAAATTCCGTGCAAGGTCATCGCGATCATTCCCACTGCCGACCGGCAGAAATCCACCGTGCAGGTGCGCGTGGGTTTCGACCAGCTGGACCCGCGCATTCTGCCGGAAATGGCGGCCAAGGTGGCCTTCCGCGAAACCGTCACCGCCGGCGCGGCACCCGTGCACCGCAACGTGGTCGTCCCGCACAACGCGGTGCTTTCGCTGGACGGTCGCGACGTGGTCTTTGTGATTCAGAACGGCCGGGCCGAACGCCGCGCCGTCACCGTGGCCGGCACTCAGGGCGAGGAGTCGGAACTCAGCGCCGGCCTGGCCGCCGGGGAAAAAGTTGCCGTGGATCCGCCGGCCGGATTGGCCGACGGCGCCGGCGTCGACGAAAGAAAATTATGAGCGACAACACCGGAAACAAGGATGCGTTGGTGCGCGTCGAGGGCGTGGAGAAGGTTTTCCATCGTGGCTCCGAGGAGATCCATGTCCTGTCCAACCTCAGCCTGTATGTGCCCTCGGGCGAGTTCGTGGCTCTCATGGGTCCGTCCGGGTCGGGCAAGAGCACGTTGCTCAATCTCATCGGCGGGCTCGATCGCCCGACGCGCGGGACAGTCAGCATCGCGGGCGACCGCATCGACGCCCTGTCCGACCGCCAGCTCGCGGCGTGGCGGGCCCGGCATGTCGGCTTTGTTTTCCAGCTCTACAACCTGATGCCGGTGCTGACGGCCGAACGCAACGTGGAGCTGCCGCTGCTGCTCACCCACCTCTCGAAGGCCGAGCGTCAGAAACACGTCGCGGCCGCGCTGGCCATGGTCGGGCTCTCCCATCGGGCCAAGCACTACCCGCGCACGCTGTCCGGTGGCGAACAACAGCGCGTCGGCATCGCCCGCGGCATCGTGACGGATCCGACCCTGCTGCTCTGCGACGAGCCCACGGGCGATCTCGATCGCAAGGCCGGCGACGAGATCCTGAACCTGCTCCAGGCGCTGAACCGCGAGCACGGCAAGACGATCATCATGGTCACGCACGACCCGCACGCCTCGG
>CAYZGG010000019.1:0-50987 GCA_964477955.1 uncultured Opitutaceae bacterium
CGTCGCACATCATGTCGCTCACCGGCATCGCGATTTCCATCGGCGTGCTGGTCGACGCCGGCATCGTGATGACGGAAAATGTCATCCGGCATTGCGAGCGGGCGGAGGAGGAGCTCGACCGCCGCCTGACTCCGGCAGAGGTTTTCGCGCACACGCTCGCCGCCGCCACGCAGGTAGGCCGGCCGATGTTTTTTGCGATGATGATCATCATCCTGGCGTTTGTCCCGGTGTTTTTGCTCAGCGGACAGGAGGGCAAGCTGTTCCATCCGCTCGCCTACACCAAAAGCTTCGCGCTGCTGGGCGCCGTGCTGCTGGCGCTCACGGCGGTGCCGGTGTTTTGCACGATTCTGGTGCGCGGGCCGTTCAAGCCGGAAAGCAAGAACTGGCTGATGCAATCCCTGCTCCGGCTCTACGATCCCGCCCTCGACTGGGCGCTGGCGCATCGCAAGACCGTGCTCGGTCTCGCGGGCACGCTGCTGGCGGGCGCCTGTCTCGTCGCCTTCGGCCTGCCGCGCGCGGTCACCGCCCGCCTGCCGGCCCCGGTGGCGCGACACCTCACGGGTTTTGGCAGCGAGTTCATGCCCACGCTGGAGGAGGGTTCGCTGCTGTTCATGCCCGTCCTGCTGCCCGCGACCTCGCTGACCGAGGTGCAGCGCATCATGTCGTGGCAGGACAAGGTCATGAGCACCGTGCCGGAGGTCGCGTCCGTGGCGGGCAAGCTTGGCCGTTCCGACTCCGCCACCGATCCGGCGCCGGTTGAGATGATCGAGACCACGCTCATGCTCAAGCCGGTCAGCCAGTGGCGCCCCGGGATGACCAAGCAGAAGCTGATCGCCGAGCTCTCGGCAAAACTCATGAACGTGCCGGGTTACGTGCCCGGCTTTCTCCAGCCGATCGAGAACCGCATCCTGATGACGAGCACGGGCATCCGGGCGCAGGTCGGGGTGAAGATCTTCGGCGACAACCTCGATGCCTTGCAGCAAAAGGCCTTCGAGGTCCAACGCGTCATCGAGCAGATCCAAGGGGCCGTGGGCGTCGCGCCGTCGCGTGTGCAGGGCAAGCCCTACCTGGAGATTGCGGTGCGGCGCGACGATCTCGGCCGTTACGGGCTGCGGGTCGACGATGTCCTCCGTTACGTGGAGACCGGGTTCGGCGGCACGACGGTCAGCACCTCGCTCCGGGGCCGCGAGCGCTGGCCGATTCAGGTGCGGCTGGAGCAGGCCGACCGCGAGGATCTCGACAAACTGGGCGAGTTGCCGATCCCGACGCCGTCGGGCGCTCCGGTGCAGTTGCGGCAGGTCGCCGACATCAAGCGGGTGGTCGGCCCGAACGAGATTCAGAGCGAGAACGGCCGCCTGCGGGTCTTCGTGCAGGCGAACGTGGGCGACCGCGACCTCGGCGGCTTTGTGGAGGAAATCAAGGAGCGCGTCGCCCGCGACGTGAAGCTCGATGCCGGCATGACGGTCGAGTACGCCGGTCAATATGAGCACCAGCTGCGGGCGCGGCAGACGCTGCTGTATGTTTTTCCCGCCGTGCTGGTCATAATTTTCGTCCTGCTGGTCATGACCTTCAAATCCGCGGCGGAGGCGGCGCATGTCATCCTCGCGGTGCCGTTTGCCCTCACCGGCGGCGTGATGTTGCAGGCGTTGCTGGGTTATAATTTCAGCGTCGCGGTCTGGGTGGGCTACATTGCGCTCTTCGGCACGGCGATTCAGACGGGTGTCATCATGGTCATCTATCTGGAGGAGGCGGTGGCCAAGGCGGTGGCGGCAAAAGGAACGGCGCGAGCGCGGGGATTGACGCGAGACGGCGGGCCCGGCGGTCCCGCCCTACCGTTGACCCGGGCGGAACTGGTGGAGGCGGTGAAGGCGGGGGCGCGGTTGCGGCTGCGGCCGAAGGTGATGACGGTCGCCACGGCGATCGCCTCGCTGCTGCCGATCTTCTGGCTGAACCGCACCGGGGTCGAAGTCATGCGTCCGCTCGCCACTCCGGTGGTGGGGGGCATGCTGTCTTCCCTGGTGCACATCCTGATCGTCACCCCGGTCATCTTTCTCTGGCTGCGCGAACGCGAATGCCGCGGCTAATACCAATCGCCCTGCGCATTTTCTCTTTTCAGTGGGCAGGGCGCGACCGCTGCGCGCGCCCTAGCGATTCCGCTGGCCAGCAGAACAGCGGGCCCGGCGGGCCCGCCCTCTCGTTGCGGCTTTGTCGCGATGCAACAGCTCAGGGCGATTGGTATAACCAGTCGGCGCAAGCCAGCTCGTTCCCGCATTTTCGCCGGAAAAGACGCGTTGAGGTCAACGCGGTCCACCCGGTTCACCAGATTTTCGCGCGGAGTTCGGGGGCGCGCCACATCGGGTCGCCAGCCTTGATGCCGAAGGCGTCGTAGAATTCCTGCAGGTTCACCAGCGGGCCGATCGCGCGGAAGTTGCCGGGGGAATGCGGGTCGATGGAGATCCGCCGCCGGAGCTCGCTCTCGCGGATGTTCGTGCGCCAGAGCTGGGCGAAGGCGAGAAAGAAGCGCTGCTCGGGCGTGAAGCCGTCGATGAGCTTCCGCTCCTTGCCCTGCAGCGAACGCTCCAACGCTTCGTAGGCAATGCTGACGCCGCCGAGGTCGGCGATGTTCTCGCCGAGCGTCAGCCGGCCGTTGACGTGCAGGCCGGGGAGCGCCTCGTAGCCGTTGAACTGGTCGACCACCTTCTGCGCACGGGCCTCGAAGGCCTTGGCGTCGTCCGCCGTCCACCAGTCCACCAGATTGCCGTCGCCGTCGGAATGCCGGCCCTGGTCGTCGAATCCGTGGGTGATCTCGTGGCCGATGACGACGCCGATTCCGCCGTAGTTGACGGCGTCATCGAGCGAGAAATCGAAAAACGGCGGCTGCAGAATGCCCGCCGGAAAGTTGATGTTGTTGGCGGTCGGATCGAAATAGGCATTCACCGTGGGCGGGGTCATGTCCCACTCGGCCTTGTCCACGGGCTGACCCAGCCGGGTGGTGGTGCGTTTCACCTCGAAGGCGGTCGCGGCCCGGACGTTGGCAAAATAACTTTCGCGCTGGACGGCGACCGTGGAGTAGTCGCGCCATTTTTCCGGATGGCCCACCTTGGCGTAGAAACGGTCGAACTTGGCGAGGGCCTTCTGTCGGGTGGGCTCGGTCATCCACGCGGCGTTTTGCAGGCGTTCGCGCACCACGTCGGTGATATTTTTGATCATGGTGTCCATGCGGGCCTTGGCCTCGGGCGGGTAGTAGCGGGCGACGTAGAGCTGGCCGAGCGCCTCGCCGATCTGGTCGTCGACCACGCGGGCGGCGCGCTGCCAGCGCGGTTCCATCGCCGGCGTGCCCTGCAGAATGGTGCCGTAGAAATGGAAGGATTCCTGCTCAAACGGCGCGGCGAGATAGGGCGCGGCCGCGCGCAGCACCTTGTAGCGCAGGTAGGTTTTCCAGTCGGCCAGCGGGCGGGCGGCGAGCTGTTCCTGCAACGCCTCGAAAAACTTCGGCTGGCCCACGATCACCTCCGCGGCGGCCGGTCCCGTGATGCCGCGACCGTCCAGATAAACCGCGAACGGAAAGCCCGGCAGCTTGGCCGCGAGATCCGCGGTCGACATCTTGTTGTAGTTGGCCAGCCGGTCGCGGAGTTCGACCGGAGTTTTGGAGCCGGCGGCCAGGGATTTTTCGATGTCGAAGACCGTCCGCGCCCCTGCGGCCGCAATCTCGGGCGCATCCCCGGCCAGGGTGAACATCTTCGTCAGATGCTCGACAAAGGCCACGCGCTGTTTCTCAAACTGTTCGGCGGTGTAATATTCCTTGCTCGGCAGACTCAGGCCGCCCTGCGACGCGTGCAGGGCATAGATGTCGCTTTTCTTCTGGTCGGCGTCCACTCGTACCCGAAACAAGGCAGCGACGCCCTCGTCATGGAGAGTGGCGAGCGTGCGCGCGAAATCGGCGGGCGAGGCGACGGCCGCGACCTGCGCCAGGTCGGCTTCGACAGGTCTGAGTCCGGCCGCATCGATGGCGGCGGTGTCCATGGCCGAGGCATAGAAATCCCCCACCTTCTGCTCGACCGAACCCGGTTCGTGCGAGCGGGCGGCGGCCGTCTCAAGAATTCCCTTCAGCGCGTTCTGGTTGTACTGGTCGAGCTCGTTGAAGGCCCCCCAGCGGGACTTGTCGGCGGGCACCGGATTGTTCTTCAGCCAGGCGCCGAATGCATAGTGCGCAAAGTCGGCCCGGGGGTCCACCGAGGCGTCCATGTTGGCGACGCTGAAACGCGGGGCCGCGGGCGCGGCTGGTTCGGCGGCGGAAAGAGTGGACCAAGCCCAGAGCGAAAGGAGCACGGCGGGGAAGGAACGAAGGAGGCGTGTCATATTGAAGGCTAAGACAAACCCGCCAGACGCCGGTGGCAACCGTGGAATGATGAACGGTTGGATTCCGGCAACGAACGCGCAGAAAACGGGCGGTTGCGGGCGGCGGACGCTGCGCCCGCGGGCTGAGAGCACCCCGCCCACCATGGGATCAAGCCGGTGCCATGGAGGGCCGGTCTCCCGACCGGCCGGGACGGCCCGGAGATCATCCCTTCATCTTCGATCCGACCCCGGCGCTCAGCGCGGACGGACGATCGTGAACAGCTCGGTGGTGCGCGCGTAGTGGTCGCCGCCCATGCGGCCGATGGTGTCGAGCTTGACCGGGTCGATCGTCCCGTCGGCGCCAAGCACCGAGTCGTCGACATGGGCGCAGAGGATGGTGCCAAAGATGGCGTTGGCACCCAACGGACCGTCGCCGAAGCGGACGATGCGGTCGAGTTTGCACTCGAAGGCCACCGGGGCGGCGGCGACCCGCGGCGGACGGACCTGGAGCGACGGCGCGGTGGCAATGTGGAATTTTTCGAATTCGCTCTCGCCGTGCGGCAGCGGGGCGGAAGTGAGGTTCATCGGTTCGCGCAGGGAAAAAGGAACGATGTTGACGACGAATTCGGGCACTTGCTCGACGTTGACGACACTGTCCTTTTTCTTGCCGGTGCGGTCGTTGGCGCCCGAGAAAAACAGGGTCGGCGGATTCGCGCAAACGCCCTGGAAGAAGGAGAACGGGGCGAGGTTGGTCGCGCCGGCCGCGGAGATCGTGGACACCCAGGCGATCGGCCGCGGGGTGATGGCGTTGATCATCCAGTTGTAGGAATCGCGCGGGGCGAGCTGGGAGAAATCGAGGATCATTTGTGGAATGAAGCTGAGGCGGATATTCGGAATCGGGCATCAGGGAAAACCCAGGCCACCGAAAACCCGCGGAAGAATGGCCACAAAAGGCGCAGAAATGCAAAGAGGTTCGCCGACGTCCAGCGGGGTTTTGCCGGTGTAGCGGGCCCCGTACTCTGTGGTCCGGCTGTTGACGTTCAGGAAATTGTGCGGGGCCGGTCATGCGTACCGGCCCGAAATATCCAGCCGAAACTGGCGCAGGACCCGGGTCCCCGGCGGGGCTTCGGGCGTCACCGGCCCGCTCCAGCCGGAGTCCCGATCGCCCCCGCGGCCACAGGGCAGAACGCCGCGAAGAGAAGGAAACCGAGAATCCGGGGCCGCGAATCCCTCCCCATCGGCTGGCCAGGAACGGGATGCGGTCAACTGCGGCGGCGCTCACAGCGGGGGCAGGTTGTGCAGGAAATTGACGGTGAACAGGCCGGTGGCACGGGCGGCCTGCGGGTAGAACGGCACGCCGTCGTAAGGCGCGTCGCTCACGACGCGGAACGCGATGTACCGGACGCCGCAAGCGTGGGCGATGGCCGCCACATGGCCCGACTCCATCTCCTCCACGTCCATGCCAAACGTGCGGTGCGACCACGCCACGCGATCGAGCTCCAGGTTGACCTCGTGCGCCGAGCCAATGATACCGGGGAAAACCCGCGCCATGGGGTTCCGAGTGCGGAGCGCGACCGCCAGCGCCGCCTCGTCACCGGGAAACCCATCGGGAAATTCCACGAGCTGGCCGGTCGCCGGATCGCGCAACCGCTGCGGCACCGGGATCCAGGCCAGCGCTGCGCTCCCCTGCCCGGCCGCGCGGGCCGGCGCGGCGAGGCCGCCGTAGTCCAGTGCGCGGCGACCCACGATGATGTCGTGCAACCCGAGATAAGGCACCTGCGCGCCGCTGGTGCCCTCGTTGACGATGAGTTTCGGGGAAAACTCCTCGATGCCGAGGAGGGTCGCGGTGGTGCAGTTGATCAGCGCCTGGCCGGTCAGGGACACGGCGACGCGATGCGGCCCGATTCGCCCGACCCAGAAGCTGAAGGGGCCGATCGACTGTTTCTGCGGATGCTCGAGGGCGGCGACGACTTCCTGCACCTCCAGCTTCTCGGCGCCCTGGACCAGCACGTCGACCGGCTCGGCCGCCGGCAGGACCGTCACCAGTACGAAAAGGAAAATGGCCATTGCTCTCACGGCATGGCCTCCACCAGTTGCCGGACCAATTCCGCGGCTTCGCCGTCGGTGCCGTCGATGACCCGCAGACCGAAGGCCGGCACGCCGAGCAGTTCGGCGCAGCCGGCGACGTGGGCCGATTCGCCATCCTCGCAGCTCGTGCTCCATTGGGCGCGCAACACGGCGATGCGGTCCGCCTCGCGGTTGACCTGGGCGGACGAGCCCAGCACGCCGTTCAGCAGGCGTCCGCGGGCCGGGTGCAATTTTTGGGCCAGCGCCAGGAGGCCGGCGTCGGCCGGGAAAGTCACGGCCGGAACCTCTTTTTCGTCCGGATGCATCAGGAGGTGCGGCAGCGGATTCCATTTGAGCGGGTTGATGCCCCCGGCGCCCGGAGTCACGGACGAGTACATGCCGTCGAAAGCCGCGAACCTGTCGCTCACCACCACGTCGCCGGGGCGCAGGGCCGGATCGTGGGCGCGGGCGGCGCCGAAGGTGATGACCAGGCGCGGAGCGTAATGGCGGATGGCCAGGGTGGTGGCGGCCACCGCATTGAGCGGGTCGCCCTCGGTGCGGGTGAGCACCACTTCTTTACCAGCCAGGGTCCCGCGCCAGAAGGTCCAGGCAGCCCGTCGCTCGGTTTGCACGCCCGTCAGACGGGAAAGCACCGGTTGAAGCTCCGCGTCAGTGGCCGCGGCCAGTAAAACGACGGGGACATCGGCGCGCAGACCGGGCCCGAGCGCGGTCAGGAGCAGCGCGAGAAAAAAGAGCCGTTTCATTGTTGCGGCGCAAGGCAGGAGCAAGGTCCGTACCCCACCGCAAGACTATTTCGCGTTCGCCGAGGTTTTTCCCAAGTCGGGCTGGAAAAACGCCAACCCTATGGCATAAGGCGTGCTGACATTAGACGCACCTAACCATTCAAAAACCTCTCATGCAAATCCACCCAACGCGCACGCTCCTCACGGTGCTCCTAGGCTTCAGCCTGTCCGGGCACCTCGCGGCCCAGACGACAAACCCGCCGGCCCCGGCCGCCGGCACCCCCGCCCAGCCGCCGGCGGCCGGCTCCGACACCACCACGTCCGCCGCTTCGACCAGCTCTTCCACGGAAGAGGTCACCAAACTCGAGAATTTCGAGGTCAAGGATGTCCCGCTGGAAAAGCAGATCCTGCCCACCGCGCGGCCGTTCAGCTCGGTGTTCGGCACCGACGACAACATCGTCGATATCCCGCGCAACGTGACGATCATTTCCCGGCAGCAGCTGAGCGACATCAACATCTCCAGCGTGCTCGACTTCACCAAGCTGACCTCCAGCTCGTACACGACGACGAATTTCGGCGCTCCCTCCAATCCGTCGATCCGCGGCCAGACGGCCGACCTTTTCATCAACGGCGTGCGCGGTCGCATCACCTCCAACGGCAACGGCCTGCCGCTCGATTTCAATTCGGTTGAGTCGGTGAACATCGTCAAGGGCCCCGCCACGGCGGTGCAGGGCTCCTCGATGTATGTGGGTGGTTATATCGATCTCGTGACCAAGCGGCCCTATTTCGACGCCGACAAGGGCTCGATCAGCGCGACGGTCGGTTCGTATGGACAGAAGGAATGGAACATCGACACGGGCGGCCCTCTCTCGAAGGAGCTCGCCTATCGCTTCAGCTATTCGGGCACCGACAGCGGCGGTTACTGGCACGACTATTACAACAAGAACAATTCCTTTTACGGCGCCCTGGAGTTTCGCCCGACGGAAAAGTACGACCTGTTCTTGAATTCCTCCGCCAGTTGGTACCGCTACACCGAGAACTGGGGCTTCAACCGCCCCACGCAGGACCTGATCGACAACGGCAACTACATCACCGGCATCAACAACAACAACGCTCCCGGCGCCCCGTCCGATCCGCAGAATTCCCAAAATGTAGGCGGGGTTCTCAACAGTCTCGCCCTCGGGCCGACGGTTCAGCTCGATCGCCACGACCGGCTCTTGAAGCCCGGCGATCACTCCATCGGCCGGGAGTTCAATGCCCAGGCGATCCAGACCTATCTGGCCAGCGACAGCCTCAAGGTCGTGAACAACACCTTCTTCAGCTACACGGCGCGCAATACGCTGAGCAGCTATTATTATTCCGAGATCATCGATCCCTCTTGGTTTGCGGAGAATCGCACTGAGGTTATCTGGAAGAAATCCGCGGGAACGATCAACGCCGGACTGGACTTGAAGTATCAGCGGACGAAGGCCTATGACGACTATTTCTTCGAGCCCGCGAACGTGTGGGATCTCACCAAGGACCACAATTTCATCAACGTCTACAACTCGAGCAGCTTTCCTCCCTCTCAATCCGATCCGTTCACGCCGGCCGTCCCCATCCCGGGCTGGTCGAATCGCTACGGCACGCCGGGCGTCAACAACGGGGACACCAACGACAGCCACGCCACCACGATCGGACCTTTTATCCAGACGGACTGGAAGCTTTCGGACAAGTGGAGCCTGGTGATGGGCGCACGCGAAGACTTTATGAGCGCTTTTGTGCGCGACCCGTTATGGTCGCCGGCCGTGTCCGCCGGTTACACGTCATTCTGGAACGTAACCGTTGCGCCCTATCCTTCCGCTTCGATCGACGTGGCGATCCCCAGCGTCAACGGCAGCCTGCTCTTCAAACCGGACCAAAACACCACCTATTACCTCACCTATAACTACAGTCAAAACACGTCCGGAGCGGTGGGAGTTGGCGGCGGCATCAATGGCTGGGCGGGTTCCGGCGGCGTGCCATACCTGGACAGCAACGGCAAACCCTATCTCGCCAAGGCGGCCTTCACGCAGCCCAGCACTCTCTACGAAGCGGGCGCGAAATATGCCCTCGATCACAATCGGGTGTTCTTGAATTTCGCGGTTTTTGACCAGGACCGCACGGCCAAGCAGACCAGCGGCACCAGTATTTTAAAATACAAGGTGTACGGCCTTGAAGCAGAAATGAATTACCAGCCGGACAAGCACCTCTATGCCACGATGTCGTTCTCCTATATCCACGCCCGGACCGAGAATTCCAGCGGGGGATTCAGCGATTATCCGTTTGTCGGACCGAGCGAACTGGTGGGCGACGAGGCTCAACTGCCCTCCACCGTCACCTCCTGGCGCACTTCCGGTCTGCCCGAGGTTTCCGCCAACGCGCTGGTTTCCTATTCGTTCGACAACGGCTGGGGGTTTTCCACGAACGCCCTGGTCACCGGGCCGATCAACAACAACGCCGCCGGCACGCTGGTTATCCCGACGCAATATGAAGTCGATGGCAGCATCTGGTATCACTACGGCAAGAAGTGGGAATATCGGATCAACGTCGGCAACGTGACCAATCAAAAGAACTGGGCTCCCCCGAATCCGGTTTACGGCAACGGTTCCATCCTGCCTTTGGCCGGCACCACGGTCTCGTTCAACGTCAAATACAACTTCTGAGCCTTGCCGCTCCGGATTTAGAATCCAAGGCCGCCCGAATTTTTCCGGGCGGCCTTTTCTTTTCTCGTCACCTTCGCTCCAACCTCCTTCCCTGACCGGCGCTTTCCGCATGCAAGACCTGCCTCCGCAACCCGTCGCCCGGCCCGCCGGCATCGTCTATGGCCTCGAGGACCGGCTGCCGGCCGGCACTGCGCTGCTCGTCGGCGCCCAACACGTGGCCGCGATGATCGTCGGCACGATCACGCCCCCGCTTCTGCTCGCCCAACCGCTGCACCTCGCCCCGGACAAGACCGCCTACCTCGTCAGCATGGCGCTGCTTTCCTCCGCCCTCGGCACCTTTTTGCAATGTCGCCGCCGGGGGCCGATCGGGTCGGGCCTGCTCAGCGTCACGGGAATCAGCTTCGCCTTCATCGGCGTGCTCGCGCAGGCCGGCCAGGCCGGCGGTCTCGCGCTCATGCTCGGGCTGTCCTGCCTCACCGCGCCACTGCAGATCGTCTTCGCACCGTTCATCTCGCACCTCCGCTCGGTGTTCACCCCGCTCGTGTCCGGCGTGGTCGTGCTGCTGATCGGTCTCTCCCTCATCCCCGCCGCCTATTTCAACCTCGCAACCCCGCTCACTCCGACCTCCCCGCCGTGGCTCAGCCTCGTGGTCGGTGCCGTCGTCGTCGCCGTCGTGGCGGTCACCCAAGCCCTGGGCAAATCCTGGGCCCGGGTCGCAGGCATGGCGTTCAGCGTCATCGTCGGCGTGATTTTGTGCGCCTTGCTCGGCGCGCTGCCGCATCTGCCGGCCGGCGACGGCCGCTGGCTGACCCGGCCGCAGTTCCTGCCGCACGGCTTCGCCTTCCAATGGGAACTCGCCGTGCCGTTCGCCTTCATCTACCTGATGTCGCTGCTCGAAGCCATCGGGGACATGACCGCCACCTCGCAGCTGTCGGGCCTGGATACCTCCGGTCCGGAGCATTGGAAACGGCTGACGGGCGGCGTGCTGGCCGACGGCATCACCAGCACGGTGTCCGCGCTGTTCGGCGGCTTTCCCAGCGCAACCTACGCCCAGAACAATGGGGTCATCCAGATCACCGGCGTGGCGGCCCGGCGGGTCGGTTACGTCATGGCGGGCATACTCGCCTTGCTCGGACTGTTCCCACCGGTGGGCCGGCTCATCACCCTGTTGCCGCCGCAGGTCATCGGGGCGCAGGCGGTGCTCCTGTTCGGACTCGTGGCGGTCTCCGGCCTGCGCCTGATTCTTGGTGCCGGCCTGGGGCAGCGCGAAGGCATCATCGTGGCGCTCTCCCTTGGCATCGGAATCGGGTTGCCGACCCAGCCGGGGCTGGTCGCCGGCCTGCCGGAGCTGGTGAAGACCTTTCTCGGATCAAGCATCACCGCCGGTGGCCTGACCGCCCTGCTGCTCTGCACGATCTGGCGGGGGCCCGCAAAACGGACCTGACGCCAACGGCCCAAGGCATTTTCCTTTTCAGCAGGTAGGGCGTGACCGCTGGGCGCGCCGTAAGGAAATTCGCGGCGGGCCCGGCGGTCCCGCCCTACCACATTGCGGCATCATCGTAGTGGGATAGCTCAAGGCGATTGGATTGCGCGGCCCGCACGCAATCTGAACGGCGAGGCCGCTTTCAACCGGAAAAAGGCCAGATCTTGAAAAACTCCAGGAAGAAAACCGCGGCGACCACGTAGCCGACCGGCGTGAATGATTTCGGCTTGCCGAGGGCCAGAGCCAGCAGCGCGGCGAGGATCAGCCCCATGCCAATTCCCTGGGCAATGCTGAAGGTGAGGGGAATTGCGAAGATCGTCAGCACCGCCGGCGCCGCCGTGATGAAATCATCCATCGGAATCTCGACGACCGACTGCATCATGAACACACCGACGATGACGAGGGCGGGGCCGGTGGCCGCGGCCGGGACGATCAGGATCAAGGGAGTCAGAAACAAGGCCAGCACCATCAAGGCCGCGGTCGTCAGCGAGGTCAGCCCCGTCCGCCCACCCGCCGCCACGCCCGAGGCCGATTCGATGTAGCTGACCACGGTCGAGGTGCCGCTGAGTGCGCTCAACATCGTCGCGATCGAATCGGCCAGCAAGGCGCGGCCGGCGTTCGGCAATCTTCCCTGAGCGTCGACCAGGCCGGCCCGTTTGGTCACGGCGATCAACGTCCCCAGATTGTCGAACATGTCGACCAGCAGCAGCGTCAGGATGAGCGGCAACGCGGCGAAAAAGGCCGGCATGCTCGTGAGGAAGTGAAACGTGAGCTTCAGAAAAACCGGGGCCGGCGAGGCGGGCGCGGAAAAGAGCGCCGTCGGATGCGCCGTCACCGTGCCCCCGTGACCGTCGGACACGAACAGGCCCGCCAGCGTCACCACCACGATGCTGAGCACGATGGCCCCCGTCATCCGGCGCGCCACGAGCACCGCGGTAAGCGCGATGCCCGCCAGACAAAGCCAGGCGGAGCCCGCGGTGAAGTCGCCGGGCGAGACAAAGGTTTCGGGGTTGGCGACGATCACGCCGCCGGTCTTGAGGCCGATGAAGGCAATGAACATGCCAATGCCGCACGTGACGGCGATCTTCAGCGGCACGGGGATCGCCGCGATGATTTTTTCCCGCACACCGGTGACGGAAAGAAGGAGAAAAATCACGCCGTTGATGAACACCATGCCGAGGGCTTCCGTCCACTGCACCCCTTTGCCGAGGCAGATGGTGAAGGTGAAGAAGGCGTTGATGCCCATGCCCGGCGCCAGCGCGATCGGGTAGTTGGTCAGCAAAGCCATCAAGGTGGTGGCGATCGCCGCGGTCAGCGCGGTCACCGTGACGAGGGCGCCCTTGTCCATGCCGGTGTGGGCCAGAATGTCCGGATTGACGGCGAGGATGTAAGCCATCGCCGCGAAGGTGGTGAGGCCGGCCTGCATCTCGCGGCCGATGGTGGAGCCGTGGCGGTCGAGTTGGAAGAAGCGCTGAAGCATGGTGGCGAACAGTTTGGCGGACAAGAATGGCAGGGCAACGAGCGAATTCCGTGCCAGCGGAGAATTTGTCTGCCGGCACACGTGGATTGACGTGCAGGGCAGGCCACCTTGAATGGCGTCTGCCGTGTCGCGGTGTCTGCGAAGTCGCCCGGCCTCCTCCATGCTCCGCCTGCACCAAAACCGGAAAGCCTTTTCCCTCATCGAAGTGATGATGGGAGCGACGATTCTGGTCATTGGGTTCATCGGGCTCATCCAGGCCGTGACCATGGGGTCCGAAATGGTCGACACCGCGCGCAAGCAGATGATCGCCCAGCAGATCATCGACGCCGAAATCGCCAAGCTGCGGCTGTGTTCGTGGGGGACCGGCCCCGCCACCCCGCCGCCCTTGACCATTTCCGCCCCGACCAGCGCCAACCCCTACTCTATCACCATCAGTCAGGACGGCTCGACCGCAACGGGAGACACGGTGTATTTCGAACTCTCCAGCAACAATCTGCTGATGGGAAAAGCCGGCGGATTCACGGTCGGCCTGACTGTCACCGACATTCGCGCCAATTTCCGGCAGTTCGTCTACACCGTGACTTGGAGAAGCAACACCGGACGCCCTTATTCGCGCACCGGCACGGCCTATTTCGGCAACAACGGCCTGCACCTGTCCTACCAGAAAGCCTGATGCGCCCGTCCACCTCCATTCGCGCGTTCACCCTGGTGGAACTGATCGTGTCCCTGACGCTGGCCGCGGTCGTCATGGCGGCGATGCTCAGCAGCTATCTGTTTCTCGGCCGGAATCTCACGCGGTTGTCCTACCAGCACATTCTCGAACAGCAAAGCCGGACCATTCTCACCACGGTGATCACCGACCTGCGCAACACCCAGTCGGTAACGAATGCCGCAAACACCACCCTGACGTTGCAGGTCTTCACCGGCAGCGGGACCACCACTCCGGTGGCGTACGCCTATACTTACGATTCCGTAAACAACGTGTATATTCTCACCCGCAACGGCATCCCGCTGGTCAAGATGATCACCGGTACTAGCGTGCAGGTTCCGGTCTCGATGCTGCTGCCGCCCGCCGGCGCACCGTCCGCCGGGAATCTGTTTCAATATTACAACACCACCGATGGTCTGTTGACCATGCCCGTCAGTTCGCCCATGAGCGTCAAACAGGTCGAATTCAGCTTCATCCTTCAGGCGGGCGCGGCCGGTGTTCAGGACCTGCAAGGCACCCTCACCCAGTATCAAATTGCCTCGGGACGGATTGCCCTGCTGAATCGCCAGCTGCCGGACGGCTCCTGAATCCATGCGCTTGCGGCCAAAAAATGACCGGGGGTATCTCACGCTGACCGCGCTTTGCCTGACGACCATCGTCGGCATCTCCCTGGCCAGCTACATCTCGCTCAGTTACCAGTCCTACGTGTTCAGCTTCCGCCTGTTTCAGCTGGCGCAGTGCCGCCAGCTTGCCGAAACCGGGCTGGAAGAGGCGCTGTGGGCCCTGAACAATAACAACAGCTGGAGTTCCGCCGGACCGGGTTCCAATGTGGCTTGGACCACGTCCTCCCCTCCGGCCGGCCCGACCCAGACCTGCACCATCACCGGCTATCAGCTCGGTGAAGGCGTGACCGGCCAGGTGGCCATCACCGTGACAAACTACAATTGGCAGTTCGCGAGCAATCCCACCTCGCCCATGCAAGCGCCCTCCATCGTGGCCATCGCCACCGTCACGCTTCCCACCGGCGGTCAGTTCACCAAAACCTTGAGCGCACCGTTCAAGCCCGCCACTCTTTTCCCAAACGCCGCCGGCATCGCCAACGTCAACACCGGAAGCATCTATTTTCTCACGGGTGGGTTCGCGGATAGTTGGAAATCCGACGCTAAGAATGGAACCGGCACGTTCGCCCCGTATTCCGACCCCTATTTTGTGCATCCGCCAACGGCCGGTGCGCTCCCCTACACTTATGCGGCCACGTTCGCCTCGCCGGGCTCGAATCCCGGCACCGCCATGTCGCTGGGAGCCGCCACGATTTACGGTTATGCAGCCACTTTTGGGAGCCCGGTCGGCGCCACGGGAAGCAGTGTGCTCAAAGGCCCCTCTTCGGCCTCCAACCTCGATACCACCCGGGTCTACCTGAGCGCCTACGTGCCGAATTTCCCGGTGGCCGTGCCTTTGAGTTATACCATTTCCGGATATCTGACCGGAGGCAACCAGTCCATTGTCACCGGCAGCCCCACCACCACGGAATATTGGGTGGCCAGCTCCGGCCTGACGCTCAATGGCGCCACCATTACCGTCCAGGGTCCCGTCGTCATGATCGTACAGGGAGACCTCACCCTGTACAACGCCGGGAGAATCCAGCTCAACTCCAACAGCCGGCTGGAGATCTTCGTGAGCGGCAATGTCCAGGTCGGTCTTGGGGTTGGCTCGATCGCCGGTTTCATCAACGGTTCCACCACCGGCACCGCCAACGCCGCCGACAACGATCCGAAAAACCTGGCGCTCTACAGCACGAGCACCAACTTCGGTCGCGTCTTCACTTACTATTCGTCGCTGGATTTTTGCGGCGTCATCTATTCGGCGTCGAGAAACAGCCGGCTCTTCTTCGAATCCAGTCCGAACATCTACGGAGCGATCATGGCCAATTTTGACATATATTTTGACACGGGGACCAACCCGCAGATTCACTACGACCAAGCTCTACAAGACCTGCCGGTAAACTGGTTTAAGGGCATAACGACCCCGTTCGTTCTGCTGCAGATCACCGAATCGTGAGTTGCCCGGCGCCCGGCATGCCGGTCCGTGCGGAATTGACGACCGCCCAACGACCTGCATGGTAAAAGCACGCCTTCCGCCTTTCCCATGTTTTTCAAGAACGCCCGCCGCGGTCTGCTCATCGAGCTAAACCAGCACCGCACCTTGGTGGCAGGGCTGGCCGCGTTGGATGACCGGCCTCTGTTGATCGACTCCATGGCTGAGTTTGATCGGGGCGATCGCGCCGGTTTGCGGGCGTGGCTGCAGTCGATCCACGAACGCTCGTTTGTGCCGGCCTATTGCAGTTTCGCCCCGAGCGACTGGCAGCTGGCCCGCGAATCCGTGTCGCCGCGCCGGCTGAACGAACCGGAATATCTCTCCGAGCTCGCCCGGGAACGGCTGCGGCTGACCTCGCCGGAAGATTGGCACCTGCACCTGATCCACCCGCTGGAGGGCGAACCGGTCCCGCCCGAGGGCGGCCAGCGCCCGGTGCTGCTCAGCGCCGTGTCCCACGCCGCCGTGCGCGAGACCCAGCAATGGCTCCTCGACACCGGGATCATGCCCTACCGGCTCGAAGTAGGTGTGCTGCCGCTGATCGGCGCCATCTTGAAATACAACACGGGGCGCAAGGACACGCGGGCCTGCGTGATCCTCGAACTGGGCGCCGACCAAAGCACGGTGTGGATCCTCGGCAACGAAGGCGTGCATACGCCGGCTCCGGTCAAAATCGGCTACAATGCGATCGAGAAAAACGCCCTGAAGGAGTTCACGTTGGAAACCACCGAAGAGGCGCACGAGCGACTGGCGGCGGTGGAAGAGGAACTGCTCCTGCGCGCGGGCCGGCTGTTGCGCCCCATCACCCGCGAACTCAAGCCGATCTTCGACTCGTTTGAGCTCACCACCGGCCAGCGCGTCGGCGAACTTTTCTGCACCGCGCTGCCCCCGTGGCTCTCGTGGATTCAGGAGCCGCTCGCCACCGGCACCGGACTCGAATCCTTTGCGATCAACTGCAACGAGTGGTTGAAAACCGTCAATCTCCGCGCCGCCCCGGACCTGGATTTCTCCCCTCGCTGGTTCAGCGCCCTCGCCCTTGTCGCCGAATACGGCGCAGCCTCGAACAATGGCGATCAATAGCAAATCGACCGCCTATATCCAGCCGTGGCACTTCGACTGCCGCCTGTCGAAGGAACTGCCCGACGACAAGCCCGTGCGCGGCCGTTTCCTGGCCAACCTGCTGGCCTGCGCCTTCGCGCTGGGCGGCCTCATGTACACCGGCTTCACCTTCTACTCCCACGAACTCGTGCAGTCCGACATCACGGACTGGCAGCACCGCCTCGAAGAGAATCGCGCGGAGACCGACTCGCTGAAAGGCGTGACCACGGCCATCACCAACGGCACGAAACGGATCGACGACGCCTATGCCCTCATCAGCACTCCGCTGGTGGTCTCGGATTTCGTCCAGGAGATCGGCATCACGCGTCCGCCCAATGTGCGCCTCGAAACGATCGAGTCCAACGCCGGGGCGATTTTCATCCGCGGCGGGTTGCATGAGACCTCCCAGCGCGCCAGCGCCCAGCTCAGCCGCTATGTTGCCGACCTGCGGGCCGACACCCGCCTCGCCCCGTTTTTCGCCAGCATCACGCTCACTTCCTGGGAACGGAATTCCCAGGCGGACACGATCAACTTCGAGATTACCTTCAAATTGAAGGCCGACAGTCCATGAACCCGCGCCTCCGTCAACTGCTCGTCCTGGCCCGAGAATTTCCCTTTGTCGCCACCTGCGTGGCCGTGGCCGTCTTCGCCATCGCCACCGCGGCGTATTTGCAGCACCAGCAGTCGGAACTGCAGTTCACCCACGACCGCGTGCGCCGGGAGGGCGAAGCCATGATTGTCACCATCAAATCCGCCAGCACGCTGCGCAACGAGCGCACCAATCTCGAGGCGGCCCTTGCGGAGATCAACGCCAACCTGGTCGCGGAGGATAACCTGGCGGAAAACCTCGGCTATTTCTACAAGATCGAGGACCAAACCCACGCCCGCATCACCGACCTCCACCAGAATGCGGCGGGCACCGCCAATGGCAACCGCTTCAAGGTGGTGCCCGTCGCGCTGAACATCACCGGTGGTTTTGCGCAGGTCTCGGCCTTCCTCCGCCAGGTCGAAACCGGCCCGCGCCTGATCAAGGTTTCCTCCTTCAGTTTCCACCGCCTGAAACCGACCGGCGACTCCGTCACCCTCGAACTTGGACTGGAGATGCTCGCCCACCCATGAAACGGCTGCCCCTCCTCCTCCTTGCCCTGTGCGCGGCACTGCCCGCGGGCCGGGCCGAGCTCACGCCGCAGGTGCTGAAGCGGGCCCGTTCGCGCATCGAACAGCTCCTCGGCCCCCGGCGCAATCCCCCCGCCCCGCCCGCCGACCCCGCCAACCCCTTCCTCGCCCCCGGCCCCGCGCAAGCGGTCGCCACCGCGGAAACCCCCGTTGTCTCGGATACCGACACGGTGAAGCGGCTCGCCGGCTTGCTCAAAATCAACGGTTTTGTGCAGATCCAAGGCATACCCCACCTGATCATCGACCGCTTGCCGTACAAGGAAAACGACCTGGTGGCGGTCAAGGAACGGAGCGGCACCTTCTACCTGCGCCTGAAGAAAATCACGGCGCGTACCTATATCCTTGAACTGAATGGCAAGGAATTCCAGTCGAGCCTGAACGCCCGCTGACGGGACCTTCCCGCCCTCATTTGACGCCGGAAAACGCAGTTGAAACGCGGGGGATGCGGAGATCGCAGAGGGAAGACCATGAATTTCAGCTGCCTGTCAGCATTCACTTGTCGAATGAATTTCGGACCGCCTTGCTTAGTGGTTCTTTCGGCTTTTTTTGTGCCTTTTGCGGCCATTCCTTCTGCGGGACCGGGTTGATTTTGCGGTCTGCACCGGGGTGATCCATCTTGTTACGTTTGCCGGATCGCCGATTTTTTGAAAAAGCTGGTTATTCCCAACTTCGTCCGCTCCGAAACGCTTTCCCCGCGGGAACATTGTCGCTCCTCGCTCCTCTTACCTCCACCATGCGCCGCTCCTTTCCGCTTTCCTGGCTCTTTGTTCTGCTCCTTGCGCTGACCGCGTCGCTCCGCGCGGACGCAGTCAAGAAAGGCGCCGTGACCGCTGAACTGCTCGCTCCGGAAACCTCGATCCAGGCCGGCCGGCCTTTCTGGGTGGCCCTCAAACTGGTCCATGAAGAGCACTGGCATAGCTACTGGATCAATCCCGGCACGGGCTATCCCACCTCACTGAACTGGAACCTGCCCGCGGGTTTCTCCGCCGGACCGATCGTGTGGCCCACCCCGCATGTGGTGAAAGACATCAGCGGCAAGGTCACCGGACTCGGCTACGAAGGCGAAGTGTGGCTCTTCACGCAAATCACCCCGCCGGCCGCGCTGCCCGCCGGCAGCCCCTTCACCCTGCGGGCCAAGGCCGAATGGCTCATGTGCAAAGATGTCTGCATGCCCGGCGACGCCCAGCTCGAACTCACCCTGCCCGCCGGCAGCGAACCGCCCGCCGCCAACCCCGCGGTCGCCGGGGAATTCAACCGCCGGTTCGGCGAACTCCCCAAAGCCGACGCGGCGTCGACGATCAGCGCGACCCGAACAGAGAAAATCATCGTGCTCCGGATCGCCTCCGCCGCGGACCATGCTCCGCTGCCGGCGGATCTTCACTTTTTTGATCGCGACGGATTGCTCGACTATGCTGCGCCCCAGACCGTGCGGAAAGAGAGCGACGCCACCGTCCTCGAACTTGCCGTTTCCTCTGACGCCAAACCGGACACGACGCGGCTGGCCGGGGTGCTCGCCTCGGCTCGCGGGGAAGACGGTCTTCTGGTCGATGTGCCGTTCGGCGCGACCGCCGCGCCGGCCGCCGCCGCCACCGCCGTCAAGGGTCCCGACCTCAACCCTCCAGCGGCGGTCGTGGGCAGCCTGCCCGGCACGCTGGTCCTGGCGTTCGTCGGCGGCCTCATTCTCAATCTCATGCCCTGCGTTTTCCCCGTGCTCGGGATCAAGATCATGGGCTTCGTCAACCAATCCGGCCATGATCGGTCCCGCGTGATCAAGCACGGTCTCGTCTTCGCGCTGGGCGTGCTGGTTTCATTCTGGACGCTGGCCAGCGTGTTGCTCGTGCTCCGCTCGGGCGGTGCGCAGCTGGGCTGGGGTTTCCAGCTGCAATCGCCCGCCTTCGTCTTCGCGATGGCCTCGTTTCTGTTGATTTTCGCGCTCAACATGAGCGGGCTTTTCGAGATCGGCCTGTCCGCCACCGGAGCGGGCGCCAGTCTGCAGATGAAGGATGGCTTCGCCGGATCGTTCTTTACCGGCGCGCTCGCCACGCTCGTCGCCACGCCGTGCAGCGCACCGTTTCTCGCCCCGGCTCTGGGCGCCGCGCTGACGCTCTCGCCTTTCGAGTCCCTGCTCGTGTTCACCGCCATCGGGGTGGGATTGGCCCTGCCGTACCTGCTGCTGTCCGCCTTTCCCTCCGCCGTGAAGCTCCTGCCCCGGCCCGGCGCGTGGATGGAAACGTTCAAACAGCTGATGGCCTTCCCGCTCTACGCCACCGTCGGCTGGCTCCTCTGGGTGCTGGCCGGACAGACGAGCGGCGACGACTACGCCCTGCTCCTGATCGTCTTCGGCTTCGTATTCGTCGCGATGGCGGCCTGGATTTACGGCCGTTTCGGTCAGGCCTTCGGCAAGCCCGGCCGGCAGTGGTTCGGCCGCATCGCGGCCACGGTTCTCTTTGCCGCGGGGCTGTGGACCGGCTGGCCCCGGGAAGCCCACGCCAGTCCCGCCAGCGGCACAAACCCGGGCTTCACCGTCACCTGGGAAAAATGGAGCCCCGAAGCCATCGCGGCGGCGCAGAAAGCCGGCAAGTTTGTCTACGTCGATTTCACGGCCCGCTGGTGCGCCACCTGCCAGACCAACAAGGCCACCGTTTTCCACTCCGACGAGGTGCTCGCGGAGTTCGGCCGGAAAAACGTCGTCCTGCTGCGCGGCGACTGGACGAACAGGGATCCGCTCATCACCGCCGAGCTCGCCCGCTGGAATCGTTCCGCGGTGCCGTTCGACCTGATCTACGCGCCCAACAAGCCCGACCCTGTCGTCCTGCCCGAGCTGCTGACCCCCGGCAAGGTCCTCGCCGCTCTCTCCGAAGCGGCCAAATAACCGGTTTGGAGAAAATCCGCGGACAGTCCGGATTTCAGTTAATACCAACCGCCCGGAGAATTTAGACTTTGGCGCGGCAGCGCCGGACCGCCGGGCCGTCCGTTCTGCTGGCCAGCAGAATCATCACGCTCACCGCGCACCAAACCGGGCGTCGATTCCGTGGAGTTGGTTCGCATTTCTTTCGTTCGACGGCTACTTTGAGCGCACCTGCAACGACTCAGCCCTTACGCGCTCCTTCATATCGGTGTAGGCAGTTTCGATCAGGTTCGTCAGGGCCAAGTCATTGAGCTCACGACCGGGCCCGAGCTTCACGTGACGCATAAACCTACCCGTGCCTTCCAGCAGGCCCTCCGGATCGGCCAGCTCGGCGCCGCGAAAGAAGCCGACATTGACGTGAGTCTTGAAGGCATTGACATACGCGAACGCCGCATCCCCGACGCGGGCGGTCGGATGGCCATCGTGCAACAACTCGCGCAAATCGTCTCCGCAGCCGCGCATGACCTCAAACCAGCGCTGCGCGATCGACCGCAATGAACCCGGACGATCCTCCATCCAGCTTTCGACAGCCGGATCCCGCTTAACCGAACCGAAGAAGCGCAGAAGTTGGGTCGTTTTCATCTTCGCTTCTTTGCCAACGTTTACGATAAACCGCCTCGGCTTGGCGAGGCTGGTTTCGTCGTATGGTTGGGCCCTTCCGAGAATCGGCGGCCAAAATAACGGAAAAGATGGAATACGAACCATGATTCAATCGCGATGATGAAGCCGACCATTAGCCATGCGATAGGTACCATAGCACTTTCGGGAACGGAGAACGGGAAATAATGGCCTATGGAGCCGAATAGTAGAACCATGAAGAGATACGGAAAAACAACTAGGCAATCGCCACAGTCGGCAAGGTGATTAAAATGCCACCAGGCCGGATGTAACTCCCAATCCGTTATTGGCGGCACAAACCCAATCCCGCGACCGCGTGCTTGAAAATAGCAGATCGTCACGAAGGTCGCTGCTAGAAAGGCTGCGACTAGCGGAATGCGCTTCATAGGCCCAACTATGAATAAACCATCCCTGAGATGGTTTATTAAAATGGATAATTATTTGTTAGAAAAATTGTTGTCGAAAATCAACTTTTCTATTGAGCCGGTTTTGCGTGGCTCGGCAATTATTACCTAGCCACGCAATAAGCCATCTCAGTGGTAGAAACTCTGGCCATTTGACCAGCAGCCTACCCCTCCGCGTTCTTCGCGTTTCAACGGCGTTTTCCAGGATGCCTTGGCTGCGGCCGACGATGGAAGCCTTTCCAACCCCCCGCGTTTCCGCTCTCAGTCGTGCAGTTTGCCGAGCAGCCGACCGAGGTACTTCTTCGCGTACAACACACACCGTTCGCGGACCAGCGGCTCGGCGGGTTTCCGGCGGAAACCGAGCTCGGGAATCTGATTCACCACCGTGCCCGCATCCGGACTGAGAATGACCCAAACCAGGAGTTTGCGCAGCTCGGCCCCGCGGTGACGCGCCTGCAGTTCGTTGAAGACGATGCGGCCGATCTCGGCCTCGTGCAAATCCGCCGTGATGTCGGCCACCGCGGCGACGCTGAGCAGATTGCGCACGCTCTGCCCCGGATCATCGACCTGGCCCGGCGGCCACGCGCGAAGCTTGGCGATGAACTCCTCGAACCGCTGCGCGTCGCCCGCGCGGAACGGCGGCGCGAGGCGCGTGACGAGCTCGTTGTCACCCGGCAGATCGTCGTAGGTGATCTGCGCCATTTGCTCGTCGGTGACCGCCTGCCAGGCCGCTCCCGCGGGCAGCACGGGCTCCAGGCGGCCCGTGAGGGTCGCCGTCAGCCCGACCGCCACCCACGAAAACAGGGCCGCGGCGATCCAGACGGTCGCAGAAGTGCCGATCCTCCGGCCGGCCTCCCAACGGAAAAGCTTGGTGCCCGCGAGACCGGCCGCCACACCGATGACCACGAGGGCGGCGAGGCTGAATCCGGCGTGGCGCAGGCCGTCGGTGCCGCTCACCCCAGCATCGAGGACCTCGACGGCGTAGCGTCCCGGCATGAAACCCGCGACCCGCTGCGCCCAGACCGGCAGGGCGGCCAGCGGCACGCCCACCCCGCCGATCATGATCATGGGCAGGAACAGGCACTGGCCCAGCGCCTGCACGGCGGGCACATCGTCGGCGAGCGCGGCCACAAGCAAGCCGAGTCCGAGAAAAGAAAAGGCCACGAACAACAGCGCCAGGCCGGTCTGGGCCGGGTGCAGCGGCAGCGGCGTGTGATAGATCAGCCGGGCGAGCAGAATCTGCAACAGGACCGCCGAGCCGACGATCACCAACCGGGCCAGGAGCGTGCCGGCCACCAGCTGGGCGGTTGGCACCGGCAGCAGCCGGTACCGGCGCCAGACCCCGCGTTCCCGTTCGGCCACGAACGCCGTGGGCAGACCCAGGCAGGCGCCGCCCAGAATGGTAATGGTGAGCAACTGGCCCATCTGCGCCAGCAGCGGCGGCATGTCCCCGCGAAAGACGCTGCCGAACGCGAGCAGAAAAAAAACCGGCATCAGATAACCGTAGCCCAGCGCCTGCGGGCTGCGGAAGTTGAGCTGCAGCGTCAGCAGGAAATGCCGCCCGAGGCCGCGCAACCTGGGACCTGCGTTCATGCGGACTCCTCCGCGGGCGCCCCGGTCCACGCCCGTCCGGTCAATTCGAGAAACACATCCTCGAGCGACGGCTGCTGAATGCCGAGATCGAGCATCGTGTTCCCTGCGGTCTGCAGCTGGTGCACGAGCCCGCTGATCGTCCGGTTGACATCGCGCGTGGAAACAACCCATCCCCCGTCCCGTTCGCACTGGCTGACGGCGCCCGGCAAACCCGCGAGCGTGGCAGCGGCGACGGGCCGGCTGGTGCGAAAGGACACGCGCGGGACCGCGCGCGATTGCGCAATCAGCTCCGCCGGGCCGGCCGTCGCGACCAGGCGGCCGTCATGCAGGATGCCGAGGCGATCGCAAAGCTGGTGCGCCTCCTCCAGATTGTGGGTGGCCAGCAGCACGGAACAGCCGGTCGCTTTCAACTGGAGGATGAGCCGGTGCAGTTCCCTACGGGACCGAGGGTCGAGCCCGGCGGTCGGTTCGTCGAGGATCAGGAGTCGCGGCCGGTTGACAAACGCCAGGGCGAGAAACAACCGCTGCTTCTGGCCCCCGGAGAGCGTGACGAAAGCCGCCTCGGCTTTGGTCGCCAGATCAAACTGTTCGAGCAGGGCGTCGACCGGCGACGCCTCCGCATAGAACGACGCGAACAGCCGGAGGACCTGCCGCGGGGTGATCTTGTCCTGCAACGCAGCGGACTGAAGCTGCGCGCCGACGCGATATCGCACCCGCTCGGGGTGCGCGAGGGCATCGATGTCGTCGACGTGCACCGCACCCGCCTCCGGCCGGCGCAGGCCGAGGATGCATTCGATCAGCGAGGTCTTCCCGGCGCCGTTCAGTCCGAGCAACCCGAAAATCTCGCCGGGCTCCACCGTCAGGCTGACGCCACGCAACGCCTCGACCAAGCCGTAATGCTTGACGAGCTCGCTCACGCGAAGACGGGCGGGCGGAAGCACGGACATCACCCCCATGGCCAACGTGTCCGGCCCCCGGATGTCAACGCAATCCGCCCGGCCCGGCGCGCCCGAACCGCCTGCCTTGGCGCCCGCCGATTCACGCCTTGCCAAGCGATTCCCCGGGGATTGTGCTGGGTGGATGCACCCCGTTCGAGCGCTCTGTGTCTCGCTCCGTTCAGTCTCGTTGGTGGCGGCTCTTCTGTTGGTCGCCGCCTGCAGCCGCGAAGTGCCGGTCACCCCGGTGCGGATCGCCCGGACCCCGGTGGTGGAGGACACTTCCCGGTTCAAACCGCATTCGATCGGCCTCCCTTTCCAGGACAAGCCTTGGATCGCCCATGTCCGGGTCGTGGATCTCGACCAGGACGGACTCGACGACATTCTGGCCTGCGATGACAAGTTGAACGCCGTGGTGTGGCTCCGCCAGGTGAGCCCGGGGAAATTCGAGGAGTCCGTATTGATGGCGGACCTGCCCGCGCCGGTGCACGTGGAGGCGGTCGACCTGAACAAGACCGGCCATCTCGACCTGCTGGTCTCGTGCATGGGAGAAGTGTTCCCGAACAACGCCAAGATCGGCTCCGTCGTGATTCTGGAGAACGACGGGCATCAGCATTTCACCAAGCATGTGATCGCCGATCACATCGCCCGGGTGACCGACATTCGCGCGGTCGATCTCGATGGCGACGGGAAACTCGATCTGGCGGTGGGACAGTTCGGTTATGACCAGGGCGAGATCCGCTGGATGCGCAACCTCGGCAACTGGCAGTTCGAAAGCCACCTTCTGCTCAATCTGTCGGGCACGGTCAATGTGTGCGTGGCGGACATGAACGGCGATCACACCCCCGATATCGTGGCCGTGGTGTCGCAGCAGTGGGAGGAGATTCATCTGTTTGAAAACGACGGCCACGGGAATTTCACGGACAAAATCATCTTCGGCTCCACGAATGAGGATTACGGGAGCAGCGGGATCAGCCTGTGCGACGTGAACCGCGACGGCCGGCCCGACATCCTCTACACGAACGGCGACGGATTTGAATACGCGGATCCGGGCAAACGCCCGTGGCACGGGGTCCAATGGTTCGAGAATCTCGGCGGTGGCAACTTCAAGTTCCACCGCGTCGGTGACCTGCCCGGAGCCTACTGCCCCATCGGCGTGTCCCTGGACGGAGACGGCGTCATGGACATCATTTGTGTCAGCGGATTCAACGATTGGAAAGACCCGCAGGCCAGTTCGCTCGTGGCGTTCAAGAACGACGGCAAACAGAACTTCACCTTGCACGTGCTGGCGCACGCGCCGACGCAGCTGCTCGCCTGCGACGTCGGTACCCTCGACGCTTCGGGCCGGCCCGCGATTGTCACCGGCGGCTTCTACGCCTACCCACCGTTCGACCGAATGGATCGTCTCACGCTCTGGACCCAGGCGGCCAAATGACGAAGCGCGGCGCGGCCGCGGGAACCAATGGCGGGCGCAGGTCGCTTCGCTTCGCGGCACCTGCCTCGCGGGGTGAGGGCACCCCGCCTACAAGGTAATCGCCCGAACCCGGACGATAACTGGTATCAGCCGGAGGTTTTGGCGTAGCGCAGGCTTCCAGCCTGCTTTTCGTGCCAGCGGGCTGGAAGCCTGCGCTACGCCCGAGGTCGAGCTCGACCGGATGTAGGTTGTGCGCTTGCCGCGCAACCAAAAGTGGCGGGACCAGCCTTCTATCTACCAAGGTTCACCTCCCGGCAATTGCATGAGCAGTTGAGATGAGATGGAACCGGACCTCCGTGGCCGGTTTTCTTTGCGTGACTGCCTCAGCCCGCCCGAAGGTCAGGCTCCGCCTTGCAAGAGAACAATTTTTCAGAGAAATCGGACTCAGTCGCACGAGTCCGCGTCAAGGTTTTGCCGGCGGCGGCGGCAGGCCGGGATATTGCGGCTCGAGTTTTCTCGCTTGCGCGAAAGCCTTTTCCGCCTCGGCAGTATGCCCAAGCGCGCGCCGGGCCCATCCGAGCGCGATGAGCGTATCGACATCGTCGTCGATCCATTGGGCCGCCTGCCCAAGCAGGAGCAACGCTTCCGTCGGCGCACCGCGACTGACCAGCATGGCGCCGGTGTCGCGTTTGAGCACCCAGTCGTCGGGAGCCAGTTCCAGGGCGCGCCGTGCCAGTTCGCGCAGGGCCGGTCCGGCTTCGGGCCGGGCGAGGAGCCCCTTGGCCGCGTCGAGCCGGCGTTCCCACGACTGCAATCGCGCGGCGTTGTCCGACTGTCCCGTGAATGGAGCGCGGTGGAAGCGGTTCAACAGCTCGACGGCAATCATGTCCTGCTCGTAGGTGTTGTAGCCGAGCCGCACGTGGGCTTCGTCGTAATCGAACGGCACCGGCATGGGGCCCGCCGCGAGACCGCGCCTTTGCAGGTCGGCGACCACGTGCGGAAAGAGCTCGCGGGCGGCTTCGTATGCGCCGCGCAGGGTCAGGTGCACATGCTCATAAAACATCTCGTTGCCGGTGATGCCATGGGCGCTCTGCGCCGCCAAACCCGCGGCCAGATCCACGACCTCGAGGTTCGGCCCTCCGGCCGCCGGCAGGTCGCGAATCGTCCGGTTGAGCGTCGAATCCGTGCGAAAGCGCAATGCGTCCAGGTCGAGGGCACGTTGAAAATAGTCCCGCGCCGCGGCCTCGTTTCCCGCCTGCAGGGCCAGCCGACCCAGCCGGAAAGGCAGTTCGGCGTAGCGGTCGTCGATCCCGAGCGCTTCCTGATATTTTTGCGTCGCGCCTGCGAGGTCGCCCGCCTGCCCGGATTTTTCCGCGGCGGCAAAAAGCGCCTGCCACCGGGCGAGCTGGACCGGATCGAGTCCCGGCCGGTGCAGCGACAGGAACGGCGCAAAATCGCGCTGGTTGGCGGGAACGGTGCAGATCAGCGCGCCGGCGCCGGCGCGACGGGCGCTCGCCGCGATGGCGAGGAGGTTGGCCTGGAAATTCGCGCGCACGGAATCGAGCCGCGGATCGTCCGCGACGATCTGCTGCCGGAGAAACATGCCCATCCCGCCCCATTCTCCCGGTGGGCGCGAGCCGGCGCGGGCCAGGAGCTGACCGGTCCGCGTGCCCTTGAGCCACACCGCGGTGCGAACGGCCGTCCCGGAGCGCAGGAAGGGCGCGAACACTCCCGCGGGCCCGAACGGACCGATGACCTCGTTGTTGCCCTCGTAGACGATGAAGAGGTCCGGCTCGAGGCGGGCGCAATCCTCCGCGAACCCGCGCACCAGGTGGGAATTGACCGCGGTGACAGCGGCGTTGATCACTTCGAACCGGCGCCCCGGATAGGCCGCGCGCAGCATGGCCTCGAGCACCCGCGCGAACGAGAAGGCAGGTTCGGGGTCACCCATCGCCGCGGAACTGCCGAGCACAAAGATCCGGTAGGTGCCGGGGGATTTCTTTTCCGGCAACCGCACCGGCTGCGGGCGGCGAACCAAATCGGCGGAGAAAAACGGGGCGGTGCACCAGCGGTTTTCCCGCCAGATCCTTTCCCCGTCGGGCAGGACAACCCGACGGAAAAAATGCGGTGAATAGCCGACACCCGCCACCCGCAGCCCGAGCTCAAGGCCGCCGAGCAGCAAGGCCACGACCGCACCTGCGAGAATGGCGGCGTAGAGGAGCTTGCGAAAAAGCGACGGCGAGGCGGCGGACACGTCTAGAACAGGGAGTAGATGAACGGCGAAACGGCCGAGACGCCGATGACAAAAAGCGCGACCGCCAGCAGAATCAGCACCACGGGGATGATCCACCAAGCCTTGTGCTGCCGGGCAAAGGACCAGAGTTCACCAAGCAGGCGGCGGAAATTTTTCAGGGCGCGCATAGTTCAATCGGGGGAAAACGTCCGCGCAGGAGCGGAGGAGGAAAAGGACGACGGCAGCAGTCGTTTCTCGAGGAAAAAAGGTCCCAGCGCGAGCGCATCCATCTCGGTCGCAAAAAAACCGTCGAGCGCCTCCCGGGGGTGGCAGACCGGGGGCTCGCCGCGGACGTTGAACGAGGTGTTGACCAGGACGGGACAGCCCGTGCGGACCGCAAAGGCCGTCAACAAGGCGTGCAGCGCGGGATTGCCCGCCTGCCCGACGGTCTGCACCCGGGCCGAGAAATCGACATGGGTCACGGCGGGAATGTCGGAGCGGACGGATTGCAGGCGCTGGTCCCAGGTGCCCGCCGCGTCCACCCGGTGCCGGTGCGCCGCGGTCACCGGAGCGGTGAAGAGCATGTAGGGCGAGGGGGCCGGCAGGTCGAACCATTCGCCCGCGCGCTCGGCGAGCACCACCGGGGCGAAGGGCCGGAAGGATTCGCGGAACTTGATCTTCAGGTTGAGACGGCGCTGCATCTCGGGCGACCGCGCGTCGGCGAGGATCGACCGGGCGCCGAGGGCGCGCGGACCGAATTCCGCGCGGCCCTGGAAAAAGCCCACGACATCACCGGCGGCCAAACGCTCAACCAATCGGTCCCGCAGCGATCCCGGGTCGAGTTTCTCGGCCGGCAGGCCGCGAGCAGTCAGCGCGGCGGCGATCTCCGCCTCGCCGTACTCCGGTCCGAGAAAGGCTCCCTGCATCGCATCATTGACGCCGTCAGCGGACCGGGGAGCGAGTGCTTTCAGGTGATGGAAAGCCAGGGCCGCCCCGAGCGCGCCACCCGCGTCGCCCGAGGCCGGTTGCACCCAGACGCGGCGGAACGGACCGTCGCGCAACAAGCGGGAATTCGCCACGCAGTTGAGCGCGACGCCGCCGGCCAGACACAGGTTCTCTTCCCCGGTCTCGGCGTGAGCGGTGCGCGCCAGTCGGAGCACGATCTCCTCGGTCACGTCCTGGATCGAGCGCGCGAGGTCGCAATGCCACTGGGTCAGCGGCCCGTCGGGCGGGCGGGGCGGGCCGCCAAAAAGCGCGCTGAAACGCGCATTCGTCATGGTCTGGCCGTGCAGGTAGCCGAAGTAGTCGAGGTTGAGCCGGAACGAGCCATCCGGTTTCAGGTCGAGGAGCTGGCGGAGGATGACCGGGGCAAAGCGGGGTTCGCCGTAGGGCGCGAGCCCCATGAGCTTGTATTCCCCGGAGTTGACCCGGAAACCGCAATGATAGGTGAACGCCGAATAGAGCAGACCCAGCGAGTGGGGAAACCGCAGCTCGCGCGAGAGTTCCAGCCGGGAGCCCGTGCCATGGCCGAAAGCGATCGTCGTCCACTCGCCCACTCCATCGAGCGTAAGAATGGCCGCGGATTCGAAGGGCGACGGGAAAAAAGCGCTGGCCGCGTGGGCTTCGTGATGCCCGGCAAAGTGCACGGGCACGCGCGTCACGCCCAGGTTCTGCAGCTCATCCTCGATCACGCCTGGCAGCCAGAGCTTGTGTTGGAGCCAGTCGGGCATCGCCGCGGCAAAGGCCCGGAAGCCGCGTGGCGCCACCGCCGCCGCCGTTGCTAGGATGCGTTCGAATTTAAGCAGGGGTTTCTCGTAGTAGACGACTGCATCGACCGGGCCGCCGGCGCGGGACAGGCACCACGCCGCCGCCTGGCGCGGAAACCCCGCGTCATGCTTGCGACGGCTGAACCGTTCCTCCTGGGCGGCAGCGGCAATGACGCCGTCTTCGAGCAGGACGGCGGCGGAGTCGTGGTAAAATGCGCTGAGGCCGAGGAGCCGCATTAAAACTGGCGGTCGAAGCGCCCCGGGGGGGCGGGCGGCAGGGAACGCAGGTAGGTGGTCGCCTCCGGATCGGGGCCGAGTTGCAGCGGGTCGGCCCGGCGAAGAGCCCGCCAGGCCCGGAGCGGTGTGAAAAGACCCAGATAGATCAGACCCAGCAACAGCCAGGTCAGCACGGCAAGCAGCGCCTGAACCACCCGGTCGAGGCCGCGCTGGACAGGCGCATACCAGACCGGACGAAGCCAGGCGAGCGCGGCGAGGAGCCCGGCGGCAAGAGCGAACAACCTCGCGGTGACGCCCCCGCGCCACCCCCAAACCAGGAGGGTCCCGGCGGACGCCGCCGAGGCCTGGAGGCGGGCGCGCGATACGGAGGTGAGGGCCATCCATCGAGGGTGCAGGACGAGGCGGCATCCGCCAACGAAAAATCACCCAAAACCCAGACAACTTTGGGTTGCCTCGGATCGGCCCGCGACGACCATGAAGCGACCCCCATGCGCGGCCTTATTTCCACAGGCTTTTCCTCCGGGAGCTCCGCGCTCCCCGCACCCGCACGACCGCGGGGTTTTCCAAAAGGATTTTTTCTGGGGGTGCAGGCGGCCGCGCTGAGCTCCGCCTTGGTCGCGGGCGAGCCGGCCAGTCCGCCCGTGGGCTCCGCGCCCGCGGCGCATCCCGTCGAGTGGTGTGATCCCGCCGCTCCGGTGAAACCGCAGCCGGCCAGCACGCAAAAAATGGTCGCCCGCCTGGCCGGGCTGGAGGCCGCCGCCGACCCGTTTGGCAATCCTTTCGTCGCCGGGAAGCGGATTGCCGTCTACCAAGCGCGCCTGAAGGAGGCCGCGAGCCTGGAGGAGGTGCTCAAGATCAAACCGCTGCTCGGCGAGAACCTGTTGAACAACGGACAGTCCGAGGCGGCGTTGAAAGAATTCGAGGATTACGAGCGCCTCACGACCGAAAACCACGTGCCGCTGCGACCGGAGATCCAGTCCCAGCTGCTGCTGATGAAGGGGCTTTGTTATCTCCGGCTCGGCGAGCAGGAGAATTGCGTGGCCAACCACAACGCCGATTCCTGCCTCTTTCCGATCCATGGCGGGGGCATTCACCAGCTGCCCCGTGGGTCGCGGGGGGCCATCACCGAATTCACCCGGCTGCTCGAGCGGGATCCCCAGCGCTTCGACGCGGGCTGGCTGCTGAACATCGCGTACATGACGCTGGGCGAATACCCCGATCGGGTGCCGCCGCAATGGCTGATCGATCCCCAGGTTTTTGCCTCCGACTACGACATCAAGCATTTCCCCGACGTGGCGGGCCAGCTGGGTCTTGACGTCGACGATCTGTCGGGCGGCGTGGTGCTCGACGATTTCGACAACGACGGACTGCTCGATCTCATGGTTTCGGGGTTTGGTTTCCACAGCCAGCTGCGTTTTTTTCACAACAACGGCGATGGCACGTTCACCGATCGCACGGCCGCGGCCGGTCTCACCGGCCTGACGGGCGGACTCAACCTGATCCAGGCGGACTACAACAACGACGGCTTCGTCGACGTGTTCGTCCTTCGCGGTGCGTGGATGGGCAATGAGGGACGCTTCCCAAATTCGCTGCTGCGCAACAACGGCGACGGCACCTTCACGGATGTCACCGAGGAGGCGGGCGTGCTCAGTTTTCATCCCACGCAGACCGCCGTGTGGCTCGACTACAATGGCGACGGACTGATCGATCTTTTCATCGGCAACGAAACGACGCCGGGTTCCACGCACCCGTGTGAACTTTATCGCAACAACGGTGACGGCACCTTCACGGAATGCGCGGCCGAGAACGGCGTGGCGATCACGGCTTTTGTGAAGGCGGTGATCTCCGCCGACTACAACCGCGACGGCCGGCCCGACCTTTATCTGTCCGTGCGCGACGGGCCCAACATCCTGTTGCGCAATGACGGGCCGGTGGAGGGGAATCCCTCGCCCCAAGCCCGGTGGCGGTTCACCAACGTGGCGAAGACGGCGGGCGTGACCGAGCCGATCTTCAGCTTTCCCTGCGCCTTTCTCGACTACGACAACGACGGCTGGCCCGACCTGCTGGTGATGGGCTACCGTATCCACGACGTCGGCGACGTGGCGGCCGATTATCTCGGCCTGCCCAGCGACGGCGAGCGACCGCGACTCTATCACAACAACGGCGACGGCACTTTCACCGATGTGACCCGCCAGATGGGCCTTTACAAGGTCGTCCATTCGATGAGCCTGAATTTCGGCGACCTCGACAACGACGGCTGGCTGGATTTTTATGTCGGCACCGGCGACCCGAATCTCGGCACACTCATTCCCAACCGCATGTTCCGCAATGATGGCGGCCAGCGGTTTCAAGATGTCACGACCTCCGGCGGTTTCGGACAACTCCAGAAGGGACATGGCATCGCGTTTGGCGACATCAACAACGATGGCGACCAGGACATTTATTCGGTGCTCGGCGGAGCCTATCCGGGCGACCACTACGAGCGGCAGCTTTTTGCCAATCCCGGTCATGGCAACCACTGGCTCAAGCTCAAACTCGAAGGCGTCCAGTCCAACCGCTCCGCGATCGGCGCGGTCGTGAAGGTCGTGGCCCGGACCGCCTCCGGTGAGCGCGAGATCTTCCGCACCGTCGGCAGCGGGGGCAGCTTCGGCGCTTCACCGCTGCGGCAGGAATTCGGGCTCGGGCAGGCCACCGGCATTGTCCGGGTGGAGATATTCTGGCCCCGGACCGGCAGGACGCAGACGATCAGCGGGCTGGAGCTCGACCGGTGTTACGCCGTGCGCGAGGGTGAAGCGGCCGCGCGCGAAGTTCAGCTCCGTCGTTTCGCGTGGCCGGATCCTTCCGCCGCGCCACTACACCACGTTCACCACATGCCTTGACCTCGACCCTGGGTTGCGGGGCGGTTTCCGATCGGCACCGACATTGCCGAAGCTTTTTCCAAAATGTAGTCGCGGAATTTCCTCGTGAAGCCTCAGATCCCAAGCGGGCGGGCGGGAGAATGGTTTCGTCGACTCCTACGCTTTCGGCCCGAATAGTGGTCTCCGCGACCAAAGTGGGTTTGATCCCGAAAAACGCAGTTGAAACGTGGAGAGCTCGGAGAGCGCGGAGTTAATACAAGCCACCCCTAGGATTTCCCTATGCATTTGCTCTTTTCAGCGGGTAGGGCGCGACCGCCGGGCGCGCCGTAACGACATTCGCGGCGGCCCCGGCGGTCCCGCCCTACCATTGCGCCTCAGCCTAGTGTAATAGCTCAAGGCGATTGGTATTAGACTTTGGCAGGCCGCATTGGGAGCGACGGACTGCTGGGCCGGCGGTTGGTATCGGACTTGGGATCGCGGGAAACTCGAAGCCGCGCTGTCCACTCAATCCGGATGCCTCGACGCGTTCAGTCGCGGGATGACGACCAAAAAAAAGGAGGGCGAGTTGGACTCGCCCTCCTTGAGAAAACTTAACTGCAGGTCCGGATCAGAAGTCCAGGCCCAGCGTCAGACGATAAACGATCGGGAGCGGAACCTTGTACATCTGCGTCGAGAGGATCGCTGAGGAACCGGTGGCCTTCCACCCTTCGTAGTCCGAGGTCTTGGTCACGTTGTTGATGTTCAGCTGAACAAGCGAGTTGTAGCCAAACACCTTGACCTTGTAGCCGCCGAACAGGTTCACCGTGGTCCGGGCCGGCTCGTAGCGCGCGACATCATGCCCGTTCCAGTTGAAGTAATTCTGGAGCGCCTTGCTGCCACCCGTGATGCCAATGCCCGCAAACGCGCCCTTCAAATCTCCGTCAATAAACGAATATTTGCTGAGCAGGCTATAGCGATCCTTGATGGCTTCCGGGTAGGTTTCGCCGATCGTGGAGGCGACCGCCGACTGGGTGAACTGGTGGTTGGTGTGGGCATAACTAAACACCATCTGCCACTGCCGGATCGGCTGATAAACCAGATCGACGTCGAAGCCCTTGGCTTCCTGCTCGCCACCCTGGATGATGTCACCCAGGAAGTCGGAGCGAACGTGACCTGCAAAGGCCGGATCCACGGCGCGCTGCGCCGGAGTCAGGGAATCCCAACGGGCGGTGGTGACGTTATCGTGGTTCGGGTCGTTCTGCGAACCGCCCGTCTGCTTGATGTCGTAGTAGCTGACGGTTCCGCTGAACTTGCTGTTGTCCACGTCGAACTTGACGCCGAACTCATAGCTCGAACCGACCTGCGGAGAGAAGGTGTGCCCGAAGCTGTCCTTGGTCGAATCCGGGAACAACGAAGTCGAATGCACCGCGAACACGGAATATTCCTTCGTGACTTCGTAGATGGCACCGAACAGCGGCGACAGCTTGGAGGCCTTGTAGACCGTGTCGGGCGCCGGAGAGACGCCATTGTTCCAGCCGAGCAGCTTCATATGCGTTTCATTGATGCCGACGTTGGTCTTCAACTTATCGCCGAGGAACGATGCCTGCCAGGCGGCGAAGTAGTAATCGTTCGAGTTGTCCTCGTGGTGGTAACCGTTGCTGCCATCGCCGATCTGACCCATTTGCGGCTCGGTATCCGCCGGAGCAAACTGCGGAGCGCTGGTATTAATGCCCTGGGTGATCGGGTAATAGATCGCAGAAGCGAGCGGATTCAGCGGCGCGTTCTCGCGGGAAAGTTCCTTCTCACCCCAGACGTTGGCGCCAAAGGTGAAGGTGTTCTTCATTTGCTCCAGATCGAGCTTGTACACGCCGGTGGCACCGTAAGCATGCATCTTGTTGCCCCAGTCGCGATAGTTGTAGGTGCTGATGATCCGGTTGTTGACCTGGTCCCAGCCGCTGCCGGCATTTTCCCAGCTGTTGGCGCCACCGGAACCGCTCGCGTCCCAGCCCTGGCCAGGGGTCTCCAAGCGGGAGGAATATTGGATATATCCCGTCAGGTTGAAGTTGTCGCCGATCTTCTGGGTAACCGTGCCGCGGTAGAGATGCGTCTCCAGAGAGTCCGGATTGGCACCGTTCGACCAGTTCCAGTTCCAGGAAATTTCCGGATGGAGAATCTGGAGCGGGATGCTGGCGCCGTTGCCGGAGGCACCGGCCTCCGCGACCTGGAAGTAGCCGCCGGGGCCGCCGATGCCGTTGGGCTTCGCGCGGAAGCCGTTTTCGATCAGCAGATCGAACTGGGTGGTGGGAATCGGCGCCCACGACAGGGCGACGTCCTCAAGCCGCACCTTGCCGATCGAGTGAGCGCGCACGTCCTCGGTCTGTTCGTACACACCGTTGTAGCGGATGGCCACCTGCCCACCGGCCAACTTTCCGACCACATTGGTATCAATCGTTCCGCGGTAGTCGCCCTCGCCACCCGCGCTCACGCGGACGCTGCCGAAGGACCGGTTGAAATCCGCGGTCTTGGAGATGTTATTCATCACGCCGCCCGGATAGGCCAGACCGTACAGCGCAGCCGCCGGGCCCTTGACCACTTCGACACGGGAAAGGCCCTGGGTGTCGATCGGATCGTATTCGCGAATGCCGTCGCGCAGACCCCAGTTCTGGCGGAAACCGCGGAACAGGAAATTCTGGTAGGACTGCTGGATGACATTGTCCGAAAAACGATCGGCGGAGCCGTTGACGAGGGAGGCGTTGTACGACTCGAAATCGACTTGGTTCTTGACGAGCAAGTCGTCGGCCAGGTCCTTGGTGAAGACCTGGACGTTGAGGGGAATGTCCTTGATGGGGGTGTTGGTGCGCGTACCGGCGATGGAGTTCGAAGCGGCGTACCCGTAGTCCTTGTCACTGCTGACAACGAACGGCGAGAGCTTCACCACATCGTTTTTGTCATCGGTGGCCGGCGCCGGGGTGGCGGCCGTTTCGGTGGTCGTGGTGGTGGTGGTGGTCTGTGCGATCGCGTGACTGCTCAGGGTGAGCAAGGCGACGCAAAAGGCCGATCCGCAGAGGCGGTATCGACCCGGTAGCTTCTGTAGCTTTAGTGCAGGGTTCATGTGTTTGTTTGATGGCTTGGGATGCAAGTGCCCGGAAGGGCACCTGTCGGGTAGGCAAAATTCTTCGGACGTATCGCGGGATAGGGGGTAAAAAGGGGGTAAGGAGTAAACCGCATTTATGGAAAAACAGAATTCTGCATGGCGCTCAAAAGATTAACTACTCTAACTATTGAGCAATTTCCATGAATGCAATGAATCTAAAGCTCGGTGCGTCTTCGAAACCTCGTGTTTCCGGAGGTCGCAGCCCAGTTCCGTCCGTGGATACGAGCCACGCAGAACCCCGAACGGGAAATCGACTGAACGTCCGGTTTCGCCGGCGCGAGCAAACCATTTGACCGCGCGCGCTCAAGCCCTCACCGCTTGCTTGGGCGCTTTGGGCGGGGCCGTAGCTCCGTCTTGCCAGTAACCCGCAATATAAGTAATGCTTTGGGCCTCGGGCACGCCGCGTTGGTAGGCATCGGTCATGATCGCCAGTTGCTCCATGGCCTGTTGCCCCACCAAACGGTGATTTTGTACAACTCCGGCGAAATTGGACATGCTCGGCGTTATATCCAAGGAGGCATAGGCCACCTGCTCGGGAATTCGGATGCCGGAGGTGGCGAAGATGTCGGGCAGCTCGTTCCAGTTTGAGATGATCACATCGACCTGGTTGGCGTTCATCCACTCGGGAAGCAGGCGGGGCAAGATCGGCACTTCTGCCAGGCTGAAAATCAACGGCGGCACGCATTCGTCCTCCGGCAACGACGCCTGCTCTACCAGCACGCCCATCCCGAAGGATTCGGCCAGCCGGGCCTGATCTTCACGGGCGGTGGCCAGGCCGATGCGACGGTAGCCCAGGGCGCGGAGCCGGCGCAGGGCGAGGCGGGCAACCTGGAACTGGTCGTTCGACACCGCGTCAAGATGCGGGCTCAGGTGGAGGCATTCGATTTTGACCGCGCAAAACTGGCTCCAGTCGAGGTCCAGCTGTTCGATATCGATCTCGAACGTGGACAAAAGCACGCCGGTGATCCCGCGCGCGTTGAGAATCGTGTTGAGACGGGCGGGGGCGAGATGGCCGTTTCCGACCACAAAAATCTCCAACGAATGCCCGTGCGCCTCGGCCGCCGCCTTGGCCCCGGCATAGACGAGAGGCTGGTAGTGATTGCCGCTGAACAGTCGGGTGGTGCCCGCGTGGACCACGAAAGCGGTGCTGGCCCGCCGCGCCGGCTGGTTGCGGTGGGCGCGATGAAAATTGAGCGCATCCAGCAGCGGGTCGCGTTGGTAGCCGAACTCCTTCGCGACGGCACGAATTCGCGCGCG
This sequence comes from uncultured Opitutaceae bacterium, assembly GCA_964477955.1. Taxonomy (GTDB): domain Bacteria; phylum Verrucomicrobiota; class Verrucomicrobiia; order Opitutales; family Opitutaceae; genus Didemnitutus. Next base: position 37,226 of record CAYZGG010000019.1, read on the forward strand.
GGTCGCGGGCGGAATGCTGGGATGATCCCGCAATGCCAGGGAAACCGTCGTCACGTGCACGCCCGCCCGGGCCGCCACGTCGGCCAGGGTGTAGTAGCGCTTCGCCCCGGCGACCGTGTCAGGTTCGGGCCGGGGCGCTCGGGCCGCTTTGCCAGGTACTTTGGACATAAATGGAGCTGGGGATGGCGGGCGGACCGAGCTGCCCGGACTTGAGCTGGGTGACGACGATGGAGACCGCGCGTTCGCCGACGAGCAGCAGGTTCGGGCGGATGCCGGCCAGATTGGCCGGGGCCGGTCCACACAGGCAGAGACTGGCGCACGCCACGTCGCGGGGCACGCGCAATCCTTGGCTCTCCAGCATTTCTTGGATGCTGACCCAATTGCAGAGCACCATGTCGATGCGGTGCCGCCGCACCCAGCGGCCGATCATGCCGCTCAACGTCGTGAAATCACTGTAGTAGGGAAAAATGAGCGGTGGCACCTGCCGGTCCCGCGGAATCGAATCCGATTCCATGAGGTAGCCCGCCGTGTGTCGGTGCCCGCCGGAATCCTCGTCGGCGCGGCCCACCGCGAGCCCGATCCGCTGATAGCCCAATGCCGCGACCTGCCGGAAGGCCTGACGGACTTCGCGCAACTGGTCGTTGCCGACCACGGTCACGTCGGGCTCGGTGTGGCGCGAATGGATTTTTGCGACCGCGTAGGCGTCCCAATTCATCGCCAGCTCGGCGTAACCCGGCCGGAACGCGCCAAGCACGACGCCGGCAATGTTCTGCGCCCGCAAATACTGGCGCAGGCTGCGCGCGTCGTGATCGTCCTCGCCGACCGCGAGGACTTCGAGCTCGTAACCGAGCAGCTCGGCCTGCCGTCGCGCTCCCTCAAGGAACACCTGCAAGTGCGGGGCGCGCGCAATGCCTGAGCCGGCGCCGAAATTCTCCAGGTACGCGATGCGCGGGGCGGGCGCGCACACCCGCCCCTGCAAACGAAAACGACTGAGCGCGTGAAAGACCGGGTTGCGTTGGTAGCCCATGCGCTGCGCCGTCTCGGCGATCAGTTTCCGCGTGGTCTCGGGGATGCTGGGATGCCCCCGCAACGCGAGCGATATGGTCGTAATATGATAGCCGGTCTCGCGCGCGACGTCCTTCAACGTCGGTCGCCGGTCGCCCGCAGCCTCGGGGATTGGCTTCGGTTTCATAGCGGGATGCGCCCGAAGCGCCGTTCGTACGCCCGGCGCAGATCCGCCAGAGCCGCCTCCGGCAAACCCGCCTGCCCGGCACTTTGCAGCCAGCGACCGGTCCGGGCGTCGCCGGCCTCGATCCCCTGGCGAATAAGCCGGGTCCAGAGCGCCTCGTCCGCCCCATGCGCTTGCAACGCCTGCTCCAGCACGGCCACGCCCTGATCGGCCCGGCCGCTCCGAAAATAAACCTCCGCCAGCTCGTGCGCCGCCGACGTCTCTTCGGGGCGGAGCTTCCAGGTCCGCTCGAAGTGCTGCGCGGCCTCCTCATAACGTCCGGCGCGGGCGGCAATCACCCCGGCCTCGAAATGCAGCTGCGCGCTGTTCGGGCAGGTCTTCAGCGCATCCGCCACCTCCCGTTCCAAGCCTGCCTGATCCTTGTCCGCCCGAAGAAACAGGACCATGTCCTGGCGCAGGTACTCGTTGCCCGGGTCCTTTGCCACCGCTTTTTCGAAATGGGGCCGGGCGCCGGCCAGATCGCCCAGGCGCGTGAGGACCTTGCCCAGCTGTCGATGCAGGCGGGCGTCGTCCGGTGCATCGCGCAGGGCCCGCTCCAGCAACCCCACCGCCTTTTGCGGCGCTTCGTCGGCCTCCGCCGCGGAGCCCGCGACCAGCAGCATGTAGGTGTTGTGGCAGTAATCGACCAGCTCGTCGGTCCATGGGTCCGGCGCCTCGGGATAGTGGCCGTCGCTTTTCACCAGCGCCCGCGCCCGCTCCGCCGCCTCGGCGTTGCCCAGCTGGTCGTACACGGTGGCCAGCAGGCTCTCCGCATCGGGAAATTTCGGTTCGGCCGTCACCGCCTGCTGCAGGTGTTTCCGGGCCGCGGTCAGGCGCCCGGCCTGCAGGTCGCACCGGGCCAGCCCGAAGAGGATATAAACGTTTTCCGGAGCCCGCCGCTGGGCCTCCTGGTACGCCGCCTCCGCCTCGTCGATCCGGTTGGCCTTGAACAGCGCGTCGCCCAAACGCGTCCAGACAATGATTCGGTCGGGAGCGAGTTCGGTCGCCCGCCGGAGCAGCGGCAGGGCGTCGTCCATCCGCCCGAAACCGCCCAGAACAGCCGCCAGCAGGTGCGGCCAGCGTCCTTCGCGGGGTTCCAGGACCATCAGGGCCTGATAGCCCTGCACCGCTTCAGGCAAAAGCCCGTTGGCGTGGCAGAGCAGCGTGAATTCGGCGAGGGCGGCCCGGTCGGGCGGCCAGCTTTCCATCCGGGCGGCACAGACGGCCAGGCGGGCATCCAGGCCGGGCGCGTCCGCTCCCACGGCGGCGGGCAGCGGTGGACGCAGCTCCCGCCAGGTCCGACGGACGGCATATTCCCGCCAGCCGACATAGCCCGCGGCGGTCACCACCAGCGAAGCCAACGCCACGAAGACGAACTGCCTCCCTTTTTTCATGGATTGAGAGATCTCCCGGGAAAAATCGCTGCCGCCGACCGAAGCGACTCCATCGATCTTTTCTCCTTGGCGGAAGCGGAGAGCCGATCGGTCGTTTTCAGAATGAATGATCCGGCGGTGGCCATGGCAGGGGATTGGGACAAACAGGATGGGAAGGCTGCTTCAATTTTATTCTAACGTTTAGTGTTGGCGGATAAAACGTCGTCTGGCCATCTCTATTCTGCGTCATCAGAACAAGGCGCGCTTTCCCCGCCTCCCGCCCGCCCGTTAGAGTAGCCGGTTCCCGCATCGCCCTCCTCATTTTTTGCATGATCGATTTTCGCCGCCATCCCCGCCGCCTCGCGCTCATCGTCTTGGGCGGGCTGCTCGCGCCCACGCTCGCCTGCGCCACGGACTCCCCGGTCCCGCCTTCCACTCCCCTGTCCGCACGATCAGGTCCGCGGACGACCACCCTCTTCACCACCCTCGCGCCGGAGCAGACCGGCATCAACCTCGCCAACGCCTACGACGATCCCACGATGTGGGGGTCGCACTACCGCGAATTTTCCCTGGGCTCCATCGGCTGCGGAGTGGCGATCGGCGACTTCGACGGTGACGGCCGGCCCGATATTTTCGTGGCCACCAAAACGGGACCGAACCACCTCTACCGGAATCTGGGCGGCTTTCGCTTCGAAGATGTCGCCGAGCGCGCCGGAGTCTCCGGACCGACCGATGCCTGGAAGGGAGGCGTGGCGTTTGTCGACGTGAACAACGATGGCCTCCTCGATATCTACGTCTGCCGGTTCAATGCGCCCAACCTGCTTTATATCAACCAAGGCGACGGGACATTCAAGGAAATGGCGCACGCCTATGGCCTGGATCTGAAGGATGCCAGCGTCATGGCCGATTTTTGCGACTACGATCGCGACGGCTGGCTCGACGTCTTCGTGCAGACCAATCTGCTCGACGGGGAACGCCATCCCAACGGCCAGCGCTCCCACCTGTTTCATAACAACCGCGACGGCACCTTCACCGATGTGACCGATGCCGCCGGCATCCAGGGCGAAACCCAAGGTCACGCCGCGACCTGGTGGGACTTCGATGAGGACGGCTGGCCGGATCTTTACCTCGACAACGATTTCAAGGACCCGGATCAGCTCTATCGCAACAACCACGACGGTACCTTCACGAACGTGCTCAGCTTGGTGGTGCCCCACACGCCCCAGTCTTCGATGGGCGCGGACCTCGGTGACGTGAACAACGACGGCCATCTCGATCTCCTCGTGGCGGACATGGCGGCGACTTCCCGCTACAAGGATCACCGGGGCATGGCCATGCTCCGTGCGGGCATCACGGAAGATGAGAACCGCCCGCACGCGGCGCCCCAGTACATGCGCAACGCCCTTTATCTCGGCACCGGAACCGGACGGGTTATGGAAGGGGCCTTCCTGACCGGTCTGCAAGCCACCGACTGGACCTGGAGCGTCCGCCTCGAGGATCTCGATCTCGACGGACGCCTCGATGCCTATTTCACCAACGGCATGGTCCGAGAGCTGCACAACAGCGACATGGTCCAGCAGGTCATGACCAAGGAAAGCATGGGCGAACGGATCCGGATCATCAAGGCCATGCCGCCTCTGCGGGAGCAGCATCGCGCCTTCCGCAACCTCGGCGACCTCCGCTTCGAGGATGTCAGCAAGGCCTGGGGACTGGACCAGGTCGGCGTGAGCTTCGGCGCAGCCTTCGGCGATCTGGACGGCGACGGTGATCTCGATCTGGTCTTCATCAACTACGAGGGCAACCTCACCGTGTGCCGCAATGACTGCGACACCGGACACGCCCTCGTGCTGGATCTGCGTGGCACCGTTTCCAACCGCTTTGGCATCGGCGCAACGGTCCGCATCGAAACCGCGGCCGGGACGCAAATGCGCACCCTGACCGTTGCCCGCGGCTACATGTCCACCAGCGAGCCCATCGTGCACTTCGGACTCGGCGACACCACGATCGTCCGCCGCCTCACCGTGGAATGGCCCAGCGGACACCGCCAGATCTTCACCGACCTGCCGGGTGACCGCCGTTACAAAATCACCGAGCCCGCTGGTCCCGTGACTGTCTCGCCACCGCCGGCCCCGCCCGCCCCGCAGTTCACCGAAATCAGCCGGACGACCCAACTCGACCTCGCCAGTCACGAACGTCCGCTCGACGAACTGGCCCAACAGACTCTGCTTCCGTTCCGTCTGAACCGGGTCGGCCCGTCCGTAGCTTTCGCCGACTTCGATGGCGACGGCCAGGACGACGCAGCCGTCGGCGGTGCCGCCGGCGAATCGGGGCGCCTCCTCTCCAATGTCGGCGACGGCCAGTTTCTCGTGTACGGCGCCAACGTCTTTCGCGAGGCCGCAGCCGTGGCTGACGGCCCGATCCTGACCCTCGATGCAAATGCCGACGGCTTTCCGGACCTGCTCGGCACCAAGGCCGGCGTGGCCGCCCCGGCCGACTCGCCCGCGTATCAACCGCATCTCTGGCTAAACGACGGGCGCGGGCACTTTTCGTCCGCGCCGGCCGGCGCCTTGCCGACCCTGCCCATCAGCGTGGGAGCGGCGGCAGCGGCCGATTTCGAACATACCGGGCATCCGGGCTTTTTCCTCGGCGGTCGGGTGGTGCCGGGACAATATCCGCAGGCGCCGCGCAGCGCGCTGCTCGCGTGGCGCGAGGGCCGCTACGTCGATGTCACCGCCGAGGTGGCGCCGATGATCGAGCGGCGGGGAATGGTGACCGCCGCGCTGTGGAGCGATGTCGATGGCGACGGCTGGCCGGACCTGATCGTCGCCTACGAGTGGGGCCCGGTCGCCTGTTACCGCAACCTCGGCGGGAAAAAATTCGAAGATGCCTCCGTCGCGCTCGGTTTTGCCTCCGCCGGCACTGGCTGGTGGCGTTCCTTGGCTTCGGCCGACTTCAATGGCGACGGCCGTCCCGACTACGTCGTGGGCAATCTGGGCCTCAACACGCCCTATCGCGCCTCGCCCGCGCGGCCGACCGTAGTCTACGCCGGCGTGTCGCTCGCCGGCTCCGCCCCGCAACTGGTGGAAGTTCAGGCCGAGGACGACCGCTGGTATCCGCTGCGCAACCGCGAAACGATGCTGAAGGTATTCCCCGCCCTGGCGCGGCGCTTTCCCACCGCGGAGTCCTACGCCAAGGCGACGCTCGACGAGGTTTTCCCCGCCGAGGCCCTGGCCGGCGCCACCCGCCTGGCGGCCACGGAACTGCGCAGCGGCGTGTTCCTTTCCCAACCTGACGGCACTTACCGCTTCACCCCCCTGCCACAGATGGCGCAGATTGCGCCGCTCACGGGCCTCGCCGCCGGCGATTTCGACGGCGACGGACGCGCCGACCTGTTGGTGGTGGGAAATTCCTACGCCCCGATTCCCGAAATCGGCCGTTTCGACGGCGGCCTCGGGTGGCTGCTGCGCGGCGACGGACACGGCGGTTTCACTCCGGTGCCGCCGGCCGAGAGCGGCCTGATCGTCCCCGGCGACGCCCGGGCTCTCGCCATCGTCGATCTCGATCAGGATGGCTGGCCCGACGCGCTGGTGACGCGCAACAACGACACCGCGCTCTTGTTCCGCAACCGTCCGCTGCCCGGTCGCCACAGCTTCGGCGTCGCCCTGCGCGGCGTTCCGGGCAACCCCACGGCCATCGGCGCCCGGCTCACGCTCGCCCTCGCGGATGGTTCCTCGCAGACCGCGGAGGTCGGTGCCGGCACCGGCTATTTCGCGCAGTCCACCGCCACGGTTTTTTTCGGGTATCCCGACGGGGCGCCGCCGGTGCGGCTCGGAATTCGCTGGCCCGACGGGCGTGAAACAGTGCAGACTTTTGCCTCCGCGCCTCCGTCACTGCTGCGCGTCTCCGCCCCATGAAAAAGTCTGCGCCCACCCCTGTCCGCCCGTCCGGCGGTTTCTGGCGTCCTCTTGCCTGGTCTTCCCTTGCGCTGAACCTCGCTCTGGCCGTGCTGGCTTGGTCGCTGGCGGCCAAACCCTTCGCCCCGCCCGTCCCCCCGGCGCCGGCCAAGCCGGCCCCGGCCGCCGCCTTCGTGCGCCCCCCGGAGCTCGCCCCCTACGCGGCCCTCGGCTCGTTCATGGCGGAAAACAACCGGATCCCCGATCTGGCCTGGAACCGGAGTCAGTTCGACGCTTTTCTCGACGGATTTCGCGCGAGCTATGAGGGCCGCGGTCTGCCGCTGGATGACCAGGCCAAACGCTTGCGCGACGACATCAGCCAGAAGGTGCAATCCATGCTCGCCGTCGAACAGCCGAATCCGGTCGAAACCTATTTCCGCACTCTCCGTGAAAAAGAGAACGTGTCGCGGACAGACAGTGGACTGCACTTTCGGATCACCGAAAAGGGGGCCGGCCCGATGCCAAAGCCCGCCGATTCCGTGGTCATCAGCTTCTCCGCCCGGCTGCCGGATGGAACGGCCCTCCCGTCGCTGTCGCAGGCGCGGGTGAAAATGGTGGTCCAGGACCTGTTGCCTGGGCTCGCCGAGGGCGTGCAGCTTCTCCACGTCGGCGGCAAGGCGCTGATCTACGTGCCACCCGCCCTGGCCTATCCGGAAGGGAAATGGCCTCCGCAAATTCCCCCGAACGTCCCGCTGGTGTTTTTTGTGGAATTGCACGACGTGATCGGCGCGCCCTGAGCCGGAATTATCCCGTTGAGCTGAGGCGGAACCGGACTCCGGGCCGGTTTTTGTTGCGTGACCGCCTCAGCCCGCCCGGAGGTCGGGCTCCACCTTTCAGAAGCGCAAATCACGGGGAAATCGGCCCCAACTGCCTGAGTCCCCCGAGCGGCGCCCCCGTTTGTCGCGGACGCGATCCCGGTCCTCCCACGGTTTCGGCTTTGCCCCGCGCGGATGGGCGTGCAAGAAACTGCTGCGTGAAACTCTTCCGCCACCTTACCCCGACCGGTCCGGCGTACGCGGCTCTCCAAAGCGACGGATCGGCCTGCGCCGTCGAGGGCGATATTTTCGGGGCCTACCGGGTCACCGACCGCGTTGTGTCCGCGGACCCCCGGCTCGCGCCGCTCCAGCCGGCCACGATCATCTGCATCGGCCTCAACTACGCCAAGCACGCCGCCGAGGGCGGCAAGCCTCCACCCGAGCGCCCCATCTGGTTCATGAAGCTGCCCGGCGCCGTGCAAAACCCCGGGGACCCGATCCGCCTGCCGGTGCAACAACCGAGCACGCGCGTGGACTATGAAGCGGAGCTGGCCCTCGTGCTGGGCCGCGAATGCCGCAATGCCACCCGGGCCAACGCCCTCGATTTTGTCCTGGGCTACACCGCCGCCAACGACGTGAGCGCCCGCGACTGGCAGCGCGACTGGGGCGGCGGACAGTGGAACCACGCCAAAAGCTTCGACACCTTTTGTCCGCTCGGCCCCGTGCTCGTGACGAAGGACGAGCTCCCCCATCCTAACAGTCTTCGTATCCGCTCGATTCTCAACGGCACCACCATGCAGGACTCCTCCACCGCCGACATGATCTTTGACGTGCCCGCTTTGATCGAATTCCTCAGCGCCGACAAAACGCTGCCCGCCGGCACCGTCATCCTCACCGGCACACCCGAGGGCGTGGGCTTCGCCCGCAAGCCCCCGGTCTGGCTGCGCTCCGGCGACACGATCGCCGTGGAGATCGAGGGCATCGGCACGCTCAGCAATCCCGTCGTTTAGTCACCCCGGAATACGCCGAAGACACGGAACAAATTCGTCCGTCGCGACCACCCGATCAGCGCGGCCCGGCGTAGGGAGATCAGACCCGTCGCGAAAGCGTCCTTCTCGATGAAAACTGTCCACATACCCGACCTTCCGTGGGAGGAGCAGCGCTCGCCCTCGGGAAAATTTCATTCTTTCTGCCGAAACCTCTCTCTTGCGCTCGGCGGGGTACGCAACACGGGCTCCTGGGGCGGCGGCCATCCCTTCGACCTGCAAATCCGGCGCCTCCCTCCCGGCGCCTCGGTCTGCCCGTTCCACTCCCACCTCGCCCAGTGGGAACTCTTTCTCGTCCTCGCCGGCGCGGGCTCGGTCCGGGCCGGCGCGGAAACTCATCCCATCGCCACCGGCGAAGTTTTCATCCACCCGCCCGGCGAACCGCACCAGCTCACCAACACCGGAGCGACCGATCTCGAGGTCCTGATTATCGCCGACAATCCGCCGATGGACGGTTGTTACTACCCCGACTCGGACAAGTGGGCTTTGCGTCCGCCCGGGAAGATTTTTCGGATGGTCCCAGCCGACTATTTTGACGGCGAGGACGACCTGCCCGCCGCGGCCGGTGGCACGCCCGCTTATAAACCCGCGCCGCCTCCGGCCGAGTTGCCGCCCGCACCCTTCGCCACCCGTAAGCTGCACCCCGATACGCTCCCTTGGGAAGGCTGGGAATCGCCGAAGAAGAAATTCCACGGCACGAGCAAGGAGCTTTCGATCGCACTCGGGGCCAGGCGCGCCACTCCGCCCGGCCTGGGCGGGCATCCCTTCGATCTTGAGTTGAGTCGGCTCGGCCCCGGCGAATGCGGGTGCCCGTTCCACAGCCACACCACGCAGTGGGAGCTTTTCCACCTGTTGAGTGGCACGGCACAGGTGCGGGCCGAACGCGAGACGATCACGGGTCGCGCGGGCGATGTCTTCCTTCACGCGCCCGGCGAAGCGCACCAGATCCGCAACGCCTCGGCGACGGAGGAACTCACCTTCCTGTTGGTCGCCGACAATCCGCCCGCCGATGTTTTCTTCTATCCCGACACGGGCAAGTGGGGCCTGCGGCCGCAGGGGAAATTTTTCCAGATGACCGAGACTCCGTATTGGGACGGCGAGGAGTGAGAACCGCTGACCTCCGGCCGAAAAAGATCAGGCGGAACTCCGGAGAGTTCCGCCTGCGGGTGTTCGCGAATGACCCCGGATAAAACAATCAGACGGCGCGCCGCCGGCGGCCGGCCAGCGCGAGCAAGCCGAGTGCGCCGGCAATCAGCGAGAGCGTAAAAGCCGACTCGGGCACCAGCAAGCTGGAGCCGTTGGCTTGGATTTGGGAGACCGCGTACAGACCATCGCCTCCGGTGGCGGTGAACCGCAATGCGTTCGTCGTGATGGGCGATCCGAGCGTGACGCTGCGGGTCTGCAGGCCGAAGTTTCCAAACGTCGGGATATCCCACGCATCATGCCAGAGCAGGTCCGAGCCGAGATAATCGAGCTCGTAGGTGTCGTTGTCGTCCGCCTGCACCGTGAAATCGGTGATATTGAATGTTCCCGGCAGGGTGACGACGATGTTGTTAGTCGGGCCGTCGTTGCCATTCCACCAGACCGAGTTGAAATTCCACTGCTGGGCGGTCGGCTGGAAGGTGCCGTTGACCAGGTCGGAGGGCAGGGCATTGGTGCCGAGGGACCAGCCCCCGTTGCCGGTGAAAAAGGTGCCGTTGAGGGCGACGGCCGAACCCAGCGTAATGTTCGAGGCCTGGGCGGAGGCGAGCAGGCCGAGGCCGCAAAGAAGGAGCGTGGTGAGTTTTTTCATGGGAGGAGTAGTTAATGTGTGTGCCCAGCCGCATGGCCGGCAGCGCGTAAGTCCGTTCTCGCAGATAAATTGTTCCCGAGGGCTCGAATTCAGCGCCAGATTGGGCAGAACAACCCAAGAATCGACCAGGTGATACCCGGTCCAAAAACCGCAAAGTTTACACTTTGTCCCGGCCCGTCCGTCCCTCGCGGCGATTCGGCTACGTCTTCCGAGGTGCCAGCAATTTGCCGCGCGCGACGAAGTACAAAAATACACAGAGCGCGGCGAAGGGAAGCAGTGAAAGCAAATCGGAATTCGGTCCGTCGAAAAACGGATTGTGCGCCGTCGCCCAGCTGTTGATTCGCTCATTGGCCGTATCGAAGCCGCCTTGGACCAGAGCAATGATGATACCCGCAATCGCACCGCCTGCGATATAGCCCGAAGCCAAAAGCACCCCTGGGCTCTTGTCGCTTTCCGCGCTGAAATCCGCGACCGAAAGCGCCGCATGGGCCGGATTTTGCCGAAGCTTCCGGTCTACCAGCCAACGGATCATCCCGCCGACAAAAATAGGCGTCGACGATGACAAAGGAAGATAGACGCCCACCGCGAACGCCAGCGCCGGCACGAACGACATTTGGAGCGTCACCGAGATCATCACGCCGAGCAGCACCAAAGCCCACGGCAGCTTTCGGTCAAGGATGCCCTTGATAATGTATGAAATCAGAGTCGCCTTCGGGGGCTGAAATTTTTGCACCTTCGATCCGTCAGGTCGCGTGTCGTGCGTGCCATTGACACCCTGGTCAACCAGCCAAACGGCATCGCCGGCCGGATTGACGAGGTAACGGCCGCTCGGTGCGCCGATCTCATCCGTTTTTTGCCAGACAAGGTAGGTGCCGGAATCGCCCCGCGCCTGCGGGCCGTGCAATACTTCGCGCTTGGTTAAGACCGACGCGTCGGTATGGAGCCCGGCCGGCGCGATCTCGGTGATCGGCACGTAGACGGTGTTTCTCTCGTTCAGCATCATCAGGATCGGGCCCAGCGCGACGGCGGAGAGAAGGGAGCCAACGAGAATCGCCATCTGCTGGTATTTCGGCGTGGAACCGAGTAGAAAGCCGGTCTTGAGGTCCTGCGAAGTGGTGCCACCGTTTGAAGAGGCGATGCAGACAATGGCGCCGATCGAAAGCGCAGTTACATAATAGGTTGGTCCAGTCCATTTGACCGCGAGGAATATCAGGCAAGTGAACAGGAGCGTCGCCACCGTCATGCCCGAAATCGGATTGGACGAAGAGCCGATTTCTCCCGTCAGTCGCGAGGAAACCGTCACGAACAAAAAGCCAAAGGCCAAAATCAGCAGAGCACCCAGCACGTTCATGTGCAACGAGGGCGCGAACGTGATTGCCGTGATCAGGACAATCGCGCCAATGCCGACAAACTTCATGGAAAGATCCCGGTCCGTCCGGAGAGTTTCACCGATCTCACCGCCGCGGGACAGGCCGAGATCGCGCAAGCCACCCTTGACCCCGTGCCAGATCGTGGGAGCTGCCTGCAAGAGGCTGATGATTCCGCCTGCAGCGACTGCACCAGCCCCGATGTAAAGCACATAGGCAGTCCGAATCTGACCTGGGTCCATCGCAAATATCGGAATCCCGCCAGGAGCCAGCGGACCCGGCAACCCATCGCCGAAAAATTTGATCATGGGGATGAGCACAAGGTAGGACAATGCGCCGCCGCCCGCCATCAAACCGCCAATGTAAGGCCCGATGATATAACCGACACCGAGGAGGGCGGGGGAAACCTCGACGCTGACCGAACCGGACTTGAAAGGCGGCCCGAAAATTTTCTCGGATATGTCCTTCCACCCCTTCAGTGCGATATTGAGTGTGGTGTAAACCAGACCGATACCAAAGCCCGCAAAGATAGCTGCGGCACCGGGAGCCTTCCCCAAGCCAGCGGCCTCTGCTGCCTTCATCTCTGCCCGGGCCGAAGGCGACGCCGCCGCCCTGTCGTCATCATTCGCGCCAGTCTTGAGCACCGCTGCGCAAGCCGTACCCTCGGGATACTTCAGCACGCCATGCTCCTTTACGATCAATGCCCGGCGCAGCGGAATCATCATCAGAATTCCCAACAATCCGCCCAGCACGCCGACGAGCATCACGTGGCCGAGTTCAAGATCGAATCCGAGAATAAGAATTGCCGGCATTGTCACTCCGATGCCGAAGGCGATGGATTCGCCGGCGGAGCCCGCTGTCTGCGTGATGTTGTGCTCGAGAATGGACGCGTCACGCCCGCCTAACTTCGACCAGCTACGGAACAGCGCCAGCGAGATCACCGCCACGGGAATCGAGGCACTGACCGTCAGCCCGACCTTGAGCACCAGGTAGAGGGACGACGCGCCGAACAGCAGCCCCAGCACGGCGCCCGTCAGCACGGCGCGAAAAGTGAATTCAGGAAGGCGGGCCGAAGCGGGGATGAACGGCTCGAATTTCGGGGCGTTTTCGGAAGACATCGCGGGTGTTTCCCCGAAGCTACGGAAGCTTATGACACCAGCGCAATCCTGATAAGCCCTCCGGTGGAAAATTCCCGCAGCCCGCCCGCTTCAGCGCCGTTTTCCGCGGCCCTTCCGCGCCGCGAGCATCCGCTTGATCAGCCAGTAGAGCATCTCCAGGCGCGCGACCGGTACGCCCACGGCCTTCGCCCGGCGCATCGGCTCGCCCCAGATCTCCTCGAGTTCGATCTCCCGCCCCGCCTCGAAATCCTCCAGACTTGACGGCCGGTAGGCGCCCATCTTCGCCGTGCGCTCAAACTGCAAATCGACAAAACTGCGTGGAATCTCATGGCCGAATTTTCCCGCCGCCTCGACGATCTCCTCCATCAGCCGCCGGGCCAGCGTGCGCAGCCCCTCGTCGGCCAGAATCACGTCCGTGGTCAGGCCGCCCGCGGCGATCGCGAGTCCGTTGAACGGCACGTTCCACACCAGCTTGTGCCAGCGCTGCGCCTCCAGATTGTCCTGCGCCTCACACTTCACGCCGGCGCGCCGCCACAGGGACGCCACCGCGTGCGTGCGGTCGCCCGCCGGTTTGCCGAACTTGCCGATCGTCATCAGCCCGGGAAAGGAGCAATTGACCACCCCCGGCGCGGTGCGCATGCATCCGATGTAGCAAATCGCCCCGATCACGCGGCCCGCCCCGGTGATTTCCGCCACGGGTTCCTCGACCCCCAAGCCGTTCTGCAAAGTGAGCACGGTCGTTTCGGGTCCCAACAAGGGGGGCAGCAGGTTTTTCAACGCCTCCCTGGCCGTCGCCTTCAACGCCACGATCACCAGATCGCACGGTCCGATTTCGGCGGAGGAACCGTAAACCTGGATTTTGCGGATCGTGAGCCGCTCGGTCGGTGTCCTGACCTTGAGTCCGCGGGCCAGCAGCGCCGCCCGATTGCTGTGGGCATAAAAATGGACGTCCTCGCCCGCTTTGACCAGACGGGCCCCGTAGTAGCAACCCAGTGCGCCGGTCCCCAGAACAGCGATGCGCGGTTTGGAAGGAAATGGAGAGCTCACGAACCATCCTCGTCGCAGAGTGCGCAAAAAAACACAATCCTTCGCTCAGGTGCCAGCATTGGCCGCCCGACCTCATTCCGGAA
>CAYZGG010000020.1:0-50946 GCA_964477955.1 uncultured Opitutaceae bacterium
AGCCGACGGTCGAGGACGCCATTTCCATTTTGCGCGGCCTGCGCGAGCGCTACGAATTGCACCACGGCGTGCGCATTCAGGACAACGCGCTCGTCTCCGCCGCCGTGCTTTCCCATCGTTACATTTCGGACCGCTTTCTGCCGGACAAGGCGATCGACCTGGTCGACGAGGCCTGCGCGATGATCCGCACCGAGATCGATTCGCTGCCGACCGAGCTCGACGAGCTTCAACGGCGCGTCATGCAGCTCGAGATCGAGGAGACCGCGCTGCAGAAGGAAAAGGACGACGCCTCGAAGCGCCGGCTGACGGAGCTGCGCCGGGAACTCGCCGACGTGAAGGAAAAATCCACGGCGATGCGGGCCGTCTGGCAGAAGGAGAAGGACTCGCTCGGCCGCGTGCAGAAGGTGCGCGAGGAGCTGGAGGCTGCCCGCCAGGAGATGGCCAAGGCCGAGCGCGCCTACGATCTCAACAAAATCGCCGAGTTGAAGCACGGTCGCATCCCGCAGCTCGAGAAGGAACTGGCCAAGGCCGAGAAGTCGGGCACCGCCAAGGCCACGCTGGTGAAGGAGGAAGTCTCGGCCGAGGAGATCGCCGAGATCATTTCCAAATGGACCCACATCCCGGTGACGCGGCTGATGGAAGGCGAGAAAGAGAAGCTTTTGAAGCTGGAGGACGAACTGCACAAGCGCGTCATCGGCCAGGACGAGGGTGTGCGGCTCGTGAGCGAGGCGATTTTGCGCGCGCGCGCCGGCATCAAGGATCCGCGCCGGCCCATCGGCAGTTTCCTGTTCCTCGGCCCGACGGGCGTGGGAAAGACCGAGCTGGCGAAAACCCTGGCCGAGCAGCTGTTCGACACCGAGGCCAACCTCATCCGGCTCGACATGTCCGAGTACATGGAAAAGCACAGCGTGGCGCGCATGATCGGGGCGCCGCCGGGTTACGTCGGTTACGACGAGGGCGGCCAGCTTTCCGAAGCGGTGCGGCGGAAGCCCTACTCGGTCGTCCTTTTCGACGAAGTGGAGAAGGCGCATCCGGATGTGTTCAACGTCCTGCTGCAAGTGCTGGACGACGGCCGGATCACCGACAGCCAGGGCCGCACGGTGGATTTCAAGAACACCGTCATCATCATGACCTCGAACATCGGCAGCCGCCATTTGCTCGAGGGCGTGAAGGGCGACGAGATTTCCGAGAGCGTGCGCGAGTCGGTCATGGCGGATCTCCGCCAGAGTTTCCGTCCGGAATTTCTCAACCGGATCGACGAGACCGTGCTGTTCAAGCCGCTGGCGCTCGAGGAAATCGAAAAGATCGTCGACCTGCTTGTCGCCGACGTGAACAAGCGGCTCGCGGACAAACGCGTCAAGGTCGTGCTCGAAGCCAAGGCGAAAATCTGGGTGGCCGAGAAGGGCTACGATCCGGTCTTCGGCGCCCGTCCGCTCAAGCGTTTCCTGCAGCGCCATCTCGAAACCCGCCTGGCCCGCGCGCTGATCGCCGGAGAAGTGACCGACGACTCAACCGTCACCTTCAGAGTGAAGGACGGCGAGCTGGTGATGGGATGACCGGGTTGTTTGCCGGGTCGGGGGCAGCCCGGCCCCGGCCGTTGGTGGCTGGTAAAAGAGACGACGGATTTCGTGCTTTGCGTCCGGGCCTCTTTGCATGAGTCTGCCCGTCCATGTCCGCCGAGCCCGTCCGCTATTTTCACCGTGCGAAGAAGACCGTCGAGACCGAACAGGTCTACGGCGAGGCGTGGCTGCGCTGGACCTACGGCAATCCGCTGGGGCGGCTCGGGCTCCACCTGCTGGTGAAGCGCGCCTTGCTCTCTCGCGTCTACGGCTGGCGGATGAACCGGCGTTTCAGCGCGCAACAGGTCCTGCCGTTCATCTCGCGGTACAACGTGGACGTGGACGAATTCGCCAAGCGGCCCTTTGCGTTCAAAACCTTCAACGATTTCTTCTACCGCGCCCTCAAACCCGGGGCCCGTCCCATCGCGCCGGGCGAAGACGTGGCGGTGCTGCCCGCCGATGGCCGGCACCTGACATTTCAGAACGTGGCGGCGGCGGACGGGTTTTACGCCAAGAGGCAGAAATTCGATCTCGTCTCGTTTTTCGGCGAGGCGCATCTGCCGGAGGCGCAACGCGTGCTGTCCGCCCGCTTCGACCGCGGGGCGCTGCTCATTTCGCGACTTTGTCCGGTCGACTACCACCGCTTTCATTTTCCGGTCGCCGGCACTCCGGCGCAGCCGCTTCCGCTCAACGGCTTTCTCTATTCCGTCTCGCCGATCGCCTTGCGGCGCAATCTCAACTATCTGTGGGAAAACCGGCGGATGGTGACGCTCGTGGATTCACCCCGGTTCGGGTCCGTGGCGGTGTGCGAAATCGGGGCGACGATGGTCGGCAGCATCCTGCAGACATTCGCGCCGGGGCGGACCGTGGCCAAGGGTGACGAGAAGGGCCTGTTCCGGTTCGGCGGCTCGTGCGTGGTGACGGTTTTCGAACCCGGGCGGATCCGGTTTGACGCCGACCTGCTCGAGCACAGTGCGCAGCAGATCGAGGTTTACGCCAAGATGGGCGAGCGGCTCGGCGTGGCCGGTTGAATTGTGGACTGGCGACCGCGGATTGCGGAGCAAGATTCGGTCTTGCCTCACCCAGTCCGAAATCCGCAACCTGCAATCCGCAATCATCCGCTCGGGTGGTGGAATGGCAGACACGACGGTCTTAGAAGCCGTTGCCGCAAGGCGTGAAGGTTCGAGTCCTTTCCCGAGCACCATGCTTTGCCTTTCGGGCTACGCATGGCGCAGCCATGAAATGATCGGGCCGAATTGTAAAATTTGCCGACAGAACTCTCTTGGCATTGCGGCAGAGTCCTTGCTTGCTGGCGGTTGACCATGGCGCGCTCCCAACCAGCACAAAAGGAAACCCTGGATTTCCTGCCCGTGCTCATCGGAGCCGCCTTGATCGGGGTTTTTTATCTGCCGGGTTTCCGGGGGCTGCTGGGCCTGCTGCTGTTCGTGGGACTCGCCCTCGTGGTGGCGATGCTCACTCTGGCCACGGGCGCGGCAATCTGGCGCCACAAAAAAGGGCAGGCCGCGGAATTGGCCCGGAGCGCGGCCGATTTTTTCAGCCCGCCCGCCCCCTTCATCGAGCGCGATGAAACCCCGCCGGCGTCGGAAACAATCCTCGAGTCCGAGTCGTCGGACGAAACGTCGCTCGAATCACCGCCCGAAAGCGAGCAGGTTGAAGCGGACCGCTTCGAGGAAGACGCGCCGCTTGCGCCGGAGCGCCCGCCGCCGCCGCTCTGGCTGACCTGGCGGCTCGAACTGCTGCAGGCGGTCGAATGGCGACGATTCGCCGACGTCGTCACCGCTTATCATTGCGAGCTCGGGCGCGAAGCGCGGATCACCCGGATCGGATCCGATGGAGTCGTGGAAATCGAAATGATCGACCGTGGCACCGGCCAGACGGAGCGGGTCGTCCGCAGCAAGGCCTGGGACATCGAGCGGGTGGGCCTCGAACCGGTCTGGGAGTTTTCCGAAACACTGGACTTCCGGGGGAGAGCGGGCGACGGGGCGTTTTTCACCGCTGGGGAATACACGCAGGAGGCGCTGATCTTTGCGCGGGAAAACAACCTCGATCTGGTCGATGGCCGGGAGTTCCTTTCGCGAATATTGCAACTGCCGCCGTCGGCGCAGAACACGCTCTATGCCATTGCGGCCGCCGGAGACAATACCACGCCGACGTGTCCGAATTGCGCGGCAAAGATGGTCCTGCGACTGCCGGGCAAGGGCCTGGAACAGGGACGCGATTCGTGGAGCTGCCGGAACTATCCGCGCTGCACGCAGACGTTCAAGGTGTTCTCCTTCGACTGAGACGGGATTGCACCGGTGGAGCGGGCGGTTCCTCGGGGTGACGGACGCAAATTCCGGAACCTCGCCGGGATTGTCCGGACGTCGTGGCCGACATTGTGGTTGCCCTCGGGCGGGACCTCCCACTTTTTTATGCGGATCACCCGCGTCCTGCCAACCTGCACGGGTTATATTCCACTGTGGCTCTGCTAGATTTAACCCCTTTGCGTGCGGCTTCGGCCCTGACAGCTGAATTAGCCGTGGTTGTCCCGGTGTATAATGAGGAGGCGACGATCCGGCAGGTCTTGACGGAGTGGGAGGCCGTTTTCCAGCAACTCGGCGTCAGCCACCAGTTCGTCCTGATCAATGACGGTTCCAAGGATGGAACGCTCGAAATTTTGCGCGAGTTGGAGGCGGACGACGCGCAGAAATTGATCATCCTGAGCAAACCGAATTCCGGGCACGGGCGGAGTTGCCGCATGGGATATGATCTGTCGGTTTGTTCTTCGGTGCAATGGGTCTTCCAGATCGATTCCGACGGACAGTGCGATCCGGCTTATTTTGCGGAATTCTGGAAAGCGAGAATGGACAAGGATTGTGTTTTTGGCGTGAGGGCCGGCCGCGACGATGGAGCCCTGCGCCGTCTCACCTCGCAGATTTGCCGTCTGGGCTCCTCGATTCTCAGCGGGATGGATTTGCGTGACCCGAATGTGCCGTATCGGCTGATCAGGAAGGAAGTGCTGCGGAGCGCACTGGTCCACATTCCCACGGATTTTAACATCCACAACGTGGCGCTCACCTACGTGTTGAAAAAAACTCCGGGGCTGCGCTGGACCTATGTCCCCATTCATTTCCGAAACCGTCAGGGTGGCAACAACAGCATCAATGTCATGCGGGTGGTTCAATCGGGGATCGAAATGTTATTGGAACTCGGGAGGTTGAAATGAATCCGGTCGGAACCCGGCCGGATCGGCCCTGGCTCCGGCGGGCAAACCGGCGGTTTGGCGGAAAAATCGACCGACCGATGGCCGTGCGGAAAACCAGCTGGTAGTTCTTCGGCCATGAACAAGACCAAATACCTGATCCTCGGCGCCGGACCGACCGGCTTGGGGGCGGCCTATCGCCTGCAGGAATTGGGCGTCACCGACTTCCTGGTGCTGGAGCAGTCTGATCAGCCGGGGGGCTTGGCGGCCAGCTTCCGCGACGGCCAGGGCTTCACCTGGGATATCGGAGGACACGTGCAGTTTTCCCACTACCGTTACTTTGACGACCTGATGGTGAAGGCCCTCGGTGCTGGTGGCTGGTTGACGCATCAGCGCGAATCGTGGGCCTGGATGGACGGCCGGTTTGTGCCCTATCCGGTGCAAAACAACATTCGTTATCTGCCCAAAGATAAAATGTGGACCTGCCTTGAGGGCATGATCACCGCGGGTCTGCAGGCCCCCGGTGCGGTCCGTCCCGCCAATTTTAAGGAGTGGATCCTTTCGCGTTTTGGCTCCGGCCTCGCGGAAGCGTTCATGCTGCCGTATAATCTCAAGGTCTGGGGTTACCCAGCGGAGGAGCTGTCGTCCAGCTGGGTGGGCGAACGGGTGGCGGTCACCGATGTTCGCCGGGTGATCAGGAACGTGATCTTCGAACAGGACGATCTTTCCTGGGGGCCGAACAACACCTTCCAGTTTCCCCGCGACGGCGGTACGGGCGCGATCTGGAAACGGGTCGCGGGGTTCGTCGGCGACGCGCATTTCCGCTACCAATCACCGGCGAGCGCAATCGATATCGCGCGACGGATCGTCCGCTGCCGGGACGGGCGGGAGTATCAGTACGACACCTTGATCAGCACGCTGCCTCTGGACCTTTGTACGCGGATGCTGGTGCCCGCGCAGCCGGACCTGGCGGCTGCCGCGGCGGGCCTCAAGTACTCCACCTCCCATATCGTCGGGCTCGGCCTGGAAGGCCAGCCACCGGCGAGTCTGCGAACCAAGTGCTGGATGTATTTTCCCGAGGCGAACTGTCCCTTCTACCGCACGACGGTATTCTCGAACTACAGCCCGAACAACGTGCCGGATATTCGCAAATATTGGTCGCTCATGACCGAAACGAGTGAGTCCTCGTACAAGCCCGTCGACAAGGCGCGATTGATCGAGGATACCATTCAAGGCTGTCTCAGCACGGGGCTGATTGACGACCGCGCGCGAATCGTTTCGACCTGGACCTACAGCGCGGGACATGGCTATCCCACCCCTTCCGTGGGGCGGGACGAGATCTTGCAAGTTGTCCTGCCGGGGTTGGAAAAGTTGGGCGTTTACAGCCGCGGACGATTCGGGGCGTGGAAATATGAAGTCAGCAATCAAGATCACAGCCTGATGCAAGGGGTGGAACTGGCCGATTGCCTCGTGCACGGGACCCCGGAAACAACCCTGCCCTTTCCCGATGTGGCCAACGCCGGTCGGGGCCGCGGCTGAGCGCCGTCGGATCCTTGTTAGCGCGGGTTTTTGTCAGGGCGTGGATGGATCCGCCCTTCTTGGTTCAAGCGATAGTTTCTGCGGCAGGAAGCGGTGATGCATTGGGATGAGAGCGTGGCTGTACGGCCGGAGTGTTTGTTCGAGCGGCAGCTCTCGTCCCGGGGTACGCGCGACCTTTGGGAGGGGCGGGGCGTTAGCCGGAGATTGGGGACCGCTGTACCGGCCGGCCGGTGGTCGGTACAGGGCGGCTCCTTGACTCGCGAAAAGGTCTCCGGCGACATGGGCCTCTGCATGAGCGAAAATTCCAGCCGGGCGGCCGCCGCCAGATTGCCGGTCCCCGCCGCCCCCGCGGCCGGGGCCACCGTCATGGGCATTCTTTGGGCGCTGGCCGTCGCGCATCTTTTGAACGACACCATCCAGTCGCTCATCCCAGCCATCTATCCGCTGTTGAAAAAGTCCTTCGGGTTGAACTACGGTCAGGTGGGCACGATCACCTTCGTTTTTCAGGTCACGGCGTCGCTGCTCCAACCGTGCGTGGGCTGGTACACGGACCGCCGGCCCAAACCTTACTCGCTTCCGATCGGAATGGGCGTGACGCTGACCGGACTCGTGTTGCTGTCGCGAGCGGGCAATTTTCCGATGATCCTGGTTTCGGCGGCAATGGTCGGGGCAGGCTCGGCGATTTTTCATCCCGAAGCATCGCGGGTGGCGCGGGCGGCCTCGGGTGGACGGCACGGTTTTGCGCAGTCGCTTTTCCAGGTCGGCGGCAACTGCGGTTCGGCCCTCGGTCCGCTCGCGGGTCTGGTCATCGCGGCTCACGGGCAGCCGTCGCTCCTCTGGTTTTCGGGCGTGGCGTTGCTGGACATGTTCATTCTCACCCGGGTTGGCGGCTGGTATCAGCGGCGGCTTGCCGCGTTGCACGCCGCTCGTGCGGCGGCGGGACCGACCCGGCCGTCCCCATTCTCCCGGGGCCGGGTGGCCGGAGCGGTGGCGGTCCTGGTGGTGCTGATCTTCTCGAAGTTTTTCTACATGGTCAGCCTGAGCAACTATTACACGTTCTACCTCATCGACCGGTTTCACGTCTCCGTGGCGAGGGCCCAGGTCTGCCTTTTCGTGTTTCTGTTCTCGGTGGCGGCTGGCACCATCATCGGCGGTCCGATGGGTGACCGGATCGGGCGCAAGCGGGTGATCTGGATTTCGATCCTGGGCGTGGCGCCCTTCACGTTGCTGCTGCCGCACGTTTCCCTGCCGCTGGCAGTCGTGCTGACCGTTTTCATCGGACTCATCCTCGCCTCGGCCTTCTCGTCGATCCTGGTGTACGCGCAGGAACTCGTTCCGGGCCGCGTCGGCCTGATTGCCGGGCTGTTTTTCGGTTTCGCGTTCGGCGCCGGCGGGCTTGGGTCGGCCTTGCTCGGCCGGCTCGCCGACCGCACCAGCATCGGTTTTGTGTTCGAGGTGTGCGCCTACCTCCCGCTGATCGGACTGCTCACCGCCCTGTTGCCCGACGTGGAAACGCCGCGGAGGCACGTCTGAGGCCGGTCCAGCCGGGTGTACGGTTGAAAGCAACCGCGCTCAGCCGGGATCATGCCGTTGAGATGAGGTGGAACCGGACCTCCGGGCCGGTTTTTCTTGCATGACCGTACCAGCCCGCCCGGAGGTCGGGCTCCACCTGCCAAGCGAGCAAGGTCGCAGGGCAATCAGTCTCAACTGCATGAGTCCGGTTCCGCGCTGCGGAAGCGCCCACCAATTCGGGCTCGCGGCGCGCGAGCCGGTCACCGGGGTTCCTGGTCGACGTTGCCGCCGGTGAGGATCAAGCCGATGTTTTTCAGGCCGGCCGGGATTTTCCCTTCGAGCACGGCGGCGTAGGGCACGGCGGCGGAGGGCTCCACCTCGAGGTGCAGGGCGCCGGTGAGGAGCCGCACGGCCGACCGGATCGCTTCTTCGGAAACGGTCAGAATGCCGTCGGTCCGGTCGCGGATGATCGGAAAGTTTTTTTCGCCCGTGCAGTTGGTGCGGAGGCCGTCGGCGATCGTAGCCGGCGAGGGGATGGTCACCCGCTTTCCCGCCCGGAGCGATTGGGCGACATCGTCGGCGAGTGCCGGCTCGACCCCGTAGACCTTGATCCCGGGTCGGACCCCCTTGGCGGCAATTGCGGTCCCGCAGAGGAGGCCGCCGCCGCCGACGGGGCAGAGCACGGCGTCGAGGTCGGGCGCCTGCTCCAACAGTTCGAGCACGGCGGTGCCCTGGCCGGCCATCACCCGGTAGTCGTCGAAGGGATGCACGAGCGCCGCGCCGGTTTCGGTGAGGACGCGCGCGCAGGCGGCTTCGCGCGCGGCGAGGTTGGGCTCGCAGAAACGGATCCAGCCGCCGAAGCTGCCGACGTTGTGCACCTTGGACCTCGGCGCGGTGATCGGCATGACGATATAGGCCGGGATGCCGCGCAACTGTGCCGCGCGGGCCAGGGCGGCGGCGTGGTTGCCGGAGGAATGCGTGGCCACGCCCCGGGCGGCCTCGGTCTCGTCGAGGGAAAAGACGGCGTTGCACGCCCCGCGGGTCTTGAATGCGCCGGCGGCCTGCAGGTTCTCGCACTTGAAAAAAAGTTTTCCGCCGAACGATGTGTCGAGCCGGTCGTTCGTGAGCACGGGGGTGCGCACAATGTAAGGGGCGATGCGTTCGGCGGCGGCGATGATGTCGGCGAGGGTGAGGGACATTGAAGAGAAATTGCGGGGCAAAGTCGCCGATGCCGGCTGGGCGGGGCGTCCGCCGCGTCCGCGACAAAACAGGCTGCGCGTTCGGGCGGCCCCGCGGGGCGAAGGGGAATTTGCTTTCCGGCCAGCTCAGGCTACGTTTCCGCGCATGTCAGTCAAAAAGCTTCTCCACACCCGCATGCGGGTCAATGACATCGCCCGCAGCGTCAAATTCTATCAGGACGCGCTTGGGTTGCAGGCCTCGCGGTCGCACACCTCGCCGCGGGGGGCGCAGCTGGTGTTTCTGACCACGCCGAACAGCGACGAGGAAATCGAACTGTGCCAGATGCCGGCCGGCTCTCCGGCGGTGGAGGTCCAGCCTGATCTGATGCATCTGGCGTTCGAAGTGGACGATCTGGAGGCGTTCACCGTCGAGCTGAAAAAGAAGGGTTTTGCGCTCAGCGACGGCCCGACGAAGACCGGCAGCGGCTCGGCGATCGCGTTCATCGACGCGCCCGAGGGTTACGAAATCGAGCTGATCCAGAAGGCCAGATAACCAGTCCGGGCGGGAATATCCGGAGGCTTTGGGCGCTCGTACGTCCAGCAATGAAATCAACCATTCAGGCTCTGGTCGCCTTCGCGGCCCTTTCGCTCATGACCACAAATTCATCTTCAGCGGCCGTCCCGGTCGCCACCGGCAAAACCGAGACCGCGGTCCTCGGCGGCGGCTGTTTTTGGTGCATCGAAGCGGTGTTTCAACGCCTGCCCGGCGTGAAAAGCGTCACCAGCGGCTACGCGGGCGGGCACGTCCCGAATCCGACGTACGAGCAGGTGTGCACCGGCGAGACCGGACACGCGGAGGCGGCGCGCATCGAGTACGATCCCGCGCAGCTCACGTTTGAAAAACTCCTCGAGGTGTTTTTCGAGGCGCACGATCCGACGACCCTGAACCGCCAGGGAGCCGACGAAGGCACGCAGTATCGCTCGGTGATTTTCTACCAGAACGAAGAGCAGCATAAGGTCGCGCTGCGCGCCAAAACCGCCGCGCAGGGGCAGTGGGACGACCCGATCGTCACGACCATCGAACCGTTGACGAATTTCTACGCCGCCGAGGATTATCACCGGGATTATTTCAACCAGCACCCGAACCAAGGTTACTGTGCCTTCGTCATCCGGCCCAAGGTGAAAAAGCTTCAGGACAAGGGCGTGATCACGAAAGACAAGTGAGCAGCCCGTGCCCGCCCGCGATGACCTGAGCGGCGCAAGTGTGGCCGGCTCCAGCCGTTGCATATAACAACAGAACCGAAGCTTTCCCAGCGGCGGAAGCTGTCATTTGGAGGCCGGTTGCTTTTCCGGAGCGACTGGCGAACCCGCCCCGGCTTCACGAAAAACGGCCTGGCGGACGCCGGCGACATCCAGCCCCCGCAGGGTGCGGAGAAGGTTGGCATAAAAGGCCTCGTGGTATCCAAAGCCTCCCAGACGCAGCTCGGCGATCGCTTCCGCCGCGCTCCAGTTCATAAAAATCATCCGGTAACCCGCGACGACGAAGCCCGTGCGGTCGCTGCCGTGCCAGCAATGCAGCAGGACCGGCTTGGGGGCGGAGCGGATCAGCCGCAAGGCCGCGACCAATTCGGCGGCCGACGCCGAACCGGCGTCCATCGGGCATTGGAGCGACACGAAACCGGCCTGGTCGAACTCGGGTGAGTCGTGATGGTAATGACGAAGGGAGAAAACCGTTTTGATGCCGAGCGCCTTCAGGTCCGGGATGTCCGAAGCCCGTGACTGTTCGGAGCGATAGAGATCTGCGCTGACCCGATAGAAATTTTCCAAGGTGGACCCGGGCACAGGCTGCGCCCATTTGTCTGGCCGGACCTTGGTCGGGTCGGCCGGGTCGGCGAGGGCCGGCAGCAACAGCAGGACAAACAAAAGGGGTCGAAACCACCGCCGGGGGACGAGATCTATCGCAGTGCAGCGAAGGCGAAACACGGACCCAGCAATAAAAAGGGGCGGACGGATGTCCACCCCTATGCAGAGCCCGCGGCAAGGTGCCGCGGCGCCGGAACCCTTCAGCCCTGACCCGGCAGGACGAAAAGCAGGACGGCCAGCAGATGGCAGACGCTGCCGCCGAGCATGCAGAGCTGGCGGGGCAGCAGATCGAACCGCGGCAGGCGCCAGACATAAAACGCCAGCGCTCCCAGGTAGGAAAGCACGCCCGCGAGCCCGAGCCAGAGCGCGCCATCAGGCAAAGTCGCGAGGACGGGTTTGATCGCGACCATGGCCAGCGCGCCGACCAGGATGTAGGCGATCAGGGACACGACGCGGTAACGGCCGGAGAAGAGAAGCTGAAACGCCATGCCCACGATGCACAGGCCCCAGACCACGCCGAAGAGCGACCAGCCCCACGCGCCGCGCATGCTCACCACCAGGAAGGGGGTGGCCGTTCCGGCGATCAGCAGAAAAATCGCCGCGTGCGTGAATTTGCGCACGGTGAATTTCCACCCAGCGGTCTTGGCTCGGTGGTAGAGGGCGAAAGCGGTGTAGACCAGCACGAGGGTCACACCGAAAACGGAGAAACTCGCCATGTGCCAGACATTGCCCCGCAAGACCGCAAACAGGACGAGCAGCGTCAGGCTGGCGGTGCTGATGGCGAGCCCGAGACCGTGAGTGAGCCCATGGATCGCACCCTCCAGCCGGGAATAGGTCCGCGCGGCGGGGGCGGCGGCCACCGGGGCCAGGCCCTGGGCCCGCAGCCGGCGATTATGCACGATTTCCTCGCTGGCCCGATCGCACCAACGAATGAAGCGGCAGGGTTGGGGGCTGCGGAATTCCGCGGCTTCCCACTCGCCTCCGTCGACGTAAAGCGTCTTCGGGAAAATCCAGGTGCCGAACAGCCAGTCGCCGACGGGCAGCGTGAAGAAGCCCGAGATCGCCTCGTTGCAGTCGATCACGGCGTGGTGCCGCAGATGAAAGCTATAGACCTTCGTCCAGAAATGGCCCCAGCGCGGATGCTCGATCAGCACCGCCCATTTCTCGAACGGCCAGTGTTCGATGGCGTGAAACACCTCGTACAGGATCATGGACACGCTGATGGCGGCATAGCCGGCAAGGAACCACGGAAACGACGGCGCCAGCCACTGGAGCAGCGCCAGGACCGGGGTGACGATGAGCCCAAAAACGATCAGCGTGTACCAAGGGAAAAACGAGGCTTCGTTCTGGTCCGGCTCCGTCATCGGATAAATGTTCTCCACGTAGGGCACCTCGCGGCCGCCCGGCGTGCGTCTGCGGCCGATGCGGGTGAGGTTGTGGTGGAGCGTATGCTGGCGGTAAAAACGCGCGAGGAACGGCACCACGGGCTTGTGCAACACATAGCGGTGGAAGAAGTACTCAACGAAACAATTGAAGAGCTTCAGCACCAGAAAGGCGGCGGCGAATTTCCACACCGAGGCGGAGACTTGGGCGACCCAGACGGAGTTGGGCGCGAGGAGCCAGAGCAGCACGTAAAATGCCCCGAGCGAGGCAAAAATCGTGGCAAAAAACACTGGCAGCGAAAGGGCCTCATGCTCGTGGGCATGGGCGGAAGGGGAATTAGACATGTCGATCACTTTTCTCTCTGAAAAGCGAGCGTCTGGCAAACGTTCAATAGTAATATCTTTTTGAACACCGGCATGGGTTGGTTTGGTGCCTCCACCCGACAGGCCTGACACTTTTCGCCTGAACCCTGGGCGCTCCCTCGGGTCAGACGCAACCGGTTGGTGGGAACGGTTGCTCCTGTTGCCTGTCGGCATGCAAGTCCCTCGCTTGCCTCGCCCGGCCCCCTGAGCGCGCTCGACTTTGCCGGGTTTCCGCTAAACTTAGCTCCCATGGATCAGTCCACGTCCTCCTTCGCGCCGCACCTGAGCAGCACGGTGCTCTCGGTGACCTTTGTGCGCCGGCGCAACGCACTGCTGGTGCGGGGCGACCTCGGTCCGCTGTTCATCGATTTCATGCTCCACGCGGCCGACAACCGCCTCGATTACAGTTCGCAGGCCGGTCGGATGATGAAGGAGGGTCTGGCCGCGTTCGCCCTGCACTGTGCCTCGCGCCCGCGCGGGGAGCATCTGGCGTGGACGCTCAACTTCCAGGAGCCGCTGATCAACCTGTTCTTCACCGGCGACAACGAGGATTGCCTCGTGGCCGGCCGGGTTTTCGCCGAGGACGTGCGGCGGGGACAGAACAATCTGCTCTACAGCGACATTGTCGCGAGGCGCGGCCAGCCCCCGCGGCGGAGCGTGGTGACGTTCGACGGCGCGGGGCTGTTCGGCGCGGCCGAGGCCTACTACGCCCGCAGCGAGCAGCGGCACGCGCGCTATTTCGATTTGGGCGGCGATGAATTTGCGCTGCTGGTCTCGCATCCCGACTGCGACCTCGGCTGGCTGCATACGGTCGAAGCGGCAGCGGTCCGGTCTTTGCCGGACACGGAAACGCTTTCGCTCATCGAGCGCCGGCAATACCGCTGGCAGTGCGGTTGCACGCAGGAGAAATTGATGCGCGTGATCGCCCAGGCCTACCAGGGCGACGCGCGGGCCATGTTCGCGGGGGAAGAGACCATCCGGGCCCAGTGCCCGCGTTGCGCGGCGGTGCACGCCATCACCCGTGAAGCCATGGAGGCGCACTTGGCGCAGACGCCAAAGGACGAGGCATGACCCAGGTCTGGCGGGATCTCTGGACCGGGCTGACCACTGCTTCGCCGCTCGACCAGGCCAACCTCGTTTTCGGGATCGTCGGCGTGTGGCTGTTCATCCGGCGCCACCTGCTCGCATTTCCCGTCAGCCTGGTATCGGTGACGGTGCAAGGCGTGTTGTTCTATCGCACCCGCTACTACGCCGATGCCACGCTGCAGATTTTCTTTTTTGCGGTGCTGGCCTACGGCTGGTGGCACTGGGTGCGGGACAAGGGATCACAGCCGGAACTGCCGGTCACCCGGACCACGCGACGTGGCCTCTTCCTGGTCGTAGTCGCGGCTGGTGCGGGCACTCTCGTCTGGGCCGTCGTGGCGAAAAAATACACCGACTCGATCATGCCATTTCGCGATGCATTCATTGCGGCTTTCAGTGTGGCCGCCCAGGTCCTGCAGGCTCGCAAGCAGATCGAAAACTGGCCTTTCTGGATTGTCGTCAACACGGTCGCGGTCGCCTCTTACTGGTTCGGCGGACTGTATTACACCGCTTTTCTCTATGCGGTTTATCTGGTCATGGCCTTGGGCGGCTGGCGGGCCTGGCGTCCGGAGGTGGCGGGCAGGGCGCTTACCTCCCAAGTTTCGGGAGCAGGGCCGTTGAGGGCAACGGCCCCTACCGTCCATGACACCTGATCCCCTCCGCGTCGCGGTTTTCGGCCCCGAATCGACGGGCAAGACCGACCTGGCCGGCCGGCTCGCGGCGCATTTTGGCGCGCTCTTGGTGCCGGAATACGCCCGCGAATTCTGGGACGAGCACGGGGTCATCACCTTGGAGGACATCCCCGGCATCGCCCGCGAGCAGTGGCGGCGTGAGGACGAGATCGCATCGCGCGGCGGTCGATTACTCATCTGCGACACCGAGGCGCTGACGACCGTGCTTTGGAGCGATTTGCTCTACGGAACCTGTGCGGACGACATCCGGCGCGATGCCGACCAGCGCGCGAAAAATTACGCGCTTTACCTGCTTTTGGACATCGACGTGCCGTTCACGCCCGATCCGCAACGATGCTTTCCCGATCCCGCCGACCGCGAAAAGTGCATGAAAATCTGGCGCGGGGCCCTGGACCGGCGGCACCTGCCGTATGACCTGATCCGCGGCGATTGGGCCGAGCGCGAACGGTGCGCGATCGCGGCCGTTGAGAAGATTCTGAGACAGGATTAACAGAATGGACAATCGGGTCGGACCTGAGGCAATTATCCCAGCATTCTGCGGATTTTGTTCATCCTGTCGTAAACCATGACTTTGCCTGAAGACTACCTCCAACGTTTTGGCGGCATCGGCCGTCTGTATGGCACGGCGGCGCTGCCGCGGCTTTATGCGGCGCATGTCTGTGTCGTGGGTGTCGGTGGGGTGGGCTCGTGGGTGGTTGAAGGCCTGGCCCGCTCCGGCGTAGGTGCGTTGACGCTGGTGGATCTCGACGACGTTTGCGTGACCAACGTCAACCGGCAGCTGCCGGCCGTCGAGGGCAACATCGGCCGGCCGAAGGTCGAGGCCCTGGCCGAACGCGTTTGCGCGATCAATCCCGGCTGCCGGGTCACGGCGGTGAGCGAATTTTTCACCGCGCAGACTGCAGAAAAACTGCTGGCCCCGGCATTCGACCGGGTGGTCGACTGCATCGACCTGATGTCGAACAAGGCCCGGCTCATTGCCGAGTGCGTTCAGCGCCGGCGGCCGGTGCTGACGGTGGGCGGGGCGGGCGGGCGGCGCGATGCCACGCGTATCCGCACGGGCGACCTGGGCGACTCGCAGAGCGACGAACTGCTCCGGCAGGTGCGCAAGCGACTGCGGCGCGACCACGGTTTTGCCCGCGGCGAAGGCAATTTCTACGACGTGCCCTGCGTTTTTTCGCTCGAGCAGCCGGTTTTCCCCTGGGCGGACGGCACGTGCTCGCCGGAACCCGAGGCAGGCACCAACCTCCGGCTCGATTGTGCCACCGGCTTCGGCACCGGGGTGTTCGTGACCGGCGCCTTTGGCTTCGCCGCCGCCGGCGAAACCGTCCGGCGGATTGTAGAGCGGAAGGAGTGAGCCCGATAGGCTTCGAGTGAAGCCTCTTCCCTTGTAGGCGTGTAGGCGGGGTGCCCTCACCCCGCGAGGCATGCGCCGCGAAGTCCAAAACCCGCGGGGTGAGGGCACCCCGCCCACACTCGGAGCGTCAGGAGCGTGATAGGCTTGTGGCCGACTATCCGCGAGCGGCCGCCGGACCGAAAAGTCTCGTGAAATTCGTCTCGACCCGCGCCGCCAGGGTTTCGACCGATTCGCCCAAGAGGGAAGCCAGGCCGGCGTAGGCGGCTTCGATGTTGCCGGGGTGGTTGATGGATTCGCCGCCGGGGGCGGGCGGCAGACGGTGCGCGGTCCGGTCGGGCGGTAGCGGCATGGCGGGTGCGTCGGTCTCGACCAGCAGCCGGTCGGGGGGGATTGATTTCCAGACTTCGAGGCGGGAGGCGGCCCCAGGACGCCGGGTCGTGTCGAGCGCCTTCAAAAAATTGCCGTTGAAGGAGAAATACGCGCCCAGCTTCGCAAAATTCGTCACCATTTCGGCCGGGCCGCTGTAGGCGTGGAGCAGAAAGCCGCGGACCGGCCGCCGGGTCTGCTGCAGTGTTTCGAGCATCGCCCCAAAGGCGTCGAGACAATGAATCGAAGCCGGACGGTTTTGCTCGGCGGCCAGCTCGAGCTGCCAGACAAAGGCTTGGGTCTGCTCGGCGAGCGGGGCGCGGCGGAGACCGGCGAGGCGCGGGTCGTCGGGCCGCGCGCGGTCGAGAATCCAGCGATCAAGGCCGATTTCGCCCACCGCCGCGCGAGGATCGGCATCCAATTGGGCGCGCAGGCGTTCCTGCCAGTCGGGCGACCGGTTGCCGCAGTCCCACGGATGGAGGCCGTAGCTGGGCAAAATCCAGTCATATTTCCCGGCAAGCTCGGCGACAACCGGCCAGTCCGCTTCGCAGGTCCCATTGACGACCGCGCGCCGCAGTCCGAGGGCGCGCAACGCGCCGTCGACGGGCGTTCGGTGCGGCCGCAGCCAGTCGTCCTGGAAGTGATTGTGCGCGTCGTAGAAGGGAACCACGGTACAGCGGGCTGCACTAAGCCAAAAGCCGCGCACACTGACGATGCAAAACACAGTCTAAAGCCGGCGGGGGAAGTGTCGTTAAGGGAAGTATCCCAGCAACTAATTCCGTCCCCGATGGACAACCAGCTCATCAATTTACCTGAAATCCGACTGCCGCGCGACATGGCCTGGCGGGTGAAGTTCGTCGAAGCGGTTGAACAGCACGCGCGCCGGCTCGGTATTGCCGGACATTTCACGGCGCCGCGGTTTTTTGGCTATTATTTCACCGGGATCCATCCGGTCGTGGTGGCCGGGCATTGGACGGTGATGCTGGATGAGGCCCCGCTCATGCGGCGGCTGCGCCAGACGATCGAACGTCTGACCGAGAGCCGTTTCAGCATTTCCAGCGAAGGCGACGGGGCCGAGCCGGAATTCATGCTCGTGCACGACCGCCATGACGGAACCTGCTGGCTGTGGGACTACGCGCACGGCCGGCGTTTCCTTGAGGCCAGCGAGCCCGTGGCCAGCTGGGGCCGCCCGGAGGATGTTTTCGGGGAGAACGGCGACGGCGGGCCGAGACTTTTGGGGCCGTAAAACCGCGCTTGTGATTGCGGTGGTCAACCGGGCGGCACGAGCCACCCGGTTGCCGGCGTATTTCAAGCCGTCGCGGCCGCCGCAAAATCGCGAATCTTCGCACGGACGCTGCGCAAGCCGTTGAGCCGCGTGGGCGAAAGACTGCGGGTCAGGCCGAGTTGCTCGAGTAGCGCCGGCTCGGTGGCGACGATGTCGGCGGGCGCGGCCTCGCCGTACAAATCGCACAGCAGGGCCAGCAGGCCGCGCACCAGCGGCGAGTCGGCGTCGAAGCGGAAATGGCAGAGCCCGCCGCGCGTTTCACCGACCACCCAGGCGAGCGACACGCAGCCCTTGACGCGGTTCGCCTCAGTCCGCTCCGCCGCCGGCAAGGGTGGACGCGTGCGGGCCCGGTCGACGACGACGGCGAGCCGCTCCTGTACGTCCTCGATGACGGCGAGGTCGTCGATCATCCGCTGCTGTTTTTCGGCGAGGGTCACGATCCCCAAAGTGTCGGCCGGCAATCGTGGGTCAAACCGATCGTTGAGGCTCTGCATTGGTCGGTCTGGTTTCCAGCTGGGATTGGAATACTTAAAGCCCGCCCCCCTTCGCTCGCCGTTCGGAGCACCGGGCGAGGAAATTACGGGCGGCTAGGTGGCGCAGCCACTCATTCCGGGGCCACGACAGTAGGATCGAAAGTTCCCACTGGGCGGAACGAAACAACTCTTTGTTCGGTTTTCGGATCGGCGGCTGTTATCTGTGGACACCATGAACGAGGATGCCGATTTACTCCGCCAATACGTCGACCAGGGCTCGGAAGCCGCTTTCGCCGAGCTGGTCCGGCGGCATCTCGGACTGGTTTATCACGCAGCCTTGCGGCAGACCGCCGGGGACACCCAATGCGCCCAAGACGTGGCGCAGGAGGTGTTCACGAGTCTGGCGCGCAAGGCGCGAGCGCTCGCGCAGCGGCCGACCTTGGCCGGTTGGCTGCACACGAGCACACGCTATGCGGTCTTGCAGGCCCAGCGCACCGCACGCCGCCGGCAAGCCCGCGAACAAGAGGTCTACGCGATGAGTGAAAGGCAATCGCATGGTACCGACGGAGCCGACTGGGAACACTTGAAGCCATTGGTCGACGAAGCGCTGGAGGCTTTGAGCGAACGTGACCGTGAAGCCGTACTTCTCCGCTATTTCGAAGGCCGGCCCTTTGCCGAGGTTGGGGCGAAGCTTGCCGTCACTGAGGATGCCGCGCGAATCCGGGTGGACCGGGCGTTGGATAAACTCCGGGTCGTGCTGGCGCGCCACGGCGTGACTTCGACGGCGGCGGCCTTGGCGATGGCCCTCGCCAATCAAGCCGGAGCGGCGGTGCCAGCTGGATTGGCGGCTACGGTGACCAGCGGGGCGCTCGCCGCGGGAGCTGCGCCTGCCCTTATCTATACGCTTATGAACCTGACCAAATTGAAAACAGCCTTTGCGCTAGGCGTGGTGGTAGCGGGTGTTACCGCTGTAGTCGTGCAGCAACACACCAATGCCCAGTTACGTGCGGAAATCACCCAACTGAACGAAAAAGGTCGCCGGGTCGACGCGCTCAGTGCGGAAAATGCGCAGTTAACGGCGAATTTGGCACAGCAGAAAAACCTGCGCCAAGACGACGCGGACCTGATGGAGCTCATGAGCGAGGAATCGGGCATCAAGGCGAAGGTGATCGAAAACATGCAGAGAAGGGCGAACGCCAGTGAGGCAACGGTGGCCCGGCTCACGGCGCGATTGGCGGAAGTTTCGCCGTACGATATGGCGGAACTCGACCGGGTGCCTGTCCCGGTCACCGGGATGCAGGCCCAGCCCATCTATCCCCCGGCGCTGTTGAGCACAGGGGTCGAGGGTCAGGCGACTATGGAGTATGTGATCGATGCGACAGGTGCCGTGAAAGACGCCAAGGCGGTGGCGGCGACAGATTCGCAATTTGCGGAGGCTGCGATCAAAGCGGTGCAACAGTGGAAATTCAGTCCCGGGGCAAAGGGCGGACTGGCAGTCAGTACTCGTGTTCACCAGCAGTTGCAGTTTGTTCCGCCCAAGAACAACTGAATTGTTTTCTTCCGTTTGCTCTGGCGACGGTCTTCGGAAGGACGCGGGCGAGCTTCTCGGCCGGGAGCTTACGGCGCGGATAAGAACGGCAGGACAATCCGGGGCTGACGCCGGTCAGGGTGCGAACAAAAAAGGAGGCCGGCGGGCCTCCTTCTGATTTCGTATACCGTTTGCTGCGGCGCAGGTTAGTTTTTGATCTTTTCCGCCAGTTCTTCGAGCGGGTAGGTGATGATTTCGGCGAGCGTGGGATGGTACCACGGCGCGCGGAGCAGGTCGAACACGGTGGCCCGCAACGCGAGGGCGACGGAAAAACAATGAATGAGCTCGCCGGCATCCTTGCCGACGATCTCGGCGCCGAGAATCCGGCCGCGCTTCGGCTCCGCGATGACCTTCACGTAACCGTACTTGGCTTCCATCAGGATCGATTTGCCGTGGTCGTTGAATGGATAGGAGGCGCTGAGATATTTCACGCCTTTTTCGTCGAGGTCGCGCTCGTGCCGGCCCACCGTGGCAAGTTGCGGGTCGGTGAAAACGACATTGAGCAGCAGATTGTAGTCGACGGGCTTGAGCCGCTTGACGCCGAACGCATGGCGCGCGGCGAGCTCGGCCTGGTGGATGGCGACGTGCACGATCTCCGCCGGCCCGGAGCAGTCGCCCGCGGCGTAGATATGCGACACGCTGGTCTGTTGCCAGCGGTTGATGGCGATCTGTCCGCCCGGGCGGAAGCGCACGCCGGCGGCGTCGAGGCCCAGCCCGGCGGTGTTGGGTTCGCGGCCCAAGGCATTGAAAAGATGGGCGGCGCGGCGCGTAATCCGACGCCCGTCATGAACGAACCGCACGGTGGTGCCATGCCGGTCCTGCGTGACGGAATCGACCTGAGTGCCGGCGAAGAGCTCGATGCCCTCGTCGACGAAGGCCTGCTGGACCACCTGCGAGGCCTCCTCGGAATGATCGCGCAAAATGTTCCGGCTGCGCTGCACGAGGATGACCTTGGCCCCGATGCGCCCGAGGAATTGCGCCAGTTCGCAGGCGACGATGCCGCCGCCCAGCACGAGCACGCTTTTCGGTACGAAATCGAGGTCGAGCACGTCGTCGCTCGTCCAGAATTTCGCCTCACGCAGTCCGGGCACCGGCGGGACGCTGACTTTCGAGCCGGTGCCGATCAGGAAAAACCGGGAGCGGATCCGGCGGCCATCGGACAGTTCCACCGTGTGCGGATCGACGAAGCGGGCCTGAGCGCGCAGGAGGTCGAACTTGCCGGCCGTGAGGGCCTGCACGCGGTGGTCGGCAAATTCGCGGATGATCCTCTTCTTCCGGGCGTGCACGGCGTGCATGTCGGCGCGGGCGCCGGTCACCCGCAGCCCGAACCGCGCGGCGTGTTGCGCATGGTGCAGGATCTCGGCGGCATACACCAGGGTCTTGGACGGCATGCAGCCCCGCAGGATGCACAGCCCGCCGAGCTGGCGCGCGCCGTCGATCACGGCGACTTTGCGACCGAGGCCGGCGGCCACGCGCGCGGCGTTGAAGCCGGCGCTGCCGCCACCGATGCACACGAGATCATAGGTTTTCAGTTTAGGCACGGAGGAAACCAATGGGCATCAATGCGGATAAGTCCAATGCAGGTTGGGGGATGAACCACCGAATACGCAGAATCCGCTGAAGTGACAGTGAATCGTCGGCAGAGAGGAATGAAACCTGCCCTTCACTGTATTCCGTGCTTTCTGCCGTGAACGACCTCACCGCCCTTTGCCAAAAAGCATCACCTGGATGGTTTTCAGGGCGATCGAGGCGTCGAGAATGAACGAGAAATGGCGGATGTAGAAGAGGTCATATTCCAGCTTGCGGAGCGTGTCGTCGAGGTTCGCACCGTAAGGATAGTTGACCTGCGCCCAGCCGGTGATGCCGGGTTTCACGAGGTGGCGGAAATGGTAGCACGGGATCTTGTGTTCGTAGTCCTCGACCAGGCGGACCCATTCCGCGCGCGGGCCGATGAGACTCATGTCGCCGCGCAGGACATTCCAGAGCTGGGGCACCTCGTCGAGGCGGGAGGCGCGGAGCAGCCGGCCGACCCGGGTGACGCGCTGGTCGTTCTCCTGGGTGTAAGCGGCGCCCGCGTTGCCCACGCTCATGGTGCGGAGTTTCCACGCGGCGAACAGCACCCGATTGCGGCCGACCCGCGTCTGGTGGAAGAAGACCGGCCCGCGGTCGCCCAGCCAGATGGCGGCCGCGATGAACGGGAAAAACGGGGCGAAAAGCAGCAACCCCAACGATGCGAGCGCGACGTCGCTGGCGCGCTTGAGGCGTTCGAAGACCGGTTCCCGGGCGATCTGGAAGCCCTCCTGAAAAAGCCAGATCTGGTTCAGACGGTAGAGCGGGATCTTGCGCCAGTACACCTGGTGAAAAAGCTCGAGCGTGTAAGTCGGCACGCCGGAGAACTGCAGCTCCATCAGTTTCTGGGCAACCGCATCCGGCAGTTCGCGGTTGGACTCGCGCAGGATGATGGCGTCGATCTGTCCGGCGTATTGTTCGAGATAGTTGGCGGCGTCGCCGAACGGCGGAATCGAGACCGACCCATCGGGCGGGGGCGGGATGTCGGCAAAGGTTTCCGGCGGCGCGTAAAGGACCGCCTGCTTCATTTCGTTCTTGCGGCATTCCTCCTTGAAGCTGACGCAGCTCTCGGGACTGCCGAGAAAAAGAAAATAACGCTGTTTGCGCCGCTGCAGCGCCCGGGAATAAAACGCCCGGCGGTAGGCCAGGGTGACGGGCATGAGAACGAGATAGCTGACCGTCGTGACAAACCGGCTGGATTGCAGCGTGAAACCCGGGGGAATCACCGCGTAGATCAGCAGCAGGGTGACGGCCAGCACGCCCAGAAGCGCGATCGCATGCAGCGAGGCGTAGGTGACCGACAGCATGTCCGTGCGCGTGTTGTAGCCGTCGATGAGATAGATCCCGAAGATATACACCATCAGCGGCAGAAGCAGCGGTTGCAAAAGGGGAAGTCCGAGCGCGCTGACGCCGTGCGCATACGCCACGAGATTGAAGGCCACGACGAGGGTCAGCGAGTCGAGGGCGACAAGAGCCAAGGCGGCGGATTTACCCTGAGCGGTCATTTACGAGGTGAAGCCTAGGTTGGCGGTCGAAGGTGCGACTACGCAAGTCTCTCAACGCGGGGAGGAGGGCGAACGGAGCAGTTCCTCCCACGCGGCCAAAGCGGCGGGAAAGGTAAAATGGCTCTCGTAACACCGACGCGCGCCCCGGCCGAGGGCAGCGGGCTCGGCCGGTTCGTCCCGCCAGTGCCGGAGGGTGTCCGCCAGCGCCGCGCCCGCGCCGGGCGCAAACGCCGCGCCGCATTTTTCGGCAGCCAAGCGCGTCGGTATCTCGCCGGAGACCGGGCCGACAAAAAGCATGGGCCGGCCGACGGCGAGCGCCCCGGCGAGTTTGCTCGGGCTGACCAGCCGCTCAAAGCCCGGCAGGAGGGTTACAAAATGGGCGTCGGCGGCGGCGAGTGTGGCGGCGAGCCGGCCGCGCGGCTGGGGTGGCAGAAAACGCACGTTGGTCAGACCGCGGACCTGCGTTTCGGCGCGAACCTCCTCGAAACGCGCGCCCTCGCCGATGAATAAAAAAACAAACCCGTCGTCGGTCCGCAACCGGGCGGCCGCCTCGAGGATCGTGGCAAATTCATGGACCCGGCCGAGGTTGCCCGAGTAAGCGGCGACAAATTTTCCGGTCACGCCCCATTCCTCACGCTGGGCGGAGATTTCCGTCTCCGTCGCCGGAGTGTCGAGTTCGCGCGGCGCCCAGTTGGGTCGCACGCTCACGCGGGAGGCGGGCACCGCCCGGGCCTCGACGGTGAGGCGCATGTCCCCGCTGACCGGAACGCAGCGTTCGGCCGCGCGCCAGGCCCGATTGCGCGCCCATTGCAACGGCCACAGCGGACCCGCGGCCCACCGGCCGGCGTGCTGGGGCACGATCTCGGGATAGATGTCCTGGATCCAGTGGAGCACCCGGGCGCCGCGCCGCCGGGACACACCGGTTGCGGCTGCAGCGAGCAGAGGGGGATCGGTCATGAGCACAACGACGTCGTCACGGTCGGCCAGGTTCGCCAGCGCCCGGCGGGCTCCGGTGAGAAACCTTGCGTAATTGATGGCGCGCGACCACAGCCCCCCGTGCCTCTCGCCTGGCCCGGTGCGATGAACGTCGACTCCGTTGACCATGCCGGAGTCAGCGCCGGCGGCGATCACGCTGACCCGCCAGCCGCGTTCCGCCAGGCCCTCTGCGAGATCGGCGAGCAATTGTGCCGTGGCGGCCTCGGAAGGCCGATACACGCGGTTGACGAAGATGACCCGGGGCGGGTTCACGGCTGCGCCGCGCTCTGGCGGCGGATCTCTTCGGTCGCGAAACGTTCGTAGCGGGCGAGGCGCCGACAGTAACCGAGTGCCGACGGACCGTCCAGAAAACCGGCGCGGAGGAAAAACTGATAGAAAAAGCGCAGGGCCGGGCGGCAGGGCAGGGAGTAACTCAGGTGCTTCAGGGATCGCCGGCGTTCGAGGGCCGGCCCGGTGAGCAGGGCGCGCCAGCTTTGCGCCGGCGGGCGTTGTTCCGCAAGATAGCGGCGGGCCTCGTCGCGTGCATAACGCCGGTGCTTGGCCTCCCAATCGTTCTCATCGGGCACGGAAATGTCGTGCAGATAGCCGTGCTGCAGAAAACCCATGCGCATGGTGGGCGCCTCGCGCTGTCCGTGCCCCGTTTGCACGAAACGAAAACGCCCGGCCCGGATGCAGCGTGCCTGCCACGCCGGATAATCGGTGCAGCGGCGCATCCAGCGTCCATGATACATCATCCGGGGCGCCGCATAGTAACCGTCGCAGGGGTCATCGGGCGGCAGCCCCGCGCATTCGGCGGCCAGGGCCTCGGTCATGGTTTCATCGGCGTCGAGATGAAAGACCCACGGATGGCGGAAGGCGATGCCGTCCTGGGCGTGGTTGCGCTGGGCGGCGAAATTCTCAAACGGATGCGTGAAAAACCGGGCTCCCGCGGCGCGCGCGATCGCCTCCGTGCCGTCGGTTGAGCCGGAATCGAGCACGACCACGTCCTCACACCCGGCCACGGAGCGCAGGCAGCCGGGCAGACGGTGCTCCTCGTTCAGGGTGAGAATCAGGATCGAGAGCGGAAGCGAGGCGGGCGCGGGCACGGTAATTACAAGCCGGGGGCGTCCGTCCGGCCGGAGTCGAGCGCGGCGTAGCGGGCGGCGAGATAGAGGCTGCACCAGAAGGCGACCAGGACGGAGGGGTTCGCGAAGGGGAATTCCAGCCAGGCGTAGAGCAGAACCAGCGTGCAGCCGACGAGCAGATAGCGGGGAATGGCCGACTCGACCCGGTGCCAGCGGATGTGGCGCAGCGGACGCAGCACCAGCCAGCCCATCAACGCGAAACCCACCAGGCCGGTTTCGGCGAGCAGCTGCAACCAGTCGTTGTGGGCCGCGCGGTAGTAGGGTTGGCCGAGTTGGACCTCGTCGGCACGCTGGGAGTTGTAGATGCGAAACACATCGCCGTAGGTCTCGAGTCCCCAGCCGAACCAGGGTTTCGCCGACGCCATGCGGAGGGTGTCGCGGTACAGGGCGAGCCGGGAATTGAGCGTGTCCTCGGTATGCAGGCGGACGAGTTGGTCGGCGGTGATTTGCGTGCGCTGCCGGATGACGTCGAAGCTGAGGTAGCCGATCGCGGCGGCGGCCAGGGCGGCGGCGGCGGCAAGGCCGGCGGCCGGACCGGCGACAGAGGCGCCGCGCGCCCGGCGCTGCCGGGTCAGGCGGGCGAGCACGTGGAGTAGCGCGCCGAGCAGAAACAGGCCGATCAGGAAAGAGCAGGAGCGCGAGCCGCTCAGCGGAATGGTGGCGGCGAGCAACAGCACGGCCAGCGCGCCCGCCGGCACCGGCGTGTGCCAGACATCGCGTTCGGCCCCACGCTGCCAGAAATGAAACAAGAGCCCGAGGCATGCGCCGGCGTTGAGCAGGGTGAACGCGCCCCAGTGGTTGTGATAGACAAAGGTGGAAAAGAAATAGGTCTGACGGCTTTCCATCAGGCCGAACCACAATCCCTTCGCGCCGGCCAGTTTTTGGAAGGAGCCGAAGACCGCCAGCACAACGGCATTGCCGGCGATCACGAACAGCAGCCGGCGCAGGGTGCGCTGCCTTTTCACGACCAAGATCAGATTGTAGCAGGACAGGACAATGGCATTCAACTGCCACAGGGCGCGCCACGTGAGATCGGGGCGGGCCGAGCTGGGCAGCCACGAGTACCGCGGATCGATCACCATGAAATAGGGCGCACCTTCGCGGAGAATGCTTTTGAAACTCGGGTTGAAACAACCGGCTACGGTGAGAAAATCGAAAATCAGCAACGGCCAGAGGTTGCCCCAGAGGGAAGAGCGGTCGGATTTCGCCACCGCGGCCGCGGCAAAGAGCAAAATGCCGACGGAGCCCCAGGCAAGCAGAGCCTGGCGCGCCCAGGCGATCTGGCCGCCGAAGGCCCACGAGAGGCCGACAATCAAAACGGACAGATGGATCAACACCGCGGTTTCCCACGGGCTGGTCGCTCGCTCGCGTCGGGACGAGCTCGCGGCAGCGCCCGCAGGCGAACGCTCCTTTGGTTCACTCATGCCGGAGTTGGGCATAGAAATCGAGGAGCAGGCGCGCCGCCCGCTGCCAGGTGAATTCCCGATCCGCCCAGGTGCGGCCGCGCGCGCCCATCGCGGAAAGCTCCGCGGTCGTCAGACCCAGGGCCTGCGCGAGGGTCGGGGCCCAATCGTTCCACGATACGCACCAGCCGGCACCGTGCCGCGCCAGGCCGGTCCAAGGCGTGGCGTCGGTGGTAAGCACGGGCACGCCGGCTGCCAGCGCCTCGGCCACGACCAGTCCGAAATTTTCCGAATGGGACGGAAGCAGGAAGAGAGAGGCCACGGCGTAGGGCGGCGGACGGCCCGTGCTGTCGAACACCGCCACGCGGTCCTGCGCCCCTGCGGCGGCGATCCAGCCGTCGATCTCCGCCACGGGATATTCCTCCGGCAGGCCCGCTAGCAGGAGCAACCAATCGCCGCGCGGCGCGGCCAGCCACAGATCGAGCAGCTCTCGCACCCGTTTTTTGCGGTGAAACCGGGAATAAAACAGAGTCACCGGCCGGCCGCGCGCCGCCGGCCAGAGCGTCTGCCAGGTTTCGCGCGCCGCCGCCATTTCCCCGTCGGAAGGCACGACCACGCCGTTGGGGGCGACACAGACCGGCTGGCTGAACCCGCGCCGCCGGATTTCCCCGGCTTCCTCCTCGCTGGTGGCGTGCCAGCCCGTCGCCCGGGCAAAAGCGCCGGGGTGGACGAGGACCTCGGCCAGCCATTTCCGCCCCCGGTGGTGGGAATAGGCCCAATCGCTGAACATTCCGCGGGGCGAGATGACCAGCGGCGCGTCGGTGCGGTGCGCCGCGGCCTGGGCATAGTGCAGGGTCAGCAGCCACAGGGAATGGTGGTGAACGCAGTCGAAGGCGGCGGACGCGAGGCGCTGCTGCAAGCCGCGCGAACGGCAGAGCGAGAGCGGGGCTTCGCGCGGAAAAATTTCAACCGTCGCCGCATCGCGGCCAGACGAGGGAGCCGGCCGGCCCGGTTCCTGCGTGGCCAGCAGGCTGATCGGTTCACCCCACTCGGCTTGGGCGTTCGCCAAGGCCCGGACCGATTTCGAAGGCCCCCCGTGGCGTTCCTCCAGGCTCGGCACAATATGGCAGACACGCATTGCAGCGCGGTTCAAACCGGATCCGGCCGCGGTTTCATCGGCCGGCAGGGACTGCCGACACAAACAGTGCGCGGTGGCAGATCTTTGACCACGACCGACCGGGCGCCAACCACGCAAAGCTCGCCCACGGTCACACCTGGCCCGACGAACACATCCGTCCCGAGCCAGGCATTGCGGGCGATGGTGATCGGCCGGGCGACCATCGGCATCTCCCAGCGCGTGAAATCGTGGGTGCCCGAGCAAAGATGACAATGCTGGCTTATGTTCGCGCCGTACTCCAGGCGGATGGCGCCCGGATTGTACAGGTTCACGCCGGGTCCCACCATGCTGCGCGGAGCGAGGGCGAGCTTCCAGGGAAACAGGATGCGCACCGTGGGGAAAACCACGACCTCACCCGGAGCGGAAATATCGGCGCCGAAGCCGCGCAGCAGCCAGGCGCGGAAACGGTGAAAGGGGCGCGGGCTCCAGCGAAAAAGCGTGGACTGAACCACCAGCCAGAGCCAGCGGCGCAGCACCTCCGACTTCGGATAGGGCGTGGCGCAGTTGCGGCCGAGATAGGGCTCCGCGGGGTTCACGGCGGGGAGGATGCGGGCTTTGCCGGGGCGGTCAACTGCGCGAAACCGGCCAGCAGCGCCTCGGCATAGCGCGAGTAATCGTAGCGTTGCACGTCCTCCCGGGCGGCCCCGGCCAGACGCGGGCGCAGCGGAGCGTCACGCATCAGGGTCGACAGAGCGGTGGCGAGCCGCGCGGCGGCGTCCGGCGCGGTGTGGTCGAATACGAGCCCGTTTTCTCCGGGCCGCACGAAATCCGCAAAGCACGCCAGCCCGGAGACGACCGGCACCGCGCCGGCCGCCATGGCTTCCGCCACGGCGACTCCGAAGGTTTCGCCCGTTTCCGCCAGGCTTGGATAACAGAATAAATCAATCTGACGGTAAATGGCGGCAAGCGTCCGTTCGTCGAACTGGGGATCGAGCAGGTTGAAGCGCCCCGCGGGCATGGCCGCGGAGACCTCCTGCATCAGCTGTCCGCGAAAAACCGCTCCGGAACCACCGCGGGCGGTGTCGGCGGGACCGCAAAGCAGCAGGCGCCAGGGCGGCAGATCGGGGACGCGGGCCAGCAGCTTGAGCGCGGCGGCCAGCAACCGCAGGCCTTTCTCCTCGTGGATGCGCCCCACATAGCCCACGGTCAGAACTCCCTTTTGCCGCTCGGCCAGGATGGGTGGCGCGGGTAGTTCGGCTTCAGCCAGCACACGCCAGTCAATCGGGTAGCCCCGGACGGTGGCGACGGATTGCAGGCGGGGGTTTTCGGCGACGACCTGGTCGCGGACAAAAGTGCTGGCGGCGAGGACCTGCGCCACCTGTCGGTAGTGCCGGTATTGTCCCTTCGGCATCCGTCCGGTCATGATCACGACCTTGCCGGCGCCCGATCGCAGCGTGCCCAGCCAGATCGGCAGAGTGACCGTGTTGACGACCACGATGTCGGCTGGCGGCAGCGCGAAAA
The DNA here is from genome assembly GCA_964477955.1 of uncultured Opitutaceae bacterium. Classification (GTDB taxonomy): domain Bacteria; phylum Verrucomicrobiota; class Verrucomicrobiia; order Opitutales; family Opitutaceae; genus Didemnitutus. The sequence continues at coordinate 28,675 of CAYZGG010000020.1, forward strand.
AAACCCGCCAGCTCCACGCAAAATCCAGCAGCAGGTTGGCCCAGCGACGGCGGCGGTGATCGGAGCCCGGCAGACGTATATGCCGGATTCCGTCGACGGTTTCGCGATCGGCGCAACCCGGCCAGCGGCGTGAGATCACCGTTACTTCGTGGCCGCGGGCGGCGAATTCCCGCGCCAGCCGGAACCAGGATTTTTCGGTCGCACCCCCACGCACGGGTGGCACGGGCAGGAAGAAACCGTTGACGATGGAGATTTTCACAAGACGCGTCCCGTTGCATCCATCAAGGCGTGGTTGCCGGCAGGGAAGCGAGCGCGGCGAGCAACCCCTGCGTCGTCTGCTCGTAGGTGTAGTTGGCGACCCGGTTCTGCGCCGCCCGGCCGAGCCGCTTGAGTTCGTCTGTGGGCGTGCGCAGCGCGGTGCGCAGCGTTTCCGCCAACGAGTCCGGATCGCCGGCGCGGCTGACCCAGCCGGTCTCCCTGGGAGTCACCAGATCGCGCTGGCACCCGACCAAATCCGAGACCAGGCACGGCACGCCGAGGTGCATGGCTTCGTTGACGGCCAGGCCCCAGGTTTCGTAGAAACTGCGCGAGGGCAGGGCGAAGATGTCGGCGAGCAGGTAGCGCGCCGGCATTTCCGTCTGGTTGGCAAATGGCAGGAAGCGGACAAGCCGGTCGGGCCGGGTCTGCGCGCAGGCCGTCAGTTCGGCGCGGAGCTCGCCCTCGCCGGCCAGAATCAACGCATCCGTGTCGGACGCCACCGCTTGAAAAGCACGCAGCAACTCGAGCGGTTGTTTGCCGGCGTGGAATTTGCCGGCAAAAAGAACCACGCGTTTGCCGGCCAGTCCGAGTTCGGTGCGCAACTGCTCCGCCGCCTGGCGGGCGGTGGCATCCTGCGGATCGAAGCGCGCGGCGTCGACGGAGTGCGGGGCGAAAAACAGACGGGTCTCCGGCACGCCGAAGGCACGGAAATAGTCGCGGTTGGCCGCGCCCACGCAGGCGAACGCGGCGAAGCGTTTGAACAGAAAACCGAGCAGCCGGCGGTGGGGCCAGGAGGGGAGCCCGCGGCCGAGCAGATGCGAATCGCCGCGGAGGAGCAGCGGGACGCCGTGCCGGCGGGCCCACCAGAACGCCCGCTGATGCGAGAGCCAGTTGTAGCCGAACAGCAGCAGGGCCTCGGGCTGCCAGGCGGCGAGCCGCGCGGTCAGCGCGGGATTGTCCAGTCCGCGGAAGTGGTGCGTGCCCGGAGCGCGGGCGACATTGGGCACGAACTCGTGATCGTAGCCGGAGAGCAGATCGATATCCCATTGAAAGCGCGTGCGAAACTGCGGGTCGTGCTGCTCGCTGACGCCGAAGTTCCAAAGATAAAAGACCCGGAACTCCAGCGCCGTGTGGGCGCGCAGCCAGCGGAACCACGGGCTGTAGTATTGCACCGGATGGGACAGGACGATGGCGAGCCGGCGCATGCTAGTCGGAAGGGAAGAGTGCGCGGTAGAGCATGGGCACCCCCAGCACGACCACGACCGCCTGCTCCAGGGACGACACCCAGGCGGCCATGGTCAATTCGGCGGAAAACGACCAGGCGGTCAGCAGGATCATGAGCAACCCGGCCAGGGAGAACATCGGGCTGACGGCGGACAGGAGTTGCAGCTTTTTCAGGGACCAACCCCAAAACACCCCGAGCAGGACGGCGCCGGCCAGGCCGAAGTTAGCGTAGGCTTCGGTGAGCAGGCCGAAGGCGATCGTCGTCGAATTGGTGTCCTCCTCGGACTGGAGTCCGTAGTAGATCGAAAGATCGAAGGTGGCGATGTGGGAGCGCGGTTTGTCCGGCCAGAAGGCGCGCGGGATCAGCTGGGGCAGGACGTAACCATAGGTCCGACCATACAAATAGTCCTGACGTGACGGCGTGACGTCGATCACGAGGCAGAGAATGTGCATCAGCGAGGTGCGTTCGATCAGCTTGTGGCTGATTGTTTTCTTTCCATCCTCCTCGGAGGTATCCAGGCCGAACTGGATCCATTCGCGGTAGAAGGCGGGCAATTCGCTGAAGGTCGGAACCGGATTGTCCAGTTCCCAATATTTCGTCCGCATCCGGGTTTTGCCCGTGTGCAGGACCGCCATCGAAACGAACGCCACAATGATGACGACCCATGGGATGCGTTTGCCGCCCGAAACATAGCCCAGCAGCGCGATGCCGATGAGACTGAAGGCGGAGATCAGGATCAGGCCGGTGCCGGTGAAAATGATCTGAGCCAGGACGCAGACGAACAGCACGGCCTTGCCCAAGCCTGGCATTTCGCCGCGCCCCCAGCGTTGGGCGCTGACAAACGTGCACAGGATGCTCAAGCCGAAGAAAACGGCGCGCAGCAGGCTTTCCAAATCGGCCGGGATCCACGTCGTGAACGTGCTAATGTAGATGTAAACGGTCGCCGGAACCAGGCCATAGACGATCAGGCCTTCGACCCGTGGGGTCAGGATCGATTCGCGCCAGAACCGGGATTCGCCCGGCCGTCCGCGGATGGTCTGGTAGGTGACGATGGCGCTGATTTCGTAGAGGATGACGGTCCAACCCGCGCGCGTGATCACGTCCGGCGCATAGGCCGCCAGCTGTTCGCGGGCATTGAGCAACGGGACCGCATAGGCGTTGGCGCAAAGCAGGAGGATGGGCTCAAACACTGGGAAACGGCTGCCGCCGCTCCGGGCCCATTGCAGGGACGGCACGAAAGCCAGGGCAAACATCGCCAGGCCCTGGATCAGGTGCAGCGGAGTTTCGACGTTCGCCGTGAAGCCCAGGTAAACCAGTCCGCCGGCCAGCAAGACCACGCTGGTCAGGAAGAGCTTCCGGCCTCGCTCGGCACTCTCGCTCCCCAGCAGAGCATAGGCTTTGGGAGATTCGGGATCCTCGGCCGGACTGTCCGTGGGGTTCATCGGGCTCGGGGAAAGGCGGTCAAACGGCGGCTTCGGTTGCGACGGCCGCCCCGATGTCGGCCGGCGCGGTCGCGCGGTCAAACAGAGCGCACTGGCGCCGGGTGAGCGTTTCGGCGACGTACTCGCGGCGGAACAAAGACTCGTTCCTTTCCGGGAGCGAGCCGGGGGGGAACCCCACTATCGCCTGATCGAAGAACGCGGCGATCGTCGCGTAGGCCTGGTCCTTCGGTTCGCGGTCGGAAAAGCGGGCGAGATGCGCGCAATTCAACTCATCGAGCAATCGTTCCATGACGCTGTCGCGGAAAACGATTCCGAGGATCGGCCGGCCGGTCAGAAAGTACGGGTAGATTTTTGACGGCGAATAAGCGAGGTCGCTGGAGCCGGGCAGGAGCAGGGCATCCGCCTGCTGCTGCCAGCGGAGGGCTTCGAGGTGGCCGATGCGATGAGGAATTTCCTCCACCTGGTCGCCGACCCCGCAGCCGGCGGCGACCGGAAGGACGGTCGGCCGGCCGGCGCCCGGCGCGACGTAGCTGGTGCCGACAAAGTGAAAATGCAGGCGGCGCCCCCGCTCCGGCCATTTTTCCCGGTAACGCCGCAAGCCCTCGAAAAGGACGGCGAGCGAGTGCGGCATTACGGGTCCGGAGGCGCCGGTATAGAGAAGATGGATTTCGCCGTGAGCCCGTTGATAGAGCGAATGGGCCAGGGGTTGGGCCGCCGCCTGGACGAGATCGGCGGGGCTGCCGCCGAAACCGATGACCTCGGCGGGTCGGCACGTCAGGGAGGGATACCGGGCGTGCAGATCGACGAGATAGTCGGGCGAGACGCTCATGAGTCCGGCGACATGGCGGAAAGACCACCCTTCCAACATCCAGGCCATGAAACGGGCGAGTTGATATTTCCAGCCGCCGGGGGGCGGACGCGAACCGCGACGCTCGTAGTAGTCGGTGCGCCAGGGGTCCTGCATGTCGAACACATAGGGAGTGCCGAACAGCGCGCGCCAGATGCGGCCGAGGGTGAAGGTGACGAACTGTGTGTTGGAAAAGAAAACGAGGTCGATTTTTTCGCGGCGCAACAGCCGCGTGCCCGCCACCAGAAACGGGAACCAGCAGCGCAGGCCGGCATTGCGCAGGCCGACATATTTCGTCCAGCGCGGCGACAGGGCCGGGACCCGCAGGACCCGGACGTCCGCTGGGATCGTTTGCTCCAGCTCGGGTTCGCGCACGCCGTCCTGCCAGGCATCGCCGATGCACAGCACGATGGGCTCCCAGCCGGACCGGCGGTAAAAGGGAAGACTCATCCGGATGCGCTGCATGTCCGGCGCGTTGAGCGGCGGAAAATGCGGGGAGATGATCAGGAGCTTTTTCACGGACGGGCTACCGGCCTTCGAAGAAATATTCCCCGGCCGTGGCGAAATAGTCGGCGAATCCGGGAGGCAGCACCGCCTGCGTCCAGGGTGGCGTCGGTTCCGTTTGCGACCGGTAGCAGGCGATGGCCTGGCGCTTGAGGGTGGCCGGAGCGCCCGGGGCCGGGCGCCAGATCTTTCCGGGGGCGCCGCACAGAGGCAGCAGGTGGCGCGGACTCCACCGGGACCAGATCGGATATTCCCAGACACGGGCGCGGAGATTCATACCTGTCAGCGCGGCCTGCACCAAATCGTACGCGGCGACGTGTTCCGTGCTGGCATCGTCCCGGCTCGGCAGGCAGATCAGGGTGGGCTGAAATCGTTCGAGCACGGCGGCGATTTGCCGCGTGGTCTGCGCGAGCGCGTCGGGCGGCAACCGGTCGAGCGAACCGTCCGGCGCGCCGAGAAAGTGCAGACAGGTTTGATCGACTCCCAGCAGTTGCACGGCCTGGCGGGCCTCGGCCTGTCTCATCCGTCCGATCTCGGCGGGCTCGAGGCGGGGGTGGTCGGGGTGGGAAGCGGCTCCGTTGGTGAGATAGACGAGTTCGACCGGCCGGCCGGCGACGCCGTGGCGCTGGATAAGGTTGGCACAGCCCAGGACTTCGTCATCCGGATGCGGCGCGATGATGAGACAACGGCTGTCCGCGGCCGGGAACCAGGCGCGGCTCCGGCTGCGCAGGACTGCGTCGAGGGCGGCGTGCAGCAGCGAGCGGAGAAATTGCTTCATGCGGTTTGGCTCGCCAGCGTCCGCTCCACCAGATCGAGCAATCGGGGTGCTTCCCGTTCCCAGCAGTAGGTGCTCTCCGCCCCGGCGCGGGCACACCGCTGGGCCGTGACGAGATCTTCCCGCTGGCCGGTCAGCTCGTCGAGCAGGGCCGCGGTTTTTGCAGGCGAGCCCAGGTCGATCAGGCGACCGGCGCCGGGCGCGTGGGCCAGCACCTCGCGCTGGCCGGCCGTCGGGGTGGCTACGATGGCGAGGCCGGCGTTCAGGTATTGCAGGATCTTGTTGGTGATGGTCAGGTCGCGGTTGACGATGAAGGACTGTTCGAGGGCCAGACCGATGTCATGCCGGGCGATCACACCGGGCAGTTCGCCGTTGGTGACGAGAGGCAAAAACGTGACGCGGGGGCGGAACGAATCCGGCAGCAAGGAAAGAAGGTGCCGGTTGTAGCCTGGGCGCTCCGCCCCCAGCAACACCAGCCGGCTCGGATTGGTGGTCCGTTTCCAAGCGGCGCAGAATTCCTCGAGACCCCGGCCGGGTCCGATGGTTTGGGAGAACCAGAAAAAGGCCGGAGGTTCGCCGGTCGGAACGGATCGCGGGTCGGGTTGCAGCGGAAACGAATTGGTGAGCACGAACGGTGCGGGGCAGGCGTAGCGTCGGGCGAGGGCCGCGCTCAGGGCGGCGGAGGTGGTCGCCGTGTAGGCGGCCGTGTGAAGCAGCTGCCGCTCCAGCGCGCGCATCCGCGCCAAAGGGCGGCCGGAGCGCTCAGCCGGGAGCAAATCCTCGGAATGCCAGTCCTCGAAATCGGCGGCGACCCGGCGGCCGGTCTGCAGAAGGTCGCAGCCGATCCAGTGGCAGAGCTCGTTGTGCACGATGGTGAGGTCGGCGGGGAGGGCGAAGGCGCGGGCGCGCAGCGACGACACGTGACCCAGCGCGTGGAGCGTTTCGAAGCCGGCCGCGGTGGACTTGACGGCGAGCTGCCAGCGGAGCCGGCGAAGGAAATTCCGCCCCGAGCCGACGGCGCGATCCACGGATTCATGGCGAAAGGGGGCGCCGGCAGTCAGCGTTTTTTCCTGCGCATCCAGCGCCGGCGATTCGCTCGCGGTGAGCAGGGTCACGTCGTAGCCGGCGCGGCCGAGAGCATCCGCTTCCTTGACCGGGCGCGGATTGCGACACGGGCTGCCGGGACTGAGAATGAGAATGCGCTTCATGTCACTTGGGCTCGCGGAGACGGCGCCACCAACGGCGTCGGGCCAGGCGCTGCCGCCCCTCCGTCCAGTCTACCAGCTGGTCGCAGACGTCGTGGAAGCCGAGCTGTTCCGGCGGCAGGTCGCCGGCCTCGATGCGGGCGATCAGCATGGGGAGCTTGGTGTAGAAATCGGCCCCGCGGTAGGGCGGGTGCAGCGTCCACATGCCCGGTGCCTCGCCGAGAAAATCCACGCGGCGCAGGCCGTGCTGGGCCATCGCGGCGGTGAGCAGGCGTTCGGGCGTCTCTCGCGGCGGATTACCCTCGAGCAGCCCGAGCAGAAAACCGCGCGGCGGAGCGAATCCCGGACGCAGGGCCCCAAGGCGGTCGCGCCAGCGGTCGCGGTCGACGAGAAAGGTGCGGCTGCTCATCTCGGGAAACGCGTACGCCCGTTCGGGCGCGGCGAGCCGGATCCCGCGGAGCTCGCGGAGCCGGCCATCGGGTGCGGGCGGTCCGGGCAGTGGCGCAGTGACGAATACGTCGGGCTCCCGTTCCAACAATGCGCAGGCCTCGGCGAGCCAGGTGGGTGAGCCGCCGCCGCACATCATGTCCGCGTCGAGATGGAGGACATGGCGGTGGGTCGCGGCGTGGAGTCCGAAGAAATACGAGTAGTACGGTCCACCGCGGTGTTCCTTGCGGGGGATTTTGCGACCGCCAAAGAATTCGCGAGAGACCGCGGCGGCGGCTTCGGGACCGTCGTCCACCGTTAGCACCCGCGCGCCTTCGACCGAGTTGGCCAGCGCAAGGATCCGGTCGCGACCCTCGGTCCATTCGTCGGCGAAGCGCCCGCCGCTGCGGTGCAAGTCCACCGTGAGGAGAATCTCGGCGACCTGCCCGCGCCAGGTGCGGACTTGGTGAGGCAAAATATGCTGTGCCAGCCGGTGGTCGGAGGGTGCCAGGCTGATCTGGAGGGTGACGGGTGGCGGGGTGGACATTTTCACCAGCGACCGGTCGACGGCGGCGGCGGGGCAAAGCGTGCTGCCGTGTGCAAATCGAGAAAGCTCCACCAGTCCGGATGCAAGGAGCGCGCGCGGACGGTCCGCCACCCGGCGAGGGGATGACGGCAAAACTGAAAGAGGAAGCGCGTCCAGTCACTCGATGTCAGATGCCGGCGCAACGGGCGGTTCTCGCGGCAAACAAAACTCGCGACCAGCAATTCGCTGGTCAGGGGAGGGGATTGACGGCGAAAATGTTCGCAAAGCCGGGCCAGTCCGGCCTCGTCGAGTGCGGCGTGTTTCAGGAAACTTGCGGCCAGCAGCACCAGCGCCGCCCCCCAGGTGGGACGATCGTGGCGGCGGGCCGTCGTTTGCGTGACGGTGAAGGTGGCGAGGGCCTCCGGCACATACAAAAGCGGATGGGGCAGCATGCGTTCGCGAAAGGCTTCCACACTGCCGAAGGGAATGACCGGCGTGGGATAACTCTGTCCGGACCGTGAGCGCAAGACCATCGCGCCGTTGGCGTGGCGCGCGCCCATGACCTGTTTGAAGTCGCCCCACGCGATAAGCCGCGCAGGTTCGGAGGCGTCAGCAACGGGATTGACCGTGTCAGACGTCTCGATGACATTTCCTGCGTGATCCTCGCGGGCGAGGCGCTGGTTGCACCAAGCGAGCGTAGCCCCAGGGTGACTGGTCAACGCGTCCAGCATGCGTTCGAGAAAGGTGGGCTCCCACGTGTTGTCGTCCTCGAGCAAGGCGGAGAAAGGTTCAACGGTGGGGTGGTAGAACAGGTTGAAGGTGGCGATGGGGCCGAGGTTCTGTTCGTGGGTGACCAACCGGAGGCGGGGGTCGCCAAGTTCGCGAACGAGGCGCGCCGGATTTGGGTCGGTGGGGTCGTCATTGTGGAGTTCGCAGACCCAGTCGGTGAGGGTTTGCGCGCGCAGGCTGGCGATGGCGCGCGGCAGGAGCGCCGCCCGGCGGTAGGTGGGCAGGAACACGCGCACGCGGGCCGCCAATTCAGGAGCCGACACGTTCAAAGAGGCGGTTGTGACCGACGTTCAGGACATTCCTGAACCCGAGGGAAGGCATGACTTGCACGGCCCGGGTGACCGCCTCGTGACCCTTCCAGAACGTGGTGCCGGGCAGGTCGCCACCCGCGTCGTCAGCGATCAGCCAGCCGCCGACGGGGATTTTCGCAGCGAAGGTCCTGAAATCGTGCAACGCACCTTCGTAGCTGTGATCCCCGTCGACATAGATGATATGAAAGGTCTCGCCGGCGAGACGGGCGAGGATCGCCGCGTCCGTGGAGAATCCCCGATGCAGTTTCACCCGTTCGAAATCGAGGCCGTGGTGGGCAAAGTGCGCGCGCACGATGGCTGCGTAGTCCTCGTCGGCGTAGAAATTGGCGTTGTCGAGCTGCTCGCGGAAGCGCCGGCTGAGCCGGTAGCGGAGCTTGGTCAGGAGCGTGGAGCGGGGGCGCGGCTGGCCGGCGAGCGGGCCGAGGGCGGAGACTTCAAGCTCAAGACCGTGCGTCCGGGCCAGGAGGGCCCAGAGCGAAATCACCTGGCCCTTGAAGACCCCGATTTCGAGGGCGCGGACCGAGCCGAAGCGTTTTCCGGCGGCGACCAGCAGGCTGGCCCACATGGCATGGAAAGCCGGATCGCCGAAGCCGAGCTTGTCCGCCTCCACATGCCGGCGGTGGGCCGCGAGCAGCGGATCGGCCCACGTGGCGGCGGTGAGGCGTTGATGAAGGGCATCGTTGTGCTCAGCCGTATTGCGGTATTCGGCGACGAGCTCGTCGAACGGAAGCGGGGGAATGGTGGTCATGGGAAGAGCCGTCGGGCCAGGCGCCAGCCGAGGAGCCTGGAAACGAACCGAAACCGTCCGCTGCCCGGATATGGGAGGGAGCATCCTCCGAGCTGGCCGCAGGCGGACTCGGCGGCGCGGGCGAGGGCGGGCGCGCCCGGATAGAGTTCGAACGCGGTGCATTTCCACGCATAGGCCGCGGCGGCCCGGGAACGCGGAGAGGAATCGTGCTGCAACAGGCTGTTTATCGTAAGCGCGACGGACTCATAGAGTGACTGGAGAGAGCGGGGATCCTTGCGGCCGCTGAGACTGCCGTCGAGATTCGAGCGGTAATAACTGCGGGCCTCGGGGCAATGGACGATGCGCCCGGCGGCGAGCGCCACGCGGGCAAAATACTCGCCGTCGTCGTTGAGCGACAGCGATTCGTTCCACGGACCGGCGCGGTCGAGCAAAGGGCGGGGGGCCAGCCAGGCGGCGGGGTGCATCATGGTGCGTTCTTCGAAGTTGATCTGCAGAAACTCCACGCCCGAGAGGTCGCGACGGTTGGGCTCGGGGGTGAAGCGGGCGGACGCCGGGGCGGTTTGGAAGCGAGCCCAGGCACCGGAGGCAAGGACGTCCGGACCCAGCGGCTCGAGGGCGGACAGCTGGCGGGCGATCTTGTCGGGGGCGAGCAGATCGTCGGCGTCGAGAAACTGAATGTAACCGCCTTGCGCGGCGCTCAGTCCGGCATTGCGGGCGGCGGCGGCACCACGGTTCGGCTGGTCGATGACGTGCACGCGGCGACTCGCGAATCGTTGGGCGATGGCGAGGCTGTCGTCCTGCGAGCCGTCGTTGATCACGATAACCTCTGTTTCGGGCCAGGTCTGGGCGACGGCCGATTCGAGTGTCTCGGCCAGCCACGGTCCGGCATTGTGGCACGGGATGATGATGCTGACCGACGGATTCATGCCAACGGGGCCGGCGCGGGTTGGGGAAGAAAGGGCCGTTCGGCCGCAAAGTAAAATGCCTTGGCGACGGCCAAGGAGGCGGCGAGCAGAAGCAGCTGGCAACCAATATAGGCGGCCGGCCGGGTAAATTTTCCAGGCAGGAAGCGCGTGAGCGCATAGACACCGACGGGCACGTGCACCAAATACAGGCTGTAGGAAATTTCGCCGATCCGGGAGCAGGCGAGCAAGGCGGCCGGGAAAATGCGGTCCCGGCAGAGGGCAAGCAGGGCCGTGGTCACTCCGCCCACCGCCACGAAGTGCGCCTGGTCGGCCCCGTGACCGAGAAGCCAGGCCGCATGGAGGAAGGAGGCCGTCAGCATGGTGCAGCCGGCCAGCCGATGCTGTTGTGCCACCGCCAAGGCCAACCCGACGCCGAACACCGGCCAGTATCTGACAAAGAAAAGCGGACCGGTGGCAGGTGGCGGCCAGCCGGCGTCGACGAGACAAAACAGGAGGTGCAGCCCGACGAGCCAAGAAATCCGACCTGCCGACGGACCGAGCAGGACGAATCCCATGACCAGATAAAACGCAATGATGCAGGAGAGCGTCCAATAGACCCAGTTGATCGTTGGCACGGTGGAAACGGGGGTGGTAAGCAGGAGGGCGGTGGCGACGAGGTCCAGGGGTTGGCGGGGCAGTGCGGTCGTGTCATTTACTCCGGTCAACAGCTTTGCCGCCAAGGCCACCCCCGCGACGAGCAGCAGGCTGCCCCAGTAGGGAGGAAAGATCCGCACGGCCCGGCGGCGGAGAAAATCCAGACAGTCGGCCGAACGACTCCATCCCGGATAGAGGCAGAATCCGCTCAGGGCAAAAAACACTCCGACACCCCAATAGCCGCGCAGCCAGAAGCTGTGCCAGGCTCCGGACAAACGGTCCGGGGGAATGCCAGTGGGAATGCGGTTGAAATGAAACAGGGCAACCGCCACCGCGCTCAGCCCGCGCAGTCCGTCGATCCATCCGTTGCGGCCGGGGAGGGTCATGAGTGATCGGACAGTGTCAGCCGCCAATTGGACTGAAAATACCAGCGTTTCGAGTCCGCGACATAGTGATGCATGATGGCGTTGCAGGACAGGGCCTCGGGTGGCATGGGCAGGGTGCGATAGTCCTCCGCCGGGGCGACCGTGCAGGCGCGGCCGGCGAGGACCATGGCGACGAGGGCCTGTTCCAAGTAGTAGGAGGTCCGTTCGCGCGCGATGAGCGTGGCGCACCAATGTTCCAGGCGTTCCCAATCCAGCTCGCCGCCGTCGAGTCCGGTCAGGCCGACATTGACAAGGTCGGCGACCGGTGCGCCGGCCAGTTCATTCATGAGCGGGCGGGAATATCCATAGGAGGTTTCGCAGTCCACGGCGTGCAACGGCCGGGCGGGGTGGTCAAGCCACTCGATCAGCACCTCCGGGCGCCGGAAGAAAAGCAGATCGGAATCGAGCACGAGTTTCCAGCCGGTCTGACCAACGTGCACATCGGTGAGTTTGCGGATATTCGGATAGTTGAGCCAGCGTTCGCGCAACACCGGAAATTTGGCCACGGGAAGATGGGCATCGAGCCGGCCGAGCGTTTCGTCCTGACCGACGAAACGAACGGCCGGGAACAGTCGCGTCAGCGGGTCGCGGTATTGCCCGGTCAGGGTGCCGTCGTCGTACACCACCGGCCGGAGCGGCCGGCCGGTGTGGCGGGCCAGCGTCCACAGACAGAAGGCAGTCTGGTACCAGAAACGCCGGCCGGTGAGCAGATGGAGTTCAAGCGGTGGCTCGCGCTTCGCGGCGGCTTGGCCCGGGTCGGAAAGCGTGTACGCTGCTGCCTCCATGGCGGCCCGGCCCTCTTCGGTCCGACGCCGTTCCAGAGGACCACCATCGGAGAAAAAATGCCGCACGGCTCCGACCGGCGCGTGGTAGGCACCGTAAAGCAGGCGTCCGGCGAGCTGGCGGGGGGTCATGAACGGCTGGAGCCGGCGAAAAGCGCGGCGTACGCGGCACCGTCGAGGGTGCGGACGCGATCGTAAGAGGCGTTGCGCAGCCGAAGCAGGCGCGCCGCGAGCTGCGGGCCGACCAGCCGGGCCAGTTGCTGGAAACGTTTCTCCCCGAGACGAGAAAGCGGGCCGCGAGGCGAGCTTTGCCAGATCGCCAGCATGCGCCGGGTGAAGCCGGCGTCGAAACCGCGGGGCAGACCCCGCCAGCTCAGAAAGGCCCGCTCGCCGATGATCGTGCGGGCGGCCAGCGTGACGTCGTCAACGGGGCAGCGGGCGCGGAAGTTTTCCATGATCCCCAGCGCGGCGACGGCCAGTTTTTCCCAATGATGGCTGTAGCGAAGCTCGGCATGAACGCCCGCGGCAGCGAGCGGAGCGTCGACCTTGTGGACACGTGCGGGCTGGATGCACAGGTTGTAATAAAGCCAGACGTCGCCGGCCGGGTCGAAGCGGCGTTCGGCGGGCACGAGGGGACTGGCCAGATGGGAGACGAGGTAGGCGCGCCGGTAGACAGGATTGTGCGGCGCGGGCTGGATCCGGAGAAAAAATTCAGCGGGATCTTGCGTGGGAACCAGGGTCTCCGCCGGTTCGTAGACGATGCCATCGGGCTCTTTCAGGCGGGCGCGAGCCATGTCGGCGTAGATGATGTCGCAGGCAGCCGACGGCATCGTCCCGAGCTGACGGACCAATTTTTCCGGGGGGACGAGGTCGTCGGAATCGAGGAAGAGGATCCATTCGCCCTGGGCGGCGAGGAGCCCGGTCTGTCTGGCGACGATCGATCCCTGATTGGGCTGGCGCAGGTGGATGACCGGCCAGCCGAAGTCGTCACCCGAAAGCTGATCCGCGAGGGCCGGGGACGAGCCGTCGTCCACCAGCAAGATTTCGCAGTCTTCCCGGCCATAGCGGACCAGGGCATCAGCGGCGCTGCGCAGTGTCTGGCAAAGCGGGCCAACGCGGTTGAAGGCCGGGATGACGATGGAGACGCTCGTCATCAGGCAACGGCTTCGGCGAAGCGCTGGGCGGTGTGCAGATCGAGGTACTCGAAAATAGCCCGGTGTTCGCGCCTGGCGCGCAGGAGCCGGCGGTTGGTCGGGAAATGACGAATCCAAGACCCGACGATGCGCGGCCATTCGGCGGGCCGGATGTGGCGGGCCAGCGGTCGCGCGAGGCTGACGAGTTGGGCAGCGATCAGCAGGCCGGCCAGTTCGTTCGCCGGCGACTGACGGGCGCGGTCGGCGAGTCGCCGCCAACCTTCCATGTCCAAGCGGGCATGCCGCAGGTAACTGGCGGTGAGCAGGGCCTTCATTTGCGCGGCCAGCAGACTGCTTGCTTCGCGATGGGTGGACTGGGTCCAGGCAAAGTTCACCAGCGGCTCGGGGAGAAACAACAACGGGAAGTGCATCCCGCGTTCACGGATCGGCTCCATCGCGAGGAAAGGCGTGGTCGGCGGCACGACGAGGTCGGCGAGGTGCCGGTTGCGGATGAGCGCCGAGCCGTTGGAATGGACGAGCGAGTCGAGATGGCGCGGATGGGGCCACGAAAAAAGGCTGGGGCCGGCAAAGTCAGCGGCGGGCCAAATCGTACGGCCGGTCCGCGTCCACGACCGGTCGGGATTTTCCTGCCAGATCTGCATGTTGGCCCAGGCCACGTCGACGCCGGGGTTGGTCTCGAGCAGGGCGACGAGTTTTTGGAGAAAGACCGGTTCCCACCAATTGTCGTCTTCGAGCAGGCAAACATAACGTTCACCGCAGGGTTGAAACACGAGGTTGAAGGTGCGGTTGGGGCCGAGATTGGTTTCGTGGCGGACACAACGGACGCGGGCGTCGGCCGTTTCGGCGACGAGTGTCGCAGGAAAGGTATCGCCGGGATCGTCGTTGTGCAACTCGCACACCCAGTCGGTGTGCGTCTGCGCGCGCAGGCTGGCCAGCGCCCGCGGCAGGAGATGATTGCGCCGGTAGGTCAGAAGGTAGACGCGGACGGTCGGCATGACGGGCTCAGCGCAGGCGCCCTTCGAAATGGCCGCAGGCCCCGCACCACCGGATTTGCGCGGCCGGGGAATTCCAGGCCTTGTGCGTGAACCAGGCCTTGATCTTCCTCAACTTGGCCCCGGCCGGTGAAAGTGGGGGCCAAGGATTGGCGTCGTGCAAAGCAAGTACCTGCATCCACGATTTCTGGATGCCGCGGTTAAGGCGCGCCAGATAGCCGGGGTCGAGCCGACTGGCGGGAATGAGGTGGGTGAGCGAAAGCGTCGGGAAATAACCGACCTTCCATCCGGCGCGCAGGACGCAGAGTACGATGTCGTTGTCGCCGCTCGAGGTGAGCTCGCCTCCCCGGCGGTCGCTGAGCCCGGCTTGGCCCGCGCGGGCGGTCAGCCAGGACTCCCAAGCCGGGCGACGCAAGGCCATGCCGGCGCCGATGGGAGCAAAGGGCGGATATTCGTTGCGGGCCGCGCCCGGGGGGCGAAAGCCGTTCGAAATCAGCGGCGCTGGCCCAAGATCGCGCAAGGCCAACAGGGCGTGGAACTCGCGCGTCCAGGCAGGCGGAGGGGTTTCAAATTCGGGCAGCGATTTGCCGCCAAGCGCACCGATTTGCGGGTGTACGGCGAAAAGGGCGAGCACGTTCGCGAGGTAGTCGGGAGCGAGCGCATTGTCATCGTCAACCAACACCGCGACGGTGCCACGGGCGACGGCGAAGCCCCGCCCGCGAGCGCTGGTGAGGCCAAGCGCCGGTTCCGCGACAACGCGGAAATTCACCGGCGCAAAGTGGGAGAACCAGGCCGCGTCCGGGCGGTGCGTCGAGGCGTTGTCGACGAGAATGGTCTCCCAGCGTTCCGAGGGGAGCGTCTGTGCGCGCAAGCCCGCCAAGGTGCGCTGCAACCTGCCCGGGTCTGGGTTGTGGGTGGGAATGACGACGGAGAGTTCCATCGAGCCTCAACCGCGGGTGGCGAAATAGTTGTCCAAGGGGTGGCGGCTCTGTTCGCGACGAGCCAGCGGGGCGAAGCGGAATCCCGCTGCGCGGAGGGGCCCCGCGATCGGATCGGAGTCGGGTTTCGCTCCCAGATCGGCGCCGGCCTCGAAGACAATCGCGCGCAGTCCCGGGTCGCGCAGCAGGGCGCCCAAGCCCGCGAGCACTCCGGGCTCACCGCCTTCGACATCGAGCTTGATGACTGTCGGGGCCGGCACCTGGCCGGTCGCGACCAGCTGGTCCGCCCGCCGGCATTCCACGGTGATGGCGCGATCGTAGTGGCCGCCGTCCCATTTCACGAGAGTGGACATGCCGGAGTTGCCATGATCATTGACGTGGAATGTGCGCGGTCCGGAAGCTTCGGCGAGGGCCCAGGGCAGAACCGTGAGCCGGACGTCGTTCAGCGCCGCGTTCGCCGTGACCTCATCCCACATGACCGGATTGGGCTCGAAGGTGAAAACCTGCGCGGTGGGATGGAGACATTTGGCCGTGACCGAATGGAGGCCGAAGTTGCCGCCGATATCCCAGAAGACCGCCCCGGTTCCCAGCCAGGGTCGCAAAGCTTCCAGCACCTCGGACTCATAGTAGCCTTCCCGCAGCACGATTCCGTCGATATAGGCGCCAGGATCGAGAGCGAAGATGCTTCCATAGGACGTGCGATGGCGGATTTTCGAGGGGGCGCCGAATTTCCGGCTCCACCGATGCAGGGTGCGAAACCCGCGCCAGCCGCGGGCGAAATACCATGCGAGAATCCGGTCGCCGGGGGGAATGGTCATACCTCGGCCGCCGGCCGCTGGCCGACGACTTGAGCCGGTACGCCCATCGCAATGGAATGTGGCGGCAGATCACGTGTCACAACGGCCCCGGCACCGACGATGCAGCCGTCGCCCAAAGTCACTCCGCCGAGCACGGTTACCCCCGCGCCGAGCCAGACATCGCGGCCGATCACGGTGGGGAGCAGGAGATCCGGCTGCGACCGGATCGGAGTCCCGACGGGAGGAATCGTATGGTTGGACGAAAGGATCCGGCAATGCATGGCAACCAGACTACCCGCGCCGATCGTCACACCGCCGTGGCCGTAGACCACCGCATACGGACCGAGGAAGACGCCGGGCCCGAGGTCGATTTTGCCGCCGTAGGCCGAGAGCATCACGCCATTTTCCAATGCACAGCCGGCGTCGATCTTGATGCGCCCGCCGCCAAGCCGGGCGATGACCCTCGGTCCGATGTAGCCTCCCGGCCCGACGGTGACGCCGCCGCGGCGCAGCTGCCAGAGCCGCCAATGATGCGCCATGTTTTGGACCAAGCCCATGCGACGACTATTTTTTCAACGGGGCCGGGGCCTCCACGGACCACTGCCACGGAAGATTGCACTGGCCGATGACATCAATCGGCGGCGTTTCGGGGAAAAAAACCGGCGAGATGAAATCGAACTCCAGGGCGTCGCGTTTCTCGTCGTAGTCCTGAGCGGCGTCGCCGAGAAAGACCGAGGCGCGGTAAGTGTCGCTGTGCAGCGGCAGCGGCTTGATTTCGGCGGTGATCGCACCCTCGGTCATTGGTGGTGGTCTCCATTTTTCCCCGAGCATACGACCGTTCGACCCGGAGAGGGGCTGGCCGAATTTGTTGTGCAGGATGACCCCGACCACCGGACGGTTCAGGGGGAACGGCGAGCTGAAACCGACCGTGATCCGCAGGAAGCCGGCGGCAAGTGCCGCGCGATCAAGGGTGGCGGACGTGATGCGGGGCCGGTCCTTGGCGCCGGACGCAAACACGGCCGCCCCGGTGCCCGCGCCCAGGTAGGCGGCCAGGCATTCATTGATCGGCCCGCTTTGCACCAGGCGGCCCTGCTGCAGCCAGAGGCCCGTGCGGCAGATGGCCTGCAGCGCCGAGGTGTTGTGGCTGACGAACAACACGGTGCGGCCCGAATTGCGGGCAACCTCGCCCATCTTGCCCAGACATTTTTTTTGGAAGGCGGCGTCGCCGACGGCGAGCACTTCGTCGACAATCAAAATCTCCGGCTCGAGGTGGGCGGCCACGGCGAACGCCAGACGCACGTACATGCCACTGGAATAGTGCTTCACCTGCATGTCGAGGAAGCGCTCGACCTCGGCGAAGGCGACGATCTCGTCGAATTTCGCGCGAATCTCGGCCCGCGACATGCCGAGAATGGCGCCGTTGAGAAAAATGTTTTCGCGGCCGGAGAGCTCGGGGTGAAAGCCCGTGCCGACTTCGAGCAGCGAGGCGACCCGGCCGCGGAGGCGCACCTCCCCGGTCGTCGGCTCGGTGATGCGGGAGAGAATTTTCAACAGGGTGGATTTCCCCGCGCCATTGCGGCCGATGATGCCGACGACATCCCCGCGTTGGACCTCAAAGGTCACGTCGCGCAATGCCCAGAACTCCTCCTCGCCGGTGTGCACGGCCCGGCCGGTGAGACGGGCGCCGAGATTGCGGACGGCGCCGACGATCGAATCGCGCAGGGTGTCGGACCGCGTTCCGTGACGGAGCCAGTACTGCTTGCCCAAACCGGAGACGCTGATGACGGGTTCGGCCATGGCGGGTTCAGATGATATCGGCGAACGTCCGCTCGGTGCGGCGGAAATACCAGAGACCGCTGGTCAGCAGGAGCAGCGTCATGAGGATGCCGGTCAGGAGGCTCGAAACGTGCAATTCATATTCTCCGCCGAGCAGACACCAACGAAAGCCATCGATGACTCCGACCATCGGGTTGAGGGCGAACAATCCCCGCCAGTTGGGGACGTTGCTGGCGCTGAAACCGACCGGGGTCAGGAACAGGCCGACCTGAAGGAGAAACGGAACGATAAAACGGAAATCGCGGTAGCGGACCGTCAGCGCGGTGAGCCACAGTCCGCCCCCCAGCGCGGCCAGCAGCGCCAGCAGAAAGAACAGGGGCAGGAACACAACCTGCCAGCCGGGCAGATAGGCATACCAGGCAAACATGCCGGCCGTCAGCACCGCCACGAAAAGAAAATCCACGGCGGCCACGCCCAGCGACGAGAGCGGCACGACAAGACGGGGGAAATATACCTTCGAGATCAGATGCGTATTGCTGACGAGACTGCTGCTCGCGTTGGAAAGGGCGTTGGCGAAAAGCTGCCACGGGAGCAGCCCTGTCATGACGAGCAGCGGATAATATCGCTGGTCGAGGCCGCCTGCGGGCATCTTGGCCAGCCGGCCGAAAATGAACGTGAACACAACCAAGGTAACCGCCGGCTGCAGCAAAGCCCAACTGGCGCCGAGCACGGTTTGCTTGTAGCGGACCTTGATATCGCGCCAGGCCAGAAAGCCGAGGAGCTCCCGGTAGCGCCAGAGGTCGCGCCAGTAGTTGCGGCTCGCGCGGCCGGGGGCGATGACCAGTTCGGGGATTTCGGCGCCGGCGGACATCAGACGGCTGCGGCGGTCAGCCGCAAGTGAAACACGATGAAACCTGAAGTTACGGCCGGTGCACGGGGGGCGGCGGAATCCCGGGGATGGCGAACGAGGTCGGACACGTCGGCCGGATGGTCGGGGATATTGCCGTGCTCGGCAAGGATGGCGATGCGCTCGGACAAAACTTCCGGCTCCCGGGCGGACCGACCCTGGGCGCGGATATTGACGGCGGGATCGGAGGATGTCTTGGGCTGCACGGCCGGAAGTTGGCGGTCGGGCAAACAAGCGGTTTCGCCCGCAGATCGGCAAACACGGAAAAAGCTTCGCAGCGTCGCTTCCGGGCAACCGAGGCGGCTGGGGTCTGGGGTAAATCGCAAGCTAACCAATGATCGGACCATTGCTGGCCCGCTGAAAGCCAACCAAGGCCCAACGCTTTACGCAATGCGCATCTTGTCACAAACCCTTAAAGACAAATGGCTTTGCTTATCTCTTTCGCCTTGTCCGGCGAGACCAACAGCCCGACCAGATGCAGTCCGAACTCCAAAGCGGTGCCGGCTCCGCGCGAAGTGGTGGTTTTTCCATCCGTCACAATGCGCTCATCGGACAGGATCGCCGGCAGTTCGCCGGCCACGGAAAAATGTGCGGTGTAACGCCGCCCCGCGAGGAGGCCGCAGTCGTTGAGCACCGTGGGGGCCGCGCAGATGGCCGCGAGCCAGCGGTCCGCGCGGTGATGGGCCCGCACGCACTCGGGCACGCGGGGATCGGCGCGGAGGTTTTTCACGCCGGCACCGCCGGGCAGGAAAAGCAGGTCGAACAATTGCCCGCCGACGAGCCCGAGCGTCGTGTCGGTGTGCGCGACGATCTGGCTGCGGCCGGTGACGTGGCGGTTGTCGGGCAGCGAGGCGGTGGTCACCTCCACCCCGGCGCGCCGCAGGACGTCGATCGGGGCAAACGCCTCGATTTCCTCGAAACCGTCGGCGAAAAGGACGAGTACGCTGGGCATGGGAGGAAGGTTAACCGCTAATCCGCGCTAATGGGATACTAATTTTCGATTCTGATCACGACGAAACCAGGGAAATCCGCGAAGCCTTGGAAATATCCGTCGCCTATTGAAACTTGCGCATTTGACTGACACATTGTCCGGACGGAGGGTGAGTCTCCGGACGGACCGCGGCCCGTCGGGAGACGGGCCTCCAAATTTTTCCGCGCACCCGAGAATCTGATCAGGCTATTGTGCGATCCTCAAAAAGTTGCCTTCTAAGCGAATTCCCTGCTGTTCTTTTTTCTGTCGTGACGTTAGTTCCAATTCGCTTCGACGGGTTGGTCTAAGAGCCGCTCGTTTTTTGGTCCATTAGTGGAAATTAGTGTGCATTAGTGATGTCTCATGGAGGCTCTCCACGGCAAACGTCTCGTAATCTTCGGCTGCGGCTACGTCGGTTCGGCGTTGGCCTCGGTCGCCGTGCGGGCCGGCGCGCACGTGACCGCGCTCACCCGGAACCCGGAAAAAGCCACCGCGCTCACTTCCACCGGTGTCAGTGAGGTTGTGGTGGCCGAGCTTTCCTCGACGGAATGGCACGGGCGGATTGCTGCCGGGGCGGATTTTGTGGTGAATTGCGTCAGCTCTGGTGGCGGCGGACCGGAGGGTTACCGGCGCTCCTATGTGGGCGGGATGCGCTCGGTTCTGGCATGGGCGGCGACGGGCGCCAAGCCGGCCGATACTTTCGTCTACACCAGCAGCACCTCGGTGTATCCGCAGGGTGATGGCGCCGTGGTGACCGAGGCGACGCTGCCGCTGGCGACCGTGGCCGGAGGCGGCGCGTTGGTGGAGGCGGAGAATCTCCTCCGCGCAGCGCCCGCCTCCGCGCGGCGCCGTTGGTTCATTTTGCGGCTGGCGGGAATTTATGGACCGCAGCGGCACGCGTTGCTGGATCAGCTGCGGGCCGGCATCGGAACTCTTGCGGGCGCGGGGACGAACCGCCTCAACCTGGTTCACCGCGACGACATCGTGGCGGCCATCCTGGCCTGCCTCGCGGCCCCGGGAGTTGTGGCGGACGAAGTTTTTAATGTCAGCGACGGCGCGCCCGTTCCGAAGGCCGAAATGGTCGCCTGGCTGGCCGGGCGCCTGGGCCGGCCGGCGCCCGGGTTCGACGGAATCCAACCTGCTTCCCCGCGGCGCGGAGGCGAGCCCGTGCCGGACCGCATCGTCAGCAACGCGCGCCTGGGCGAACGTCTCGGCTGGCGGCCGCGTTATCCGGACTATCGCGCCGGATATGAACAAATCCTTGGGCGTGGATGAGATGGCAGCCTGTGGTTTGAGCGTGGGTGGCACGCGTTGACCTCAACGCGTTGTTCAGAGCGGTCGGAGCCTGGCCAGCGCGTTGAGGTCGGCGCGCTCCACCGTTGGTTTTGCCGCTTGCAGTCGAGAAGGTGCGGTCGACTGTCTAAGCCCGGCTGATCCAAGAAAACTCAGTTGAAACGCGAAGAACGCGGAGAGCGCAGAGCGAAAATCTTGGATTTCTGCTGCCCGTCAGCATTCACCTGCAAAGTGGCTGTCTGGCTGGCCTCGTCCGTGATTCGGTCGGCTGTTTTTGTGCTTCTTGTGCTTTTTGTGGCCATTCCTTCTGCGGAATTTAGGCTGATATTGGCAGGAATCCGACCCCGGGGCACTGTCGGTTTGGCTCACCGAGCCGCTTTAGTTTGAGGTTGCCTTGGGGCGCGGCCCGATCCGCAATCCGAAATCAGCAATCCCAATTCCTAAAACCTATGGCCGGCGTCGGAAAACTTCTCAAACAAGCCCAGAAAATGCAGCGTCAGATCGAGGAAATGCAGAAGACCCTCGAGACGCGCGAACTCGATTTCTCCAGCGGCGGCGGCGCCGTGCAGGTGAAGATCAACGGCGCCGGCAAGTTCCTCGCGCTGAAACTGGATCCCGAATTCCTCAAGGAAGACCCCAAGCTGATCGGCGACACGGTGCTCAGCGCCGTGCAGGAAGCCGCGACGAAGGCGAAGGAGCTGAGCGACGCCGAAATGCAGCGCATCTCCGCCGCCCTGCAGATGCCGGGAATGTTCTAGGATTTTCGATTTTGGAATCTCGATTTTCGATGAGTGACGCCAGACCCTCTCTGTGACCGAAGCTCTTTCGCCGGCGCCAACGAAGCAGACAGCCGGCTCGCTGAGGTGGAGGAGAAAGTGCCCTTGAATTAGAGAATCGAAAATCCGAAATCGAAAATCGAAAATCCGATGACTCCCGCGCTCGAAAATCTGCAGAGACAGCTCAAGCAGCTGCCCGGGATCGGGTTTCGTTCGGCCGAACGCATCGCCCTGCATCTGCTCGTGGAAAAACCCGGCCGGTTGCCGGAGCTGGTCGGCGCGCTGCAGTCCGCCGCGCAAAGCGTGCGGCGCTGTTCTCTCTGCGGCAACCTGGCCGAGGAGGAACTTTGCCCGGTCTGCCGCGACGAGCGTCGCGTCACCGGACAGGTTTGCGTGGTGGAAAATGTCCCCGATCTGGCGGCGATCGAGCGTTCCGGCGCGTTTCGCGGGCGCTATCATGTGCTGCACGGGCGGTTGTCGCCGATCCGCGGCGTCGCGCCGGAGGACCTCAATTTTGCGTCCCTCCTCGGGCGCGTGGCGTCCGGAGAAATCACCGAGCTCGTGCTCGCCCTGTCGAACGACGTGGAGGGCGAGGCCACCTGCCACTATCTGGTGGGGCGCCTGCCGCCGGGAGGAATCAAGGTCACGCGCATCGGCTTCGGTCTGCCCAGTGGCGGCGGCGTGCTGTATGCGGATGGGGTCACGCTCAAAAGCGCGTTGGAGGGCCGGCGCGAATATTCGTGACTTGCCGCCGGCCCGGCGGGCGTTATCAATGGCCGGGCGTTCCTTTTTTCGCGGGCATAGTATATCGGTATTATGCGTGCTTCCCAAGCATGAGAGGAGGGTT
>CAYZGG010000021.1:0-50174 GCA_964477955.1 uncultured Opitutaceae bacterium
CCGAGGACATCGACATCGAGATTCCCGACAGCGAGATCCGCGTCGACGTCTACCGTTCCTCCGGCAAGGGCGGCCAGGGTGTCAACACCACCGACTCGGCGGTCCGCCTCACCCACATTCCGACCGGCATGGTTGTGGTCTGCCAGAACGAGCGTTCCCAGATCAAGAACCGCGCCAGCGCCCTCAACGTGCTCAAGGCCCGGCTCTACGAAAAGCGAATCGACGAGCAGCGCAGCGAGATGGAAAAATTCTACGGCGAAAAGGGCGAGATCGGCTGGGGCAGCCAGATCCGCAGCTACGTCCTGCAACCCTACCAGATGGTGAAGGATCTGCGCACGGGCGTCAGCACCAGCGACACGCAGGGAGTGCTCGACGGCGACCTCGACCGCTTTGTCTACGGCTGGTTGCGCGCCGGTTGCCCGCGCCATCGCAACAAGGACATCAACGTCGACGATGAGTAGAAAGGACTGAATGGCTGAAAAACTGAAGGGCTGTGACGCCGCCCGGCGGCGGCCGCCCTCTCTTGCTGGCCTTTTCAGCCTTTCAGCTTTCAGTGCTTCAGCGTTTTCCCTTCATGCCCGACCTCGCCTACGAAACCATCCACTCCTCGCTCGCCGCGCAGCCGCTCTTTGAGGCGAAGAGCTGGCAGCTCTCCCCCCAGGCCTGGCCGGTCACGCCCGACCAAAAGACGGAACTGGAGCAGATCGGGACCGCCTGCCTGGCGTTTCACACGGCGTTGGAGACCCTCTACCTGCGTTCCGTGGCCGGCAAAAACCTCCTGCGCAACAAGCCGCTGGTCGCGCCGTGGGTGGCCGACTATCTCGATCGCGGCAAGCCCGCGGAACTGATCGCCCACGCCCGCGATCCGCGCAATCGCGGCGCCTTCCCGCTTGTGTTGCGGCCGGACCTGCTTCTCACCGACGAGGGCTTTGCCCTGACCGAGCTGGATTCCGTCCCGGGCGGCATCGGCCTCACCGCGTTTCTCAACCGCTTGTATGGCGGTGCGCCATCACGCCGCAACGACGACGGTGCGGTGGGCGGAGTGCCCTCACCCCGCAGCGAGGTCGGGATCATCGGCGCCGACGACGCGATGATCGTCAATTTCCATCAGGCGCTGGCCGCGTTGCGTCCGGCCCTGCGCAATCCGCTCATCGCGATTCTGGTCAGCGACGAGGCCGGAACCTACCGTCCGGAGATGCAATGGCTGGCCGAACAGCTCCAGCGGCAGGGCCGGCGTGTCTTCTGCCTGAAACCCGACCAGGTTTTTCCTCTCGGCAGCGAACTGTTCTTCGACATCGAGGGCACCCCGGAGAAGATCGACATCATCTACCGCTTCTTCGAACTGTTCGACTGGGCGAACGTGAAGGTTGCCTCCCACATCCTGGAGGTCTGGGCCGCCGGGCAGGTCGCGATCGCCCCGCCGATGCGCCATTTCCAGGAGGAGAAGCTCGCGCTCGCACTATTTCATCACCACCTGCTGCACGATTTCTGGGCGGAAAACCTCGACCGCCGCAACCTTGAGCTTCTGCGCAGGCTCATCCCGCAGTCGTGGATCATGGATCCCGCGCCGCTCCCGCCGGGCGCCGTGCTCGACGGACCGCGCGTGGGCGGACGCATGCTGAACGACTGGCGCGATCTGGCCGGCGCCTCGCAGAAGGAACGCGATCTCATCATCAAGATCAGCGGTTTTCATGAAACCGCCTGGGGGGCCCGCAGCGTTGTCCTGGGCAGCGACTGCTCCCGGGAGGACTGGCAGACGGGTGTGGAGCAGGCACTCAACCTGGCGCCGTCCAACCTCCATGTGCTGCAGGAATACCGGAAGCCGAAACGCGTCCAGCATCCGTTGTACAAAGTACCCGACGGTGCTCCGCCGACGATCTCGATGGAAGCCGGGCGGCTGCGGCTTTGTCCGTATTATTTTGTAGTAGATGGGCAGGCCCGCCTTTCCGGGGCGCTGGCGACGTTCTGTCCGCCGGACAAGAAAATCATCCACGGGATGCAGGATGCAGCCTTGCTCCCGACGGCCGTTTCCCAATAACTGCCGGCGTGCGAACCTTCGCCGAATCGCCCCTGCGCCCCTGGCTGCTTTTTTCGCTTCGCGCCTTTGGCTTGGGTCTCGGGCTGGGCCTGACGCGGACGGCGGTCGCGACCGAGCCGGCCGATCTGCCGGCGCTCCGCGCGCAGGCGGACAACAACGATCCCGCGGCGCAAAACACGCTCGGAAATATTTATGCCGCAGGCCGCGGCGTGAAGCCGGACGCGGCCGAGGGAGTCAAATGGTACCGGCGCGCGGCTGACCGGGGGTTCGCCCAGGCCCAGTTCAACCTCGGGCTCGCCTACGAACTCGGCCGCGGGGTGCCGCCGGACGACAAGGAGGCGTATCGGTATTACCTGCTCGCCGCGGAACAAGGCTATGGCCCGGCCGAATTCAACGTCGGCAACATGTACGCCCAAGGGCGCGCCGTCGCCCAGGACTATTTCGAGGCCAACGTGTGGTACCGCCAGGCCGCCGATCACGGTGTGGTCGAGGCGCAATTCAATCTCGGCGTGGTTTACGAGACGGGCCGCGGCGTGAAAAAGGACGAGGCCCAGGCTGCGCAATGGTACAAAATGGCGGCGGATCACGGCCATGCCCTGTCGCAATACAACCTCGGAGCGCTTTACGAGGACGGCCGTGGGATCCCGCAAAACGACGCGACCGCCGTCGCCCTCTACCAAGCGGCGGCGAGGCAAGGTTATGGACCGGCGCAAAATAATCTCGGACTCATGTATGCCTCCGGGCGCGGCGGGCTCCCGACCGATCCGGTCCTGGCCTACGCCTGGCTGGTGCTGGCGGTCGAAAACGGTGTGCCGCCCAATGGCCGCGATTCCGTGGAGAAAACCCTCGCGCCGGCCCAGGTGCAGGCGGCGACAGAACGGGTGAGTCAGTTGCGCGCCGGACTCCCGCCGGTCGCCGGCGCGACGGCCGTCGAGGCGAAGGCCGGCCGGACCGCGCCGGACCGGGCGGAAGCCGCGAGACCGGCGCCACCCGAGGAAATTTCCTCCGCCCAGCAGCTCGCCGTCGTCCTCGGGTCCCAGCTGGAGGAAGCCAGGCAGGCCCTGAAGCGGGACAACGAGGACGTGGTTCGTCTGACCGAGGCGAACGCCAGCTTGGGGAAGGCCCTCGAAGCGGCCAAGCAGCAGGCGGCCGCGGCGGCGGACGAAACCAACGTTGCGCGCAAGGCGGCGGCTGACGGAGAAACCTTGCGGGCCGAAAATCAAAAACTGGAGGCGACGGCTCGCGACGTCGAGACCCTGCGCGCGCAGGTCATCCAGCTCGGACTCGAAAACAAACAGCTTAAGACCGATGCAGCGGACACCACCGTCCTGGATCGCGCGCGCGCGCGGATGGCGGACCTGCAAAAACAACTGGACGAGGCGCACGCCGCGGCGGCGGAGCGGGCCCAGCAGGAGGGAAACAACGGGGATGCGCTCAAGAAGCTGACCGCGGATCTGGCGGCGGCCAACGAAGCGAACACGGCCCTGCGGTCCCAGTTGGCCGAGAAAACGGTGACCAATGACCGTCTGCTCCAGGATTTGACGGCGACCCGAGCCTCCGGTGCGGGCGCCCTGGCCGATGCGAAGGCGGAGGGGCAGAGCAAAAATGAGGAGTTGCGCGCGGAAAACCAGAAACTCACCGCCGAGCGGGACGGATTGAAACAACAGCTCGCGCAGTCCGGTCAACAGGGGCATTCGCAGGACGCGGTCGTCGCGGAATTGACCGCCGGCCGGCAGAAGTTGGAGAAGGAACGGGACGAGTTGAAACAGCAGATGGCGGATTTGGAGGCGCAGTTGACCGCCGCAAAAAAATCCGTGTCGGAGCAGACCGGGCGCCTAGCGGAGGAAACCGCGACGTTGCAGCAGAAACTCCAAACGTCCGAGGCCGAGATTGGCCGGCTGAAGAAGGAGGCGGCGACGCTCGGTGAGCAGGCAGCGGTCAACGATCTCGCCCGCCGGGGTGCGCAGGAAGGCTACGACAAAGCCAAGGCGGACCTCGCCGAGCTGCAGACCAAATTCGACGAAGAACACCGGAATTCCGAAACCTCTTCTGCTGCCGCGCGCGAAAAAGACGCGAGTCTGGCGAAGTTGCAGGAGGAGAACGCCGCGCTCAAGGCTCGGGTGACGCAGACGCAGGGGACGATCGAAGGTGTCGCGTCGGCGCGGCCCGCGGCCCAGGCCGGCGTTCCGGCCCCTCCGGCGGCCAGTCCGCCGAGTCCGCCTCCGGTGCGGTTCCATACCGTGGCGGCCGGCGATTCACTTTCGCGCATCAGTCAGCGCTATTACGGGACCCCGGATCGTTGGTCCGAGATTTACAACGCCAACCGCGAAGCGCTCGGGGCGACGGGGGTGTTACGCGTCGGCCTGCAATTGCGGATCCCTTGAGGACGGACGGCTTGATTCGGATGAACCGGAACCACGTGCCGGTTAAGCCCACCTGGAGGGGGCGCTCCATGTTTTGCTCCGGGCCCGAAAACGACTCCTGAAAAAGACAGGGCCCGCGTTTCTCACGCGGGCCCGCCTTTTTGGTTCGGCTTAGGGTAAGGAGTTTCGTCAGGCCACCGCGGTGTGCCGGGCGCCGGAGCCCTGGCCGAGCAGCTGCTGGAAGAACGAATCACGGCGCTCGCGGGCGACGTTAAGGTCCTTCGTACCGAGGGAGCGGCGGATGCGTTCCTTGGTGAACGGGGTGGGGTACACCGTGTAATGGAGGAACCACGTTCCGTTGTTGTTCCAGAGATGGTGGTTCGGGTTGTCCGCGTTGAGGCGGAGAGCCGGGAGGGAGATGAGGTTGGTGGACATGATGCGTGAGCGGTTGATGTTTAGTTAATCGTTCGCGCATCAGGGTTTTTCCTAAAACGAAAAGCCGCCTGAGGGCATCAGGCGGCTTTTTCGCTTGTGGGAGGAGTTTTTTGTTCAAGGGTTTGATCCCTCGCACATCCGGGTGACTTGCGTCACTCGAAACCACCGTAACCACTCCTAGGCTCGGTTGGCAGAACCGGCCGCTGTCGACCGATCCTTTCCTGATGCAGTGCTAGTAAGTGATATTCGGTACGTTTTAGTCCAGACTTTTCCGAAATATTTTTTTGCGCCCCGAGCGTCGCCGAATGGGTTCGCCATAACTTACTGGTTTTTAGGTTTTAATGATTTCGACCCGACTGGCGGAGGCTTCGAGATTTTGTCTCCTGCCGTCGACAATTCGGGTCGATCCCTGTGTGCGACGACCAGGTTCGCCTGCAATCAGGCGGCCCCAACCGGAATTCATCGGCGGGGCGATGAACCAAAACGGCATTGGTCGAAAATTCTTGAGCGAACGATCAAGGCGAGGCGGTTGCTGTGAAAACGAGCCGATCACCGCGGAGACCTGACGGCGAAGTTCAGATATTCCGCTCCGAATGCAATCCTTCGAGCTTTGAAACCAGATCGCTTTCGTCCACCTCGGCGGGCCAGCCGTAGGCGGCGGCCACGACGGAATCGACGTGCTTCCGATCTCCGCTCCGAGCCGCCCGAGCGGCCTCTTGCCGCTGGTTCTGTTGAACGCTGTTGAGCGATCCCAGCGATCGTTCCGGAGCCCACGGGAAAGGGAACGCGGCGGCCGCCGGCACGGGCCGGTCGGGCGAATGATGAGCCGTCCACCAAACCTCGAAGAAGCGGGAGCTGAGCACCGCGTGCGTGAAATCATCGTCGCGCGCGAAAACGAGCAGCGACGCGTCCGGCAGACGGCCGGCCTGCACCCACGACCAGGCGGGGCGGGCGGCGGCGATCGGAGTGACAAGAAAACGATCAGCGCGGGCCAGGGCGCGGCGGAGCCCGTCGTTGGCTTGCGGATTCACCCACCAGGCCGCGGAAGCGGAGCCGTTTTGCTTCTGCAAATGCGCAAAAGGGCGGGCGTACAGTGCCGCCTCTTGCTGGGTGTAGTACGCCGGGAAGTCCACCTGCCAGCGCTCGACCAGGCCCCGGCCGTCATGTCGGATGAACATGCCCAGAACGTCGCTGTTGGGGCGACCGGATGCATTCGACGCCGAAGAGAGGATCCCTGCCTGTCGCCGGGTGAGGCCGGCCGGCGCCCAGGCTGG
The DNA here is from genome assembly GCA_964477955.1 of uncultured Opitutaceae bacterium. GTDB lineage: Bacteria > Verrucomicrobiota > Verrucomicrobiia > Opitutales > Opitutaceae > Didemnitutus. Next base: position 6,111 of record CAYZGG010000021.1, read on the forward strand.
TTCACCGGCGAAGACGAAGCCGGCATTTTCAGCCAGAGGGGAAATGGGCGGGTGAGACACGGATGGCGGACGCGGCAAATGCACGGATTTTTAGCCAATCGCGGCTTGTCAGCAAGTCCTGTTGGGCGATGATGCCGGGCCATGCGCACAGTCATCCTGGCCGGACTGAGTCTGGTCGCCTGCGGACTGGCTTGGGCTCTCGGACCCGATGCCACGCGGGATGAGATCATCGCGGAGCTGGGCAAGCCGACCTCGGTTGCCACCAGGGAGGGGCGCGAAATTCTCATTTATCCCAAAGGGGTCCGGCTCGAGCTGGTGAACGGGCGGATTGCATCGGTGAAGGGAATCGTGCTCGGCGACGAGCAGGGCAGGCCATCTGCGCCCGAACCGGCGGTCTCCGTGGCGGCGAAACCGAAAAAACCGGAAACGCCTCCGGCCGGCGACCCGGCGGACGATCCCGAGCGCGCCGCCGCGGCGGAGCACGGCGCGGCGCAAGTGCAGATGGAGAAGGCGGTCCTGGCGATGGAAGGAGCGCACGACAAACCGGTGACGCTGCTGGCGAAGCCCGTGTTCAATCCGGCGCGACTCGCGGTCGAATTCGTCCTGAACGGTGTTTTCCTGCTCATCGTTTTGAAGCTGAGCTCCCGCTATTGGGACAGCGAAATCTCCTGGCAGGGTCTGGCGATCGCCGCCGCGGCGGACGTGACCATCCGCCTGGTGACCCGGGAAATCGGCACCCGGATTTTGGGTCTGCCCACTCTGTTCAATGCAGATCAAGCCGTCGCCACCCTCGGATTGGTCATGGTCGTGCGGCGGGTCAGCTACAATCACGCGCTGGGCAAAGCGGTGGAAATCGCCCTCACGACCAAGACCTTTTCGGTCGTGGTCGGTGCCTTCCTTTTCACGTTGGCCCTGAACTATCTTTTCTAAGGCGGAACTGGAGTTCCGTGGCCGGCGTTCCTAGCGTGCTCGCGTCAGCCCGTCCGCCTAGGTAGTGCTGGCTTCCAGCCTGCTTCTTGGACCAGCAGGCAAGGATGCCTGCGCTACGCCAGGATCTGCGGGCGAGCTGATGCGCTTGCACCGGAGAAACCGGCCGCGGAGCTCCGGCTCCGCCTTATCTCAGTCGCCTCAGTCCCGATCAGCTGACCGTTGGCGCGAACGCGTCCAGTGCCGACAGGTAGATCGGCTCAGGCGCCAAAGGTGATGCGCGGATTGGTTTCGAGGAATTCCGCGATGGACCGCGCGAAAATTTCACCGAACTCGGCGCGCTTTTTTTCTCCGACGCCGGTGATACCGGCCATCGCCTCGGTGCGCAGAGGGTAATCGCGGGCCATCTGGCGCAGCGTGATGTCGCCGAAGACCACATAGGCGGGCACCTGGCGTTCGTCGGCGAGCTGTTTGCGAAGGGCGCGCAGGCGTTCAAAGAGGATTTCGTCGCAGGCGATGTCGCCTTCGCGCCGCGCCACGCGCCGGGTTTTGGGGAGATCCATCGGCTTGGTGAGCGAGACCGGCGCGCGGGTGCGGAGCAGGTTGCGGCCGGTTTCGGTGAGTTCGAGCGTGGCGTACTCACCCTCGGCGACCGCGAGGCAGCCGAGGCGCATGAGCTCGCGCCCGATGGCGGCCCACTGCGGCCGGCCCACGTCGCGGCCGATGCCGTACGTGGTGAGCCGGTCGTGGCCCCAGCGGCGGATCTTGTCCGTGTCGGCGCCGGTAAGCACCTCGATCACGTGGTTCAGACCCACGCTGAAACCGCCATTTTGCTGGATGCGGTAGACGCAGGAGAGGAATTTTTGCGCGACCAGCGTGCCATCGTAAGTCTCGCGGGGTTCGAGGCAGTTGTCGCAGGCGCCGCAGTTATCGAGGGAGAACTTCTCGCCGAAGTAGGCGAGGAGCTCGGCCCGGCGACAGCCGCCGCTTTCGGCGTAGTGCACGATCTGGCGCAACTGGCCGCGCGCGACCGCCTGCTCGTGCGCGTTGGTGATCTCGTCGAGGAAATGAGTCTGCTTGGCGATGTCGCCGGCACTGAAGAGCAGGAGGCAGTCGCCCGGCAGGCCGTCGCGTCCGGCGCGGCCGGTTTCCTGATAGTAGCCCTCGATGTTCTTGGGCAGGTCGTGATGGATGATCCAGCGCACATTGGGCTTGTTGATGCCCATGCCAAAGGCAATGGTCGCGCAGATGATGCGGGTCTCGTCGCGCAGAAAAAGCTCCTGGTTGCGCGAGCGTTCCGCGGCGTCGAGGCCGGCGTGATAGGGACGCGCGGCGAAACCGCGGCCGGCCAGCGATTCGGCCACCCGTTCGGTGGTGGCGCGGCTCGCGCAGTAGATGATGCCGCTCTCCGTCCCGCGCTGGCGGACAAAGTCGATGATCTGTTTTGCGGGCTGGTCCTTCGGGACGACCCGGTAGGAAAGATTGGGGCGGTTGAAGCTGGCGACAAAAGTGGCGGGATCGCGCAGCTGCAGCTGTTTGATGATATCGGTGCGGACGCGCTCGGTCGCGGTGGCGGTGAGCGCCATCACGGGCACGCCCGGAAGGAGGTCGCGGAGTTTCGCCAGCTGGCGGTATTCGGGACGAAAATCATGGCCCCATTCGGAAACACAATGGGCCTCGTCGATGGCGAGCGACCGGACGTTCCACGCCTTCAGGTTCTCCGCCCAGTTGTCGAGCATGAGGCGTTCGGGAGCGACATAGAGCAGACGCCATTCGCCGCGGTGGAGTCCGCGCAGGCGCGAGCGCGATTCATCGGCGTCGAGGGAGGAATTCAGATACGTGGCGGCGACCCCGGCGGCTTGCAGTTGATCCACCTGATCCTTCATCAAGGCAATCAGCGGTGAAACCACCACGGTGAGACCGGGCTGAAGCAGGGCGGGAAGCTGGAAACACAGCGACTTGCCGCCGCCGGTGGGCAGCAGGGCGAACACGTCGCGGCCGGCAAGGGTGGCTTCGATGATCTCGCGCTGCAGCGGCCGGAAGGCGCCATAGCCGAAGGTGGTCTTGAGCGTGAGGAGAAGGTCGGACACGAAAAGGGAGTGTGCGCGGCGGGCTTCATCCCGGGCAAGCCCGCACCGCATAAAAAAAAGGCCTGAAAAAAGGCGGTGCCAAACCGGGCCGGCAATGCGAGCTGCCCCGGTTCCCTTCGAGGATTTTCCCTTGTGGGCGGGGTGCCCTCACCCCGCGGGTTTCAGCCTTCGCGGCGTTCGCTTCGCGGGGTGAGGGCACCCCGCTCACAGGTACAGACGCCGAGCCAAGAGAGGCTGGGTTTGAATCCGGGGAAAAAGGCGCGACGGGCGCCCGAGCGGCAAAAAAAGGCCGCGCGATGGGCGCGGCCTGGGAAAGGGTGATCCGGCAGGGGCTTACTTTTTCGGCGATTGCGCCTGCAGCGCGTCGAGTCGCTTCTGGATTGAGTTCATTTCGCTGACCAGCTGTTCCTCGACCTTCTTGCGGTCGGAGCTGTTGACGATGCTCATGGTAGAGGCGTCGCGCACGATGTTGGCGGGGAGCGAAAGGATGCGCGTCAGGATGCCCTGGTCCTTGAAGCTGCTGAGATAAAGCGCCGTGATCTCGTGGGAGAGTTTCATCGAGTCCTCGGCCACCGCCTGGGCGGCGAGCACATTGTTGTTCAGCTGCTGGTTGCGGGCCATCTCGGCGGTCAGCGCGCCGCTGATCTTTTCGGAGATGCGCTCGCTATACATCGCGATGGACTCGCGGGTGATACTCTGGTCCTTCGACATTTCGGTCAGGATCGGGGAGATTTTTTCGGCGAGCCGGCTGCCCACCTTGTCCACCTGCTCGTTCTGGATCTTCTCGGCCTCTTCGGGCGTCTTCGCCACCTGGCCATACGGGCTGACTTTCTTGGCGATGGCATCGGCGAGCTGGTCCACCTTCTGCTCGTTGAGCTTCGCGACCTCGTCGTCGGTCATGAACACGTCGGCCTGGCGCTTGGCAATGGCGTCCTTGAGGAGCTGGTTGACCGCTTCGATGTGCCGCCGCGTTTCCTCGGCGTTGGCCTGGAGCTCGGCTTTGCTCTGGTCGCGCTGAGAAGTGAGCTCGGCCTGCCATTTGGCGGTGAGGTCGTCGACCGCCTTTTGGTAAAACAAGAATCCGGCGCCGAGGAGAATCAGGGCCGTGAGTACAACTGCAGGAATTTGTTCTTTAAACTTTTGCCACATGGGGTGTGTCTGGTTGGAGTGTCTTCTGACAGGAATAGCGGCTGGATGTTCAAATGCAATGCGACGTTTTGTCAGAAAATCTACTGCGAATGAGTTTAAATAGATATGAACAAACCCTGTTCGACTATCTCGGTCGGGAGCCCGATGAGCGCCGGCATTGGCAGGGCAAAGTCACGGAACTGACCCGGACGCCCGCCGATCCGGCGGGTATGGCGCGTTCGCTGGAACGCGAACTCTGGGACTACCTCGTCGAACGCTGCCAGCAGGTGCCGGCGTTGCGCGATTTGCAGACCGGCGGAGTGCGACGGATTAGTCTGTTGAATCTGGCCGAGCACCTGCTGCGAATCTGGGGGCCGCCGCCGCGGCAGAAAAATAGTAAATAATTCTGGCGCAATACTATACGATGCAATAAAACCGCGGTCCCCGGGTTTTGAGCGGATCGCGGCTGCGCCGGCACGCGGCGGCAGAGGAAAGGCCTGACGGCCGACGCCGCGATCGTTGCTCAGGTGTTGAAAAGCTTGAGCACGGCAAAGACCAGCACGCCGGTCACGGAAACATACAACCAGATGGGGAAGGTGAACCGCGAGACCCGCCGGTGGGTGTCCAATTTGCCGGCGGCGGCCAGGAAAAGGCTGGTCAGGATCAGCGGGAGCGCGACGGCGGACAGCACGATATGGCTGATGAGAATGGAAAAATAAACCGGGCGGATCCAGCCGTGGGCGAGGAAGCGGGTGTCACCATGGGCGTTGTGATATGCGATGTAGCAGATCAGGAAGAGGGTTGAGCTGGCGAAGGCGGACAGCATCAGCCGCATGTGGGCGGCGTAATTCTTCCGCCGGATCTGGACGAATCCCGCCAGGAGAAGGACCGTGCTGAGGCCATTGAGGCTCGCGTTGACCGCCGGGAGCGCGCTGATCAAAGCCGACTCGTGTCCGGCGGCCGGCTTCAGATAGATGAGCCAGACGAGAAAGGCGAAGGCGCTGGCGCTGACCAGCAGGATCGCCACGAGCGCGCGCCGGAGGCTCACGTTCTGCAGGATGGGATTCTGAAAACCGGCGGGCGTCGGCAAAGGAGACGGCATGTTCCGACCACTAGAGTGCAGTTCCCGGGAAACGGAAATCACAAACTGACTTCATCGGGCGCACGCTTTCGGTTCAGCTGAGCAGCAGCTTGGCCGCGGCGAGGCCGGTCAAGAGAAGCGTGGCGCGTTCAAACCAGCGCTGACTCATCCGTCCGGCGAGCCAGCGCCCCGACAGCGCGCCGGCGGCGACGGCCGGCGCGAGCCGGAGATTCAGGGCGAGGCTGTCGTGGTTGATCAAGCCGAGGTTGACCATGAACGGAACCTTCAGCCAGTTGAGCAGAAGAAAAAAGATTGCGGCGGTGCCCATGAACTCGAGCTTGGGCAGCTGCATCGCCAGCAGGTAGAGGCTCATGACCGGACCGGCGGCGTTGGCGATGAGCGTGCAAAAACCGGCGAGTACGCCCGTGAACGCGGCCACCCACCACGGCGCGGTTGCGAGCAGAGCTTCGGGTGCGGCGGTGCCGGAGTTTCGCTTTCGCCAGAGGTGGGCGGCCAGCATCAGCAGTAAAATCCCGCCGATCAGACGCGTCGACCAGGCATCGTTGAGCCGGCCGAGAGCCAGCCAGCCGGCCACCACGCCGAGGACCGTCCACGGGAAAAGCCGGAGCAGATGCGACCACACGAGATGGCGCCGGTAACTCGCCGCTGCGAAAAGATCGCCGGTGATGAGCAACGGCAGCACCACGCCGGAGGCGGCGCGGGCATGCAGGATGTTGGCGAACACCGCCACAAACAGCACCGACAATCCGGGCACACCCGTCTTCGACAGGCCGATGCTGAGCGCGCCCAAAAAGAGCAGGCTCCATTCCCAGATTTCGTAATGCGGAGTGGTCATCGCGGCCAGGCGAGCGCGAACCTGAGAAGGGTATAAGCCCGATGTCAACCCGGTCGGACTTGTGTCAGCGGTGTTAATTATTCACGAAACGACGATTCTTCTATTTACAAAACGGACAAGTGGATGCATTCGTTCTTCACAAGTTATCCACGTAATGGAAAAAACCATCGGGGCGGTTTCCTTCACAAAGCAGTCGCAGACGCGAACCAGGGTGAAAACCTACGTTCTAGACACTAACGTCCTGCTGCACGACCCCCAGTCGATCTTCAAGTTCGAGGAGAACAATCTCGCGATTCCGGTCGAGGTTCTGGAGGAACTCGACGCCATCAAGGGCGAGCAGTCCACCGAGCGCGGGCGCAATGCGCGGCGCGTGCACCGGCTCCTCCAGGAGCTGCTGCCCGACTCGCGCTCGATGCACGAGGGCGTGAAACTGGAGGGCGGCGGCACGCTCTCCGTCATCATCAACCGCTACCTGGTCGAGAACAACTGGTCCTCGCCGGCCATGCAGCGCCTCCGCGCGGTGGTGTCCGACTTCACCAAGAAGGACAACCGCATCATCGCCAGCGCGCTCTTCGTCCAGGAAACCTTCCCGCCGCCGACGATCCTCGTCACGAAGGATGTCAACGTGCAGCTCAAGGCGCGCGCGGTCGGTCTCGAGGCCGAGGACTACCTCAACGACAAGGTGCCCGAGGCGCCGGACAACGACTCCTACCCGACGCTTTCGCTCGACGTCTACGGCATGCAGCGCTTCTGCTCCGAGGGGCAGCTCGAGCTGGACGACGAGATGGCGAAGGCGCTTTTTCTGAACGAGTACGTGCTGTTGATGACGCCCGAGGGCAAAACGATGCCGGGGCGGTATACCGGCAAGAACATCGTGCGCCGCCTGCGCTTCCCCGAATTCGTGAAGGCTCCCGGCGGCATTCCCATCCGCCCGCGCAATCTCGAACAGCAGTTTTTCCTCGATGCGCTGATGGACGACAGCATCACGCTCATCACCTGCTTCGGCAAGGCCGGCACGGGCAAGACCCTGCTTTCCACCGCCGCCGCGCTGCACCAGACGGCCGAGGAGGCCTCGCGCTACGACGGCGTTTCGATTTCGCGGCCGGTCATCGCCCTCGGCAAGGATATCGGTTTTCTACCGGGTTCGCTCGAGGAAAAGATGCGCCCGTGGCTCCAGCCCTACCATGATGCGCTCGAGGTGCTCATGCCGTCGAAACCACCGAAAGAGCCGCAGTTCGCGGCCAAGAAGGTCGGCAAGAAAAAGAAGAAGCACGACGACGTGCTCTCGATGCTTTCGTCGCCGCAGCCTTCACACGGTGGCAACGGTAGCGGCGGCCTGCCGCCAATGAAGCCCTACGAGCGGCTGATCCGGAACGGCATGGTCGAGATCGAGGCGCTGGCCTTCATCCGCGGCCGCTCGATCGCCCGGCGTTTCTTCATTCTCGATGAGGCACAGCAGTTGACGCCGCACGAGGTGAAGACCGTCATCACCCGCATTTCCGAAGGCTCAAAGATCGTGCTGATCGGCGACCCCGCGCAGATCGACAATCCGTACGTCGACGCCCGGAGCAACGGCCTGGTTTACTGTCACAATCGGATGAAGGGCCAGTCGCTCCACGCGCACGTGAAGCTCTCGAAGGGCGAGCGCTCGAAGCTCGCCGAGCTCGCGGCGGATTTGCTCTGACGGACAAAGGGGTGTTGGTCGGATTTGCCTGCAAATGTATTGTCAGCGATGGTCCCGGACTGAACCGCAGGGCGCTTTAGGCAAAAAGGCCCGCACCGGGCGGTGCGGGCCTCGATCAATCAGACTGGCCGCTTACTTGTGGCAGCCACACGCGCTGCAGTGACTGCAGCAACCGTCTGCTACCTTGGCCGGAGCGTTGGAGCCGGAGGCCGAATAGCCGATGGCTGCCAGCGCCGCCAGGGCGAGCAGAGCGAGGATGAGACGTGATTTTTCCATGGTATGATTTGGTTGAGGATTGAGATTTGTTTTTGCGCTGAATCACCCCCAACGCGGTGGAGGCGACGGGGGTGGTTCGGTGCGCGCCTCACCCTTCCGAGGTACCGGTGCCCAGCGAAATTCCGCGTGACGCGGAGCCTCCACCGCGATCGCGACTGGCAGGACAAAAACGCAACAGCAAAGGCTGCATTGAACACATTCCATTGGGAGCGCGCCTGCCTTGTGCGGCCCGGTTCTATTTGCATGCGAACTGCAGGCCGATTCTGCCACCGCCCGACAGGCGGCAGCATGAGGGAAAAGAACGCCGCTGGTCACCTCGGCCGAGACGACGACGAAGGCCAACAAGAACACGACGGCCAACCTTTGCCGCCCCGCTCTTGCGCCGTTACGGCCGGAACTGATTTCAGGGTTGCGCCCGCGACCCTCGTTTCGAATCGCGTAACGGCTGGTGGTGCCGATCTGGTTGGGATCGCAGCCGGGTCTGTCGGTGGTCAGCATGAGAGATTCCAAGTTTCCCGATCCACGGATAAAATGGATCCGAGTCTGGCGTATATGAACCGCTTGCGGCCCGGCTTATTCCCGGGTTTTCGTCATTGCGAGCCGGAATAATTCTCAAAACCAGCCGGATCGGACTGCTCCGGATTCTTACTTCTCCGCCTCGGCTTCGACCGGCTGCTCTTCGCCTTCCGCCTCTTCCTCCTCGCCGCCATCGAGCAGGCTCGGTTCGCCCTTTTTCTGGGCGAGCCATTCCATCATCCCTGCAAAAAACCCGGTGAACATCACGTCGCCGAACAGGGTGTTGCGGAAAAACAGGATGGTGGGAGGATATTCCGGGTGGCCGACGGTCATGGCCTGCCACCAGCCCGCGAGGGTCTTGGCGTAGAAAACGTCCGAGAACCAGGACTGGGTGTTCGTGACGAAATAAAACAGCAGGGCGCCGATCAGGCTGCCGTTGAGGAGCCACAGCCAGGATTTGCGCCGGGCGACCCAGGCGCCGAGCAGGAGCGCCAACGCGAAGCAGGCCGTGCGGGCGACGAAGCCGCTCAACGGCCAGGAGAAACCGTACTGGCGGGCGTAGAAAGTATTGATATAGACGTCCGACAGGCTCAGCGCCAGGAACGGGATGAGCCACATCCAGCGCTTCTGGAAATAAACCGCGCTGCAGAAAGTGATCGCCATCAGCGGCGAAAAATTCGCCAGCCCCAAGTCCACGGTCGCCAGCAACCGGTAGACCACGGCGAGCAAAATCAGGATGACGGCAGTGCGCATGACGCAAAGAACCGTAGCGAAAATTGGCGCGATGCCCAGAATTATTCCCGCCTATTCAAGATCGTTCGGCCGGTATTACGCAAATTGCTATGAGCCTTCGGATTCGATCAAAGGGTAGGGCGTGACCGCCGGCCGACAGAGCCGGGCGCGCCGGACCTGGCGTCTTCTTTCTTCTGTAGGAGCCTGCTTGCAGGCGACTCTTTGTGGCACGGGTCTCCCGACCCGTGTTCCGATCATCACGGGTCGGGAGACCCGTGCCACAAGGAGCGATCATGGACGCGCGGACCGTTTTCAGCTCTTCGCTTCCGCCTCGCGGGCGAGCAGCCAGAGCAGGTCGGACAGCCGGTTGAGATAACGCAGCGATACCGGGCGGACCTCGCGGCCCTGGCTGCGCAGTCCGATCAGGCGTCGCTCGGCGCGCCGGGCCGTCGTGCGTGCGACGTCGAGCACGGCGGCGGGCATATTGGCTCCCGGCGTGGCCCAGCCGGCGAAATTGGGGCGGCGCTTTTCGACCGCGGCGACCGCCGCGTCGAGGCGAGCCAGCGCGGCCTCGTCAACCTTCGCGAACTTCGACTTGGCGTAGCGCGGGGCGTCCTTTTCCGCACACGCGACCTCGCCCATGAGCGCGATCAGATCGATCTGGATTTTCTCCAGGGCGGCCCGCTGGCGTTTCGGGCCGGCGGCCTTGGCCTGGCCGATCGCGGCGTTCAACTCATCGAGCGCACCGACCGCCTCGATCTGGGGATGGTCCTTTGGCACCCGTTGCCCGTAGAGCAGGGAAGTGCTGCCGTCGTCCCCGGTGCGGGTGGCGATGGAGCGGAGGGTCTTTTGCGCCGGTTTGCTCATGATTTTGGAAGGCGGAGTTGAAACGCGGAGTTCGCGAATGGAGGGCCCATCTCCCGATAGGCCGAGGACGATCAGGAGATCGTTCTTCCGCGGAACGGCGGGCTTCGGAGCCCCCGCCCGACATTGTCGACGTCCTTGGCCGGTCTCAGAATGACCCGCTTTTGCGTTTTTAAGCTTTTTGTGGCCATTGCCATTGTTCTCCCGGAATTCAGGGCGCTTTTTTCTTGGCGGCTTCTCGCGTGCGCTTCTTCAGGGCCTTGAGCTCGGCGTCGATGGTTTTGAGCGTGGCTTCGTCCATCCGGTCGATGAAAAGGATGCCGTTCAGGTGATCGGCCTCGTGCTGCAGGCAGCGCGCAAAAAGCCCGTTGCAGCGCAGGACGTGCGACGTGCCATGGCCGTCCTTGTATTCGACCGTCACCTCGTCCGGCCGCACCACATCGCCCCGGATTTCCGGAAACGAGAGGCAGCCCTCCTCGTAAACGGTCGTTGGCTCGCGAACGACGCTGATCTCCGGGTTCACGACCGTCATCGGCATGAAAAGTTCGAGCGGGGGTTTGGCGCCGTCCAGCTCCCAGTCGAATCCGCCGTCCGTATCGCGGAGGTCCGCGACGCACAGCTGGATCGCCTGGCCAACCTGTTGGGCCGCCAGACCGATGCCGCGGGCCTCGTGCATGGCGTCGATCATGTCCTGGGCCAGGCGGCGAAGGGCATCGTCAAAGACGGTGATTTTCGCGCCTTTTTTTCGAAGGACGGGATCGTTGAAGTGAACAATTGGCGGCGGCATGGGTCGTAAACAAGACAGGGTATTTGCCGCTCAATCTCCCGGCAAATAAATTTGTTTCTTCAGGAAATGTCCACTATCACTACATCCATGAATCCCCCCACCGGCTCTTTCGGACCACGTTCCGTGGCCTGGATTGGCTGGCTGATCATCGGTTTGGGGCTGTTGGCGGTGGGCTGGTTGCTGCCGGTCAACATGAAATCCCTCAATCCGGCGCTCCTGCGCGAAGCCGGGCGCGACACGCCGTCGGTGGCGGTTTTCAGCCGGCAGTTGCTCGAGCTGGACGAGCTGGGGCCCGCGGTGCTGGTGCAACAGGCCGCGAAGGATGCCGGCGATCCGGGAGCGGATGCGCTTGGCGCGATCATCGAAGATTTCACCCAACGCCACCGCGACATGGTGCCGTGGGGCGGCTGGGATGTGGCGCTCGAGCCGCTGCTGGCCAACCGCAACGCGGCGTCGCCCGCCGAATCGACTCCCGTGTTGCGCTTCATGGTCACCGAGCAGGCGCGGGAGAATCTGCGCCAGTACCTGAGCGTTTCCCGCCTGCCGGGTGTGCAGACCCTGTTGAAAACCGCCGATGTCGGCACGCAGCGCTTCGTGTCCGCGCGCCGCGCCGGCGGTCAACCGCTCGATGCGGTCATTCTGCTCACCGCCTATCTCTGGCAGACCGAACATCTGGCTCCGACGTTGCAACGGGAAGTGCGCGAGCTGGCCGAGACCGCGGTTGCGGTCGGACGACTGGGGTCGCTGGAGGATTTCTATCTGGACATCCTCACGCTGGGCAAACGCCTGAACTGGGTGCAGCTCTCCGAATTGCTGCGCACGGCCACGAACACGTCCACCGTGGCGCAGTTTGCGCACCTGACTCGGGTCGCGCCGGAGCATCTGCCCGTCATCTATACCGCCACGCTCATGACCAAATCGGCCGATGCCGTGGCGCGGTATCTGATCGCCTTTGGCAAGCCGGGCGCGGAGGACCTGCGGCAGGCGCTTGCCTTCAAGCAGGGGGCGGTCGAACAGCTGGTGCAGCGCCAGGTGCCGATCACCAATCGCGGCGGCCTGGAGTTCGAAATGGGTGCGGCTTTCGCCCTCCGGCACCCCGAGCTGGCCTTGTTATCCAAATATGCGGCCTTCTTGGGCGGTATTTTTCTTTTGCTGCGCGCGCTCGACTTGAAGATGTTCGCGGCCATCGAATCCGCCCTGCCGGGCGCCTTCCCGCGCATGGGCAGCGGCCTCCTTGCGGCCATCCTCACTTTCATCTTCTTCGTCTTCTCCGAGCCGTTCTTGCTCAAGGCCGCGGCGTCCACCGATTACCAGGTCAAACTCCTCATTCCCATCCTCGGCCAGACCGCCTCGCCCGCCGTTCACTCTTCAACTGCCACCACTACCATGGAAACCTCCACCCTTGTTTCGATCATCGTGTTCGCCTCGCTGCAACTGTGCATGTACTTCGTCTGCCTGATGCGCATCACCGATGTGGATCGGCTGAAGTTCCCCGCGCCGGTCAAGCTCGAGCTCATGGCCAACGAGGAGAATCTCTTCGACGGCGGCCTCTACATCGGCATCGCCGGCACGGCTACCGCCCTCGTGCTCCAGGTGCTCGGCGTCATCGAGGCCAACCTTCTGGCCGCCTACTCGTCCAATCTCTTCGGCATCGTCTGCGTCGCGCTCGTCAAAATCCGCCACGTCCGGCCGTACAAGCGCAAGCTCATCCTCGAAGCCCAGCAGGGTACCGCCCTCAAGGCCTGATCCCCGGCCATGAACAAGACACTGCTACTCGTCATCTGCGACTTCCTGTTGCTGAACCTCCTCGCGCTCACCCGCTGGGAGAAGGCGGAGCCGCCCCGCGCGCAGGCCGCCGCCGTCGCGCAGAAAGTCGCGGCCAGTACGCCCGCGATCAACGCCGACATGGTGGAGCTCATGCGCGTCTCCCTCGAGGATGAAAAGAACACCCGCGAACAGCTCGCATCGAAGCTCAATTCCACCGAGGGCTCCCTGACCGAACGCGAGAAGGCCCTGGCCCAGCTCGCCCAGCAAAAAACCCAGCTCGAGGGCGCCCTCGCCACCACCACCTCCAACGCGAAGGAGTTGGAAAGGAAATATTCCGACGCCACCAACGACGCCTTCCTCACCAAGGAACAGCTGGCCAAGCTGCAGCATGACCTGGAGGAGCGCAAGGCCGAGGCCGAACGCCAGGCCCAGGCGCTCGCCGAAATGGAGCGCCAGAACATCGACGCCAAGCAGCGCATCGAAAAACTCAACGTCGCCGTCGGCGTCGCCGAACAGGAGAAGCAGCTCCTGGCCCAGAACCTCACCGAGGCCAAGCAGCAGGTCGAGACGGAGCGGACCGAGCGCATCAAGGTCCAGGAGCAGACCGCGCAGCTGACCCAGGGCGTCGGCCAGCTGGCGGTCAAATCCGGCGAGCTGACCCAGGAGATCCGGGACAACAAGCCGGTCAACCCCAACGTCATTTTCACCGACTTTCTCGCCAACCGCATCGACACGAAGATCACGACACGCCGGCCGGGTCTGTTCAGCCCCACGGTCAAGGAACGCGATGTGCAGACGATTCTGGTGACCGACGGCCAGCACACCTACGCGTTGATGCACGTAAACGACACGCCGTTCTATCTTTCGTTTGAGAACCCGCCCGACTACGACCGGATCGAGGGGCGCCTCAGCCGCGGCTCGTTCAACGCCCCGCTCAAGCAGCTGAGCTTCCTCGCCGCGGATCCGCGCGTCGTCGTCGCGCCCGTCGACGAATCGCTCGCGGCCGTCATGGGCGTGAAGATCTACAAGCTGGCCACGGACATCTTCAAGGCCTCGGACGCGCTGCTCGTGCGCGCCGAGGACGGCAAGTACGGCGAGACGCCTTTCCGCATCGACACCTCCAGTCCGGGCTACGTGAAGGTCGACAACCGCATCACGACCCGCCTGTTTGGCGAGATTGCCCCGAAGAGCGGCGATCTGGTGTTCAGCAAGCAGGGCGACCTCATCGGCATCATGGTCAACAACGACTATTGCGCCGTGCTCGCGGACTTCCGTCCGTCGCAGACGATCACCGCCGGCGCCGACGTCGCCCAGACGAAATCCGGCCCCGTCTTCGCCGACCTCGCCTCTCGCCTGCAGCGCCTCCCGCTCAAGCTGCAGTGACGCGGGAACAGAAGGTCGGGGACATCGAGGCCAGTCTACGCGGGCCCGCCGGGTGGGTCAGGGCATTGCGCCTCAACCGCCCGGGGCAGCGCTCGATCTGACAGTGCTCCCCGGGAGCGGCCTGAGTCTGGTCAACGCGGCCTATTCAATTCCCTCCCTGAGGTGGGCCGAGGCGACCAGGTTGCCGGTGGCAGGGTCGAGCCTCCAGTTCCATTGCGCGAGGTTCCCCTCCAGCTCGACTCTGAACGCCGGCACGGGAATCGCGGGCGGGTGGGCCGGTTGAACGCCGCCGATACTGATCAAGGTCTTTTGGGTCGAGGGATCGATCTCGATGGCGAAACGCCCCGCGTTCGCGGGCGGCGCCGGAATGGGCGACCAAGGGCGAGGAGTTCCCGCGGCAGGTTTCGGACCGCCAATAGAAATCGTGACAACGTCGCCGAGTGGAATTCCGACGAGCGTTGGGATGATCGGGGATTGTGACCGCGGAGCCTGCTTTGGCTTCGGGCCGTTGATGCTGATGGTGAGAATATCTCCCCCGCTCCGGCTGACGGCTGTGAGGGTCGCACCGGTGGTGGGGTGGGTGAAGTTCTTCACCTGGCCGTCGATGATGCCAAAGGGAAGCGGCTGACCCAGGATTGAAAGATGGAGTTGGTTCATGACTTTGGGTGCCGGTCTCAGCTGTGCTTTGCAGGCGCGGCAGCGGGAAACCTCCGCCTGAGCGCCTGGTACAGTTTCGGCGTGTAGGGGTTCTCGGAAATAAGTTCACGCCCCGTGCGGCCGAGTGCCGGAATCTGACCCAGCCCGTCGATTTGCTCGTACAGCAGGGCGAAGCCGTTCCCCAGCTCGATCTCCAGCACGGAGCGATCCACCAGGTTGGCTTCCCAAAAGAATGCGATCTTCTCCATCTTGAGCATGTTTGTGTGGATGATATCGCCGACGGCCTTGTCCCCGAGCTGGTGGGTTTGCTCCTCGGAGAGATAGAGCAGGCTTTCAAAAGCGCTCCAGAGGTCGGCGAGACCTTGTTTCTTGAGCAGCGCGCCGGCTTGTTTCGCCGCGAACTCCGACTCTCGGCTGGCTTTGCGGGAGAGCGCGGCGGCATAAATGGCGACGAACGCGCCCAGGACGGTGCCGATGGCGGTCAGGCTGTCCCAAAGCGTCTTGGAATCTGAGTCCGCGGCCGGGCTGGTGGCCGCCGGCTTCTCGTCGGCCGCGCAAACCTGCACGACTCCGGCAATCCCGGCGGTGAAAATGATCCAGAGTCCGATCCGCCGGAGTCGGGTCGTGAGTGGCGCATGCATCTTGTTTGGCGTGGAGGGACAGCTATCGGCTTCGCGTCTGCTTTCATCCGAGTTACAACCAGCGGGTCACCGCTTCCCAGCGACAGAGTGGGTCGCAGGGGAGTGTCCGGCAATTCGTCGCGGGATCGGCAGGATGGTTTTGCAGGCATTCACGGCTGGATCAAGCCTTAGGTTTGGGAGTGGATCGGTTTGCCGATGCTGCCAAATGGGGAAAGCGGCTTTGTCCCGCGACAAGTCGGGGCCTAGGCCGGGGTGGTGAAGCGATCTGGCTCGCCACCGCCCGGCGGCAGCGCCGAATCGTACGCCGGGCGGATACGCGGCCGGCACTCTTTCAGTTCGGATGCGCCGCCGGTGCTGCGCCATTCGCCGGAGCGCCGGTCGGACAACTTCGTGAGCGGTGCATGCCGAGCCGTGGGACTTGCCCTCCGACCATGCGGGTGAGGCGCCGGGGAAAAGCGGTGCATCCCGCTATTTACAGGCGCACCGGCAGCCGCCTGACTTGTTCGCGTGTTGAACGACCTCATCGACTCGCTCGGACTGACCTCGCCTTGGACCTGGGTCGCGATCTTTCTCGGAGCGTCGATGCTCATGCTCTGGCGGCTCGAAGCGTTGCTCGACCACGGACTCGAAGGCACCGCAGCCGGCACCTTGATCATGCCCTACTGCTCGGGCCTGGGCAATCTGCTGTTCGTGCTCATCATGGTGCAGCACGGCGGCGCAGCGAAAGAGGTTTTTGCCAACTGTCTCGTCAACAATGTTACCAACCTCACGCTGCTGCTCGGCCTGCCGGCGTTGTTGTGGGGCCTGCAGGTGATCCCGGCGAAACGATCCGGCGGGGTCGCGGGCAGGAGCGGCGGACGTGCTCCCGCCAAAACCAAGGGCGGCGGGGCGGCGGCGACGGGGGCGCAGGTGAACCGGCTCTCGCTTTTCCTGACGCTCACGGCGGTGTTTTTCTTCACCGGCGCGGTCTGGCTGCTGGCGCAGGACGGCCGGCTCGACCGCACCGACGGCCTCGTGCTTATCGGACTCTTCCTTTTCTGGCAGAGTTTTCAGGTGTTCGACGTGATGAAGCACAACGTGCAGCGGAAAAAAACTTTCGGGGTTAGATTTTATTTCGATGCGGTGGTGGTGCTGGTCTGCGCCTGGGCGCTCTATGAAAGCATCGACTGGCTTGTGACATGGATCTCGGCGCAAAAGGGCGGGTTCATCAGCGCGGCCCATTTGGGCTGGTTGAGCGGCTGGCTGATGGTTGTGCCCAACGGATTGCTGGCGTTTTACTGGGGTTGGAAACGGCGCGCCGACATCGTGTACACTTCGCAGGTGGGCGATGGGCATATCAGCATCCCGCTCTGCGTCGGGCTTTACGCGTTGTTGCTACCTGCGGCGGTACCGGCGGAGTTCAACCGTGGCCTGCTGCTTCTGCTCGGGGCGACGGCGGCGCATGCCGTCTGCCTGATGATCTTCGGCGGCCTGCCCCGCTGGGCCGGCGCCGCGATGCTGGCCGTCTACGCGTGGTTCGTTTGCGACGGACTGCTGGGGTGACGGATGACAGAGGACGGTTGCGGCGGGGAATTGTGTGCAAAAGGAAATACCAATTCCTCGGAACGTGCGAATTAGCCTGAAAGCACAGTTGAAACCACGGATGTCACGGATGGGCACGGATTATCAATCAAATACAATTCCGTAGGAACGCACCTTGCTGGTGGATGGATTTAACTCGGGATTCCTTCCGGGATTTTTTTTGTATCCATGTAGGTCCGTGGCATCCGTGGTCAAATCGATCTGTTGCTCGGCGGAATCTAGGATCCAAACGGCCAGACGAAAATGATTTGCCGCAGCCGGCAGTGGGGGTGTTTGCCCCATAGCGACCCGCCGCAGAATCGGGCATTGATAGTAGCGCCGAGAATTGGGCTAAAAACCGGCCCGCCATTCAACGAGAGAATAACCATGAAAATTTCTTTATCACGAGCGGTGGAACGCTGCGCAAATCGCCGGGTCGTCGGCGTCGCCTTGGCTGCGGTCGCGACCTTTCTGGTCGCTTATGCGATCTACACACCTGAACTGGAGTCGGCTTCGGGTTTCAATTTTCCGAATTCGGCGGATGCCCGAAACCCCGAGGCCGGCGAGGCGTCGCTGGCCGGCACCGAGACGGCCCGGGCGAATCCCACCAATAGCGATCTGGTCGCTCAAAATGCCGCGCGTTTAAGCGGAGTGGAAACAGCCGCGGCCGCTTCCCCTGGCACGTTTTCGGGGGGAGCCAGGGTCGAATCGCCCACCGGCTACTATGCGGCTTCCCGCTCGTACGGGGTCAGGAATGCTGGCGCGGGCGAAAACAGCCTCGCCGGCATTGGCGGCGGCTCAGCTTATTTCGGGACCCGACATGATGCCGCTGGCTCGTTCGCGGGAGCGGGTAGCGGAGCGAGCGCGGGCGGCGGAAGCCTCGGAGCCGGCGGAGGTGGCAGTGCGGTCGCAGGTGGCCAAAAGGGTGGTGGCGGCGGCCTCGCTGATGCCGGGCAGCCTCTGACCACCCCAGGAAATGTTTCGGATGGCCCGGCCGATGGGATTCCGACCGGCATTCCGCCGGGGCAAACAACCCCGACAACGCTTGATCAGAAACCGATCGATCCCGGGGTCCCGGCGGTGCTTTCGACCGGCGTCAACATCGTCGGCGCCATGGTGCCGGACAGGGTCAGTACGGTTCTGTTGCTTGCCTCCGGACTGGCACTGCTCGTGACATTCAGGCGGCCTTCATTTCGTCCCACGGCCTAACCAGCCCGGCGGCTGAATGCGGGACCGACCGGCTGCGACGACCGTTACTCCAACGGGTCGGCGCGGAATAGCTCGCTGAGTTCGACGAAGGGTTTTTGCGCAGCGAGCCAGTTCGGACTCTGGCGGATGTCGACCATCGATTTCGCGGTGTTGTTGCAAAAAAGATAGCCGGCATTTCCGAGGCGCAGGCACGCGTCATGCCGGGTGCCCTTGCCGGCGTGCGTGAAAACGAAATCGCCGGGGGAAAGATTTTGGCCTTCCAACTCCGTGCGCAGGGGTTGGAGGTCGGACAAGAACGATTGCTTGTACTTTTCGGCGCGCGGGCCGGTGTAGGCGAGGATGGCGCCGCGGTCGGCCTTCACCGAGACGAGCACCCACTCGTCAAACACAGGTTGGGTGTAGGCGGCGTTCATGCGGCCGAGGGCGGCGAGGATGGCAGTGCGGGCGGCGTCGAGGGTCATGGGGAATGAGACCGCAGTATCTCGGCGAAGTCAGCGGGCAGCGCCAGATTTTTCAGGCTAAACATCCGTGAATCTTGCGATGTTGTATGGAGGCTCAGGGAACCGACATGTTCAACGTACGGATTTAGGTTTTCCTGTGTAGAGCTGTAGGGCGGGGTCGCGGACCCCCCTTCGGCGGCGAAGGGTCTGATGACGTTCCAGGCGGGGTCAGCGACCCCGCCCTACAATCTGCGTCTGGTGGAAGACGACGCTGCGAACCAGGCCATGCTGAAACGAGCATTCCACCAACGGCGTCCAGCCTCCAGCGGCCAGCCATGGCTCCACCGGTGGCAGGGCGCGGGCGGAGAGCGCCGTCTGCCAGCGAAAGAACGCGTACAACAGGGCCAGCCACGCACGGGCCCGCCAGCGCGCGAGACCGCGAGGCGGCATCTCAAAGTCCGCCCACAGCCACAACGCTCCCGGCCGGAGGCTGCCTTGGATGCGTGCCAGCACCGACTCCGCCTGTTCGGAGTCGAAACAGTCGAGGAAGAAGAAAGTGACGACCGCATCATAGTGGTCGGAAGGCAGCGGGGCGGTCAGCAGGTCCGCTCCGTGGAATTTGACGCGCGCGACCGCCTCCGTGCCGGCGATCCGGTTGGCGGCGCGGGCAAGCATCGCGGGGCTGATGTCGAGACAGTCGATCTGCGCCTGCGGCGCGGCTTTCACCAGCTGCGCGAGGCAGCGACCGTCGCCTTCGCCCAAAACCAAAATCGAGCGCTGTTCGCGCAGGCGGTCGAGATGGGCAAAACGCGCCCGCTCGAGATCCCGGCCGAACGCCAGATACTCCAGCCCGCGATAAATTGTGGCCAACCGATCGAAACTGCGCGCGGAATTCATTCTCGATGGATTTGGTGCCTCGAAGTGCGCCGTGCTTGTTTGAGTCGTAGGAGCCTGCTCGCAGACGATTCTTTGTAGCACGGGTCTCCCGACCCGTGATGGTCAGAACACGGGTCGGGAGACCCGTGCCACGTCATGATGGTCGCCTGCGAGCAGGCGCCCGCAAAAAGGCGAAATGAAATCGGCACGATCGGTTGCCTTTGTTGTGATCAGATGCGTCGGGTCCTATGCTAGGGAATCTATTGTGGCCGGAGTATTACCGTCAGCAGCGGAGGAATGAACGGTGTCATCAGCATGATGTCGGCCAGCACGCGTGACAGCTGGCGGCCGAGACGGCGGTGCGCCAGATCCACCCCGCCAAGCAGCGCGCCGCTTGCGACCGCACACCAGGTCGCGCCTGCCGGGGCCATCCGGTCGCTCAGGACGAAGCCGCCGCCGAAAACCGCGATGATCCAAGGCAGGGCCCGGACCCATGGGCGCCCTTGCGGGAACTGCAGGGCGAGCGAACTCTGTCCGTGCGAACGGTCGACCTCGTTTTCCCAGAGTGAAATCAAGGCACAGTTGGCAAAGCACAGCAGGCCAAACAGCGTCAGAGGCACCGCCGCCTCGGCAAGGAACGCGAGGTTGTCGCCGGCCGGAAAACAGGCGACGCCGGCGGAGAGCAGCAGGGCGACACACACTTCCTTCGGGGCCCGCCACGCGTGGTGGCGGTGGACGAGTTGGTGGGAAAGCAGGTAAGTCGCGACGGCACCGAGCACAACCAGGCCCGCCGACAGCTCCCGGCGCGTGAGCGCGGTGAACGAAACGGTCAGCGCGACGGACAAAACCGCCAGCCACGCAGCGGCCACGGGCCAGCGCCAGCGCTGATAGAACCAATGGCGTTGCGTCAGGACCTGTTCCGGATCGAGCCGCCAGCCTTCAATCCAGCGATCCGCTGCGTAGGCCAGCCAAACCGAAGCCCCCAACACCATCGCGTGCGACCGGCGCAGGGGAAAATGCGCCGCATCCGCCAGCGCCTTTTGCCACGCGAGGGCGACAAGGGGCGCGTCGAGGGAGAGAACGGTCAGCCATTGCCACCAATGCGGCTGCCCGGGCGTGTAGCGATGGTGCTCGCGTGGATCTTTCATGCCGGAACCAGCAGACCGCAGAATGGGCGTCGGCGCAAGCGCGCCCGCGGAAGCCCGCCGCGCAAAGGGCGCTCAGTCGGGATCCGGCAGTTGCCGGGAGGTAAATCCGGTAGGTGGCGAGCTGGTCTCGCCACTCTTTGTTGCGCGGCAAGCGCGCAACCTACCGCCGATTGTTCGCTCCGAACCCTCCACGACGAAACCAAAACGTGAACGGCATCGCAGATCTATTTCTGCCGAATCCGGCATAGAGCCTCATCCGGTCAGGGCGTATTCTCGTTGAGCTAACTGCATGAATCCGCTCAGCCCCGGCGGATTTCCGAACCCTTGAAACGGATGATGCTGCGATAGACCTTTTTCACGCGGCAGGTGATGCGGCCGGTCGCCAGGTCCATCGATTCGGGAATCTCAATGCGGTGGATGTCGACCACGGCATGGTAGCCACGCTCGGAAAAAATATCGATCAACATGGCCAGGGCGTCGGTTTCGTGCAGGACGGGGTCCTCGCTGTTGATGTTCGAGTGGCCGGACAGGGCGTGGCGCAGAATGATCGGCATCATTTTTTTGTCGATCAGCTGGATCACGCGACTGAAAAGATCCGGCTGGGTCAGCGCGTAACCGTCGAGGCGCTTGACCAGTTCCTGCCGGGCGTGCACGACGATCTCGCTGGCGAGCGGGAGGGAGCGGAGCTGCTCGAAGGTGCGCGGGTCGAGTTCGAGGGAGCTCTGGTACTCGAGTTCCTTCAGGATGTTGTCCTCGACCTCGGCGAAGGTGCCCTGCGCGTTGATCAGGTGATAGTGAAAAAGATCCTTCAGCGAGAGGAGCGCTTCCCAGGTTTGCTCCTTGAACACCCGGTAGCGGCGGGCGGCGAGGGACTCGTCGAGATCGGTGGCGCGTTCTTCCCGCAGGTCGCCGCGGCCGGTGGTGCGGACGCTCTCGTTGTGCGCCTTGACCTCGCGGCCGCGCTTGAGCTGGCGCATGATGCTCTCGTTCTCGTCGATGAAGAGGACGACGATGTGGAAAATCGGCTGCCGGAAATGGATGCCGAGCGGCGTGCTGTGGAACTCACGCCAGAGCTGGCTCATCTGTTCGTAAAGCAGTTTCAGGCATTCGACCTGCACCTTCGTGCGTGGGAAGCCGTCGAGGATGACGCCATCGCGGTACTCGGGCTTGAGCAGCGTGCGCAGCAGGACCGAGAGCACCTCGCGATCGCCGATCATGTGGCCGGCGTCCTTGATCTTCTTCATCTCGGGGGTGTCGAGCAGCGAGCTCATCACGATCGGCGCGCAGGTCAGCCCGCGGGTCTTGGCGATGAAGGCGGTGTTGGTGCCCTTGCCCGCGCCCGGCGCGCCGCCGAGCAGAATGAGCTCCTTCGGGAAACGCAGGTTCTCGCGCCCGACGTCGGCCTCGAGATCCGACCAGATGGGCTGGAAGATCACGGCGGCGTCCTTGATTTCAAGGTCGGCGGGCCGGGCCGGGACTTTGCCGGCTGCGGGCGGCGGGGAGGACTTCAGGGCGGTGGGCTCCATGGCGACGCGCCAGCGTAGGTCGGCCAAAGCGCCCGAGGCGACAAAAATTGACTGTGGCGGTCAGGTTCGGTCGAGGTTTACCTATCAGGCGGACATTCTTGTCCGGTGGAGGGGCCGTCTCCTGACGGACCGTGGCCCCGTCGGGAGACGGGCCCTCCAGAAGACAACTTTGCCTCGATCAACTCGGTCAGCCCATTGGGCGAGTTTTCATAACACCCTTTTTCGTCAGCGAACGGGAGGCGGTTTCCAGCTGCCCGCGGGTGACGCCGAGCTGGTTGATGAGCTTGAATTCCCGCCAGAGGTCAGCGCCGCTGATCTCCCCGCGCAACAGCTGCCGGTACCGGCCGACCGTGTGGCGCAGCTCGTCGCCACTTTCGTTGAGAAACTCGATCCGGAAGGAGCGGGCGCCGAGGGCCACGAGACGCTGGGCGAATTCGGCGCCGGTCTGGGCCCGGGAATTATAGACGGTGTTGCGGCAGCCGGCGTCGGCCTTGAGCGAATGCTCGGCGCCGACGCGGTCGCGCAATCGCACGTCGTGCCGGTCGCAGGGCCGGCCGCAATTGCGGTAGTCCGTGCCGTCCGAGAGAAACGCGCAGAACACGCAGTGCTCCATGTGAAACATCGGCATGTGCTGGTGCAGCGTGATGTCGAACCAGGCCGGCGGCGCGCCTTGCAGCAGGGCCTCGAGCTGGGCAACGTTGAGATCGTAGGAGGCGGTCACCCGTTCGAGCCCGTATCGCCGGATGAAATAGTCCGCGGTCAGGGGGTTGGCGACGTTCAATGAGAAATCGCCCCGGCGCCGCTTCCCCGCGAACCAGCGCAGGTGGTCGTAGTTGCGCACGAGATAACCATCGGCTTCGCAGGAAAGTACCTGCTGAAGGATCCAGTCCTCGCCGGGCTTGAAAACGCGCGGAGCGGCGACCCACAGCGAAGAGGAATTTTCGATTGATGAATCTCGATTTTCGATCGGGCCGACACCATCCGCCGCCTGCAGCGTGCGGAAGGTGTGGACGGCGTCGCGGTATTTTTTGGGATCCTCGAATTCGCAATAGATCGTGCGGGCGCCGGCTGACCAGGCGGCCTCGAGCTGGTGCAGGTGGCGGATCACCACGATGAGCTCGGGTTCGGGCGTCGATTCCGTGGGACCGAGGTTGCTCGCGACTGGCGGGGAAGAAATTATCGGCGTCGCGAGCAAGCTCGCTCCCACCGGGGAAGGGTTCAGTGCCCACCGCTGCGGGGCGGCGCGTTGGGCATCGAGGTCGGCGACCGCACGCCGTCGCAATTCGTTCAGCTCACTCAGGGGCAAAATGACCTCGCCCTCGAGACGGTTTTCGAGGCGGCCGAGCTCGAACGGCGAGCTCCCGAGACGTCCGAGCTGATCGCGCAGGCGGGCGGTGGTCAACGGCTGCTTCTCCGCCGGGGCAAGCGCGGCGGCCGAATCGGCCTGCACCGTGTGGCCGTCCTCGTCGCGGAGGATCAGCGTGAGCGGCGCGCCGGCATGGCCGTGGACCTCGAGATGAACCGGGCGACGGAATTGGATTTTCTCGCTTTCGAACGACTGGCGCAGCCGGCGGTCCAGCTCCGGGTCGTTTGTCTTCCACAGGCGGTCGCCGACGTGGATCCGGCCAAAATCGACGTCGCCCCGCCCGAAGCGCAGCTCGGCCTCGCCGTGGCGGATCTTGATTTCGTAAACCCGTCCGCCCTGCTCCTTTTCGTCGGGACGGCCGGCATCGAAGACGAGTCCGTCGCCCGGCTTGAGCGGGCCGGCAAGGGGCAGTGCCACGTGATCGTTTCCGACCCGGGTGATCGTGCCGAGGAACACCCCGCGTTTGGTGCCGAACCGCGCATGGGCCAGCTCCTGGTTGTTGATGCCGCGAAACCAGCCGGGGTAGAGCCCGCGCGAGAAACCCATTTCGAGATCGTAACGGGCGGCAATAGGGTCAAAATCCGATGGAGAGGCGGTGCCCTCACCGCGCGGATTTGAAGGAACGTCGCCCCCGCCCTCCAACTGTTCCATCGTTTGATCCAAGGCCCGGCGATAAACGCGGGTGATGTTGGCGACGTATTCGGGGCTTTTCAACCGGCCTTCAATTTTGAGCGAGGCCACGCCGGCGCGCACCAGGTCGGATAGAACATCGAGTCCCGCGAGGTCCTGCGGGCTCAGCAGGTAGCGTCGGTCGCCGAGATCGACGGTGCGGCCGTCGGAGACGAGTTCATAGGGCATCCGGCAGGCCTGGGCGCATTCCCCGCGGTTGGCTGAACGTCCGCCGAGGGATTCGCTCGTGAGGAACTGGCCGGAATAGGCCACGCAAAGCGCGCCATGGACGAAGACTTCGAGCGGGAGGGGAGTTGGAGCGGTCGAAGGGCGAGAGTCGAAGGGCGAGAGCTGGGGCGATGCGGGGCTTTGAATTTCCGTTGCGGCCTTTTGGTAGTTCGTCTCCTGCGTGTCGCGGATGGCGGCGATTTCCTTGAGCGAGTTTTCGCGGGCGAGGACGACGAGCTGGGCGCCGAGCTCGCGGGCAAAATCCACGCCGGCGGAGCTCGTGACGGTCATTTGCGTGGAAGTATGAATGGGGAAATCCGGCGAGAGCGCGCGGATGAGCCGGCAGATACCCACATCCTGCACGATGGCGGCGTCGACCCCCGCGGCAATGATGGCGCGGAGATGGTCCTCCGCGGCGGCCATTTCTCCGGCGAAAACCAGCGTGTTGAACGTCACATAGCCACGCACGCCGCGGCGGTGCAGAAATTCCATGAGGGCAGGCAGGTCGGCGGCGGTGAAGTTTTTCGCGCGCATCCGGGCGTTGAACCGATCCAGGCCGAAATAGATGGCATCGGCGCCGTTTTCCACGGCGGCGCGGGCGCATTCCCAATCCCCGGCCGGCGCAAGCAACTCGGGCCGGCGCAGTCGGGAGGCCTGGCCCGGGACCGGCGAAAGGGAGGAAGCGGTGGACACGAAGACAGGCTACGAAAGGCGCGGCCCGGAGCAAGTCAGGCGACGGCCTCGGCCGGTGCCACCACTTCGCCCGTTTTGCCGGCCGGCATGGAAACGTGCGGCGCCGCCGTGCGAAGTTGCGCCGCCAGCAGCACGGTGAGCGCGAAGAATCCGGCGGACACATAGCCGAGGGTGGGAAGCCCCACCAAGTGACCGCCGGCGCCGTTGGTGACAAAGAAACCGGCGAGGACGTTGGCCAGGCCGCTGGCGGCCTGCTGCAAGGCCGAGTTGACGCTCATGAAGCCGCCCCGATAGCGCGCGGAGACCGCATTGCTCACCATGGCCATGGCGGGGGCGAAACGGCCGGACATGGTTACCATGAAAAGGGCCATCATCAGGCAGGCGAAGGCCACGGACGACGGGCCGAGCCGGGTGATCACCAGGGCCACAATCACGGCGGCGCTTGACAGGTAGGTCAGCAGTCGGAGGCGGTCCATGTGATCGCTCAGCCAGCCGATGAGCGGCGTGGTTGCAGCCGTGGCGATTCCGCCGACGGCATACGCCAGCGGCAGCTGGAACTCATTCAAGCCGACATTCACGATGAACGAAGCGGCGAGGAATGGAATCAGCAGACCGCCGGCCATGACCAGGACTGAGCCCAGGGCAAATGCCCGAAGATGGATTCCATCGGAAAGGATGGCCTTCATCTGGCGGGCCGGCTGGTGGTCGTGGACGGCGGTCCGCAGGTGCGGCAGGCAGAATGAGGCCAGCACGAGATTGAACGCTGCGCAGCCGCCGAGTAGAAAAAAGGCCGCATGCCAGCCAAACTTGCCAGCAAGGAGAAGCCCGGCGGGCACGCCCAGGACCGAGGCGACGGGAAACGCCGCCATGACGTAACTCATCGCCCGGCCGCGCCGGATGGGGGGAATCACGTCGCCCACCATGGCGACGACCAGCGAGCTGGCGATTCCGCCAAAGGCCCCGGCGGCGAGGCGCGCGAACAGCAGTGTCTCGTAGCTACGGGCAAGGCCACAGGCGAGGGTGGCGAGCCCGAAGCCCGCATAGAGCACCAGCATCGCACGTTTGCGGTCGAACCGGTCCAGCATGAAACCGCCCGCGAAGCCGCTGACCGCCGCTGCGAGTCCGTAGCACGCCACCAGGTGGGTGAATTGGGCCGGCGTGATGCCGAAGGCCCGCATGAGTTGCGCGCCGAGGGGCATCATGATCATGAAATCCAGGATATGGGTGAACTGGACGGCACACAGCACGAGCAGGGTGGTGCGTTCCCGTTCGCTGCTAAGGGCGTGATGTTGGACTTCGGCGGACATCGGGCGGCTACGATTCACACAATCTCAGCGGGCGCAACTCGGGCGACAGCCGACCCGGCTGGGGCCATTTCCTTGAGTGGACCGACGACGGCATGGGCGGCGTCCTCGAAAAGGTGCGCTCCCTTGCTGAGGTGGCGGCGGCGGTGACGGATCAAGGCGATCTCGCGGATGAGCGGCGGGCCTTCGAGTCGCCGGTAGACCAAGCCTTCGGGGTCGTTGGCGCTGCGGGCGCTGCGCGGCAAAATACTTACGCCCAAGCCCATGGCGGTGAGCGACTTTAACGTGCTGAGCTGGGCGCAGCGGTGGGTGATATTTGGGCGGAAGTCGAACTCGCCACTGAAACGCTGAATGATGAGAGAGGCTACCGTGGAGGCACTTCCGGTCAAAATGAAGTTCTGGTCGCGCAGGTCGGCGAGGGTGATCTTTTCGGCGCGGGCGAGCGGATGTTCTGCGCCGAGGGCGAGCAGCAGCGGTTCTTTGAATAACGGAATGATCTCCAGTTTCGGCTCCACTAGCGGCAACGAGATCACACCCCAGTCAAGTTCCCCATCCAGAACGGCTTGAACGATCGCGGCGCGAAAATCCTCCTGGCTGCGCAACTTGATTTTGATCTCGTTGGCCCGGCAGTAGGCGACCACGGCATGCAGGAAGAAGTGAGCTACCGTGGGTATGGCTCCGACGGAAACGCGATAGCCCAGTTTCGTGTCTTCGCGCAGTTCGCGCAGCGTGTTGTCCGCTTCGGCCAGGATACGCCGGGCTCCTTCGAGGAGTTGATGCCCGGCGTCAGTCAGCACCAAGCGCCGGCCCATGCGGTGGAAGAGCTTCTGATTCAACTCTTCCTCAAGATTTAGGACCTGCTGACTCAGCGATGGCTGGGAAATGTTAGAACGAGATGCGGCTTTGGTAAAATTCCCTTCTTCCGCTACATTAACGAAATACCTAAGTTGATAAATTTCCATAGTTATATCCTATGATATATATAGAAACTAAGTATTTTTGCTATCACAAAAGATGCCGTATACTCCGCTAGCAAACAAAACCACGACTTCCACGAATTTCACCATGAAGAACAAAACCATCACCAAAATCGTCTTGGCGGCTCTAGGCCTTAGTGGTCTGGCGTTTATCGCGCTGACCAAGATCCAAACTGACTACCTGCCTTTGTTGGGCAAGATTGTCAGTTTTGCTGCGGCGGTGGCCATACTGGCGATGGCCGCCACGGACAACACCCGTGTGAAGAGGCTCAATTAACCCCAATTTTGCTGAAAGCACAATGGCACGAGAGGCCGGGGCGAACCCCCGGCCTCTTTTTTTGTCCGAATCCGGGCGGCAGGGAGAAATCTGCCACCAATTAGACAAACCGGGATTCTCATGACGCTCTTAGATAAAAAACAACTCCCGCCGATGGAGGCAGCGCATGATTCAACTTCCTGGAAAAAATGGTTCACCGACTACGGCCCGAGGCTATTGCTCTGCGCCCGTCAGTGGACCCGGTCGCTGGCTGATGCCGAGGATGTGGTGCAGGAGGCTTTTGTCCGCTACTGGCGGCACCAGCGTGAGCTTCCCGGCGACCCGCAGGCCTTGCTCATCACTTCGGTCCGCCGGGCGGCCTGCGACCTGGCCCGCAAGGAGGATCGCCGGGCTGCGCGCGAAGAACTCGCTGACGGCGGCCTGCCGGAGCGCGAAGGGTATTTCGAGTCCCTGCCGGGCGAAGGGGAGGAGCGCCGGGTCGAAATTGAATCCGCCCTGCGCAAGCTCCCGTCCGAGCAGCGCGAGGTGCTGGTCCTTAAAATCTGGCAGGAGCTCACTTTCGAGCAAATCGGCGCGACGCTCGGCGTCTCGCCCAACACCGCGGCTTCGCGTTACCGTTACGCCCTGGCGGCCTTGCGGAGCGAACTAGAACCTCTCTGCCATGGATGAATCACTACAGGAACTGGAGGAAGAGCTGAAGCGATTGCGGCCGCGCGGGCCGTCGCCGGATCTGACCGCCCGGATCGAACGCGAGTTGCGTTCCCCCGACACCGCCGCACCGGAGCATTACGCGGTCGCGACGTCGTTCCCTTCGTGGAAATGGCGCGGCTGGCACTGGCAACTGGCCGCCGCCGCCGCTGCGGCGCTGGTTGGTGTTTTCTTTTTCTGGGAACAGCCGGGCGGGGTCGTCCGTCAGGAGGGTCCGCCAAGTCCGGTCGCATCGGCCCGACCCCCGCAGCTCGGGCTGCCCGCTTCGTCCGTGGCTGCCGTCGAGCCCGGCGCGACTTCCGCCGCCGCGGCGAACTTCTACCGCCCGGTCGGAGCGACCAACGTCCTCTACGATTTGAAGGACGAAGGCACCGTTTATCTGGGCGACAACCAGCCCGCCCGCCGCGTCCGATACCGTTATGTCGACACCTATACCTGGAAAAATCCCGCTACTCGCGCCTCGCTCAAATGGAGTGTGCCACGCGAGGAAGTGCGGGTCGTCCCCGTCAGTTTGAATTAAACCCTCTCCACTCATGAAAAGCAAAATCACCAGTCCTCTGCTAACGTCCTTTCTGCTCGCCGCGGCCCTGCCGCTGCATGCCGGGGAAAGGACGCAAACCTTCATTTTCTGTGCCGACGAGCAGCCTGGACATCAGGCCATGCCCCCGGAGCCGCCCGGCGGCAACCTTGCCAAAGAACCGGTCACCTTTCTGGGCGTCGAAACCATGCCCGTGAGCCGGACGCTCGCCGCCCAGCTGGGGCTCGCAGACGACACCGGGCTGGTCGTGACGCGCATTCTGGAGGGCAGTCCGGCTGCGGTGGCACTGCAAAGACACGACATCATCACCAAATTCGACAACCAGGTCCTCGTCGACATGCATCAGCTGCGGGTGTTGGTGCGGTCGAGAAAGGAAGGCGACGAGGTGTTGTTGACCTATTACCGCGGCGGCAAGGAGAACTCGGTCAAAGTGAAGCTCGGCAAACGCGACATGCCCAAAATGGTCGGGATGGAGGGTTTCGGACCGGAGGGGATGGAAGGTCCGGCGGACCTGCGCGTTCTCGATGACGACCTTCCCGAGATCATGGATTTGCACAAACTTCCGGGAATGGATCGCGAGGACGTGCACGATGTCCTCCGCATGATCGGTCGCGAGCGGGGCAACTGGTTGGGCGGGCCGCACGTGCAGTTCTTCAGCCACACGGGCGGGAAGGGTTCCACCATCCTGAATCTGGCCGACGGAAATTTCGCCTTTTCCGATGAAGCGGGATCGGTCGAGGTGACGGCCAGCAAGGGCCAGCGGGAGCTGACGGTCAAGAATGCCAAGGGCGAGGTCACCTTCAAGGGCCCGATCAACAGCGATGAAGACCGGCGCAAGCTGCCGCCCGAGGTGCTGGCCCGCCTGGACAAGATCGAGAAGGTCAACGTCAGCTTTGAACCAGGCGCAGATTTCCAGCAGGACACCGCGGTCGAGCCTCCGCAAAAATCGAAGATCAGCCAGTCCGGCCTCCCCCAGGAACCGGCTCCGTCCTCCCGTCCCTTTTAGTTATTTCGGAACGGTCTTAGTTGGGCCGTTCCGGTGTGTGTGTCAGCTTGAGGCCGTCCGCCTAGCGGGCGGCCTCTCTGCGTTGAGCGCAGGCGGCCTCAGGCAGTTAAGACTGATTTCCCTGCAAACATGCACTCCTGCCGAGCCTTGCATACTACGTTGACGCAATGGCCGAATGGAGGGTCCGTCTCCTGACGGACCGCGGCCCGTCGGGAGACGGGCCCTCCAAATTTCGCGGCAGCAACGGAAACCCTGGCAGACGGTTGCGCGAGTTTCAATAAGAAGGTGGAGACCGACCTCCGGGCGGCTTGATGCGATCAAGCGAAGAAACCGGTCACGGAGGTCCGGTTCCACCTCATTTCGGGGCACGATTCCGGCTCAGGCGACCGCCGGCGGAACCGCCCCGGCCGGTTTGTCGCGCTTCAGGATCGCGGCGAGGATGAGGGAAATGATCAGACCGAAAAGCACGACGAATATCGGGGTCAAGATGGCCGAGGAAACCGGCCCCATGAATTTTTGCGTCATTGCTTCCGCCTGCGCGATCTTGTCGTCGCTCAGACCCGCCTGGGTCCATTTCTGCCGCATCAGATCCATTTGGTAGTCGAAAAATCCCGGGTTGATGAATTTGAAATGGACGTAGGTGTAGACCGCGCTCATCAGTCCGGAATAGAGCGAGATCAGCACGCCTGTTCCCACGCCCTGTCCGTAGCTGAGGGATTTGTCGGGTGTCTCCTCGCGCACGGCTTTGATGCCGAGCCAGAGAATCACGATGGAGATGCCCGTCATCAACCAGTTCAGATACTGGCCCACCGCGAGCTTCTCGGTTTGGAAACCGGTGAAATACATCAGCAGGTTGAAGATCGCGCCGGCGATGGTGAGGATCAATGCATAGGTGAATTTTGTACCCATGCTCCCAGTCTGGGACGAGTGCCGGCGGCTGCCAATTCCCGATTTCCGAATGGCCGGATCGCGGGATGAGCGGTGAAAATAGCGGCTGGTCAGGCGGAACCGGCCGGCGGCGCCTTCAGCGTGACGATGGTCGCTCCCCAGCCGCCGGTGTGCTCGTCGCCCGGGCGAAAGCCGGTCACGCGCGGGGAACGGCGCAGCCAGGCGTGGACGCCTTCGCGCAGCGTGCCCGTGCCCTTGCCATGTACGATGCGCACTTCGCGCCGGCCGGCGCGGGCACATTCCTGCAAATAGGTTTCCAGCAAACTCGCCACCTCGCGGGGCTGGAAGGTGTGCAGGTCCAGCTCGCCGGTGATCGGAATTCGCACGAACTCTTCTTCAGGTCCGGAGGTCATGCCGAAAGGGTGGCCGGTCGCGACGGAATGGCGAAACGAAAAACCCGCCCCTCGGGGGGCGGGTTGGACACACACCACACCGACTAACGGGAAAATCAAAGCTTGGCGACGACCGCGGTGGCGGGCTTGGGCGACGGCGTCTGGCGGGCGACGGTCTGGTTGCGCAACGAGGGCAGTTGGACTTCCACGGCCACCGGCTTGAGCGCAGCCTGGCGCATTTCATCCAGGTTCTTTTGCATGGCCTTTTCAGCGGGGGCGACGCGTTGCGCTTCGACGACGAACTCCGGAAGCTTGACGATGTCTGCGTTTTCGGTCGCGGCCCGGGCGAGGGTGGCGGCGAGGCTAAGGCAGGTGAGGGAGAATATGACGGTGATCTTTTTCATGGCGTTTGATTGTCTGCCCTCAATACACGCACTGCATGTGCCAAGTTGCAGCTCCGCACCTAAGTTTCGCAGCACAAGCCGTTAGGGATTTTCTTCTGCCATTTGTGGCGCCGCACCCGCGGCGCGTTCGTCACGAACATGAAATTTTCCATTCCCGCGAATGGGACGGAGGGGACGGAGATGATCAGCGGGCGCGTTCCGACGAATAAAATGCATCGCCAGCGCGACGGAATTGCGCACAACACGAGGCGTCAGTTTTCGACCCCATGCTGCAACTCGATAAAGTCACCAAGCGATTCGGTTCGCTCACGGCTCTGGACGGGGTTTCGCTGGAGATCGCGTCGGGCGAATTTTTCGGCCTGCTCGGCCCGAATGGCGCCGGCAAATCCACCCTGATGTCGCTCGTGGCCGGCTTGCGCGCACCCGATGCGGGCAATCTGACGCTCAACGACCGGCCGATCTCCGCGGGCGATCCCTCGACGCGCGCCGAGCTCGGTCTGGTGCCGCAGCACATCGCACTCTACCCCAAGCTGAGCGCCGAACAGAACCTGAAAATTTTCGGTGAGTTGTACGGATTGCATGGCGCCGAGTTGCGCGACCGGATCGGCGAAATCCTGGAAGCCATCCAGCTGCAGGACCGCCGCCGCGACGCCGTCCACACCTTTTCCGGCGGCATGCAGCGCCGGCTCAACCTCGCGGCCGCGCTGCTGCACCGTCCGAAGCTCCTGCTTTGCGACGAGCCGACCGTCGGCGTCGATCCGCAGTCGCGCAACGCGATCTTCGAGTTTCTTGAGCAGCGCAACCGCGAAGGCCTGACCGTGATCTACTCCACGCACTACATGGAGGAAGCCACGCGACTGTGCTCGCGCATCGGCGTCATCGATCACGGCCGCATCCTTGCCCTCGGCACGCTCGATGAGCTGCTCACCAAACTTCCCTTCGAGGAAGAAATCCGGTTTCCGGCCAACGAAACCACCGGTCCCTTCGCCGCCCGCCTCAACGGTTGCGGCGAACTGGCGACGATCGAAGCGGTGCACCGTTTCCGGCCCAAGCCGGATTACCACCTGTCCGCGTTCTTCGCCCTCTCCGAGCAACTGGGACTCCCGCCGCGGCTCTTCACCAGCC
The DNA here is from genome assembly GCA_964477955.1 of uncultured Opitutaceae bacterium. Taxonomy (GTDB): domain Bacteria; phylum Verrucomicrobiota; class Verrucomicrobiia; order Opitutales; family Opitutaceae; genus Didemnitutus. The sequence goes on from CAYZGG010000021.1 coordinate 38,834, forward strand.
AGCGCCCGACCCTCGAGGCCCTTTTCCTTCATCTGACCGGCCGCACTCTCCGGGAGTGAGCGCGCACCCCGGGCCAGCCAACTGCCGCCAAACTTCTCCGTCATGCATTCGATCCTCGTCCTCGTCCGGAAGGATTTCGCGAACTTTCGCCGCAACAAGGCCGCGATGTCGCTGACCTTCCTGGTGCCGTTCTGCCTGATTTATGTTTTCGGTTCCGTCTTCGGTGTGAACCGCAAGGACAGCGGGCCGAGCGATATCCCGCTCGCCGTGGTCAACGCCAGCGCCAACCCCGCGGCCGCCAAGCTCGTGGCCGCCCTGCAGGCCGAAAAAACATTCCACGTCATCACGAACTTCGTCAACCCCGACAAGTCCACGCGCCCGCTGACCGAGGATGACCTGCGTCCCAAGATGAAGGCCAACGAATTTCACATCGCGCTCGTCCTGCCGCCGGACCTGCTGCGCGAGGACGCCCTCGGCCTGCACTTGAAGATCCTGACCGATCCGCGCAATGAAATGGAGACGCAAATGGTGATGGGCATCCTGCAGAAGACGCTCTTCTCGAATGTGCCGCAGCTTCTCGGCCAGTCGTTGCAGACCCGCGCCCGCGGCCTGGTCGGTTCGCCGCGCATGGACAGCTTCAACGCCGCCATTGCCGACAACGTCGCGCGGACTTTCGGCGGTGATCGCGACCAGATCCTCGCCAACGTCCAGAACGGCAGCTTCGGCTTCGACCAACTCGGAGGCGGAAACGGAGCCGGGGGGACGGCCGGCGGTTCGTCCGATCTCTTTTCCAAGATTGTCCGGATCGATCAGGAGCAGGTGGTGGGTCAGGATGTAAAATCCCCCATGGCGACGCGGCTTGTCGGCGGCTGGGCGATCCAGTTCCTGCTCTTCGCGGTCACGGCCTCGGCCACCGCATTGTTCTACGAACGCGACCTCGGGCTTTTCCACCGCCTGCTGGCCGGACCGGTGACGCGAGCGCACATTCTCTGGAGTAAATTCATCTACGGTGTAATCCTCGGGCTGATTCAGCTGGTCGTGCTGTTCGGCGCCGGGCGGTTTTTCTTCGGCATCGATGTCGAGCAACATCTCGGACTGCTCGTCCTGACCTGCACGATTGCCGCCGCAGCGTGCACCGCCTTCGGCATGCTGTTGGCGTCGATCGCTTCGAGCCCCGAAGCAGCGCAGGGCATGGCCACGTTGCTCATCATGCTCATGTGCTGCCTGGGCGGAGCCTGGTTTCCACTTGAAATGATCCCGCTGACTCTCCGGCACTTCAGCAAACTGACGCTCGTCTACTGGGCCCAGGAGGGTTTCAGCCAGGTGCTCTGGGCCAACGCCTCGTTCTTCGAGCTGCTGCCGACCCTGGGCATCCTCGCGGCCATGACGGCAGGCGTGATGGCCATTGCCGTGTGGCGCTTCAACCGCGGAAAAATTTTCGGGTAAGAGCAGGCGCGCGGCGCAATTTATTTCCGGCGGGCCTAATACCCCGAGGCTTGCTTCGGTTTGTTTGAGATGTGAGAGCCTGCTTGCAGGCGATTCAGAATGAGGTCCGTTGGCGTGCGTTCCGAATCGCCTGCAAGCAGGCTCCTACAAAAAGGCGACGAAATAGCGGCCTGGAGAGTTGGTGTCCGTCTGGTCAAATGCCCGGAGCTGCGGGGCAACTTTACTCGAGAGGTGGAATAGGCGGCGCCGGTACCGATTCTGTCTGCGCTTGGGCAATCGCTGCCGGCGGCGGAGGCCGGACCGGCGGTTTGGGCGGCTCCTCCTCCATTGCCCGCTTGAACTCTTCCTCCACGCCGCTCGCGGCCTTTTTGAACTCACGGACCGTCTTCCCGATGCCCTTCGCCAGCCCGGGCAGCTTGTCGGGGCCGAACAGCAGGAGGACCAGGAACATGATGACGAGCACTTCCGGTCCGCCGATGCCCTCGATAAATGCGGGGAAAACGATCATGACGGCAATAAACAGCGATTCCGGCAAAAGGTAAGGAAAAATTCGGAAGTGTATCAGTTTGCATGTGGGAGAGACTCGTTGCGGGGTAAACCCGCTGGTCTCCCATATTGGCAAGCAGAACCAAACTGCTCCGCTACCGAAAATTCCCGATGCCGCTCAGTCCAGCGTGATTTCGACGAAAAACTTCTGCGTCTGGCCCGGCCCGACGTGGTGCAGGCCGGTTTTGTTCTCCGGGCTGTTGGGCGGCCCCATCCACGGCTCGATGCAGTAGTAGGGCGCCTTTTCGTCGGGGGTCCACGTCACGACAGCGGCGTCGCGGGCGAGCGAATTGATGAACCCGGTGTTGAAGCGCAGCCGCTGGCCGCTGGTGCGTTCGATCACGGAAAATGAATGCCCGCGCAGGCCCGTGTGGATCGTGTCGAGCAGGGCGGGGTTGTCGAGGGTCTCGCGGGCGCCGAGGCGCGGGCCGTCCACCAGCCGGCCGCTGTCGTTGTGCTTCAGGGTGCGGGTGGCGGGCACCTCGAAAACGTAGTCCCGGCGCTTGAGACCACTGCTCCACGGCAGGGTAAAATAAAAATGGTGCCCGGCCGACCAAGGGATGGGGATGGTGCCGCGATTGCTGAGCTCCAGCTCCACATAAAGACCGGTTTTTTCGAACCGATAGCTGACGGTGAACTCGTAATCGTACGGATAGGCGGCCTGCGCGGCCTCATCCGGCACGAGCTGCGCCGAGAAACCGCCGTCGTCGAGGCGCGAAAGCCGGAAGTTGCCCTGCCGCGCGAAGCCGTGCTGGGGCATGGGCCGGCTGACGCCGTCCTCCGCGCGCCATTGGTTGACCTCGTTGCGGTCGTAGGTGCGTCCGGCGAACGGAAACAGGATGGGATTGCCGCCGCGGATCCGGTGGAATTCGTCGAGCGTTTTCACCTCCGGCCAGTAGAGGATGTCGCGCACGGTGCCGTCGCCCAGGGTGATGTTCCAGTTCATCAGGCGCGCGCCTTTCTCCGGCAGCGCCAGAAATGACGACGCGCCGATCTGCCATTTGTGAAGGGTCTGCCCGAGGTAAGGAATCCGTTCCATGTGCAGTGCTAAGCAAATTTAACCGTTGCACACGAATCCAAACTCGCCGCCGGACAAAAAGTGCGCAGCTGTCCCTCGAAAAATCCGGCGGGATTGTAGTCCTGCTAAGCTTGCGTGTGCTGGGGCGTTCACTATTGTCTGGTCTGGATGACACTCAAAAGCGGCATTCTGTTCCTGTTCGGGCTGGCCGCCCTGAGCGCGGCGAAGGCTGAGGCGGTGGCCGCGGCCGCGCTGAAGTCCGAATCGGTGGCTGCGACCACAACCACGGCGCCCGCAGCCGCGCCGGCGCCGGTCGCAGTGCCTTCGGCACCGCAGTCGGAACCGCTGGTCAAGCCGGCCGTGCTCGGGCACAAGGCGGTGGTTTATGTCATTCCGGTCCACGACGAGATCGCCAAACCCACCCTTTACATCCTGCGGCGCGGGTTCAAGGAGGCCATCGACCAGAAGGCGGATGCCGTGGTGCTGGACATGAAGACTCCGGGCGGCGAGATGGGGGTCACGCTGGAGATCATGGAGGCCATGCAGGACCACCAGTTTCACGGGCAGATCATCGCCTATGTGGACAAGGAGGCGATGTCGGCGGGCGCCTTCATTTCGGCGGCGGCGGAGGAGATCTATTTTGCCCCGGGGAGCGTCATCGGCGCGGCCGCACCGGTGACCTCGACCGGTTCCGACATCGACGCCACGATGAAGGAGAAGCTTGTGAGCTATATGAAGGGCAAGGTCCGCGCGGTTTCCGAGGGCAAGGGATACCGGGGCCAGGTGGTTTCCGCCATGATCGACGCGGACTACGAACTGAAGATCGGCGACACCGTCATCAAAGCCAAGGGCGGTCTGCTCACGCTCACCGCGACCGAGGCGATGAAGACCTACGGCGAGCCGCCGCAACCCCTGCTCGGGTCCGGCGTGGCGGCGGACGTGGATGCCTTGCTGACGAAAAAATTCGGCCCGGACAATTTTATCGTCAGGGATTTCGAGATCACCTGGTCCGAGAAACTTGCGCAATATCTCACGGCCCTGTCTCCGATTCTGATGGGCCTTGGTTTGCTCGGCTTGTTCCTGGAGTTCAAGATGCCCATGCACGGCTGGTTCGCGGGCGGCGGCGTCGTTCTGCTGGCGCTGGTGTTTTTCGGGCAATATGCGGCCGGCCTGTCCGGACACGAGCCGATCCTGCTGTTCACGCTGGGGCTGTTGTTGCTCGTCGTAGAGGTTTTCTTCTTTCCCGGCACCGCTCTTCCGGCCTTGGCCGGCCTGGGCTGCATGCTCGTGGCGTTGGTCTGGTCCATGGCGGACATCTGGCCGCGAGAACCGATCAGCTTTTCCGGCGACATGTTCGTGCGGCCTCTGACCAACCTCAGTCTCGGGCTGGTCCTGGCGGTGGTGCTGGGCATCGTTTTGTTGCGCTATCTGCCCAAGGGCTGGATGTGGGACCGGCTCGTCGTGGGCGCGGTGGTGGGCACCTCGGCCCAGACCGCCGGCGGTGCTCCCGGGTCGGCGGCCGCGCTTGATGATCTCGTGGGCGTCACCGCGGTCGCGGCCACGGCGCTCCGTCCCGGCGGCCAGATCGAAATTGCCGGGAAACGTTACGAGGCCCGCGCGCAGCTGGGGGCCATCGCCAACGGTTCCCGCGTGGTGGTGCGCGGGCGCGACGATTTTGCGCTCATTGTCGAGGAGGAGGGCGCATGAACGCCATCGTCCTGCTGTTTCTCATCGGCGTCACCCTGCTGGCGGCGGAAATTTTTCTCCCGGGAGCGCTGGCCGGCATCATCGGGGCGATCGCCCTGCTCGCGGGCAGCGTCCTCTCGTTCCGGGAATTCGGCCTGGCCGGCGGCCTGATCGCCAGCACCGGCGCCCTCGTGCTGCTCGGGCTGATGATCTATTTGGAGCTGGTCGTCCTGCCCAGGACCAAGTTCGGACGCCGCCTGGTGGTCCAATCCACCCAGGACGCGACGAGCCAGCCGATGCCCGCGGAGGCCGCGGCCGTCGTGGGCCGGACCGGCGTGGCGCTCACCACCCTCGCGCCGAGCGGCTATGTGTCGGTGGAAAACCGCCGCTACGAGGCCTTCTGCCGCACCGGTCTCGCGGCCAAGGGCGCCACGCTGAAGGTGGTGGCGGTTGATAATTTTCGTCTCATCGTAACCCTCGAATAACCCCATGAACTCTGCTTCCCTTATTTTCATCATCCCGGTGGCGATCGTCGCCCTCGTGATCATCGGCGTCTTCATCTCGTTCATCAGCGTCTGGCTGAAGGCGCGGCTGAACGGCGCCCCGGTGAGCGTGTTGAACCTGCTTGGCATGCGCCTCGGCGGGGTGCCGTACAATCTCGTGGTCGAGGCCCGCATCACCGCGGTGAAGGCCGGCATCGAGGTCAGCACGGACAAGATCGCGGCGCACTACCTCGCCGGCGGCAACGTGGTCCCGACCGTGCAGGCGCTGGTCGCCGCGCAGAAGGCCGGCATCGAGCTCAGCTGGGACCGGGCCTGCGCCATCGACCTGGCGACCAAGGGCTCGGGCAAGAGCGTGGTCGAGGCCGTCCGCACTTCCGTGGACCCGAAGGTCATCGACTGCCCCAATCCCGCGCAGGGCCGCACCACGATCGACGGCGTGGCCAAGGACGGCATCCAGGTGAAGGTGAAGGCGCGCGTGACCGTGCGCACGCATCTCGACCGTTTCGTCGGCGGCGCGAAGGAAGACACCATCATCGCCCGGGTCGGCGAGGGCATCGTCTCGACGATCGGTTCGTCGGAAAGCTACAAACATGTGCTCGAGTCGCCCGACAGCATTTCCAAGACCGTGCTCGCGCGCGGTCTCGACGTAGGTTCAGCGTTTGAAATTCTCTCGATCGACATCGCGGACGTGGACGTGGGCGAAAACGTGGGCGCGAAATTGCAGGAAGCGCAGGCTGAGGCGAACAAGAGCATTGCGCAGGCGCAGGCGGAGATTCGCCGCGCGGCCGCGGTGGCCGTTGAACAGGAAATGAAGGCGCGCGTGCAGGAGATGCAGGCCAAGGTGGTCGAGGCGCAGGCGCAGGTGCCGCTGGCCATGGCCGAGGCCTTCCGCTCGGGCCGGCTCGGCGTCATGGACTATTACAAGATGGAAAACATCCAGTCGGACACCGCCATGCGCAGTTCCATCGCGCATCCGGAAGGAAAGAAAACAGAGTGAAAAGCAACAAGGAACGACTGACAGGTGCGATCCCGCGGCGAAGCGCCGGAATCGCGCTCGCTGTTACTTGTCACTTGGCCACTTGAGACTTTCTCCGTTATGGACTGGATATTCCAACATCTCTGGGTCGTCGTGGTGATCGCCGGTCTCGTCGCCAAGGTCCTGCAGGCGGCGAAAGGCCGGAGCGGCGGTGCGGACGGGCAACCGCCGGCCCCGCCCAAGGAATTCGAGTTCGGCGATCCCGATCTGGCCGAACGCACGCGGAAAATCCGCGAGGAAATCCGCCGGAAAATCGAGGAGCGGCGCGATCAGCCGGCCTCGCCCGCGACCCCGACGGCTCTTCCTCCGTCCGCTGCCCCGGTGCAATGGTCGTCAGAGGAGGCGAGTCCGCCCCCCGTCGCAACCTTGCCGGAAGTCGTCCGCGAAGTGATGCAGCGTCGGGATGAGCGGGCGTCGCAGCCCGGGGCGGAGATTCGCTTCGAAGAGGAACGCGAGGCGCTGGCCGGGCAGTTGCGGGTGGCCGCGGAAATGAAGAGCTCGGTGGAGCGCCGGGTGACGTTCGAGCAGTCGATCGAGGACAAGGCGCCCGCGGCGCTGGCGGCCGGCCGGGTCGCGCTGCAGGAGGATTTGCGGAGTCCGGCGGCGCTGCGGCGCGCGATCATCTTGCGCGAAGTGTTGGGGCCGCCGCTCGCGCTGCGGTAAGGCAGGTGGAGTTTGGATTTCAAGGCGGCGCTGCTGCCCTTTTGCTCGCCTCGTTTTCGAGGCCGATTCGTTGCCGTTTTTGTAGGTGGGGTGCCCTCACCCCGCGAGGCAGGCGGTGCGAGTGCTGAAACCCGCGGGGTGAGGGCACCCCGCCCACAGTTCTGTTGAGAAAGGCCGGGGAACGAAGGGAAGCCGGCCCACGAAAAGACGGGCAGGCAGGAGGCCTGCAGCCTGCGCCCGATCCTGGCTGTGACTTCTCACTCCAGCCGGAAGCGGCCGTAATTGCCGTTGGCAAACTGCGGGATATCGGTGGCGCGGCCGTTGATTTCCATGCGCAGCCGCGTGCGATCCTCCACGGTGACCAGCAACGGGCCCATCGTGTGAAACGATTTCGTCTCGCCGCGGTTGAGTCCGGCGTTGAAGAGCACCGCGTTGGTGGACTCCTGGACGATCTTGACGCGGGTGTTGTCAAGAGCCGTGAAAGTGAGGGTCTGCGTCGTGTCGGCCGGCTGCGCCGGGGCTTGCGCCGTGGTTTGCACCGGCTGCGTGGGCGCGGCCGGTTTTCCGCCGGACCGGGAGCTGAACAGGCTGAAAAGCAGCAGCACGATCACGACGACCAGCAGCGCTCCGCCGCCGAACAGGCCGTATTTGGTCAGGAGAGCCGGATCGATCTTTCCCCGCCCGGCGCCGGCATTTTCGCCGCCCTCGGCAAATTCGACGCGGCCATAAACCTCGCGGGCCTCGCGCCGCGGCGCGCGGCCGTCCGCTGCCATGAGCGAATCGAATTCGGCGAGAAAGCGCTCGGCATCGAGTTCGAGGAAACGCGCGTAGTTGCGCACGAAGCCGCGGATGTAGAGCGGGGGCAGGTCGAGGTCAAACGAGTTGGCCTCGAATTTCTGGAGATAATCGCTGCGCACCTTCGTCGCCTCCGCCGCTTCACGGATGGAAACACCCTTGCGTTTGCGCGCCTCCTCAAGTCGTTCGCCGAGATTCTGCATGTTCGTGCCGGTAACTGTTAAGGAGATTGGGACGGGGTTGAAAGATTAAACGCGCTCAGAGCTGGAAGGTGTCGAGATCGACGAGGATTTCGCGGGGAGAGGAGCCGTTCTCCGGGCCGACGACGCCCTTTTCCTCCATGAGGTCCATGATGCGGGCGGCGCGGTTGTAGCCGATGCGCAGCCGGCGCTGGATCATCGAGGTCGAAGCGCGCCGCGTGGACTTGAGCACGTCGAGGGCCTGGCGAAACAGCTCGTGATCGTCCCCCAAGTCGTCGTCGTCCCCGAGGTCACCGTCCTCGTCCTCCTCATCGGCGCGCGCGTCGCGGTCGATCTGCTGCTGGACGGAGGTGGCGTATTGGGGCGGGCCGTTGCGTTTGAGGAATTCGACGATCGCGCCGATCTCGTCGTCGGCCACGAAGGCGCCCTGGGCGCGCACGAGCCGTGAGGTGCCGGGCGGGGTGAAGAGCATGTCGCCGCGGCCGATGAGGGTGTCGGCTCCCTTGCCGTCGAGGATGGTGCGGGAATCGACCTGGGAGGCCACCTGGAAAGCGATGCGGGCGGGAAGGTTGGCCTTGATCACTCCGGTGATGACGTTGACTGAGGGGCGCTGGGTCGCGATGATGATATGGATGCCGGCGGCGCGGGCCAGCTGGGCCAGGCGCGCGATGCTGGTCTCGATTTCCGCCGGGGCGACGATCATGAGGTCGGCAAGTTCGTCGATGATCGCGACGATGTACGGCAGGCGCTCCGGCACGACGATGTCGTCGGCCACGCCGTCGAGTTCGGCCTGTTGCTCGGCCGGGATCGGCGGAGCGGAGGCTCCTTTTTTGCGGCCGTTGAAACTGGAGATGTTGCGGACGTTGACCTTGGCGAAAATCTGGTAGCGCTGTTCCATTTCGCCGAGCAGCCATTTGAGCGCCGCCGGCACCTTTTTCGGCTCGGTGACGACCGGGATGAGCATGTGCGGCAGCGCGTTGAAAATCTTCAGTTCAACCACCTTGGGGTCGACCATGATGAGCCGCACGTCCTTCGGGCTCTTCGAGTAGAGGATGGAGGCGACGATGGCATTGATGCAGACCGATTTGCCCGAGCCCGTGGCCCCGGCGATGAGCAGATGCGGCATCTTGGTTAGGTCGGAGACCAACGGCTTGCCGGAGACATCCTTGCCGAGGGCGATCGGCAGCTCGGCCTTGGCATGAGCCCAGTCCTCGCTTTCGAGGATTTCGCGCAGACCCACCGGAGTTGGTTTCTGGTTCGGCACCTCGACACCGACGGCGGCCTTGCCGGGAATCGGGGCGAGGATGCGCACGGATTGGGCGCGCATGCCGAGGGCGATGTTCTTGTCGAGGCCGGAGATTTTTTCGACCCGCACGCCGGCGGCCGGGACGACTTCGTAACGCGTGATGACGGGGCCGACATGGATTTCGCCGAGGGTGACTTCGACGCCAAATTCGCCGAGGATGCGGAGGAGGTTTTCGGCGTTCTGGCGGTGCTCCTCCTCGCTGTCCGCGGTCGAGATCTTCACCTGCTCCTGCAGGAGTTTGAGGGGAGGGAACTCGTAGGTTTTGTCGTCGCTTTGCGGAAGGATGACCTTGATCTTTTTGGGTTCCTCAGGCTTGAAGATATTGAGTTCGATCTTGCCGGGCGCGCCCTCGGCGAGGGGCTTGAGGCCGGTGGCGGCTTCCAAGGCGGCCTTGCCGGGAGGATTGGAGGAGGAGCGGGGAAGGTCGGCGAGAGGGTCATCGCGTTTGGGCAGCACGATTTTCTTGGCGGCCCCGAGAGGCTGCGCGGCCGGTCCGGGTCGGGGCGTGGCCAGCACCGGGGTGGCGATCGGTTTTTCGACAAAGGCCGGGGTGGGGGCGGGTTCGCGGCGCTTCTCCAGGGCGAGGGCGGCCCGTTCGGTCGAACGCTTGCGCCGCCACTCGGCGAAGCCTTGCATGATCCTGCCGAATTCCATGCCGATGTCGCGGGCGAAGACGAAAACCAGGCTGATGAGGTAGGTCGTGCCCAGAATGAGCCCGGAGCCGAAGAGGCCCAGAACATCCATCAGCGATTCATCGTAGACCTTGTGGCCGAGCACGCCGCCGGGACCGGCAGTGTAGACCGATTTGTCCGTGAAAAAGGTGGTCTGCATCGCCATCAGACCCGACAAGGAAATCAGGCAGCACACCATCGCGACCAGCCGGGTGCCGATCAGGCGCCGGGAGCGGCGCAGATAGATGAAGGTCATCCAAAACAGGAAGACCGGCACCAACCACGTGGAAATGCCGAGAAGATAGTAAGACCCGAAGGAGTAATCGGCGCCGGCCCAGCCCGCCAGGTTCACCGCAGTGGGCGAAGTGCTGTGGTAGGAACTCTGCTCGGGGATGTAGTCGACCAACGCGACAGTGATGAGCAGGCCGAAGACGAGGCAGATCAGCGCGGCCAGCCACTTCGGCCCGTAACGCGGTCCCTCGAACGAGGGATTGCCATCCTTTGGGTTTGAACTCTCCGCTTTGGCCATTTCAGTATGAGATTCTTGAATAGCTGCTCTTTCGGCAGTGGGGGTCAATGTAAATTCCCTGCTCGATCAGGCAGACCGATCTTATCACATGTCCATGACAGCCTACATCCAATTTGCGCCGCTCTACCAGGAACGGGTCTGGGGCGGGCGCGGTCTGGAGGCCCATTTGGGACGGGCGTTGCCCGCGGGCGGTCCGATCGGGGAAAGTTGGGAGCTGGTGGACCGGCCCGAGGCGCACTCGATCGTGCGCGACGGCAGATGGGCCGGCCGATCGCTGCGGCAGATGATTGAAACGTCCGCAGCGGAGATCATGGGGCCGGGCTGGCCGGCGCACTGGCCGTTTCCGATTTTGGTCAAATGGCTGGATTGCCGCGAACGCCTGAGCCTGCAGGTGCATCCACCCGCATCGATCGCGGGAAGGCTCGGCGGCGAGCCGAAGACCGAGAACTGGTACGTGGCGTACGCCGGGCCCGGCGCCGCGGTGCTCGCCGGACTCAAGCCCGGGGTGGATGCGGCGCGCTTCCGGGCGGCGCTGCAGGACCACACGGCCGAGTCGCTCGTGCACCGCCTCCCGACCGCGGCCGGAGACTCGCTGCTGATCCGCAGCGGCGTGATGCACGCGATCGATGCCGGCAATCTCATCCTCGAAATCCAGCAAAACTCGGACACCACCTACCGGGTTTACGATTGGGGTCGGGTCGGCCTCGACGGCCGGCCGCGGACGCTGCACATCGAGCAGTCGTTGGCCTGTCTGGAAGCCAACACCGCCGGGACCCCGCACCTGGTGCACGCCACGGACCCTTCGCCGGTCCTCGCCGAATGTGCCGAGTTCCGGATCTTCCGCCACCGGGTGCCGTCCGGCGGCTCGCTGATTTTCCCGGCCGGTGAGCAGCCGCGCATCTTCTCGGTGGTGGCCGGGGCGCTGACCGCCGGCGGGTCGAC
>CAYZGG010000022.1:0-49298 GCA_964477955.1 uncultured Opitutaceae bacterium
ACAAACTCACCGGCGCGCACATCTACGCCGCCGACAAACTTTTCGCCACGCTCGACCCCACCACCCGCCAGCTCGCGCTGCCGGACGGCCGCACCCTGCTTGTCACCGATACCGTGGGTTTCATCCGCCGCCTGCCCCACCGGCTGGTCGAGGCGTTCAAGGCCACCCTGGAAGAAGTCGTTGTCTCAAACTTTTTGATCCACGTGCTCGATGTCACCAACCCGAACGTCGAACAGCATCACGCCACGACCCTCGCCGTCCTCACCGAGCTGGGCGCGGCGGACAAGCCGACCATCACCGTTTTCAACAAGATCGACGCCGCGGACGCCAAGACCCTCGCGCTCATGCGCGTCCGCCATCCCACCGCGCTCTTCCTCAGCGTCCACACCGGCGAAGGCCTCGATCGGCTCCTCGCCCGGTGCGAAGAGCTCGCGGTCGACGACACCATCGCCGTCGAACTGCTCGTCCCGCACGACCGCTACGACCTCGTCGCCAAGCTCCACGCCTCCGGCCAGGTGCGTGTGCAGGAGTCGCGGGACGACGGCGTGTTCATCGCCGGCCGCTTCCCGCTCAAACAGCAGCCGCTGTTCGCACCTTTCGTGATCGCGCCGGTTCCGCCGGTGAAAAAACCGGCCGCCAAACGCCCGCGGCCGGTCAAGGTTTAATATCCGCGGCCGAACAATAACGGCTTGCGCGGGTCAGCGCCGGTAGGGACGGACCGCCGGGCCGTCCGCGACCGTTGTCGCAGACCGCGCACCGACCGGGACGCCCGAACGTCCCCCCATATCAACCCAGGGATCCCAAGTCGCTGGCGTCGCAAGCCTCGATCGCCCCCGCCGTTACTCCATGAGATTTCTCTCGATCCGCCGGTCGGGCACAAGCCACAGGACGGCCACGGAAGTGTAAAGCGCCACTGCCAGCCACGGCCGCCAGCAGGTGAGCAGGATGCCCGCCCCGTAGATCACCACGGAGATCCGGCCCTTGAAATCCGATCCGATGGCCCGAGCGAGGGTCGAATCGGGTCCGTGACACGCGAGCAGAACACGCACCAGGATGAAATAGGCGATCGCAGCCATGATCAACACCCCGCCGTAGACCGCCACGGTGGCGGCAGCGAAATGGTTTTCACCCATCCATCCGGTCACAAACGGCAGGAGCGAAAGCCAGAACAACAGATGCAAATTGGCCCAGAGCACCCCGCCTTTCACCTGCTTCACCGCCTGGAAAAGATGATGGTGGTTGTTCCAGTAGATCCCGACATAGACGAAACTCAGGAGGTAGCTCGACAAAATCGGCAGCACGGGCCGGAGCGCGGCGAAATCGGCCTCATGCGGAATCTTCAGCTCGAGCACCATGATCGTGATAATGATCGCAAGCACCCCGTCACTGAACGCTTCGAGCCGGCCTTTGTGCATGGCCGGAAGACTGGCGCGGAGCCGCCGCCAGCCAAGCGGAAAGAGGCTGCAAAACGGTGGGCCCCTTCCCGTCAGTTTATCCCGACCAATGATGCTTGCGTGATAACCTGACAGATAAAGGTGGGTGGTGTATCAGTTTGCTTCTGCCGGCCAATGTGGGAGCGGGTTTACCCCGCGACGAGTCGGGGCATAAAGCCCCTCCCACATGCTAACTGATACACTACCTAAAGGTGGAGCGGATTGACCTCAATCCGCTCTGAACGCGCTGCGGTCAACGCGTTCCACCAAAATAGGCGAGCCTGGGTGGGTGGCGCTTGCGGGCCGCCTCAGGCGTCCTTGCGCTTATCCGGCAAAGCGTCATTCGTCGGGGGCATGACTTCGGTTTCCGACGCGCTGCAGGTGATCCTCACCCAGGCGGCTCAGCTCGACTCCACGCCGGTGCCGCTGGCGCAGGCGCTTGGCCGGGTGTTGCGACGGGACGCCCGGGCCGATGCCGATTCCCCGCCATTCGATGCGTCGGCGATGGATGGCTACGCCCTGCGCCGAACCGACGTGAACACGTTGCTCCGTCTCATCGGCACGAGTGCGGCCGGCGCAGCTTTTTCCGGCCCGGTCGGCAAGGGCGAATGCGTGCGCATCTTCACCGGGGCTCCGGTGCCCGCCGGAGCAGATTGCGTCGTCAAACAGGAGGACATCGCCCGCGAGGGTGATTCCATCCGTGTGCTCAGCCCTGATGGTCCGAGCTACATCCGTCGGCGCGGAGAAAATCGCCGGACGGGCGACATCGTCGTGCCCGCCGGCACGCGACTTGGCCCGCCCGAACTGGCCGCTCTGGCCTCCGCGGGAATCGACCGACCGCACACCACGCGGGCACCGCGCTGCGCTCATCTGGTCACCGGCAACGAGCTGGTCGCCCCCGGCCAGCCGCTGACCGGGGCGCAGATCCGCGACAGCAATTCCACGCTGATCGCCGCCTTGCTCGCCGGTGCGGGTGCCGAACTCATCACGCAGATTCGTATCCGTGACGAGCTGGCCGCCGCCCAGATCGCCGCGGAATCGTTGCCCGCGCACGACGTACTGCTCATCTCGGGGGGCGCCAGCGTCGGCGACCACGACATCGCGCGGCCGCTGCTGGAGTCGCTCGGCTACACCTTGCATTTTCAACAGGTGAACCTGCGTCCGGGCAAACCTCTCGCCTTCGCCACCCGCAGCGCCCAGCTGGCCTTCGCGCTGCCGGGCAACCCGGTTTCGCATTGGGTGGTTTTTCAATTGTTCCTCGCGCCGCTGCTCCGTTTTTTGCAGAGCGGAGTCGCTGCGGCTCCGGAACTCCTGCACGGCCGGATCGCCGCGAACAGCCGCCCACTCCCGGCGGACGCCCGCCAAACCTTCTGGCCGGCCCGCGCCGTCGTGCACGGCGGAGTCCACGAACTCACCCCGCTGCCGCTCGCCAGCTCGGGCGACAGCGCCGGGCTCGTCGGTGCCAACGCGCTCTTGCCCGTGCCTCCGCCCCCCGGCAGCCTTGCCGCCGGCCAGTCCGTCGAATTCATTTCCTGCCCATGACTCCCGAGTCCGCCCCCATCACCTTCTCCCACCTGGACGCCTCCGGCGGAGCGAAAATGGTCGACGTCAGCGCCAAGCCCGACTCGCTGCGCACCGCCATTGCCGAGGGCCGGCTGACCTGCTCGCCCCGGACGATCGAGCTGCTCCGCGCCCAAGCGCTGCCGAAGGGCGACGTCCTCACCGTGGCCAAGATCGCCGGCATCCAGGCTGCGAAATCAACCGCCACTCTCATCCCGCTTTGCCATCCGCTCGCCCTGAGCAACGTCGACTTGGAATTTGCCGTCGAAACCGACGGCATCGTCATCCGCGCCTCCGTCCGTCTGACCGGCAAAACCGGCGTCGAGATGGAGGCGCTGACCGCCGTGTCCGTCGCCGCCCTCACGGTCTACGACATGTGCAAGGCCGTCGACAAAGCCATGTCCATCGGCGGCATCCGGGTCGTCGAAAAACGGAAGCAATGAAGAGCGTCCGCAAACGATCCCTGTCTCGTGGCACGGGTCTCCCGACCCGTGATGACAATCGCCACGGGTCGGGAGACCCGTGCTACAAAGTCATTTCTCCCTTCTGTGTGTTCCGTGTCTTCCGTGGTTAAAACTTCCGTCGCATGAAAATCGCCCGCGTCACCCTGAGCGACCGCGCCGCCGCCGGGGTTTATGCCGACGAAAGCGGCCCCGAGATCGAGCGCCTCGCCGCCAGCCATTTTGCCGAGCCGCTGGAGTGGACGCGCGTGCTGCTGTCCGATGACCGCCCTGCCCTCGAAGACGCGCTCCGCCGGCTCGCCGATATCGACCGGATTCCATTGATCATCACCACCGGCGGCACCGGGCCCGGACCACGCGATGTCACCCCCGAGGCCACGCGTGCCGTGCTGGAGAAGGAGCTGCCGGGCTTCGGCGAGATCATGCGGCTGCACAGCTACGAAAATGTGAAGACCGCCATCCTCTCGCGCGCGACCGCCGGCGTGCGCGGCCGTTCGCTGATCGTCAACCTTCCCGGCCGGCCGCGCGCCATCGGCGAGTGCCTGCCGCTTCTGATGCCCGCCATCGCCGAGGCCCTCGACCACGTCGCCGGTTTCCGCCCGGCGCTGGCTCCGATCGTGAACTCCGGTCCTGTGCCACCATGCCGCGCTTGAGTTTCAACCGCCGCGAGGTCGCCGGTGCCTTCGGGGACATTGGCACGGATCTCCCTTTGATCGTGGGCATTTTGCTCGCCACCAAACTGGATGCCGCCGGTGTTTTTATCGCCTACGGGCTGGTCCAGATTGGCACCGGTCTGCTCTACGGCCTGCCGATGCCCGTGCAGCCGCTCAAGGCGATGGCGGTGGTCGTGATCGCCGGTCACGCCACCGGTGGACAATTGCAACTCGCAGGTCTGATGATTGGCGGACTCATGCTGCTGCTCGCCGCCAGCGGCGCACTCGACCGTCTGCAGCGGATGATTCCCGTCGTGGTGGTGCGGGGCGTGCAAGCCGGACTCGGCCTCGCGCTGGCCCGCACGGCCCTGGGACTGGCCGGCCGCGAAGGCCCCTGGGGCTGGGCGGCCGCGGCGGCGGCCGTGGCCCTGCTTTCCTGGTTTCGCGGACACCGGCGAATTCCAGGCGCGCTGCTGGTGATCGGTGGAGGCGCGCTCTGGGCGGCAGTTTATCGTCTCAATTGGCCGGCCGTGGCCCATGGATTTGGCTGGAGCTGGCCCCATCCCGCCAACCTTCCTTGGGATCAGTGGGTCACGGTCATCGTGCTGCTCGTCCTACCGCAACTTCCTCTCTCCCTTTCCAACTCCGTCATCGCCACCCAGCGGACAGTGCAGGACTTCTTTCCGGAGAAATCCCTGACGCTGCGCGGCATCGGCTTCACCTACAGCGCGATGAACCTGGTCGTGCCTTGGCTCGGCGGGATTCCAGTGTGCCATGGCTGCGGCGGCCTGGCCGGCTACTATGCGCTGGGCGCGCGCACCGGTGGCTCCGTCGTGATCTACGGCAGCATTTACGTTGTCGTTGGCGCCCTGTTCAGCGGCGCCTTTCAGGAGATCGTCCAGGTATTCCCCTCACCCGTGCTCGGCGCCGTGCTGTTGGTCGAAGCCGGCATGCTCCTGCTCCTCCTGCGCGAACTGGGCTCCTCCACCGCCCGCCTGGCACTTGCAACCGGCGTTGCGCTGGTCTGCGTCTTCGCCCCGCAGGGCTACCTGACCGGACTGGCCGTGGGCACGGGCGTTTTCTACGCGCTGGGCCGGACCCGCGTGGGTGTTGATTTGAATAGCCCCGGCGCGGTTTCCGGCTTACGTTCCTCCTGACAAGCATGCCGCTCGACCAATACTACCGCGATATCGACTACCTGCGTATCTCGCTGACCGACGCGTGCAATTTGCGCTGCGTCTACTGCATGCCGGAGCACATGACTTTCCGGCCGCGGCACGAGCTGCTCAGCGACGACGAGCTGCGCCGACTCATCACCCTCTTCGCCTCCCTGGGTTTCCGCAAAATCCGTTTCACTGGCGGCGAACCCACCCTGCGCCCGGGCCTTGTCGAACTCGTCCGCCACGCCGCCCGGACCCCCGGCGTCTCCTCGATCGGCCTGACCACCAACGGCGTGCTGCTCGACCAGCTCGCCGCTCCGCTCCGCGAGGCCGGGTTGCACTCCGTCAACATCTCCCTCGATAGCCTAGACGAGGGACGCTTCCGCCGGCTCACCCGCTGGGGCAACCTGCGCGATGTCCACGCGGGACTCGCCGCCGCCGCGGCCGCCGGCTTCCGGGTCAAGCTCAACGCCGTCGTCTGTCGCGGGATCAACGATGGCGAGGATGTCGTCGCCCTGGCCGGACTCACGCTCAAACAAGCCTGGCAGGTGCGCTTCATCGAGCAGATGCCCTTTGGCAACAACTCGGAATTCCAGACGCGCGGGATGGTCAGCGAAACCGAGCTGCTCGCCGTGCTGGAAAAAGCGTACGGCCCGCTCGAGCTGCTCAACGAAGGCCGGCTCGACGGCGAGGCGCGGATGTTCCGCCTGCCGGGTGGCCAGGGCTCCGTCGGCTTCATCAGCCCGGTGTCCAAACCGTTCTGCGCGGGCTGCAACCGCCTGCGCCTGACCGCCGAGGGCATGCTGCGACTCTGCCTGCTGCGCGACAACGAGGTCAACCTGCTCGCACTGCTCCGCTCCGGCGAGAGCGACGAAGTCATCGCCATGTGCATCCGCCAGGCCGTGCACGAAAAACCCTGGGGCCACGGCCTCGCCCACCATCTCATTCCCTCGGCCCGCGGCATGTCCCAGATCGGCGGGTGAAATTTTTTTAACCACTAATCTGACCCTAATGATTTCAGATTAGTGAGGTTTTAGTGAACATTAGTGGTTAACAAACATGTCCGCGGTCACACGCCAGATTAACGTCCGTTTTTTTGCCGTCTTGCGCGAGCAGGCTGGCTGCTCGGTTCTGAACGTCGAGACCGCCGCACGCACGCCGGCCGAAGTGTACGCGGAACTCCAAACTCAACGCGGCCTGACGTTTTCCCCTGCACTGCTGCGCGTTTCGATCAACGAACGCTACGCGGACATGACCGCGCCCCTCGCCCCGGGCGACCGCGTGGTCTTCATCCCGCCGGTGGCCGGAGGCTAGCAATGAAAATGCCCACCTGTCCAGATGTTGGAGCGGCTTTACGCCGCGATTCCGACCTCGCATTTGAAAGCCCATCGCGGCGTAAAGCCGCTCCTCCAATACGGACCCCGCCGGATCTTGGCGGAACAACCTCCCATGTTTGAGCTCACGTCCACACCGATCGATTCCGCCGCGCTGCAGGCGCGTCTCGCCGCACCCGACGCCGGGGCCGCAGTCATCTTCGAGGGCCGGGTGCGCAACCACCACCTCGGCCGGCCGGTCACGCAGCTCGAATATGAGGCGTTCGACGATCTCGCGCAAAACGAGGGTGACGCGATTCTGGCCGAAACCGAACGTCTTTATCCGGGCAGCCGCGTGCGGTGTGTGCACCGCACAGGCACGCTGCAGATTAGGGAAATCGCGGTCTGGATCGGCGTGGCCTCCGCGCACCGCCAAGCGGGTTTCGCCGCGTGCCGCCACGTCATCGAGGAGCTGAAACGACGTCTGCCCGTTTGGAAAAAAGAGCATCACCCCGACGGCGCCGCCGAGTGGGTGAATTGCACGACCGAGGCACGAACGTCCGCCTCTGCCGACTACAATGCCCGCCAGTCCTCGCTGCCCGAGGTCGGAACCGAAGGCCAGGCCCGGCTCGCCGCGGCCCGCATGCTCGTCGTCGGACTCGGCGGACTCGGATGTCCGGCCGCGCTCTACCTCGCCGGGGCCGGCATCGGCCGGCTCACGTTGGTCGACGGCGGCAAGGTCGAGCTTTCCAATCTGCACCGGCAGATTTTGTTCGGCACCGCCGAGGTCCGTGCACCCAAGGCACTGGCCGCAGCCGCGCGGCTGCGGCAGCACAACCCGTCCGTTGAAATCGTCGCGCACGAGGGCGACCTTTCCGCATCGAACGCCCGCGCGCTCGTCGCCGGCCAGGCGGTGGTGCTCGATTGCACCGACAATTTCGCGACACGGTTCGTGCTGCACGATGCCTGCCAAGCGCTCGGCGTGCCGCTCGTGCAGGCGGCCGTGCACCGCTTCGAGGGCACGCTCGATGTTTTCCGTCGCGGCACGGGCGGGTGCCTGCACTGCCTCTGGCTTGGACGCACTCCCGCCGATCTGGAGACGGCGGAAAATTGCGCAGGTGGTCCGGTGTTCGGCCCCGCCGTGGGCGTTCTCGGCGTGATGCAGGCGGCCGAGGCGATCAAGCTCCTGCTCGGCCGCGAAGGTGACGCCGCCAGACAAACCCGGCTGATCAACCTGCTCGACAATTCCCAGCTCACGATCGAACGCGCCGCGCGGACCGATTGCCCGGTCTGCGGCCGCGTCGACGGGCTGGCCGCCGCTACAATTCCCGCGGCTGGCGGCGCCGCACCCCTTCTGCTCGACGCTCAGCAAGTGGCGGCCCTGGGACCCACAGCGCGGTTAGTCTACCTGCTCGAGCCGGATGAAACCGCACCGGCAAGCGAAAAATCCCTACTTTCAGTGCCCACGCACGATCTCATCCAATTGCGCGAACTTGCCGCCGAGGGAGCAATTGTGCTGACCTGCAGGCACGGCCTGCGCAGCGCAGCCCTCGCGCGCCTGCTGCGTGCCGAAGGTGTGGGCTCCGTCCAGGCGTTTATCGGCCCCGGTTCCAAACCGCCCACCCCCGGCCTGGACGTTGGCTTTGCCCGATGACACTCTTGTCAATAGTCAAGACGCGACGCCTTCAGCTGGATTCTGACGTCTTCAGCTGGATTCTGACGTCTTCAGCGTCTTCTTCAAGAATCTCGGGAAAGGATAGAATGTTATGCGTAAAGCCACGAACTGCCTGATGTGCGGGATTGCCCTCTTTTTGCTATCGCCCGAAGCACGCTGCTCGGGAGAGGTCCCCACTTTAGACCGGATGATTTTATATTACCAAACGCAGGATCTCGCGAATTTTGAGAAATTATGGGAGCAAACCAACCAAGCTCATTCGATGGACGGTCCTCGGGAAATGAAGGAGCTGTTGAGTGGTTTTTTGGGAGCGGTATTCAGAAAGCATCCAGAATTGCTCCTGAGCCATATTCGCTCCATTTCTATATTCCCTAAGAAAGAACATGTGCCACTTGCTATCATCGTGTGGATGGCGGACTCTAATGAGGGCTCACAGCTGCTTAAGGAAGCTGGATATGATAAATTGCTAACATCTAGGCCTCCTCCAATTGCCAAGCGTCACGTTTATTCGGTAGAGGACATCGATTTCCTTATCGGATGGTTTTGCGGTTCGGGCGATAGGACCGCCCTCTATCCAATAGCGGCTGAGCTTTTCAAGGCAGGGACTCCAGAAAAGGACCTGATCTTGGAGGGAAAGGCAGTGACCAGTTTCCACGAACTGTATGTTGCGGATCCCGCAGTTTTACCTGTTCTAGAACATTGTCTTTTTGGACCGCAGCTCGACGACGCAACGCGAAAGAAAGGACGGATTTTGATTGAAACCGTCTGCGACCTAACTCTCCACGGTCGACGAGCGTACGGTCCGAACTAGCGGTAGGCTGGGCGCATGCTGAAGACGTCACGCCCTTGATTTTTGACCGCGTACTCTCGCTCAACGGCCGGTCAGGAAATAGAACGCGTATCCATAGCATTCGCGCAACGCGGTCTCGGTCATTTGCAAGAAACAGAATTAAGACGTCACGTCTTGACTTTTGACAATGCGACTTCGACCGGTGCAGGCATTCCTTATTTGTCCGACGTTTTCATCTGGTGCCTCGGGCGGGCAAAGGCGGGGTCGGCGACCCCGCCCTACACCTGCATCCGCCACCCAACTCAGCGGCCGGTGAGAAAATAGAATGCGTAGCCGTAGCATTCGCGGAGGGCGCGCTCGGTCTGCTCCCAAGCGGTGGCGTGCGGTAAAACAGAATTAAGACGTCACGTCTTGACTTTTGACAATGCGACTTCGACCGGTGCAGGCATTCCTTATTTGTCCGACGTTTTCATCTGGTGCCTCGGGCGGGCAAAGGCGGGGTCGGCGACCCCGCCCTACACCTGCATCCGCCACCCAACTCAGCGGCCGGTGAGAAAATAGAATGCGTAGCCGTAGCATTCGCGGAGGGCGCGCTCGGTCTGCTCCCAAGCGGTGGCGTGCGGTACAAAATCCGCCGGCTGCACCTGGCCGCCAGGCTGCACGGTGTAGTCGACCGGAAAAGGCGTGAAGTTCACGCCCGTTTTCTGGAAGAGATGGGCCGCGCGCGGCATGTGCCAGGCGGAGGTCACGATCAGGAGCCGCTTCCAGCCGCGCGCCTGCATGAGCGCCGCGAGGACCCGGGCTTCGTCCCGGGTGTTTTCCACGACATCGGCGACGAGGATCCGGCCCGGCGGTACGCCCCGGGCTTCGGCCAGACTGCGCATGACCTCCCCTTCGATCACCTCACGACCGTCAACCGTCCAGCGGCCACCCGGCAGGATCAGCCAGACGGCCTTTCCGGCCTTGACCAGCTCCACGCCGCCATCGAAGCGTTCGGAGGTGTCGGCCCAGTTTGGAAGCTCGCCGGGCTTCGGCAGCCGGTTGAGAATGCCGCCGAGCACATAAACCCCGTCGGCGGGCGCGACGTCGGCCAGTTTCACCGGCGGATACAGCGACTCGAGCCGGCCGAGAAGAAAATTGGCCACAAACGGCGTGCTCGCGAAGTAGAAGACCGCCAGGGCCAGCAAACCCGGCCACCATTTCTTTTTCCACAAGGCCACCAGCATGAGTGCACACACCACCCCAAACGGCAGAAAGAAAATGGGCAGGAGCTTGTGGAGAAAAAGCACGTCCCACAAAATCAGGTTCGTCGCAGCCGAGTCAACCCGCCGCGCTGCCGAGGCGCGGAATCAATTGGGGGCCGTCCAGGTTCCGCACCGGTCAAGCCCGCCCGGAGCAACGGGCTCCACCCGAGACTTCCAACGCGAGCCCCATCGGGGTCGATCCGCTAGCTCCACAGGCTTCTCAGGCGCGACCGCTCCGTTCGCTCTCTCTGCGCGAAACGGTGTCAGGCGGTTCGCGCCGGCGAAGGAAGCGCGAAAGACTTGTCCGCCGTCATCTGACACTCCAGTCCGGTTGCGAAATCCTCCCAGGTGGGCTGCGCATCGGGATCGTCGTCGACCAGGCCCTCGGTGCGCATCTTCCGCCAGAACGGCAGGGCGTCGCGCACCGGATGCTCGATATGGATGCGCACGTTCAGGCGTTTCAGTGCCTGGAGAAATTCGCGGCCGATCCCGGCCTGCAGGCGGGCCGCGCGGAGATTCACGACCAGCACCTCGGATTCGTTCAAGACCTCGACGGCCGAGTGCCGGTCGAGCTTGCCGGTTTCCACATAGTCGCGGAGCAGCGCGCTGACGGTCGGAGACATGACGGTCAATGTGACACGCCCAGGGCGGGTTTGGTTTCACCATACCGCCTTTTTTCTTGTGAGGATTTTGTGAAGCGGGCGCGGCGGGCGGTTTTCCCCGGGCTCAGCCTGACTCAGGCCGTCGAGACTGATTTCCCTACAAACTTGCTCTTGGAAGGTGGTGCCCGACCTCCCGGGCGGGCTGATGGAGTCGCGCAAAGAAGACCGGGCCGGAGGTCCGGTTCCACCTCGTTTCAGCTGCCCCCTCCCGGCTCAGGCCGCGGTGGTCGCGATTTCTCGCCGTTCATTTTCCGGCAGCGGCGAAAGTTGGGGCGGGAAAGCTTCCTGGGAAGTGACGCGGACCCGGATCCGGGCCAACCGGCGCAGGCGCTGCCGCTCTTCGTAGAGGGGCCACCAATCGTAGAGGCAGATTTCCAACGGCCGCCACATGGCAACCCATCCGCCGATCGTGAGACCCTCCTTGATGATGTCGGCGGTCGTGCCCGGACTGGTTTTGGCGATCAGCTCGCCGAGCAGGAGGCAGCCCACCAGAAAGACCAAGCCCACGCCGAGACTGAGCCGGCCGCGGCGGATCAGCTGGAGAAATTTGCGCCGCTTGAGTTCCGCCCGGGTCGCGAAATACCGGCGCACGGCCTCCTCCACGCCCGCAAAGCTGGGAGCGGGCGCGGGAACGGAGAGCAGGATGACCAGCTCCAGCTCATGGCCCGGCGGCAGTTCGCGCGCCGAGCTCACGATGAATTCCTCAGCATCGGCTGCGAGATCCCGGTCGACGAAGGGTGACGAATCCATCGCATTGAAGAGTTGCGCCAGCTCGCGCAAACTGAGCCGGATGGTGGATGTGCCTGGCGCCTTCATGCGGAAAAACTACCCGACGACGAAGGCCCCGTCAAAATGTCGGCGCGCCGCACCCCAGTGCTAACTGCAGGGCCCCAGCGACTCCTGCGGCACGGTTTTCGTCACCCAGTTGTCACACACGCAAGTTGTTGCCCGGAGAAATGGCGACTGAAAGTCTCACGGAGTCGCCATGGCCGCGCCGGCAGCGTCCACGAGGCCCGAGCAATGCTCCCGCGGCGGCAGACGGGTGTTGCCCAGCCCACCGTTTCCCTCGTGCGCGAAAATTTCGGGCCCCGAAAGACAGGCATTGTCGGGGCTCCGGCGGCGCGCTAGCCTGGCCGGACTGACATGAAATCCTCTGTCTCGAAGCGGATAGGAATTCTCACTGCAGGCGGCGACAGCCCCGGACTCAACGCCGCCATCCGGGCCGTCGGCAAGGCGGCGATCGGCGAATTCGGTTGGGAGGTCATCGGTTTTCGCGACGGCTTTCTCGGCCTCGCCGAGGATCACTGGCTGCCCCTGGACAAAAATTCCCTGTCGGGAATCCTCACCGTCGGCGGCACGATTCTCGGAACGAGCCGGGAGAAACCGCACCGGATGGAAATCGACGGGGAAATCCGCGACATGACGGCCAAGATCGTCGCCAATTACCGCGCGCACGAGTTGTCGGCGCTGGTCTGCATCGGTGGCGGTGGAACGCACAAGAACGCCCTGCGCCTCGTCAAGGCCGGGCTCAACATCGTGACGCTGCCGAAGACGATCGACAACGACGTGCCCCTGACGGATGCAACCATCGGTTTCGACACCGCGCTGGGCATTGCTTCGGAGGCGCTGGACCGGCTGCACAGCACGGCGCACAGCCACCACCGGATCATCGTGGCCGAGATCATGGGTCATCGCGCCGGCTGGTTGACGCTCGGGGCCGGGATCGGGGGAGGCGCCGACGTCATTTTGATTCCCGAGATTCCCTACACCGTGGAAAAGATTGCAGCGGCGATCAACCGCCGGGCCAAGGGCCACGCTAATTTCAGCATCGTCGCCGTAGCCGAGGGGGCGCTGTCCCGGGACTATGCCACCGCATTCGCCGCGGCCAAGCTCCGGAAGAAACAGGCGGCGACGGACGAGGCCCGGAAACGCGCGAAAGGGGAACTGAGCGACCTCGACGCGCAGCACGCCGGCAACACGCTCCGCCTGGCCAAACAGCTGGAAGAGCAGACGGGGCTGGAGGCGCGGGTGACCATTCTGGGCTACGTGCAGCGCGGCGGCACACCCTCGGTCACCGACCGCCTTCTCGCCACCCGGCTGGGCACGGCCTGCACAGGGCTCATCAACGAAGGCGTCTTCGGCGTGATGGTCGCCTCGCGGGGCGACAGCATCAAGGCCGTGCCCATCGCGTCGGTCGCGGGCGACCTCAAACTGGTGCCGACCGACCACCAGTGGGTGCAGGCCGCCCGTCGCGTCGGCACCTGCCTGGGCGACTGAACCGCCCGAACGCCGCGCGGACCGACCTCGTCCGGCGAAAACCCCATGAGAATCTGCGTTGACCACGGAACCGGGCCGTATGAGCTAGCGTCATTCTTCTCCATGGGTGGCCGCCGCATTCCGCTTCCAATATCTGAGTGACTACGCTCCGGCCATCGCCACCGGCGGCGTGCTCCGCCCAAGGTCCGGCCACTTCGGCCGTTTTTTTCCGGCGGCACCGGTGCCGGATTGCGGCGCTCCTTGTTTGCGGCGCGCTCACTCGGAACGCGACGGCCGCCATCACGATCCAGTCGACCGGCCGCGATTCCCGCCAGCTCTACGCGGAATTTTGCAGCAGCTGCCACGGCGAAAACATGGAGGGCGGCAAGGGACCGGATCTACGCCGCAAGCATTGGCGGCATGGCGGCGACGACGCCAGCCTTCTGCGCACGATCCTCCAGGGTTATCCCAATCTGGGCATGCCCAGTTTCGCCGCCGGAGTGACCCCGGCCGAGGCGCGCGCGCTCATCACCCTCATCCACGAGACTGCCACGCGGGCGAAAGATCCCCAGCCGACGGCCTCGCGCCCACTGCCGGAAGGAGTCCAGCACAGCCAACTCCATTCGTACCGGCTGGAATCCATCGCCGAGGGTCTCGACGTGCCGTGGTCGATGACTTTCCTGCCCGACGGGCGCCTCCTCGTCACCGAACGCGTCGGCCGGCTGCGGGTGATCGACCACGACCATCTGCTCCCGGACGCCATCGGCGGCGTACCCAAGGTGGTGGTGCGCGACGAAGCCGGCCTGATGTCGGTGATCGCCGATCCGGACTACGCGCACAACGGCTGGATCTACCTTTCTTTCAGCGATCCGGGCGACGGCGAGACCGCGATGACCAAGATCATTCGCGGGCGCCTGCGCGACGGCCAGCTGGTGGAACAGCAGACGGTCTTTTCCATTCCCCGGCAGAACTACCAAGAAAGCTATGTGAGTTTCGGCTGCCGGCTGGTCTTCGCCGGCGGCTACCTGTTTTTCAGCGTCGGGGAGCGCGGACTGACGGGCGACGCCCAGAAGTTGAATCTCCCTAACGGCAAGATTCACCGTGTGTTTCCCGACGGCAGCATCCCGCCGGACAATCCCTTCGTCGGCCGGGACGGGGCCTTCGGCTCCATTTGGGCCTATGGTGTCCGCAATCCCCAGGGCCTGGCGATCGACTCGCGCACGGGTTCGCTCTGGGAAACCGAGCACGGCCCGCGCGGTGGCGACGAGCTCAACTGGATCCAGCGCGGACTCAACTACGGCTGGCCCGTCATCACCTACGGCATGAACTACGACGGCACCGCCGTGAGCGAAAAGACCGCCGCGCCCGGGATGGAGCAGCCGGTGGTGAACTGGACGCCCTCGATCGCCGCCAGCGAGATCGAATTCTACACCGGAACCCGCTTCCCGCGCTGGAAGAACGATCTCTTCGTCGGCTCGCTCGCCCAGCAGAAATTCCTTCGGCTGACGGTCAACGCGCAGCACAAGGTCACGCACGTGGAAGAGATCTTCAAGCACCTCGGCCGCGTGCGCGACATCAAGACCGGTCCCGATGGACTGCTCTACGTGGCGCTGGAGCTCGTCGGCCAGCCCGGTCGCATCGTCCGCCTCGTACCCGCCCGCTGAGCCGGGACCGCGCAGCTGAGATGAGTTGGACCCGGACCACCAGGCCGGTCCTCGTTGCGTGACCGAATCAGCCCGCCCGGAGGTCGGGCTCCACCCTTCAAGGCAGCAGCTTCGCAGCGAAAGCGTTCTCAACTTCATGTGTCCGGCAGACGGACAGACTTGGCCAAGACCGGTAGCTGGCAAGATTCGGCGGTTTCCTGCCGCAAAGCGCCACGGGAACGCCCGGAAGTGACGACGAAACCCGGGCGAACGACCCGGGCCAAACGCGACCTCCGGTCGGCAAGCACGGCTTGGAATCCAACGGTCCAGCCCCCGGCCGGCGGGGAGCCCGGACCGTGGTCAGTTTCAGTCTGCAATTCCAGCGGGCCGGCGGCGGCAACCGGGCACATGCGAAGAGACGAAATCAATTATCCTGCAATTTGTTAGGCAGTTTACACAAAAACCCCTACAGAAAATGCCGGAGGTCCGATCATCTTGAATTCTACTACGATGCCAATCCCGCCTTTCAATGTCCCTCCTTTCCGGGATGAACCGCCGGGCGGCTTCGGCGTGGTCACTTCCTTCCGTTGAGATCACCGGAACCCGCTTTCCCGGCTTTTGCCCGTTTCCGCCGCGCCCCCTTCTGGTGGCACGCGACGCTGTGGCTTGCCCTCGGTTTTATCGGATGGCTGCTAACGGCCCCGGAAAAGACCCGGGAGATGCGGCTGTTCAGCATCGGTTTTCTCTCCCTCTTGAATTTCGCGGTGGCCTGGGCCTTCGTCGGCGCGACCCGGCGCGAGTCGTTGCGAGCGGGGGTGCGGAGGGCCCTCGCGTTCATCGCCGCGGGCATGGTCGCGGTCGGATTGGGGGGCGCGTACCTGTTGGTCGAGGTGGCGCGCAGTTCGAACTACCAGAGCATCTTCAGCCCGGCCGACGCGCTGTTTCTGCTCAACTATCCGCTGGTCTTGCTCGGGTTTGCCCAGCTGCCGCGGGGCGAGCGGCCCGTGGCCAGCCGGTGGCGCATCGCGGTCGATGGCGCGGCGCTCGTGGCGGGCGTCGGCGTGCCGTTGTGGCTGGGTGCGGTGAGCCCCGCGTTCAAGGACGCCACGGGCCTGAATGCGGCGCTCGAGCTGGTCTGGCCCGGCGTATCTTTTTTGGGGCTGGTCGGTTTGAACGCCGCCCTGCTCACGCGCGCGCCGCTGCCCACGCGCGGCGCGTTGTGGTTCCTTTTGGCGGGAATCGGCGTCTCCTGGCTCGCCGATCTGCTCTTTTCGCTCGATGCGTCGGCTCTCGTCATCCGCCACAGTGCGATCCATTGGACCAACCTGATCAACGCGGTTTCCCTCTGCCTGTATCTGGCCGCGGCCTGGCGCTTCCAGTCCGACCCGCTGCCCGTGCGCCCCAAGCTGCGGCCCGTGGCCTTCAGTCCCGTGCCGATGGCCACCATTCTGATCGTGGCCGGATGGCTCATCGCGCTGTCCATGATCAAGCCCTCGGATCCGCAAATGCTGCACCGGATCCTGCCGGGGTTGATCCTGCTGCTGGTCGTGCTGCTCGTGCGCGAGGTGCTTGTGCTGGGCGACACCGTGCGCTGGATGGAAGTGGAATTCCAGCGCGAGAGCCAGGTGCGCGTCGAAGCGATGGTCCGGCATTCGTCAGATGTCCTGATGGTCGTGGACGCGCAATACCACATCCAATTTGCGAGCCCGTCGCTGACCGCGGTGCTCGGCCGGCCAGTGGACCAAATCATCGGCCAGTCCCTGTTGCAGTTCGCGCATCCGGAAGACGTGGCCGCCGGGGCGCGGTTTCTCGATGGACTGCTGCGAACGCCCTCGGTCGAGTCCACGCTGCAGTGGCGGCTCCGCCATGAGGACGGGACGTTCCGTCACCTCGAAACCGCGGGCAGCAATGCCCTCGGCGAACCCGCAATCGCGGGCCTGGTGCTCAATTCGCGCGACGTCACGGATCGCACACAGCTGGAGGAGGAATTGCGGGAGTCCCGCAAGCTGGAGGCGATCAGCCGCCTCGTCGGCGGCATTGCGCACAATTTCAACAACCTCCTCGCCTCGACCTTCCTGCGCCTGGACCTGTTGCGGATGGACGAGCTGTTGCCGCCGGCACTGCGCGGTGAAATCGCGGACCTGCAACACGGGGCGAAACGCACCGCCGATCTGGTCGACCAGCTCATGTCTGTCGGGCAGGTGCAATTTCTCCGGCTCAAACGGATGGATCTGGCTGCCACGCTCGGGGATTTGCGTCCCGTGCTCGACCGGCTCGTCGGCGAGCACATCCGGCTGCAGATCGCCGACGCCGCGCGGCCCGCTTGGATCGAAGCCGATGGCGGATTGATCGACGAAGTCATCCTCAGCCTCTGTGCCAACGCGCGGGATGCGATGCCCCAAGGCGGACGGCTTGCGATCGAGATCTCGCCGGTCGAACCCGGCGCTGAGGAGGATTTCCCCGGAGGCGGCGTGTGCTTGAGTTTTCATGACACGGGTCACGGGATGGACGAGTCGGTGCGGCGGCGTCTCTTTGAGCCGTTTTTCACCACCAAGGAGGTCGGCCAGGGGCTCGGACTGGGGCTCGCTTCCGTGCACGGCATCGTGAAACAGCATCGAGGGCGGCTCAGCGTCGAGAGCGAGGTCGGCCGAGGCAGCACGTTCCGGGTGTATCTGCCGGCGGCGACCGATCTGGCGGCCGCCTAGCGCTCCCGGGCGGCCTGAGCAGGACCCGCTCCGGCCGGGCATCACACCGGTTTTTGTCTGGCCTCGCGCGAGCGCCCCGGAATCCTACGGGCCATGCCTCACGTCCCCGGTTTGCGGAGTTGTTACGCGAAGGTCGGCCGGCTGGTCTACTTCGGCCGCATGCTCGACAAGGTCCGATTGCACGCGGCAGGACAGTTGCCCGCCGCCTACCAGGCGAATCTCGGAGACGGCCAGTTCTTCGTCCTCGATGGACGTTGCTGTCGCTTCCTCGGCGTTGCCTATGCCGATTTGCGCGACCGCACCCTGGCGGGCGGCACGGACGAGGAAGTGCTCGCGTGGGCGCAGGCGCATGGCACGCCGCGCTCGGACGAGGAATGCCATGTCTGGAACCGATTCATCGTGAAACTCGGCTGGCGCGACGAGCGTTCGGCCGTCCTGCCCCAGCGCATCGCCGATGCCGGCCTGACCGGAAAACCCATCGAAACGCTGGTCGATCACATCGAATACGACGAAGGCCGCGACCCCGTCGGCAGCCGCGCCTGGGAATCAGTCTGAGCCGCGACCGCCCGGACTTCGACCATTCATCCGCGTCAACCGCACCATCAACATTCGAGCGCGGCATCGAGGTTGCGCCCATCGATGGGGTAGTAGCCACCGAGCTGCTCCTTTGTTTCGGCATCCGCAAGGCCCCGGTTGAGTGCAACGCCGGCGTTGCTGAATAGGAGTTCATCGTCCGAAGCTGCATTTCCAACGAACTTGAAGCCATGGCCGGCAAACCTGTCGCTTTCGCCCATGGCCGCACCTACGGCTGCGGCGTCAAGTAGGCGAGCCAGGTGGAGGAGGATGCTTTAGCGTCGCAGCGGCGCCCCCGGGGCCCGCCAGCGAATCAGCCACGACCCAGGCGACCCCGGTCAGGGTGAGATTCAGGGCACTCTCGCTCCAATTGAAGTGGCTGGAGAGACCGGCCAGGAGAATCCGGTCGTTCGCCAGCAGCCCGAAGCACGCGATCATGACTGTCAGCAAAGTCGCAGCGAGCCGCGCCTTCACGCCCGTCAGGATTGCAAGCCCCGCCGCGATGAAGCAGACCCCGGTGAAGTATCCCCAGAACACCTGGCTCGGCGGCAACCATTTGGGGACGAGCGGTGCAGTCATGTTCATATAAACAAAGTGCGCGCCGCCCCAGATCAGCACACAAACCCCGAACACCCGCCGGCACAGACGCGTGAGGCGCGCCGATAGGGTCGCGTCGATCCCGGCGCTGGCGGCATGGATGATCAGCCCACCCAAGGCGATCGCGAGCGGCATGGCGATATTTTCGTACATGCCGTACCCAGCGTAATCGGCAAGCAGGAGACGGCCGTCCAACAGGAAGACGACAAAGAGCCCGTAGTAAATGGCGAGCGCCGCCCCGCCCCAGGCCACGGTTCGACGCAACTCAACCGCGCCCGCGGCCACGACCATGAACACACCTGCGACATAGGCCAGAATGGTTCGGTAGGGAAAGTTCTCAGGCACCGGCTGCCCCGGGTCGAACTCCCGAAACGCCAGGCTGGTCAAGCCCAGCGCCATCACGCCCAGGCCGTATACACGCCAGCCGAAACCCATCATCTTTTTTTCTGCGGTCATGACTTCGTGGAGTGAATCGCGAGCTCGGTTATTTGCCGCTCGTCAAGAAACCGCCAGGCCCAAATTGCCGCAATTGCCCGCGCTCTTGTCGCCAAGAGAGGCTGATCTTGGAATCCCCTCATCCGTGGTTGTTTCGTCGAAAATGGTTTCATGAAATTGTGTCAGACCGCGGGCGGCAGAGCTGGGAATGTGGGGGCGGGCGCAAAGGAGAATCGGTGCGCGTCGATCGAGGACCGTCGAGGGCGGGCACCCCCTCTTTAACACCGCCGCCGGTCGAATCACTTCAAAGGTGGGTACCTTGAGGTCACGAATTCAGAAACGGCGGGAAACACGAAACAAAAGTGAAGCGAATGGGCAAATTTCAGAGGGGTATTCACCAATTCGTGATCGCCATGATGGGCGCGACGTCACCTGCAGGCTTTGCCCGACCTACGGTGATCTTGCTCTAAACTGCCCGGAGAGTTCCTTCCAAGTGCTTGTTCTTCAGGTCGTCTGGTGGATCCCCAAGCTGCTTTGATGTGGCCGTTGAACTGAGCGAAGACGAGGTCGTCACCGGAGAGGTCTTCCACCCGGTCGATACGAGGATCGGGGAGCGTTTCAGTATTCGGGCAGCCTTTCCTCCGCCCGGCACCCGAGATTCTTATTTTGCGGTCGAACCGTCTCGGCCCAGTCGAATCACCGGCGCTGCCAGCATTTTGTCAGTGAGCTCGTGCATCGTAACGGCACCCGAGGGCCACGTGACCCGAATTCGCCGGATTGGATTACCGTCCACGTAACCGAAAAAGACCGACGGGCTTGACTGGCTGTAATGGCCGGCGGTGCTGGAGACTTCAGCAGTGCCGGTTGCGCCATCGGCATATTCGGCGGTCAGACGCGCGCCAAATGCGGTCGGATTCCCGGTTTCGCCCTGCAGCCGTACTTGAAAGGAATGCCGTCCCGGCAAACGTCCGGTCCGGAAGGCGAGCGTGGCGTCATTGTTTCGTGACACGACGAGATCAGGCCAGCCGTCGCCATCGATATCGAGCACCGCGACGGCTTCGGCCTCCCCCGGCACAACGAGACCGCTTTCCGTTGGCTCAACCGGGGTGAAATTTCCGCGACCATCGCCGCGCAACAGCAGGCCCAGCCCGCCGTCGAAACGTCCGCTGGAGGGGGCGGGCGCAAAGGAATTCTGGACCACACAACAATCTGCGTGCCCGTCGCCATCGAAATCGGCGACGGCAATCCCGTTGATGGGCGCGACCTGCGCCAGGCGTGGCAGCGGCACGAAGCGATAATGTCCATCGGGCTGGCTGAGGAACACGCCGCTCCGCAGTTCGGTCGCAGCCAGCCGCGTCGCGGCGTCGAGCTTGGGTTGCGTCAGGATATCCGCCAGAGTGGCGTGCGCATAGGCATCATTCTTGGGAAACCGACGCAGCAACGACGGAATGGCCGCGGAGAGTTCGCGGCGGCTGCGCCGGGGATAAAGCGTGTCTCCCTCATAAGACCCTTCGATCAGGTCGGTCGCACCACGCCCGCCGAAATCGCCGGCGAAAAGCAACGCGGGATGCTGCGGATCGGCGCGATAAGGGGTGTTCAGGCCAAGATTGCCCACGATGTAGTCGGGCCGCCCGTCGCCGTTGAAATCGCCGGAGGCAAGCGACCGCCACCAGCCCGTGCCGGCGGCGGCAAAGCCGGCCTGCTCGCTCCAGTCATCCAGCCCTTCGCCGCGGCGGTTGTGGAAATATTTCACCCCACCCCATTCAAGCGTCAGAATCAGATCCGGCCACCCGTCTCCGTCCACGTCACTCCAGAGCGCCGCCGTGACCATGCCGACCTCGGCTAGCGCCGGCGCGAGCCGGGAAGTCGCATCCTCGAATTTGCCTCCGCGATTGAGGAGCAGCGCGCTCCGTGGCACCCGGGGGTATTCGCCCGGCGTCAACCGGCCGCCGATAAACACGTCGAGCCTTCCGTCCCGGTCGAAATCAGCCGCAGCCACCGCACCCGCGCTGATCGGCAGCGGCGGCAAAACGCCGTCGGGCGCCGGCTGGAAATGGCCCGCGCCATCATTCAACAACAACTGGGGTTGATACTCCGGCGAGTCGGCCGGCTGGCTCGCGCCACCGCGTGTGACGAGCAAATCCGCCTTTCCGCTGCCCCTCGCGTCGAAAGCAAGCACCGGGCCGTCGTCGACCACCGGCCGGGCCGCAAAGGCCGGCGATTCAATCGGGGTGAACTGGCCCGTCTTGTTGGACATCAGGACCCTGAGCGGATCGAGCGTGGTGCCGCCGAGCACGAGACTGTCGCGACCGCTGCCATCGAGATCGGCCACCGCCAGGGCCGGTCCGCGTCGGTTCATTCGCCAAGGCAGAAGCGGCTGGGTGAGGAATTCGTTGAAGGCCTCTTCGCGCGCGCGCCAGGCGAGGTTAACGGCACCGCTCACTTGCGTAAACAGTCCCGACATGGGCGCCTTCTTCGATGGAGACGGCAGGGAAACCGCGGCTGGCGGTTCCGTGATCACATAGCGCCGGTCGGCGGAGAGATTTTCGAAAACCTGCTCGGCGCCACTCGGCCAGGATACAACGAGACGCCTGATTTGCGCATCGTCGCCGAGGCCGAAATGCACGATCGGCTCGCTGCACGACATGTAGCCCCGGGCCAGCGTGAGTTCGCGAATTTGCACTCCCGCTCCTGACTCCAGCCGGACCCTGGCGCCAATGCCGAAACGGTTCGAGCGGGTGCCGCGGAGGGCAATCGTCACACGGTGGCCGGTGTCGCTGTCGTTTCGCAGCACGGTCGCACCGGCGTGGAAGTTGCTGTAAACCAGATCGAGATCGCCGTCTCCGTCGAGATCGCCGAAGGCTGCGCCAAAGCTGACCGCCTTCTGGTCGAGCCCCCAATCCGCGGACGTATCGTCAAACTGCAGATCGCCCCGGTTGCGGAAGGCGAGATGCCGCAAGGCAAAGACCGGACTGGCCTTCATGCTGCGCGCCCGTTCACCCTCACTTTCGGCCGAGGCCCGTTTGGCGAGCAGGTCCACATTGTGGATCTCGCGATGCATGCCGTTCGTCACGTAAAGATCCAGGCGGCCGTCGTTGTCGAGATCCTCCCAGCGGACGGACCAGGTCCAATCGGTCGCCGCAAGGCCGGCGAGCTGGGCAACCTCAAGGCAGCGTCCTGTGCCCGTGTTAAGGAAGACCGCGCTGCGCGGAAATTGCGGGACGGCGGTCGCGTCATCGCGGGGGTCCAGCTGGCGCGCGCGGGTCTCCGCCATCGTGCGCTGGTCCGCAACGTGACCGGCAGGGACCATGTCTGCGACGATGAGGTCGAACCGGCCGTCATTGTTGATATCCCCGACATCGGAGCCCATCGACGAATAAGGCACGTGCGGTACGACCTGTCGGATCACGTCGGTAAAAGTGCCGTCACCATTATTGTGATACAGGGCGTCGGGTGCGTCGAAGTCGTTCGCCACATACAGGTCGGGCCAGCCATCACCATCGTAGTCCCACCATGTCGCGGAGTTTCCGTGGGTGGGTGCGGGCGCCACCCCGGCGTGTTCGGTCACATCGGTGAAGGTGCCGTTGCCGTTGTTGTGAAAAAGATAATCGCGCTGTCCCTCCGGATGTCCGGTTGCATCGAGCACGTTTGTCTGGATGAAAACATCCAGCAGGCCGTCACGGTCGTAGTCGCAAAATGCCGCCATGACACTCGCGTCCTTCACATCGAGACCATAGGCATGAGCCTCCTCCTTGAAGGTGCCGTCGCCTTGGTTGATATAAAGAAGGTTCGGCGCGTTGAAGCGGCAGACGTAGATGTCCAGCAGGCCGTCGTTATTCACGTCGGCGAAAGTCGCGCCCTGCTTCCAAATCTTCGCCGCATCGCCCAGGTCGCCCACGCCGGCTTTCGCCGTCACATCCTCGAATTTGAATCCGCCGAGGTTGCGGAACAACCGGCAGCTCTCCGTTTTGCTGACGACGAAAAGATCCGGCCGGCCGTCGCCGTCATAATCGCCGATGGCGACACCCGTGCCGACCGCGCCGAGTTCGAATTCCCGGTAGCGTTTTCCCCACATTTCGGGATCCGAATAATTGTTCTCAGTGACCACACCGGTCTGTTCGGGCGGGAGCACGACAAACAGGGTCGGGCCACGCGGTCCCGAACGCGCGGCCAGCGACTGTTCGACAATTCCCGGCGCGGTGATTTCCGCCTGCGCGGAACATGGCCCAAAAATCAGCACCGCTAGCGAGAATGGAGCAGCAGCAGCAATGGCGAGTCGACGGATCATCGGTTGAAGGGCAGAAGTGAGGGTGAGGCGCGGCTTGCTGGCGATCTGAAAACCGGACGGACCCGGCGAAGCAATGGCGAAATCTCCCCGCGCGGGTTTTCGACTGGCATTTTTGCCGCCGGCAGCCAACGAGTTGCTGTCCGCCATCGTCCCGCAAACCGGCGGTTTCCACTTTCCTCCCCCTTATGCACGAATATATCGAACGCGTCGTCGATCTGATCGATCCCGCCACCGTCCGCCTCCGCCACCTCACGCTTGAGCAGGCGCGCGAACGCATCCTGCGCGGTTCGCCCGAGGAAGTACGCGCGATCGACGGCTCGTTCGCCATCGTCGCGCGCGAAGGCAAGAAAGTCCGCATGGCCCGTTCGCTTGACCGTCCGATGCGCTATTTTCTCGCCAAGCGCCAGGAAGGTCCGGCGCTCGTCGTGGCTGACCGCATCGACGCGATTCACGCCCAGCTCAAGCGCGAGGGACTCGCCGCCCAATTCCACCCGAGCTACACGCGCATGGTGCCCGCGCATTACGTGACGGAAATCCAGCTCGTCGGCTGCCCCGACCCTGATCCGACGTACATCCGGTATTTCACTCCGCAACGAAACGCCCAACCCGCCGATCTCGACGAAATCGGCCGCAATTACATCGGTGCCTTGGCGGCCGAGGCGGCAAAGTGGCTGGAACAGGTGCCCGAAAACGAGCCCATCGGAGTCGCCTTCTCCGGCGGCATCGACAGCGGCTCGGTGTTCCTCGTGGTCTATCACGTCATGCGCAAGCTGGGCCTGAACCCATCCAGGCTGAAAGCCTTCACGCTGGATTTCGGCGGAGGCGAAGATTCGCGCCAGGCCCGCGCCTTTCTCGAACCGCTCGGGCTCGGCCTTTTCCTTGAAACAATCGAGGCGGATCCCCGGTGGATCGATCCGGTCGAGACGCTGCGCGTGCTGGAGGACTACAAGCCGCTCGATGTCGAGTGTGCCTCCATGGGACTGGCCCTCGGTCGCGGCATTCGTGCGCGCTATCCGGAGTGGACCTTCCTCGTCGATGGCGACGGCGGCGACGAAAACCTGAAGGACTATCCCATTGAGGAAAACCCCGAGCTCACGATCCGCAGCGTTGTCAACAACCTCATGCTGTATCAGGAGGGCTGGGGCGTGGGCCGGATCAAGCACTCGCTCACTTACAGCGGCGGCCTCAGCCGCAGCTATGCCAGAACCTATGCGCCCGCCCGGCACCATGGCTTCGAGGGTTTCAGCCCGTTCACGCGTCCGGATGTCGTCGCGGTGGCCGAGGGGATTCCCTTTGAGACGCTGACCGGCATGGAGGTGCCCAAACTTTACGCGCTCAAAGGCGAGATCGCCCGTCGCGGCATCAAAACCGTCACCGGCTTCGACCTGCCGGTGTTCGCCAAACGCCGTTTCCAACACGGCGCCCTGCCGGTCGACCAGCTCCGCCGGCACCTGGCGACGGACGAGACGGATTACCGGCGACAGTTTCACGCCTTTTATCACTGACGCATGGTTCCGGTCTATCCTGCGCACGACCGCACGGCTTGGATTCTGGCGCAGCGACCGCCGCGCGCACCCGAGCCTGATCCCTATCGTGCGCATGGCGTCTTCCTCGAGGAGGAACCGCTGGCCTCAGGTCTCGTCGTCCCTTCCGGCGTGGTCCTGCTGACCAACAAGGAGTGTCCCTGGCGCTGCCTGATGTGCGACCTGTGGAAGGACACCACCACGCGGACTGTCCCGGTCGGTGCGATCCCGCGACAGATCGAACTCGCGCGGCAAACCTGGTCCGCGGCCGGAGTGACTCCGCGTCAGATCAAACTCTATAACAGCGGCAGTTTTTTCGATCCCGCGGCGATTCCAATCGCAGACTACGCGGCGATCGCGCGACAGGTTGAATTCACGGACAACGTCGTGATCGAATCCCATCCGCGCCTGATCGGAGAACGCACGCTCCGCTTTCGCGATCTGCGGAAACAAGGGCCGCTGGAAGTGGCGATGGGACTGGAGACGGCCCATCCCGACATTCTCGAGCGGCTGCACAAGCAGTTCGACCTGCCGCAGTTCGAGCGCGCCGCCGGCTTGCTGCACGAAGAAGGGATTGCCCTGCGGGTTTTTCTTCTCGTGCACCCGCCGTTTCTTCCTGCGTCGGAAGGCTTGGCCTGGGTCGTGAAGTCCGCCGAATTCGCCTTTGCCTGCGGCGCGAATGCGGTGTCGCTCATCCCCACGCGCTCGGGCAATGGCGCAATGGAACGGTTGCTCGCGTCGGGTGAATTCGTGCCCCCAACGCTGGCCGTGCTTGAAGACTCCTTCCGTGAGACGCTGGCTTTGGGCCAGGGCCGCGTTTTCATGGATACCTGGGGGCTGGAGCCCTTCTCTTCGTGCGCCTCGTGTTTTGCGGCGCGAAGGGACCGACTGAAGCGGATCAATCTTGCGCAACGGGACGAACCTCCGATTGCCTGCGCCGCATGCCAAGCGAAATGAAGGAAGCCCATTTCCAACTCGCGATCATCGGATCGGGTTTCGCCGGCTCGCTGTTGGCCATGGCGGCACGCCGCCTCGGTTTTTCCGTCACGCTACTCGAGCGCGGCCACCATCCGCGATTCGTGATCGGCGAGTCTTCCACGCCCCTGGCCAACCTGCTGCTCGAGGAAATCGCCGACGAATTCGATCTGCCAGAAATCCGCGGGTTTTCCAAATGGGGCGCGTGGCGAAGGGAACATCCCGACATTGCCTGCGGGTTGAAACGCGGATTCACCTTCTACCAGCACGAATTCGGCCGGGCCTTTCCCCGCGACCCGGACGCGGTGATGCGCCGTCAGCTCATGGTGGGCGCCAGTCCCAACGAAACGGTGGCGGACACGCACTGGTACCGTCCGGAGCTCGACCACTATTTTGTCCGCCAAGCCCAGGCCCTGGGGGTCGATTACCGGGATGAAACGGCCGTCGAGCAGGTCGAGGATGCGGCCGAGGGCGTGCGCCTGACCGCGACCCGCGATGGCCGGACCACAAACGTCACCGCCGACTTCCTGATCGACGCAAGCGGGCCGCGCGGATGCCTGCATCGCCTGCTGCGCCTGCCGGAGAAAAAGGTCGAAGGATTTCCGACCACGCAGGCGCTCTTCACTCATTTTGCCGGAATCGCGACGCTACCGGACTATTTTCATCCGGGCCAGCCGCCGTATCCGCCGGAACAGGCCGCGGTGCATCACGTTTTCGAAGGCGGTTGGGCTTGGGTGCTCAAATTCAACAACGGCCTCACCAGCGCGGGCGTCGTCGCGATTGATCCGGTGGCCGAGCGGCTGGGATTGCGGGACGGCGAATCCGGCTGGCGCAGGTTTCTGGGCGAGATGCCGGAACTCGCGAAGATGTTCGGACCAGCCCGCGCAACGCTCCCGTTCATCTGGCAGCCGCGAGTCGCGTTCCAGAGCGCCGCGATCGCCGGGCGGCACTGGGCGTTGTTGCCCTCGGCGGCGGGGGTGGTCGATCCGTTGCTCTCGACCGGATTTCCGCTCACCCTCCTTGGCGTGCAACGGATGGCGCGGTTATTGCGGAATCTCGGCCGGCCGGAGTTTTCGACGGGACTGGACGATTACGCGCGGGCCACGACCAGGGAATTCGAAACCACCGCGAGGCTCGTCGGTGCGCTCTATGCGCGTCTGGGCCGCTTCGAGCAGTTCAAGGACTTGAGTCTTCTTTATTTCACCGCCGCGAGCTTCGCCGAGACCGCGCGCCGGTTGGGAAAGCCCGAACTTGCGCCAGGTTTTCTGCTCTGCAACCATCCGGATTTCGGCCCGCGCCTGCAGGCATTGTGTCGGCTGGCCGCGGGTGATCCCCGCCAAGCCGCGGGGGTGCGGACGGCAATTTCAGGTTTCGACGTGGCCGGACTAACCGACTTCACGCGCGACCCTTGGTATCCGGCCCAAGCCGCCGATCTCCGGCGAAATGCCGCCAAGGTCGGGGCCACCGACGCCGAGGTCGTAGCGATGCTCGCGCGCTGCGGCTTGAATATTGGCTGACAAGGCGCCGAAAGTCCCGGACACCATACCGACATCTCCAACCGACACTCAATTCGCCCCAAAATCATTGCAACTCACCCCAAGACACTTGGTTGTTCTTCTTTTTCCGTTCATCCCGTCCGGTGGACTCCGGACAATGGTCTTCCCGCGCCGTTCCCGCCGCACCACCGCGAGGGCCCGTGCCGTCTCTCCATCCGAAAAACCATCGCCATGAGTTTCCGTTTTTTTCTCGCCGGCTTTGCGCTCGGTGGTGCTCCCGCTTTGCTTTCGTCCGCTGTCTCAACCGTGCGTCCGGCACCGGCGGACGCCATTGGTCCTTTTTATGTCGGGCTGTCGGCCCTCGATGTGGAAGCCAACGAGCGGGCCGACAAAGTATTCGAGGACCTGGCGAAGCGGTTGCCCGATGAACCCGCCATCTGGTCGAATCTCGGCATCGCGCGGCTGCGGGTCGGGGATCTGCCTGGTGCCGAGATGGCGCTCGGCGAAGCCGCGAAACTGGATTCGCGGAACGACCAGATAATACTTCTCCAGGCGACCATCGATGAGGAAGAGGGCCAGTTTCAGCAGGCGATCACGCGGCTGCAAAATCTGGCGGATCCGGATGCCGCAGTGCTTTACCGTCTGACCCAACTGCTGGGTCGCACGGGACAAAACGCCGACCTGCCCGCGCAACTGCAGGCCTTCGACCGTCTCCGCCAGCGCCAACCCGCCAACCCGGTGGCGGCCTTCGGTCGCGCCCGCCTGCTCGCCCGAATGGAAGATCGGACGGGACTGGAAGCGGCGCTCCAGGAACTCGCCGCGAAACGCGCGCAATGGTCCGAGGCGGAAATCCGGCAGTTGGAAGCCGCCCGCAAGGCGAGCAATGCCGGCAATTTCCGGGCCGCCGGCGCGGCGCTTACCTTCCTGCAGAATTTGCGCCAGGCCACCCCCGAGTATCAGGCGGCCCTGGCCAGCCTCGGTGCCGGAGGCGGCTCCGTCGGCCGGCCGCTGCGCGAGCTGCTCCGCTACCACGCCCCGGAGACGTCTGTCTCGGCCGCTGACGCCGCGCTCAGTTTCACCGTCGCCCCGGAAGCGGGTGCGGCGGAGAAGAAAAATCTTTTTCTCGCGCTTGAACTAGGCGCGAAAGACGGCACGAGCCGGCTCGCCCTCACGGAAAAGGCGTTGTCTCCGGCGGCCGGCAAGACGCTTCCGTTCACCGGCGGCAGCGCCCTCAGCGGACGCAATGCCGTGTGCGTGACCGACCTCAACAACGACTTCCTCCCCGATCTCGCCGTCGTCGGCGCCGGCGGCCTCCAACTTTGGACGCAGGGCGAAGACGGTCACTTCAGTTCGCTCCCACCCACGGAGGATCTGCGCGCGGCTTTCGCGGCGCCCGCGCATGGCGTGTGGGCCCTCGACTACGACGCCGATGGCGATCTCGATCTGCTCGTCGCCCGCGACGGCATGGCCCCGCAACTTTACCGGAACAACAGCGATGGAACCTTCACGGCCGTCGACACGTTCGCGTCGTTTCCCGAAGTGCGCGATGTCTACTGGGCGGATCTCGATGGCGACGGTGACAACGATCTCGCCGTGCTCGATGCCAACGGTCGCGTGCTTGTCGCGTGGAATGATCGGGCCGGGACCTTCTCGGCCCCGGTCGTCGTGGCGGATGCTTCCTTTGTCGCGCTCACCTGCGCCGACCTCGCCGGCAGCGGCGAGCTCAGCCTGTTGGCGCTGGAAAAAAGCGGGACCGTTCGCGAACTGCATTTCGACCGCGAACGGCACGCGTGGCAGGCACGTGAGGTCGCCAGGTGGAACGGAGCGCCCGATCTTGCCGGAGCTTTCGCGCATCAGCGCGCCACGCTGGACGTCGCCGATCTCGACAACAACGGCGCCGCGGACATCGTGGCTTCGGCCGATGACGTTTCGGCCATCTGGCTGAACGAAGGCGGCGGCCATTTCCTTCCACTCGCAGCCGCGC
Source organism: uncultured Opitutaceae bacterium (assembly GCA_964477955.1). Lineage (GTDB taxonomy): Bacteria > Verrucomicrobiota > Verrucomicrobiia > Opitutales > Opitutaceae > Didemnitutus. The sequence goes on from CAYZGG010000022.1 coordinate 29,427, forward strand.
CAGCGCTTTCAGTCGGATCGATCACGGACCTCGACGGTGATGGTTTTCTCGATCTCGTCGGCTTGTCTGGGCAGAGCGCGGTCGTCGCGCATGGGCACGGCACGAAAGGTTATCACTGGCAATCGATCCGCACCCGGACGCTAGGCGCACGTGCGGACAGCCGGATCAACAGTCTCGGTCTTGGGAGTCGGATCGAAATCCGCGCCGGTGCATTGCTGGCCATGGCACCGGTGGTTGCATCGCGCACGCATTTCGGCCTGGGGGCGCAGAAACAGGTCGGGGTCGCGCGCATTGTCTGGCCCAATGGCGTGGCGCAGGTGGAATTCGATCTCCTGTCCGATCAGGAGGTAACGGCGACGCAACGCCTCAAGGGCTCTTGCCCGTGGGTCTTCACCCGCACGGACGGCCGGTTCCATTTCGTCAAGGACTTCATCTGGCGTTCCCCGTTGGGCATGCGCATCAACTCCCAGGATACGGCGGGCGTTGACCAGACCGAGGACTGGATCCTCATTCCCGGCACGGATCTCGCGGCGGAAAAGGGCGCGTATGAAATCCGGATTACCGCCGAGCTTTGGGAAACGCACTTCTTCGACCATGTCTCCCTCAAGGTGGTCGATCACCCGGCCACCGAGACCGCCCTGGTGGACGAACGTTTCGTGCCGACCCAGCAACCGAAACTCGCGGTGCTTGCCACCACTCCGGCGCGGCCGCTGGCGGAGCCACGCGATCAAGCCGGTCGCGACGTGGCGCAGGCGCTCGCCGCCTCCGATGGCGTATGCGTGAACGATTTCCCCCTCGGTCGCTTCCAAGGGATCGCGGAAGATCATTGGATCGAGTTCCGGCTGCCGGCCGACGCTCCCGCCAATCAGCCGTTGCTGCTCGTCGGGGAAGGCTGGATCTACCCGACGGACAGTTCCCTGAACGTCTCGATCTCGCAGGGCAGCCATCCCAAACCGCAAGGACTCGTGCTCGAGGCTTTCGATCCGGCGCGCGGCTGGCAGGCGGTAAGCGGCAACCTCGGGTTTCCCGCGGGAAAAAACAAACTTGTGGCGATCCCGCTGCCCCGTGACGCCTCCCAAGGCGGAAACCGGCGCTTTCGGTTGCGAACCAATCTGGAAATTTATTGGGACCGCCTCGGCTGGGCCGCCGCGCGACCGGAGGCAGACCTGCACATCCAACCTGCGGAAACCTTGACCGCCGAATTGCGCCACCGAGGTTTTTCCCAACTGGCGGCGCCCGAGCGACGTCGGCCGGACTTCCCGACAAATTATGAAGCGCTGGCCGGTTCCGGTGCGCGCTGGCGTGATCTGGAAGGCTATTATACGCGCTATGGTGATGTGCGGGAATTACTCCGGCAGACCGACGACCGTTACGTGATCATGAACGCCGGCGACGAAATGGTCCTGCGCTTCGCCGCGCCGCCCCCGCCGCCCGTGGGTTGGACGCGGGATTTCGTCCTCGTGGGCGACGGCTGGGTGAAGGACGGCGATTTCAACACCGCTGCCTCGCGCACGGTCGGCCCTCTTCCCTCCCACGCCCAACATCACTACGCCGAAACGGCGGTGCCTCTCACGGACGATCCCGTCTATCAGCAGCATCAGGAGGACTGGGAGCGCTTCCACACCCGCTATGTCGCGCCGGTTTCGTTTGAGCGCGGCTTGATGACCGACACGTCGCCCCGTCCCGAAAAAAATCTGCCATGAGTCCCGGAATGAAAAGAATCCTCTTAAGCGTGTGCTTCGTCGGCCTGCTGGCCGGCCCGGCGCTTTATCTGCGACACGTGCATCCGGGAGATATCGTCTCGTTGGAACAACAACAGGCGATCGACCGCTATGGACTTTCCCTCGTGGAATCGGCCGCCGCGGCCGGCGTCAATTTTGTCCACACCAAACCCCAGGTCGATGCGAAGCTGTCCAACATCGAAGCGCAGATCGCCTCCATGGGCGCGTCCGTCTCGATTGTCGACTTCGACCGCGACGGCTGGAACGACTTCTATGTCACAAACAGCGCGCCGGGCAGCTTCAACCATTTGTACCGCAACCGGGGCGATGGCACGTTCGAAGACGTGGCGGTGGCGCTGGGCGTGGCCGATCTGAACCAGCCCGGCACGGGCACGTGCACGGGTGCCGTGTGGGCGGACTACGACAACGACGGCTATGAAGATCTGCTCGTCTACAAATGGGGCCGTCCCGAACTTTTCCACAACGACCACGGCCGGGGCTTCACGCGCGTGACGGAACAGGCCGGGCTGCCCGCGTGGATCAATGCCGGCACGGCGACCTGGTTCGACTACGACCACGACGGCCTCGTCGATCTGTTCATCGGTGGTTACTGGCCCGACGACGTGCGCCTCGACAACCTCACGACCACGCGCATCATGCCGGAGAGCTTCGAGTATGCGAACAACGGCGGACGAAAATACGTGTTGCGCAATCTCGGCAACGGGAAGTTCGCCGACGTGACGCGCGAGGTGGGCATCACCAGCACGCGCTGGACGCTCGCCGTGGTTGCGGCTGATTTCAACAACGACGGCTGGCCCGATCTTTTTGTCGCCAACGACTATGGCAGCTCTGAGCTGTACCAGAACGAACCCGACGGGAAAGGCGGCCGCCGTTTCCGCGAAGTCGGTCTCGCGGCCGGCGTGGGGCGTTCGCCGAAAAGCGGAATGAACGCCAGCATCGGCGACGTGCTGAACACGGGCGCCTTTTCGATCTACCAGTCGAACATTTCCGAGGAAGGCGTGCTCGTGCAGGGCAACAACCTGTGGATGCCGGCCGCGCCGGGCGAGCTGAGGTTCACCAACATGGCCTCGGCCATGGGCGTCGAACTCGGCGGCTGGAGCTTTGGCGCGCAGTTTGGCGACCTGAACAACGACGGCTTCACCGACCTGTATCTGGTCAACGGTTATATCTCGGGCAATGCCCGCTCCAACTACTGGTACGATTTTTCCGAGATCACCGGCGGCCACAAGAGCATCATCTCGGACGCCAAGAACTGGCCGGCCATGAACGGCCGAAGCCTCGCCGGCTACCAGCGGAAACATTTCTGGCTGAATGCGGGCGACGGCCACTTCACCGAGGTGGCGCAGGCCGTCGGCGCCACCGACACCTATGACGGGCGGGCCGTGGCCCTGGCCGACTTCCAGAACCGGGGCGTGCTCGACGTCATCGTGGCCAACCAAGGCGGCCCGCTGTTGCTCTACCGCAACCATGTGAATCCGAAGCGGGACTGGATCGAGTTCGAGTTGGAAGGCAGCACCACCAATCGCAGCGCGATCGGCGCCCAAGTACGCGTCCGCTGGAACGGACAGGAGCAACTCCAGGAGGTTGTGGCGGCGAGCGGCTACTGCGCGGAGAACCAGCGCCGCCTGCATTTCGGACTCGGCGAGAAGGCCAGCGTGGAAAGCATCGTAATTCGCTGGCCGTCCGGACGCGAACAGGTTTTGAAATCGCCCGCGGTGAACCGTCTCCATCATATCAAGGAAAACCCATGAACGTTCTCTCCGACCAGGCTGCCGTTCGCTCCGCCGCGGTGACCGACCCGACCTCGCCCTGGCGTCGATTCCTCAGCCCCGACAACCGTTTCCTTCCCCCCCTCCTCATCACGTGCATCCTGCTGGTCGGACAGGTCACGTTCGGCATGCTGGAAAGCTGGAGCCGGACCTTTCTCGCGATTGCGGTCAGTATTGCCCTGGAACTGCTGCTCGGGCGTTGGATGACTGGAAAATGGCCGCACCTGGCCAGTGCCTACATTTCTGGCATCAGCATTGGCATTCTGGTGCGCTCGCCGTTTTTCTGGCCGTACGCTCTCTGCGCCGCGTTGTCGATCATGTCGAAGTACGTGCTGCGCTGGCGCGGGGCTCATCTGTGGAACCCCTCAAATTTCGGCGTCAGCGTCATGTTCTTTCTCTACCCGGCTGCGGCGGCTTCGCTGAGCATCCAGTGGGGCAACACGCTCTGGCCGATGGCGGTCATCTGGTGTCTCGGCGCCGTCATTGTCGGACGCCTCAAGCGCTTTCACATTTGCGCGACCTATGTCGTGTCTTTCCTGCTGCTTTCGTGGTTGCGAAGCGAGATCACCGGCAAGCCCTGGCTGGCCAGTGTGGCGCCACTGACCGGCCCGATGTACCAGTTGTTCGTGTTTTTCATGATCACCGACCCGAAAACCACCGTAAGCGGCCGCAAAGGACAATGTATCGTCGCCGCGCTCGTGGCAGTCGTGGAGATGCTTTTCCGGCTCGGTGAGGAAGTGCATGCCCCTTACTATGCGCTGTTCCTGGTCGGACCCGCGGCGCGCACCTTGGATCTCGCATTCACGCGGGCCAAGATCGTCCGCCAAGAGTCGCCTCCCGCCGTGCCCTGAATCCGATCCGGCGGTTAAAATTCTGGTGCCCCGCCGCATTTTTGGCGGCCGGCGCGCCCACCCGGGTCAGCGGAGCTCAAAGGTCGTTTCGTAGAAATCAGGCAGCCCTGGGACCAGACAGGTCTAGTCGCATACGAATGCGCGTGTGGCATCCGGTCCGTTCCGGTGGGGGCGGTCCAGCGTTAGCCCGGCCGGACGCCTTAGTCCCGCCTTGAGGAATGCGGCGCTGCAATTGCGAATCGGACCGATGGCGCAATTTTGACTCCAGGATCACTGACGGCCGCCGTTTACCCCTGCTTTTTTGCGATTTGCCCCAAATTACTTGTCTGACTGACGCCAAATAGCTTTCCTAATCAACCAGTTTAACCTGAACCACGTAGTCACACCCCAATAACGGCTATCCAACGGATAGCTTAGTAAATCGTTAAATGTTATGAACAAACAAAAAATAATGGCAGCGGTCGCGTGCTCTTTCGCACTCTTTGTCGGAGGCCTCAAGGCCGCGGATAGTTCGGATGCCGCCGCCCCGACGAAAATCAAGGTGGGCTACATTGGTATTACTTGCGAAGCCCCGCTTTTCGTGGCCGTCGAAAAAGGCTTTTTCCAAGAGGAAGGGTTGGACGTGTCCATGGTCAAATGCGACTGGTCGACCTATAAAGACACTCTCGCGTTGGGCGGAATCGACATCACCCATCACCTGATCATGATGTTCCTCAAGCCCATCGAACAGGGCATGGATGTCAAAATCCTCGCCGGCGTTCACAAAGGATGCCTCCGGGTGCAGACAAGCAGCTCGAGCAATATTCAGAAAGTGGAGGACTTGAAGGGCAAACGGATCGGAGTTCAGGGAATGGGCACACCGCCGTTCATTTTTGCCAACCGGGCGCTGGCCGTTCACGGACTCGATCCCGCCAAGGACGTGACCTGGCAGGTCTTCCCGGCGGGCGAGCTGGGGCTCGCCTTGTCTAAGGGACTGGTGGACGCAATCGCGACGTCGGAGCCGATCGGCACGCTGCTGACCTCCAGCGGCAAAGTGAAAAACGTCGCCGATCAGGCGACCGACGAACCCTTCGCCAGCGAGTATTGCTGTGCGGTGGTGGCGAATGGAAAATTCGTCGCCAATAACCCGAAAGCCGCGGCCGCCGCGACGCGGGCAATTTTGAAAGGGGCCAAATGGGTGGAAGCCAATCCGCAGGCCGCGGCCATGCTGGCGGTGGAAAAGAAATATCTCGCCTCGAAGCCGGAAATCAACGCGGTGGCGATTTCCCACCTTCGCTACCAGCCCAGCATTTCCGGAGGCGAAGCCGCGGTGAAATCGGCGGCAACGGCGATGAAGAATGTCAACATGCTCAATGCCTCAACGGACGTTGATGACTTGGCGCGGCGCGCCTTTGCCCATCTGGACGGTGTTTCCGATGACTGGCTGAAGTCGCTTCAAGTGGAGAAGGTGGCCGGCGGCCAATTGCCGATGAACATTGAGGCTCTGGTTCGCGCGGAAGCAGCCATTCCCGATTCGGAGTGTCCAAAGTCCTGTTGCGACATGGCCGTGGCGAAAAATTGACGCCGTCGTTCCCAGAAACCAAAGGGACACTGGCAGCAAGCGCGACACCGCTCTCATCGGGATTGCGAGCCAGAACCTGGCTCGCGATTCCGGCGGCGGTCGTTGCCGCAATGGTGGTCCATGGGTTCGTTTCGCGGCAGGAGCCTGCGCCGGACACCCATTCATACTGGGTCTTCTTGGGCGGGCTGCTGGCCGTGTCCCTGGTGTTGTCGGTGATTCAGCGGTGGTCCCTGGGGTTGCGACAGTGGATGCGTGACACGTGTCCGATCGTCGCGGCGGCGGTCGTGCTCCTGACGCTGTGGGCCTTGATCACGTCGGGATTCCGGTGGTTGCCTCTGCCTTACTTCCCGAGTCCCGCAGGGATTCTGCAAAGCATGATCAGCGACCGCGAACTGCTGTTCGATAGCACGTGGCATTCGCTGCTGCTGCTGCTCGGAGGATACACGCTGGGGGTTGGATTTGCGTTGATCACCGGCGTTTGTATCGGCTGGTTCGCCCATGCGCGATACTGGGGCATGCCGGTCTTGAAAGTGCTTGGCCCGATTCCCGCAACCGCCTGGATCCCGCTGGCGATGGTGCTGTCGCCCTCGCCGACATTGTCCTCGATCGGATTGATTGCGCTTTCGGTGTGGTTCCCGGTGACCATGTTGACGATATCGGGCATCTCAAACACCCGCGCGTCCTACCTGGACGTCGCGCGCACGCTCGGCGCCGGTCAGGGATACCTGATCTTTCGCGTGGCCGTGCCGGCGGCGATGCCCAGCATTTTTGTCGGACTGTTTATGGGGCTGGGGACCTCATTCCTGACCCTCATTGTGGCGGAGACGGTCGGGGTGAAATCCGGCCTGGGCTGGTATTTGAGCTGGGCGCAGGGCTGGGCCGAGTACGGCAAGGTTTTTGCCGCCCTGCTGATCATGTCGGCGTTTTTTTCCACGATCATAACGGCATTGTTCAAGGTGCGCGACCGGGTGCTTGGCTGGCAGAAGGGGGTGATCAAATGGTGACCACGGCCACGCCTGGTGCCGAGAGCGAGTCTGCTTCGCTGCGCGCGCGCGCGGTGACGAAAAGTTTTCCCGCACCCGAAAATGCGGCTGTGCGCACCCTGGCGTTGTCCGATGTTTCGCTCGCGGTCGAGGCCGGCGAATTTGTTTCCGTCATTGGGCCGAGCGGCTGTGGAAAATCGACCCTGCTGAGGCTCATGGCCGGGCTGGAAACCCTGGATGCGGGCGAACTCCTGGTGGGCAACGGGCTGATCACCGGTCCGAGCGCGGAACGCGGTCTGGTTTTTCAGGACCCGAATCTTTTTCCGTGGCTCACCGTCAGGGGCAATATCCAGGCTGGATTGATCGCGCGAGGCGTGCTCCATGCCAAACGGGGCGAAGTGGACGACTTCATGCGTCTCGTTGGCCTTGAGGGTTTCGCCAACGCGTACCCGCATCATCTTTCCGGCGGCATGGCCCAGCGCGTCGCCCTGGCGCGGGCCTTGATCAATCATCCGACCGTGCTTCTCATGGACGAGCCGTTGGGCGCGCTGGACTCATTCACGCGGATGAAAATGCAGGATGAGGTCTTGCGCCTCTGGCAGATGCGCCGGATGACGACGCTCCTGGTAACCCATGACATCGAAGAAGCCATCTATATGAGCGACCGCATTGTCATCATGACGCCACGGCCGGGCCGGATCGACAAAACAATCTCGGTGACCCTCGAACGTCCGCGCCAGCGAAACAGTCCGGAATTGCTTCGGCTTCGGAGCGCCATTCTGGAGCACCTGCACTTCGCGCCGGCTATGCATCCCACCTGAAGTGCGATGCGAGTGGTGGTGTGATGCCCGCAACGGCGTTGAACCCTCACGACTTATTGGCCGTTCGGCCGGGCATCGACCGTTTTGAGTGAGACGCTGATGCTCGGGTCACCGCGGGAAAGATGCGGGACGCTCTGACGCGTCGTTCGCGTTCGTTTGCGGAGCCCGGCCAAAACGTTACGGTCGCTGAACTCGACCGAGTCTGCCCCGAAACAGTGATCCTCGTCCGCGCCGTGCTCCGTGCTTTCAAGTTCGGCGGGGCACGCCGGGAATTTCCTGAGGCGAGTTAGCATGCGCGCGTGTCCGAGCGGCAGCAGGGCGGTGGAATAGTGCCCTCACCGGTTCCGCGCACGGGAATCGATACGCGCACCGATTCAGTCGGCCGCTTGTTTGCGAAGCCCCGCCGACGTTCTGCGAAAGTGTGCCCGACGCTTCGCGGGCCCGGGAAAAACCAATCACGAAATCAGCGAGTCGTGCAGGAGAGCGCCTGCCTCGCCTACACGCGGAGTCGCGTTTTACTTGGCAAGAATCAGTTTCTGATTGGCGAGAATCTTGGACTGGTTGGCCTTGATCGCCTTCTGGTTTACGAGGAGTTCGGACTGGTTGCTCAGCACCTTGTCGAGCTTCTTCTGATTCTTGAGGATGCTGGCCTGGTTGGACTTAAGCTCCAACTGATTGGCGAGAATCTTGGACTGGTTGGAGATGACGGCTTTTAGGTTTTCCATAAAATGTCGAGGGGTTCGCAGAGGTGGATTTGCGACCCCCGCTCCGGGCTGTCAACGCGGAACTGCTTCACGACGCCGTCGCGATTTCCTTAAGCCTAGCTTCGCGGACTTAAATCTTTCCGAACGGCTGCATTTGACGCGCAGCGAGGTAAACCAATGGAGTGGCCGAGAGGATGCGGCCCATTCGTTCGAATCGATTCGTCCGAGACGGACAAACTCCTTGTTTCCGAGCGAACCTGCGTTTCTCGCGTTCCAATCAGCTGGGATCAAAAACCACGTGCGCGCTTGATGCCTGTTCCCGGAGGCGCTCGCTTTCCGGGTCGATGACCTGGTCGTTAGCACCGGCGCCGGCAATGGCCCGGCACTAGAAGCAGAACTAATTGAATTATCGCAAGGCGGTTTCGGGGTGGTTCCCGCAATTCGCCGCGCTAGTTTCGCTCGGCACAAAGGATTCGTACATGCTCTTCGTGGACGGCAAACAAGCCACGCACTTTAGTGCCGCCCTGAACGGTTATGTCATCCGGAAGAACTTCTCGGCCGACGGCAGCTTGAACTTCGTCGCCTTGACCGACAGCAACGTGCGCCGTTTCCACGTCACATCGGATATGAATCTCGGGACCCTGCTCGCAGCGGCGGCGCCGATCAAGGTCAAGTAAGGATGCGGACCTGGCCCGTCAATCGCAGGAGCTTCCTTGCCGCGCTGGCCCTCGCCGGCTTCGCGTGCCGGGTCCTTTGCGCCGCCGCTCCCGCCAGCCTGACGCTGCCCGACCTTGTCAACCGACCGGACCGTTGGCCCGCCGAGGTCACGGTCACGCGGGACTTCATCTTCAACGCCAGTGCAGCGGTTCACACGGGGGACAAGGCGAAGGTCGTCCAGTTTGACGGGACGAAGGTGCTGCTGATCGCCGCCAATAATATCCGCTTCACGGCCACGCCGTCCGACGCGGGACTTCTGGCCGCCGCCAACCAGGCGTGGTCGGCACTGACGCCCGCGCAGCGTGAAATCGCACCGGACACCCTGGCGGCCGATCCGTCCCTCTGGCCGGTTCGACTCAAGACGGTCAACCCAATCAACTGCAGCTTGGGCAAACTTCCGCCCGGCACCGAAGTCCCGCTCTATTCCGTTTCACCGAGGGGGCTCGAGATCGGCTGGCCGAATTCGCCCAACCGCTTGAGCCTCTCTTTCGACTCCACCGATATTTTCGACCGGGCCCGCCGCCTGGTGCTCGTGGATCGTCCGGACCGACCGTCCCGTCTCGCCGCCGCCCTCCACGGCCTGCTGGTCGATGCCGATGGAAAGCCCTCCGACGAATCGGGGCTGGCCGGGAAACAGATCTTCGCCCTTTACTTCGGCGCCGGATGGTGCGCGCCCTGCCATGCCTTCTCGCCGGATCTCGTCAAGTATCTCACGACGGCATGGCCAAGGCATCCTGAGCTGGCGGTCGTCTTCATGAGCAATGACAAGCAGGTCGCACCGATGCTCCAATATATGAAGGAAGCGAACATGACGTTTCCCGCCGTCCCGCCTGGCGTTCTTGTCCAATCGCCCTTCCTCATGAAGTACGCCGCCGAGATGATTCCCCAGCTCATCATCGTCGACCGGTTTGGCAACATACTTGCCAGCAATGACGACCACCGGGGCAATCGCGGGGACCCGAAAGAGACGCTCGCCGCCCTGGATGGGCTGTTGGCGCACGCCCGATAGGGCAGGACGATCCAGAGGGAGTTTTCTCCCTCCGCCGGAGGCTACGAGAGAGGCCGATGGCCTGGATATCCGTTGGCGGCGAGAACCGGTTCGATCAACTGGCGAAAGATCCGGTTGCCTTCCTCCGGTGAAACGAGCGGCTTGGCTTCCACCCACCAGATCAGCACGCCCATCAGCGCATCGGTGGTGAAGCGCATCAGCGCGTCCAGCGGCACCGGGGTGCCTTTAGTAACGGTCGGAGTGATTCCAGCCAACTCTCGCCGAATCAGGCGGGCGAGCATTTGGCGGAACGCATTGATCATGACGACCCCGCCACGATCGCCCATCAGCGCATGGTACAGTTCACGATGCGAGCTGACGTGGAGGAACAATGCGAAGCTGAAACCCAGCCGTTCCGCCGCCGCGACGCCCCCGGCCTGGGTTTCACGTTGGGCCTTGGTCAGGTACTCGCGCAAGGAACCGATGCCGTCCAGCAACACGCTCTCCTTGCTCCCGTGATGGGCATAGAAAGTTGACCGCGCGATGTTGGCCCGCTCCACCAGCTGGTTGACGGTGATCGCGTCGTAGCCTTTTTCGAGGATCAGCGAAACAAGAGCGCCGCGCAGGGCTTCCCGTGTGCGCAGGATCCGGCGATCGGGTCTGGGTTTGGTGACAGGCATGGCGGGACAGGTTGGCGGGTTTGATCTGAGCCCGAGTTTCCGAGCACTTCAGGAGGAATTGTCCGTTAACGGACATTCACGGTCGCGAGTTCGTTGACGGGCGTGGTCATGATATCGGACACAGTGTCCGTTATGAAACAACATGTCCATCCCGAAGCCGTTCCTTCGTCCGGCTCCGACGAGCCGCACCTTTTCCCCTTCCGTCCGTTCGTCAGTTTGAAGGCAGTTACGAAACATTACCCGGGAGCCAGCGACAGCGACATCGCCTTGCGGGCGGTCAATCTGCAACTGGACCAAGGCGGCCTGGTCGCCATCGTCGGCAAGTCGGGCAGCGGCAAGTCCACACTGCTCCATCTTCTCACCGCGGTGGACCGGCCGACCTCCGGTTCCATTCACGTTGACGGATCCCCGGTCCATGAACTTGACGAAACGGCGGGTGCCCTGTGGCGCCGCACTTCCGTCGGGATCGTCTTCCAGTTCTTCCAGCTGCTGCCGACCCTGACCGTGTTGGAAAATGTGCTGCTGCCCATGGCGCTGCATGGTCGCATCCCGGCGAAGGCCCGCGAAGCCAGGGCCCGTGAGCTTCTCGGCCGGGTGGGCATCGCCGACCAGGCGGGCAAGTTGCCCTCCACCCTGTCCGGCGGACAGCAACAGCGCTGTGCCATCGCCCGCGCGCTGGCCAACGATCCGCCGTTGCTCGTCGCGGACGAGCCCACCGGCAACCTCGACTCGCATACTTCGGAGGACGTCCTTCTTTTGCTCCGGCAGCAGGCGGACGCGGGCAAGACCGTGGTGGTCGTAACCCACGAGCCCGACATCGCCCGCAGCGCGGATCGCGTCGTGACCCTCGCGGACGGCCGTGTTGTGTCCGACGAAGTCCGCGCGTTCGCTCGAAACACCGGAGCCCCGGCCCGATGAATCCTCTCTGGAAAAAATTGTGGAGCGACCTCTGCACCGACCGCCGGCGCCTGGTCCTCACCATCCTGGCTCTGGCGCTGAGCCTGGCGGGTCTCGGCACCATGCTCGACGTTTATGCGGTGCTCTTCCGCGAGATCGCCCGCAATTATCGCGAGACGATGCCCGCATCCGCCACGATCGAAATCGATGACGTGAGTCCCGGCTTGGTGGCCGAGGTCAACGGGCTGCCGGGTCTTGATCAAGTGGAGCGCCGCAGGGCCGTCAACGCGCGGGTGCGCGACGGGGCCGATTGGCGTCCGTTGCGAATCTTCGTGGTGGACGATTTTGCGCACCTGCGGCTGAACACCTTCATGCGGGAGAACGGTGCATTGTCCCCGCCTGCTGGCACCCTCCTGCTGGAACGCACGGCTGTGCGGCTGATGGGGCTGAAGACCGGAGAGGCCATCACCGTGCGATCGCCCAATGGCCAACCGACGTTGGTCCGCATCGCCGGCATGGTCCACGATGCTGGGCTGGCTCCGTCCGAGCAGGAGCGGACGATCTACGCTTACGCCAATCTGGAGACGCTGCGATTTCTGGGCGAAGGCGGAGGCTTCGACGAATTGCGCGTCCGGTTCGGGCCGGAGTTCTCCGACCGCACCGCGATCTCCGCCCAATGTCGCGACCTCGTGGCGTGGCTCCAGGCCCGCGGTCACGTTGTGCATGAAGTGCGCATTCCACCGCCGGGGCGCCATCCGCACCAGGGCCCGATGGAGGCCGTGCTCCGCTCCTTCATCGGCTTTGGTGCGATGGCGCTTCTCCTGAGCTCGGTGCTGATGGCGACGACCATAACGGCGTTGCTGGCGAAACAGGTGCGGCAAATCGCAATTCTCAAGGCGATCGGCGCAACGCGAGGCCAGTTGGCCGCGGTCTATGGGGCACTCGCTTTGGCCGTGGGGGTGCTGGTGGTGCTCCTCGGCGTTCCGGCCGGACTCGCCGGCGCACGTCCTTTCGAGAGGCAGATCGCCACCCTGATCAATTTCAACCTCGCCTCGCAGAGCGTGCCTGGCGCGGTGCTGCTGTTTCAGATTGGTGTCGGGCTGCTCTCTCCCCTTTGGGCGGCGGTCTGGCCGATCTGGCGGGCGGTGAACCTTCCCGTCCGCGTGGGCCTCTCGGACCAGGGCGAGCCTGCACCGGTCCTTCGCGCGCGCGCGGGCACCACCCCCTCCCGCTGGGTGATGGCTCTGCCGCGATGGACGCTCGCCTGGCGCAACAGTCTGCGGCGGCGCCTGCGTTTCGCGCTGACACTGACCTTGTTGGGCACCAGCGGAGCCATCCTCATGAGCGCATTCAACCTGCGGACCGCCTGGCAGGAAATGATCGGCCGCGTCTACACCGAGCGCAGCTACGACGTGTCGCTCAAGTTGCGGGATCCGCAGCCGGTCGAGACCCTGCTGACGGCCCTGCGCGGCGTGCCGTTCGCGACGCGCATCGAAGCCTGGCGGTCGATGCCCGTCGCGTTTCACCAACCGGGCATGGTCCCGGTGGTCAACGTCTATCCCGATGGCGGGCACGGCGCGTTCACTTTGTACGGCGTTCCGACGACAACAAAAATGGTGGCGTTCCCCGTGACGGCGGGACGCTGGTTGCGCGGCGGTGACACCCGGGGCGTCGTGCTGAACCATGCGGCGCACGCCCTCCGGCGCGAACTGGCGGTCGGCGACAACGTGAGCCTCAGCGTGGAAGGGGCGGCCACGGATTGGACCGTGGTCGGGTTCGTGGAAGAGGTCGGTTCCGCCGCCGCAGCCTACGTGCTCAATTCTGAGTTTCCCGGTCAGGACGGCGGTCCGGAGCGTGCGAACCTGCTCCGCATTGGAACCAGCACGCGCACTCCAGCCGCCAAGGCGGAAGCCATTCGCCGAATCGAGGACGTGCTCGAACAAGGCGGGATCCGCGTGACCGTAGGCCTGCCCTTGGCTGAGCTGCAGACCGCGATGGGGCAACATATCGCCGTGCTGATCTCCACGCTGCTGGCCGCTGCGCTGGTGATGGGTACCGTGGCCGCCCTCGGACTCAGTGCGATGCTCAGCATGGGCGTGATCGAGCGAGCCCGGGAATTCGGGATCTTGCGCGCAGTGGGTGCCACACCGGGCGATGTTTCCTGGCTGGTCGTCGCGGAAGCACTTGGAATGGGCCTCGTCGGCCTGCTGCTCGCGATTCCGCTCTCCGTGGGCATTTCCCTTCTGCTCGGGCGCATCGTCGGTCTGACCGCTTTTCAAATCCCCCTCCCGCTTTCCTTTTCCTCCGGAGGGCTGCTGCTCTGTGCGGGCGGGCTCGTTCTGTTGATCATGGCGGCAGCCGGCCTGCCCGCCCGAACGGTCGCGCGTCAAACCGTCCGCACGGCCCTCGACCAAAACTGAACGTCCCCGCCGCCAACCTGGCCCAGCGTGAGTTTCTCCGCGGCAGGCATTTTCTTGCGTCCGGTTCCACCGGGTGTTGGCCGAAAATTCAAGCGCAGGGAGCGTTGCGGATCTCCTTCAGGCTCCGAGGAAGGCTTCGGTCACTCGCACGAACTCGTCGGGACGAGTCCAAATGAGCGCGTGGTTGGCATGGTCGATCATGAGGAGTTGAGAACCGGCGATGCCGTCGTGGAGCATCTTCGCGTGGTGGAGAGGAACCGCTTCATCGTTCGCGGCGGCGACGATGAGCGTCGGACATTTGATTTCGGCCAGGCGGCGTCGGCTGTCGAACGCCATCGCCGCTCTCCAAGCGGACACCATCAACCGGCGGTCCTGATCCGCGATGAGCCCGACGACCCAGTCGGCCCGCTCCTGGCCGAGCTCCTTCAAACCCTGCGAGACGACGTATTTTGCAAATCGCCGCATGCCGAGAACGCGGAGAAGAAGCGGCACCAAGCGCCCTTCGAGCTTCTCGCGAAAGGTCGCCATGTTGAAGGCGTAGGTGCAGGCGAGTTCGAGGCGGCTGCATCGTTTTGGGTGGTCGAGGGCCAGTTGTTGCGCCACGGCACCGCCCTGCGAGTAGCCGAGCACGGCGGTGGACTCGATGCCCAGATGGTCGAGCAGGCGCGCCAGGTCCATCGCGAGTTGCGGCACGGTATACGGCGGTGGAAGTCCCCGGCTCCGTCCGTGACCACGCAGGTCGGGAACGATCACGCGGTGTCGGGCGGCGAGACGCTCGACCACCAACTCGAACATCTTTCCGGTGATCATTACCCCGTGCACGAGCAAAAGCGGAGGTCCCGATCCGTGCTCGCTGAAGTAAGGGAGGTCTGAGAATGCCGTCGGTGTGGCGATCCGCCTGCCTAACGCGAACGGCGAGGCCGCGCAAGACGGAAGGGCCCGGGCTTGAGGCCGCAGGCTGCTCGGCATGGGCAATCCCTCTTTACTCGCGGCATCCATCAACTTGTTCTCCTCCTACGCGACGGGCAAATTCAAATTGCCCGCCATCCGCTCCATCCAAACGTCGGGGATCAGGAGCACCTTACCCACATTCTTTCGTTGCTCGAGGCGCTGATGGGCCTCGGCTACCTTCGAAAACGGGAATCTGGCGTCGATGGCGGGAACAATTTTGCCCTCGGCGCAAAGTCCGATGACCTTCCGCAAATCATCCATCAACGGTTCCCCCCACATGTCCGCCAGACTCACTCCGGCGATCGAACGGTTGTCCTGCATCAATTTCAGCGGTGTAAACCAAGGCATGCGGGCCAGCTGTTCCACCATCCGGAGCAGATTCCCCCTGCGCCCGGTCTGAAGATTGCTGAATCCATAGGCCACGAGACGCCCCGCGGGCTTGAGGAGTTTGTACCCGCGCTTCCAGTCGGCCCCGCCCAGCGGATCGAACACCACGTCGACGCCTTTTCCACCGGTGTGACGCATGACCTCTTCGGCATAATCCTGGGTCCGATAGTCGATCGGGAAATCGCACCCGTGCTCGCGCAAGACGGCATGCTTCGCCGCGGAGGCCGTCCCAAACACGCGAACTCCCCCGATCATCCGGCAAAGATTCAAGACGGCGAGGCCCACCCCGCCGCCCGCCGCGTGCAGCAGCACCGTGTCGCCCGGGTGAATTCCCGCGACACGGCCGACCATGTGCAAGGCCGTCAAATAGTTGACCGGAATCGCGGCAGCCGTGTCGAACGAGACATTGTCCGGCAATTTCAGCACCCGCGGCGCCGCGACACACACCGCGTCGGCATGTCCGCCGAAGGGAGTCAACGCGACCACCCGCTCGCCGGGCGTGAAGTTCCGGACGCCCGATCCCACCTGGTCGATCCCGCCCGCAATCTCGTAGCCGAGGATGCACGGCGGCGGCGGAGCTGCAGGGTAGAGGCCGCTTCGCGCAATGACGTCCGCAAAATTGAGGCCGGCCGATCGAACCCGGACCCGAACCTCGTTCGCGGCCGGAAAGGGATCGGGCGTTTCGCGGACTTCCAATACTGCGGTTCCGCCTCGTTTTGTCATCCAGATTGCTTGCATGGTGTGGGTGGAATCGGCGACTGGGCCAGGTTGCGGTTCAGGTGATCACAATGTTCTCCAGCGCTCTTCTGGGGGTGGGCGGAGAGGGGCGCTCGCAAAATCCGATCCGAAAAAGCATCTGCACCCGCTCGGGAGCGGACACGCCCACCTGGCGGTGAAACTGCGAAAACAGCTGGTTCATTTCGGAAAACTCCTCGAGCACCTGCGAATTGGGATGGACGGCCAGGCCCCGCCGGGCGGCTTCAAGATTGACGCGCAAATAAGCCCGCCCGGCCTCGATTTGCGCCAAACGGGAATTGTCCTTCGATCGCA
Source organism: uncultured Opitutaceae bacterium (assembly GCA_964477955.1). Lineage (GTDB taxonomy): Bacteria > Verrucomicrobiota > Verrucomicrobiia > Opitutales > Opitutaceae > Didemnitutus. The sequence goes on from CAYZGG010000022.1 coordinate 45,948, forward strand.
GCCAGCCCCAGCTCGGCGTTTGGTCCAGCACCTCGGCAAATTTGCCGAGAGATGCGCGCACACGCGGGTTGTCCGGATCGGCGATGGACTTGTCGTCGATCAGCCCAAGTTTTCTTCCCCACCAGAAAAGAGGGCCATGCAACGCGATGCCGGAAGGGTCGCGCGCAATCGCGTCCGTCCCGAGACGAATGGCATGGAGCGACTCCTGCAGGGTGCGCCGGTTGCCGAATTCGACCGCATAGCCATTTTTTGCGAGATCCGTGATGGTCCTGGCCTCCGCGGGGTTGGCGGCGTGCCCAAATTCCACGAGCGGGAACTGAAAGGCATTTGCGAGCGCCGCAAAATCGTCCGCCGACGGGGTCCGACGAGAGTACGCCATTTTGGCGGATCGCCGGTCGCGCATCACCTGGAAAATCCCGGAATCGCCGACGAAGCTCGCCGTTGACTCCACCCGAATCTCGGCGAAAGGACGGTGATCCACCGAGTGCGGCGAATAGGAGCCTTCGGGAAAAAGGTGCACGTCGGCGCGGTGCCCATAGGCGGTGCACGCCGCCCCGAACAATTCGAGGAACGCGCCGCAGCCGATCAGGATCTGGCGATTTTCCGGGTCCGTTTCTTTCAGCAACCGGGTTTGGTCGACCAAAAGCCGCACGGTGTCCTTCTCCCGAACGTCGGCCATCCACGATTGCAGATTGTGCGGATTGGGGGCCAGGATGGCCCAGGAAAGCGCCCGTAGCCGGATGTCGGTGAGATCGTGGGACGGCCCGTTCCACGGCGCGATCGCCGAGGCGGGCATCTCGTCGCAGCCCTGGAGCAGGGACACAATGCCGCCCGCGGCGATGATCTTGATGAAGTTTCTGCGATCCACGGCGAGGCTGGGTTGCCGGGTTGATCCTTCGTCCGCGCGGAAGTTCAATCCGCGTGGCTCGAGGTGTCGTATCCGACCAAAATCACGAGGGCCGTGAGAACGATGGTGGTGATGATCATGGTGGGTTGGGTTTGGTTGTTGGCGACTCAGCGGTCCGGGCTGACGGCGAGATACGAGGCCAGCTCCGCCGATATCTTGGTGAGGCCGGCCTTGGCGTGGCCCAGGGTTTCGAAGGAGGCCTTGACCTGCCAGGGTTTGCCCGTCTGGACCGCCACCCCCTGCGCGACGATTTTTTCAGAAACCGGATCGACCAGCTTCCACTCCAGGCATATCCCGCCGTTGTTGAGCGGCATGAACAAAGCGAGGGTGGTGACCACATTGAGCGCGGGATTGGATGTTTCCACGCGAGTGATGGCCGAGCGAAGTTCCAAGAGCTGCTGCCCGACCGCGGGTGCCGGCTGCACGGCCGTGAAGGCTCGCTCCAACTCGCTTTGCGCGAAGACGCACAACCCGGTTCGCTCACGCTCATCGAGCGTGCCGGGACTTTCGGCGGACACCTGCCAGGAGACCGGCGCCACGTGGATGGATCGATGCGAGTCGTGAGCCGCGTCTTTTTCCGCATACAATCCGGGAAAAGCCTGAACCGGTTGGAGGTTGCCATAGTTGGGCAGGAAACCGGTTCGCGTCTGGACCGAGGTGGCACAGCCGCTGGCGAGAAGGCCCAAGGCCAGGGACAAGAACACGGCCTTGGGCAGGGAGATTTTTTTCTGACGGTGGATTGAGGGAGCTGAGTTCATGGCGAATTGGATGTTTTCAATGTGCGCCAAGGTTAGCAGGTCGACGCCGACCCCGCAGTGGCGGCTCGCGCCAAAAACATTGCCAATACTGCCATGCAAAGGTTCGCTGCGCCCGTGAAGCTCGACTATCGCAACAGCGTCCACGTCGGGGCTCTGTCCGATCCGACCAGGTACTTGGAGCACAGTGGGCAATCCCTCGACGCGTTCTACCGTCGGTCCGGCATCGACCCCGACGCGCAGACGGACCCGGACCGGCGGATACCGATCGAAGCGATCAAAAAGTGCTGGAAGATTGCCCTCGAGATGACGGCGAACCCGGCCCTGGCCCTCGCGGTCGGCGCAAATTATTCCAGCAGTTCCCACGGAATTTTGGGGCACCTCATCGCCCATTCCGAAACCATGGGCGCGGCCCTGCAGACGTATTGCCGCTACATCATCCTGCTCTCGGGTGGACTGCAGATTGAAATCAAGGAGCTGCGGGGAGAAGCCTGCGTCGTCCTCGGAACGGAGGAACCCGATCCGGTCGTGTGGCCCCGGGTGGTCGAACGGACCTTTGCCGCCGTGCTGGCCGTGGCGAAAAGCGAAGCGCTCGGCGATTTTTCGATCGACCGGGTCGAACTCGACTACCCTGAACCCGCTTACAGCCCAAGCTACCGGAAATATTTTGGCGTCAAATGTCGTTTCGGAGCCAAGGCCGCACGGCTGATCTTTCCGCGCAAGCATCTGGACCTGCGCATGCGCCACCAGCATTCATCTCTCCAGTCATTGCTGGCCCGGGAAGTCGAGAGCACCTACCGGAAACTCGTCGGCGAAAATGGCGCGACCACCGCCACCCTCTGGAACACGCTTCCCGGCCTCCTCGACCGCGGCCTGATCTCCGCCCAAGCGGCCGCCGAGGCGACCCACATGAGCGTCCGCACCCTTCACCGCCGGCTGCTCGCGGAGCGCACGTCTTATTTGGAATTGCTCGACAAGGCGCGCTACGAGCGGGGGATGAAATTGATGGAGGCGCCGGGTGTATCCATCGAGGAAATCGCCTTTGCCTGCGGTTTTCTCGATGGCAGCGGCTTTTTTCGGGCCTTCAAGCGTTGGACCGGCATGGCGCCCCGAGCCTACCGGCAATCCAAGAAGACGACCGAAAAAACCGAGATTGCCGAGGCCACTGGTTCTGGAATTCCTTATCGATCGCAGGGTTTGGAAAGAAAGCCTCCTCCACGCGGTTCCCGATGATCGGACTTGCCGACATGGTCCGGTGAAACATGTCCGCGTGGATTCGTTGCGCGCCTATCAAAAATCGTGAGTGGGGTCTCCTCCCCCGGTGCATGATGAAAATTCATCGCCACGCCCCTTGACGGTTATCGTCAGATGTTGGCTGGGTGCCCAGCAATTGCCAGAGACCCTGCGTGATGCCGGCGCGCTTGAGCACCTCGTGGACGATCAGATTCGTACGACAGCGGTTGATCCGCTTTCCAGGCGTGCGACTTGCTGCATTGACCAAACAAGGACTTGCGACTCGTGGATTTATTTTACGTAACGGTCAGGTCCAATTGCGCATCTGGACATGCCGTTACTTAAATTCTCCCGTCCGCATGTCGCTGATGATCAGCGCCAATGGCTCCGCATACTTAAATTTTTCCGAATGGCTGCCCGACCTGGATTCGAACCAGGACTAGGCGAGTCAAAGTC